>DATFGQ010000037.1:0-138895 GCA_035249305.1 Blastocatellia bacterium | reverse complement strand
CGTGCAGCGCGTAATGCGGCAGAAGCGCCTCTCCATAAAAGACGTGCAGCAACGAGCAGGCGGCCGTCAGAAGATCGCCGCCTCCTACATCAGCCGCATCACATCGGCCAAGGTCACCAACCTCTCCGTAGACAAGCTGCTTGTGCTGGCCCAGGGCCTGGGCGTGGACCCGTTCGAGCTCTTCTCGGCCGCATCGGGGCTGGGGCGGGGAGGGGCCGAAGGGGACGGAGGGGGAGAGGCGATAGGCGCTGGCGAGCTGATAGACACTATGCAGCAGGCCGTAGGCAGCCCCGCGGGGCTTGAGGTGTTAAGGAGGTGGCTGAGGCTCGGGCCTGAGCGCCAGGCTGCTGTGTTGGACTGGGTAAGATTCCTCTCCGATGAGGCGAAGTCTAAGAAGAAGCCTGGCAAGCGGCCTCCCAGGAAGCGTTAGCCTTTATGATATTGAAACATCCGCATTTGGCGGTTCGTTAGCAGCCTTGAGGCCGCCAATCCTTCTTAAACCAGGAATCGCGAAAGGGAAAATCAAGCTATGCGCCGCATGCCGAAGACCGTAAGCTTTATTCTATCCGCCTGCTTGCTGTGCGCCGCCGTCCTTGCATCCCCGCAAGACAAACCGGCCGCCGAGCGCAAGGCGGGCGATCTGAAGAAAGAGCCATACAAGCTGCAATTCGGAGATCAATCGGTCGAAGCGGAACTCGGCCGTCTGCTCGTTAAAGAGAACAGGAGTAATCCTAAATCTAATCTCATAGAGCTCGCCTTCGTTCGGCTGAAAAGCACGGCTGGCGAACCCGGCCCGCCCGTCATCTACCTCGACGGCGGCCCTGGATCGTCGGCCATCAACCTCGCGCGAGTGCCGGACTACGCGCGCGCGTTTTTGAAGCTCCGCGAAGTCGGAGACGTTATCCTGCTCGACCAGCGCGGCGTCGGCCTATCGCGCCCGAACCTTGCGCGAATGGCTACGCAGTCCATGCCGGCCGACGCTTTTCTGAATCGCGAGAAGGCCTTTGCCGTCTTCAAAGAGCGGGCCGAAGAGGCGGCCGCGCATTTCAAAAGCCAGGGCGTAGACCTGCTCGCCTACAACACGCGCGAGAGCGCCGCCGACGTAGACGACCTGCGCCGCGCGCTCGGGGTTGAGAAAGTCAACCTCGTCGGCTTTAGCTACGGCACTCACCTGGGGCTTGCGACCATACGCTATCATGGCGCGCACCTCAACCGCGTCGCCCTCGTAGGGACCGAAGGGCAGAACCACACGCGGAAGCTCCCCTCGACTTCGCAAAAGAGCCTCGAACGGCTGGCGCGCGTCGTCGCCGCGGACCCGACCGTAGGCCCGAAGGTCCCCGACATGGTCGCGCTGCTCAAGCGCGTCTTCGACCGCCTGGAAAGAGAGCCGATAACCGTGCGAATCACTGACAGGCGGAATAACCAGCCCGTAGACCTGAAGGTCGGTAAGTTCGGCTTGCAGTTCGTCCTGCTGATAGACCTCGGCGACACGAACGATCTGCCGATCTTCCCCGCGCTCTTCTACACGATCGACCGCGGCGATTACTCGATGCTGGCGCGAATGCTCGAAAGGCGGTACAACCAGTTCGGCGCGGGGATCAATATGATGACGATGGTGATGGACGCCGCGAGCGGCGCCTCAAAGGCGCGCGACGCGCAGATCGAGCGAGAGGCTAAGTCGGCGATCTTTAACGACACGATAAACTTTCCGTTCCCAGAGATAGGCCGCGTCTTCGGCAACCCCGACCTCGGAGACGAATTCCGATCGGCCATCCGCACAGACGTGCCGACGCTTTTCATAAGCGGCTCGTTCGACAACAACACGCCGCCGTGGCAAGCCGACGAGGTGCGCAAGAGCTTCAAGCACAGCGCCCACATCGTAGTCGAAAACGCGGGGCACGAAAGCTCGTTGGTCGAGCCGCGCGTGCAGCAGGCTATGGTAGATTTCCTGCGCGGCAAAGATGTGAGCGGCGTGAAAATATCGCTCCCGCCGCTTCGGTTCCAGCCGATCCCCGAGCCGAAGGCAGACGCGAAGAACTGAGCTGTTCAGTCGTCGGCGATGCGGCCATCTCTTATGTTGATGATGCGGTGGGCGAGCGCGGCGTTTTCGGGGTTGTGAGTGACGACGAAGATCGTCTGACCTTGCTCGTTGAGCCTCAAGAATACTTCCATCACTTCGCGCCCCGTGCGCGTGTCGAGCGCGCCCGTAGGCTCGTCGGCCAGGATGAGCGGGGGCTCGTTGACTATCGCGCGCGCGATAGCGAGCCTCCCCTGCTCGCCTCCCGACATCTGGTTCGGGAAGCGCGCGGCCTTATCGGCGAGCCCCACTCTTTCAAGAACGGTCATCGCGCGCTCGCGTTTTTCACGCGCGCTCAAACTGATGGTCGTGAGCGGCAGCATGGCGTTTTCGACCGCGGTCAGGTAGGGCATCAGGTGGTGGTGCTGGAATACGAAGCCGAGGTACTCGCGGCGGAAGTCCGCGCGCCGCTCGTCTTCGAGCCCATACACGTCTATGTTGTCTATCAGCAGGCGGCCTTCGGTAGGGTGGTTCATCGCGCCGATGATCGTCAGCAGCGTCGTCTTGCCGGAGCCGGACGGCCCCATCAGACAGATGAACTCGCCTTCAGCGACGCTCGCGTTCACGTCGGCGAGCACGCGCACGCCCGCACCCGTCCCGTCGGTGTGATAAACCTTGCTGACGTTTTCCAGCCTTATGAAAGACACTGTGGTCGGATCCCTCACACGTACCGGACAGCTTCGGAAGGGTCGAGCCGGGACGCGCGAATGATCGGGTAGAAGCTGCTAAGGATGCCTATCACGAGCCCCGCCGTGATGGCGGCCGCGGCGAGCGCGGGTTGCAACTGGAAGGCTATCTCCGTTTCGGCGAAGTAAGGCAGCGCCAACCAGCTCGCCGCCGTCCCCGCGGCCCACCCGACCAGCCCGCCTATCACGCTTATGACCGCCACCTCAATGACCAGCCCTTTTATGATGTGGGCCTTCCTGAACCCGATCGCGCGAAGGACGCCTATCTCTTTCGTCCGCTCGATGACCGAGCCCATCATGGTCGTGAAGATCATAAGCGCCCCTATGCTCAAGACTATCACGGCGACGATGGCGAAAAAGCGAGTCAGGCGCTCGACCGTTTCGGCGCGCGCGCGGACCGATTGTTGTATGGCCGACACCTTCGCGTGCGGTAGCCGTTGGCCGATCTGCGCGACTATGTCTTCGACGGGGCAGTCCTTGCACAGCGCGGCCACTTCGATGAGGCTGAGCTGGTTCGGCCTGCCTACGAGCTGTTGGACGTGCGCCAGCTCTCCGAACATCATGTGGTCTTCCGGCCCGCCCGTCTGCGCCAGCACTCCGGCCACATGATGCTCACGCCCCGCGACCTGCAACCTGTCGCGCACGATCCTGAATTGATGCTCGTTCTCGCTCTCGTCGTGCGACCCGACGTGAGAGGCATGCGACGCGGCGTCGTTAGGCGCGGAGCCCGCGGTCATCTCTATTACAGAAAGCGCGCGCGCGGCTTCGTAGCCGACTATCAGGTCCTGCGGGCCGGCGGGGCGGTCGCCCGCGATGTGCCACCACCGTTTGAGCTTCAGCTCGCTGTCAAAGTCTACGCCGGCCATCACCACGGTCTTGCCTTCGACCTCGACCGAGCCGAGCAGCTTCGGCGCGACGATGCTCAAACGGTTGCGGTAGGGGATGTCGAGCAGGTCCGTGGCGTCCTGGCTTTTCAACTGCTGCTCGTCTATGGAGACGCTCGACACGCTGACGCCGCCGTAGTTGAGCGAGAGGCTGTGCGACTGAGGGACGACGACGATGTTTGCGCCGAACTGGTCGAGCTGCGAGCCTATCTCCTCTTTGATCGAGCCGCTCAAGCTTAACAGAGCGACGGCCGTGCCGATGCCGATGGCGATGCCTATGATTAAGAAGAGGGCTTTGCCCTTCCGGCGCTTGAGGTTCGCAAAAGCTATCGTGCTGATTCGCATAATGATTCCGTCATTAGAAGAAACGGCCGCCGCGCTCCAGCTCGCTCGCCTTGATTACGATCTGGTCGCCTTCGATCGTGCGCGCGAGCCCTATCGGGTTGCAGCCGCCCGCCACCTCGTTTATGAGCGCCGAGTGGAACTTCAGTCCGCAGTTGTTGCAGACCATGTCGTCGCCCTCCTGGTGATAGCCCTTCTTGGCATGATAGCAGGTGTCGCACGCGTCGAGCGCGGCGCGGTATTGGCCGTCAGAGCTCTTCATCACGAAAAAGCGCACGGACCGTTTGTCGGCCGTGTTGTAGTCGAAAAACTTCGCCTTCGCGCCGATCTCGGATACGGGTATCCTCACGTCGGCGGCCTGGCCGGCAGCCGCCTGGTTCGACGTAGTCACGGTGCTCGACGACGGCTTGCCGCCCGAAGCATTAAAGGCAAAGTAAGCGCCGATCGCGACGGCTATCAGCGCGGGGATTATGACCCACGCCTTGCTCTTCGATTTATTATTGCCGGAAAACTGCTCCCTCTTCTTCTCGCGCGTCTGGTTCTGCATCCTCGATACTCCTTCGGGTTTCGATCTGCTGCGACGAGTATTATATCAACCGCTTTGTCAAAACTGAATTAGCTGTGACTGGGGCCGCGCCGGGGTGATATAGTTATAGATACTGGTGGCGCTTTTTGATTACCTCCCCGCGCTTGAATCATCATCACACGACCGGGAGACCGAATCTTGTTTTTTCAAGAACCCGTAGCCCCGCCGCCGCCTTCTTCGGACACCGAACAGATCGCGCCGCCCTCGCTCGGCGACACGATCCTAGAGAAGATCATCTACTACCTGAATTACCCTTTCGTAAATCAGAAGGAGTTCAAAGTATCCGCGCTCAGCCTGCTGCTGCTCATCGCCGTGATAATAATCGCGTGGCTCGTCAGCCGCTACGCCAGGCGGTTCTTGAAAAAGCGCGTGCTGCCGAGGTCGCACATAGACGCGGGGCTACAGTACACGCTCTTGAGGGTGCTTCATTACCTCATTATTACGATAGGTCTTATCTACGGGTTGAAGGTCGGCTTCTCGATCGACTTGACGAGCGTGGCCGTCATACTGGGGTTCCTGTCCGTAGGCATAGGCTTCGGGTTGCAATACATCGCGTCGGACATGGTGTCGGGCTTCATACTGCTTTTCGAGAGGCCCATCCGCGTGGGCGACCGCATAAAGATAGACGACGTCGAGGGGCGCGTGGCGAACATACGCGTGCGCTCGACGCTGATAATCACCAACGAGAACATGGCCGTCATCGTGCCGAACTCTCAGCTTGTCCAGCGCAAGTTCATCAACTGGTCTTACAACAACGAGCCCGTTCGCATAGACGTGCCCGTGGGCGTGGCCTACGGCAGCGACCTTCAGAAAGTGTCTGCCGCGCTCGTACAGGCGGCCAGGGCGGTCAAAGAGGTCCTGCCCGATCCGCCTCCGCGCCCGCACTTCAGAGGCTTCGGCGATTCGGCGCTCGATTTCGAGATACGCGTCTGGATAACAGAACCTCACAAGCACCCGCAGATCCGGAGCAAGCTCAATTATCAGATCGACAGCGCCTTCCGCGAGCACGGCATCGAGATCCCATTCCCGCAGCGCGATCTGCGCTTTCGCGCGGGCGCGATTCGCATCGAGCGAGACCGCGTCGTCGTTGAAGAAGGTGGCTCGCTTGACGAAGCGGAACGCGGCACTTAAACTTGAATTCAGTAGCTGTGCAGCACCACCTTCTTCTACTGACGCTTGAAAGCTTATGACACACAACCTTTTCAACTCACTCCAGACCTTCACTGTCAACCGCAACCTGACGGGCGAGCTCTACTCGCTGCCGCAGCTCGAACGCGAGGGCGTGGGCGAAGTCTCTCGCCTGCCGGTCAGCATTCGCATAGTCCTCGAATCGGTCTTGCGCAACTACGACCGCAAGCGCATCACCGAGGAGAACGTGCGACGGCTCGCCAACTGGGAGCCCGCCGCCGAGCGCACCGAAGAGATACCCTTCATCGTCGCGCGCATACTGCTGCAGGACTTCACGGGCGTCCCGCTCCTAGTCGACCTTGCCGCGATGCGCTCGGCCGTCGCGCGGCTGGGGCGCGACCCGAAGCTCATAGAGCCGCTCGTCCCCGTCGACCTGGTCATAGACCATTCGGTCCAGGTCGATTTTTCGAGCATACCCGACGCGCTCACGCTCAACATGCAGATGGAGTTCAAGCGCAACCGCGCCCGCTATCAGTTCCTCAAGTGGGGCATGCAGGCGTTCAACGGCTTCAACGTCGTCCCGCCCGGAATAGGCATCTGCCACCAGGTCAATCTCGAATACCTGGCCAAAGGCGTGGTCGAGCGCGACGGCATCTACTACCCGGACACGCTCGTAGGAACAGACTCGCACACGACGATGATCAACGGCCTCGGCGTAGTCGGCTGGGGCGTCGGCGGCATCGAGGCCGAAGCCGGCATGCTCGGCCAGCCCGTCTACTTCCTGACGCCCGACGTTGTGGGCGTGCACATGTCGGGTCATCTGAACGAGGGGGTGACGGCCACGGACCTCGTGCTGCACATCACAGAGATGCTGAGGCGGGCGAAGGTCGTGGGCAAGTTTGTCGAGTATCACGGCGAAGGCGCGGCGACGCTTTCGGCCACGGACCGCGCGACGATAGCCAACATGTCGCCGGAATACGGCGCGACTATGGGCTTCTTCCCCGTCGACGAAGAGACCTGCTCTTACTACAAAGCCACAGGGCGCACGGACGAGCAGGTCGAAACCGTGCGCAACTATTTTACGGCTCAAGGCATGTTCGGCATGCCGCGCAAAGGCGAGTGTTCATACAGCACCCTGCTCGACTTAGACCTTGGCTCGGTCGAGCCGAGCGTGTCGGGACCGAAGCGGCCGCAGGACCGCATAAACTTGCCCGAGATCAAAGAGCGCTTCGGCGAGCTGCTCGTCAAGCCGTTCAGCGAAAACGGCTATAACAAATCGGCCGACGACGTCGATAAGCGCATCCGCACTCGCATAGGGCTGTGCAACGACGAGATCGACCAGCCGCTGGCCGGCGGCGGCGAGCAGGCCGCCGAGACTGTACCGGAAGGCGCGGGTTTGTCGAGCGAGAAGAACACGGCCGCGCTCACCGAAATAGAGATGATGAACAACCGGCCTACGCCCGACCGGGTCGAAGATATTCTCGAAGAAGAGTTCCCGAAGGGCACGGTCGAGTTAACGCACGGCGACGTGTTGATAGCGGCGATCACCTCTTGCACTAACACGTCTAACCCGAGCGTGATGCTCGCGGCCGGGCTGCTTGCCAAGAAGGCCGTAGAGCGCGGGCTGACACTGCGGCCCGCGGTCAAGGCGTCGCTCGCGCCCGGCTCGCGCGTCGTCACGGACTACCTTGAGCGCACGGGGCTGCAACAGTACCTCAACCAGATAGGCTTCAACCTCGTCGGCTACGGCTGCACGACCTGCATAGGCAACTCGGGGCCGCTCGACCCGTGCATAGAGGACGCGATCAACCATAACGACATCGTCGCGGCCAGCGTGCTGAGCGGCAACCGCAACTTCGAGGCACGCGTCCACCAATCAATAAAGGCCAACTTCCTCATGAGCCCGCCGCTGGTCGTCGCCTTCGCGCTGGCGGGCACGGTCAACATAAACATGTCTACAGACCCGCTAGGGCGCGCGAGCGACGGGAGCCCCGTCTACCTGCGCGACATCTGGCCGGGGACGGACGAGGTGCGCGACTTCATGCGCCAGGCCTTCGACGCCGATACCTACCGAAAGCTCTACAGCAACTTCGAAGAGCAGAACCCTATGTGGAACGAGATACCGAGCACGGTGGGCGATGTCTACGACTGGGACCCTCAATCGACCTACATACAGGAGCCGCCTTACTTCGAGCGCTTCAGCATGGATGCGGGCCGGTTCTGCGACATAAAAGGCGCGCGACCGCTGGCGATATTCGGCGACTCGGTTACGACGGATCACATAAGCCCCGCGGGCGCGATCAAGCCGTCGGCGCCGGCCGGGCTCTACCTGCAAGAGAAGGGCGTTGAGATTCAAGACTTCAACAGCTACGGCGCGCGGCGCGGCAACGACCGTGTGATGACGCGCGGCACGTTCGCCAACGTGCGAATCAAGAACCTGATGGTTCCGGGCACGGAAGGCGGCTTCACCATACACCAGCCTACCGGCGAGGCGATGAGCATCTACGACGCTTCGATACGTTATCAAGCCAACAGGACGCCGCTCATAGTCTTCGCAGGGCAGGAGTATGGCACGGGCAGCTCGCGCGACTGGGCGGCCAAGGGTACGTTGCTTCTGGGCGTAAAGGTTGTCATAGCCCAGAGCTTCGAGCGAATACACCGCAGCAACCTCGTCGGGATGGGCGTGCTGCCATGCCAGTTCAAAGAAGGCGTCAGCGCGCAGTCGTTGAGGCTCGACGGGAGCGAGACGTTCGACCTCGTAGGGCTTGAAGGCGAGATCAAGCCGCGCCAGGAGGTGACGCTCGTCATTCACCGCGCGGGCGGCGAGACGGAAGAGACGACCGTCAACATTCGCATAGACACGCCTATAGAGATAGATTACTACCGCCACGGCGGCATCCTGCCTTACGTGCTCCGCCAGCTCGTGGCCTGAAGCCGAGGTCATCTGAGATTTCAGATTTCAAAATGGTAATCCGGGTCGCCGCAAAGCGGGCGCTGTTTGAAATGACCGGCTGTTGAGGAATCTGCCTGTCTTCTGGATTAACCCAGCTTACTACAACCCTTCTTGTTCGTTCTTGAGGCGGATAGGTTTGAACACAGAGCCCGCCGTGTGTCAATCATCACAATCTTTTTGCAATCAATAGGGGCGCTTGCCTATGTTTGAGAACATAAACTCTTTCCACTCTTCAGGGGTCATCTTTTGAATGGCCTTCAGCTCGAATTTGAAATCCTTCCAGTCGGGATTATCCCTGACCGGGATCTCGATGTTTTCGACGTGGCCTCGTTTCTTGTTCACCCAGATCGCGCCCTCGCGGCCGCCGAAGGCTTCTCCGCCGACGCGGTACTTGTGGCAATCGACGCCGTGAAGCTTTTCGTCTCCGACATATTGAAACGAAGCTTTGCCTTTGTAAGCAAATATATTCTCATCAAAAGTAGGGTCGCCGATTCCTATCTCGAATCCAGACTTGGGGTCAACTAGGTGGCGGAAGATAAAGTTCAAGCTGACGAAATCGAAGTTGTAAATGTGGAACGGGTAATGGCCGACCGCGACAATCTTCTCCCGGCCCGCGACCTTTATTAGAACCGAGTCATCTTTTGTCGAGAGCTCAAGCGTGACGCGCTGCTGGCGCGAGCCGTCTTTGAGTATCACGCCCGCGTTGAGCCTGACGGCCGAAAACTTATTCCAGTCCATCTCGGCTATGACATGAGCCGAGTCTATGTTGCCCTCTTCGGCTTTCGTCACCTCAAGGCGATCTTTCGCCGTGACGAATATCGACACGGTGATGGGCTTTGAGCCGTCGAGGTTCGACTTGGTGTAGTGATAAACCGTGCCGACTTCAATCTTGTCCGGCTGATATTTAAAGCGAGCGGTAGAGCTTGTCGCAGCCTTCTGCTGTGCGATCGCGCCTGCGGGCAGGAGAAGCGCAAAGGTAATTGTCGCGATAAAGCTCATTCGGAAATGTCTCATCTTTCCTCTCAACGCTATTCAAGCTTGTTCGTTGTTGGCCTGGTAGGCTCGCCAGATGAGACCCTTTATAGCTTTTGAGGCGACTTGTCAATCCCCTCGCCCGCGCCCGTGTCGCCCGGCTCGGCGCGACGGTCCTTGACCGTCAGCATGAGAATCACGGCGAGCCCGTACCCCGCCCAGGCGAAGGCCCTCAGCTTCCGTATGATCGCAAGCGCGACGCCCGCGCCCGTGCTCATGCCGAGGGCCTGCAACACGAATTCGTTCCCGCTCTCGTAAACGCCCGCGCGCGTCGGCACGAAAAAGAAGGCGGCGTTGATGATCTTCGTGACGGACTCCACGACGAAGCCAGCCGAAAGCGAGGCGGGCTGCTCTATAAGCGCGAGTATCACGTAGACTTCGATCACGTTGACGAGGTGCGCGGCCATGTTGAGCCCGAGGATCAAGAAGAACGCCCCGCGCCGCTGTTCGTAAAACGAGTATATGCTCTCTTCGAGCGAGCGCGTGCGCGAGGCCGCCTTCTCTATCCGCCCGCTTTTGCCCGCGCGGGCGCGAGCCCACCGCTCAAGCACCCGCGCGAAGACGTACCAGCGCCCCCTTATCGCGAGCCACGAGACGAAAAGCGCGACGACCGTGGCGGCCGCAAAAACGTAGCCCGCCGTCTTCAGCCTGTCGGGGACCTCTACGAGCATGGCGAGCGCCGGGAGCCCGGCGAACATGAAGAGCGCTACCGAGAGGTTGTAGATGAGGTTTTCGACGACTATCGAAGAGAACCCCGCGAGCAGCGGGACCTGGCGGCGGACCATGGCCGCTTTGGCCGGCTCGCCTAAGAGCGGCCCCGTCGCGGTGAGATACTTGATGGCTTCGCCCGCGAGCATGACGTTTGTTAGCGACCAGAAACTCAAAGCGCGGTGACGGGGGTCTATCGAAAAAAACCACGAGCCGGCGCGCAACAGGTTCCGCACGCCCGAGAGCGCGAGGATCAAAGCGAACCCCCAGCCCATCAGTTGAAAATAGCGGGCTATCTCGTCAAGCCCCGTCCGCTTTATCAGGTAGACGAACAAGGCAAGCCCCGCGACGAGCGAAGCGATCTCAAGCTTCTTGAACAAGGATTTTTTCATCTCGACATTAGTGAGGCAGTTTGAAACGTGAACGACTGCGGCGAGCAGCAGGGCCGACGAATGCCCTTCTAATCATCAATAATAACAAGCGCGGCGTGAATTCTAAAGTCCTGAGTGCTGAGTCCTGAGTGCTGAGTAACAGCAAGCTACTCGGCTCCGTAGGAGCCGGATGTTTGTAGAACAATAGCGTAAGTACGCCCCAACCCCGTAGGGGTTGAATATCAAACATACAACCCCTACGGGGTTGGCCGACACTCGCGGCGGCATCTTACAGACATTGAGCCCCTGCGGGGCTTTTCAGACACTACTCAGGACTCAGGACTCAGCACTCAGGACTTATTTTCTTCGGTGCTGGAAACAGTAGCCGCCGCCGCGTACTCGCCTCCGGCAAGGGGCTCCTGACTTGGTGGGCGCGCCGCACAGAGCCGTAGCCGCCTCGGCGGGCTCGGTCGGGGCTTGAGCGGGCAAGGAATCGTTTTCGGGTGCGGCGGCGAGATCGACGGGCGTGCCGATAAAATTGAAGGGCTCGCGCTCGACGGTGTAGCGGCCCGCGGCGAAACTGAGCGTCATCAAAACAAAGAGCGCCGCGACCGCGAAGATGCGCGAGCGCCAGGCCGGCGGAGCGCACTCTTTGCAGAAGGCGCGGGCGCGCGACCCGCGACCGGGTCGTGCCAGTAGCTTTTCACCGCACTCGGAGCAGAACCTCGGCGACCGCATAGCGCGCTCAGAATATCTTCGCCGCCTTCGAAAAATCAAACCTGTGATAGGCCGTCTGAGGCCCGTTTGCCCGGCCCTCAAGGTTGGTGTTACTATAATGTTGTTGCCACAGCCGGGTTTTGCAGCTTCAATTCGTGAGACGCTTCACACCGAATAGTAATTGCTTTCCGCTTTTTGTCTGGCATGATCTGAGATTGAAAAGGGCTAATAATGACACAGCAGAAAGAAGAGCGCGGCCATGTCCTTCATGTCTTCGATAACATAATTTCGGGTGAAACGAAAATGGCGGAACTGCCGCCGGAACTACCCTCGCGCCGCTGGATGTACTGGCAGATGACGCGCGCTGTGGCGAAGAAGGTGGTGCGCTCGCCCTTCTCGCTGCACACCTGGGCGGCCTTGCGGCGGACGCTTCTTGCTAACGTCCTGCCCGACAACCTCGTTTTGCGTTACAAGGCTTACCAGCGCGGCGAGTGTAATAGGTGCGGCCTCTGCTGCAAGATACAGTTCCAGTGCCCCTTCTTCATAGACGAAGGGCCATACAACACGCGATGCGCGATCTACACCACGGCGCACGCGCCGAACGCCTGCGTCAAATTCCCGCTCGACCCCATGGACTTGAAACTGCTCCAGCGCGAGGTGGGCAACGCCTGCACCTTCTATTACGAAGGCTCGCCGCAGACGCTGAGCATCATTGAATTCATCAGGCTCTACACGCAAGGCGTGCGCGAGCAACTGGCGAAGCGAAAGCTGAAAGAAGCAGCCGACAGCGCGGACTAAGACAGTTTTTAGTTTCCAGTTTTCAGTTTTTAGCCATCCGTCGTTTGCCGCTAACTTTTCGACAAGCCCAAGAACTAAAAACTAAAAACTAAAAACTGGAAACTGCTCTTACGGTAGCGCGTCGATGAGCGCGTCGATCTCTTCGCGCGTGTTGTAGAAGTGCGGGGAGATGCGCAGCCGCCCGGCTCGCGGCGCAGTGATGATGTTCTTCTCGCGCAACACCCGGTAGAGATCTTTAGGCGAGTGGCGCTCGTGCTTGCACGTGACGATGGCGGAGGTTTCGCCCCGCCGCCGCGAGCTTACAACCTCGTAGCCTTTTTCGCTCAACCGTTCGGCCAGGTAATCGCTCAAGCTCAGCAGGTACTCTTCAATGCGTTCGGGGCCGACCTCCAGAAACAGATCGATCGCGGCGCCGAGCCCGTAAACGCCCGCCGTGTTCAGCGTGCCGTACTCGAACCGCAGCGCCCCCTCACGGTAGTCGAGCCTGTAATCGAGATGATTCTCGTAGTCATTTACCGAAGTCCACCCGACGACCGTGGGCCTTATGCGGTCGATCACGCGGTCAGAGACGTAGAGCAGCGCGACCCCTTCCGGGCCGAGCAGGTATTTGTGCGCGTCGGCCGCGAAAGCATCGACATAATCGCGCTCCACGTCGAGCTTCAGCCCGCCTAGAGCTTGAATGGCGTCGATCATAAAAATGATGTCGCGCTCGCGGCAGTACTCGCCTATGCGGCGCAGGTCAGAGCGGAACCCGCTGGCGAACTGCACCCAGCTTATAGCCACCACCCGCGTCCTGTCGTCGACGAGCGAAAGCAGCTCGTCGGCATCGACGCGCCCCTCGCGCTCCGGGGCGAGCTTCATCTTGATCCCTTGCTCGTTGCTGATGCGCATCCAGGGGTAGAAGTTTGACGGGAACTCTACGTTAGATGTGACCACCGTGTCGCCTTCGCGCCAGGTGATGCCATTTGCGACCGTGCAGATGGCCTCCGACGTATTGCGCATGAAGGCGATCTCGTGCGCGCGCGCGTTCACCAGCCGCGCCGCACTCTGCCGCGCGCGCTCGTACGTCTCAAGCCAGCCGCCGTAGCCGACCGCGCCGCGCTCGACGACATCGTCGACGAGGCTCATCATCGCGTCGCGCACGCGCGTCGACAGCGGCGACACGGCCCCGTGATTCAGGTAAACGTATTTTCCCGTGACCGGGAATAGAGAGCGAATCTCGCGGTTCATCTTTGCCCTCGGCCAAAACCTAGATCGAAGACCGCGCGCATCTCGCCGACTTCGACGCCGCGGTGATTCTTGACGACGGGGTTATGGTACTCTTTGAGCGCCGCGAGCTCCCCTTCGTCGAGCAAGCCCAGTTGCGCCAGCACCTCGACGACCGCCGGATGCCGGGCGCGCGCCGCGCCGTCGTCGACCTTCAAAGCTATGCCTAAGCCGCGCGGGAACTGGCGGCAGGGAAGCACGCCCAGCGCGTAGGCGGATTCCGCGCCGACCTTCGCTATGACGCGACCGCGCGCCACTCGCATCAGGTCCGTGTCGAAGACCTTCTTGGTCCCGCCTACCATCTCCGGGTGCGCGGTCATGGCCGCGACTATGCGCTTGACGGCCTCGGCCATCTCGGAGTCGAGCTCTTGCCAGGGACCCGCCAACCGCGCGAAGCTCAGCGCCAGCGAGCGGAGCGGCAGGCCGAAAGTCGGCGCGCTGCACCCGTCAATGGCTATCAAGGGATCATCTTTAAGCCCCGCCATGCTGGTGAAGATCTTCATGATCTCGCGCTGTAACGGGTGGTCCGCCGCTATGTAATTCCCGACCGGAAGCCCGCGCTTGAGCGCCGTCATCAGCATCCCCGCGTGCTTGCCCGAGCAGTTGTTGTGGAGCTGAGTGAAAGGCTTGCCTTCGCACTCAAGCCGCCGGGCAGTCTCTTCGCTGTACGGCCGGTGAGCGCCGCACCGAAGATCGCTCTCCGAGAGCCCCGCGCGGTCGAGCATCGCGGCGACCGCTTCGGTGTGCATAGGCTCGCCGTCGTGCGACGCGCAGGCTACGGCAAGCTCGCGCGGCGATAATCTGAAATGGTCGGCGGCCTGGCTCGTGACGAGCGGGATCGCTTGAATAGGCTTTATGGTCGAGCGAGTCGAGATGATGAGCTGGTCGTCGCCAAGGCATGACAGGACGCGCCCGTCAGGCTCCAGGGCTACGACCGCGCCGCGGTGGCGGGATTCTACGATTGCGCCTCGGCTGACTTCGATCAATACCGGCAGTGAGTTGTCCATTTCTTACCCGTGCCGCCCACGCTTAATCATCTAATTTACAGCAGACGGCGCGGGAACCACAAACGGGTTAGACGCAAATCCGGTCCGAGATCGCGCGATATTTTTGCTCGCTGAAGCCGTCGATGATTATTACGTCTTGCGGCCGCCGAAAGGGGCCGTTCTGCTCTCGGTATTCGACTATCTTCCGGGCCATCACTTCGCCCACCCCTGCCAGCGTCATCAGCTCATGTTCGGCCGCCGTGTTCAGGTTTACGCATGGCTTCGTCCGAGACGCATCGGCCGCGCGCCCCGTTTCCGACGCTTGCTCATCGCGGCCGCAAGACGCGAGCAATATCGATGAGGCAATGATTATTAAGATCGACAGCTTCATTCGAGCAGAGTATATCGCGGTTTTGTAAGCGGGAAAGTTATTATTGTTCGCTCCCGCGCCGCATGGCACAATGCAAACCATCGATTGATGATCAGCCTCTGCCCCTAAGCGGAACCTCGCCCCCCGGCCCGAAAGGTGATTTGATCATGAGAACTTTCATCATAAAGTCAATCATGCTGCCGGTCTGCGTGGCCGCGATTGTGCCGACCGCTCAGGCGCAATCGCCGGTTTTGACCTTAACGCTCGGACACGATCAGATAGGCATTGTGAGGGCGGCCGAGGGGCTCACGACGAGAATCTCTTTCCCGGAACCTGTGAAAGAGATTGTCTGCGGCGACCTTTACGACCCGCAGAGCGGGCGCGGCAGCTTCGTCGTCCAGCGCAGCGACAACGACGTTTACCTCAAGCCCGTCGTCCTTAAAGGCATGAGCAACCTCTTTGTGAAGACGGGCGAGAACGGAAGCCGCATCTACAATTTTGACCTGCTCATAGTCTCGATGGCCCAGGCCGCTCGCATCGTCAACGTGACTGACGCGGCGGCGCGGCGGCCCCAGCCGGCACGCCCGCGCGCAGAGCAGGATGGCGAAGAGACCCTCCGCAACGCGCGGCGTCAGGCCGCCGAGATCGTTAAGCAGGCCGAGCAGCGGGCCGTCGACACCGACCGCCAGACGGCCGAGCGCGCCGACCGCGAGATCGAGCGCCGCTTCTTGCGCGCGCTGATGAGCGGGTTGCGCGAATTCAAGATCAGCAACACGCGCGTCGTCTCAAAAAGGTTCCTGATCTTCCTGGACCAGCACGTCCTGACCTTCGGCGATAAATCTTACCTGCGCTACACGATCCAGAATACGAGCAGCGCGGACCTTGCGCTCGGCTCTATCTCGCTTGAGACGACCGTGGGCAATACGTCGAAGGTAATCCCGTCCGAGGTGGTGCAGAACGAGAGGGCGAGCGCCGTCAAGCCCGGCGAAGCGATCACGGGCATAGTCGTCTTCGAGACGAAGCTGGTTTCGATGAAGGACAAGTTGACGCTGCGGTTGCTGGGCGAAGACGCCGCGGAAGTGGCGCGCGTCAGCATACTTCAGTGAAGTGCTGAGTGCTGAGTCCTGAGTCCTGAGTGAAAGCCCCGTAGGGGCGGCGATTCAATAGCCAGGGGCAACGCCCCTGGAAAGCGATTGTCATTAATGAGAAGCCCTGAAAGGGCGATACTCTTATCGCGCCCTTTCAGGGCTTCTTCTCGTATGACGCGTCACCCGGCGCGTTGCGCCGGGCTATTGAATCACGCCCCTACGGGGCTTTCGGCTATTGAATATCGCCTCTTCGAGGCTTCCTACTGAAGCGCGTCCCCTGTGGGGCTTCTAGCCTCGCGCTGTTGAATATCGTCTCATCAAGGTTGATCGAATTGCGCCCCCGCGGGCTTTCACTCAGGACTCAGGACTCAGCACTCAGCACTACTTATGCACGGGGTATTTCGGCTGCACTCGGGTCGCGGGCTTCGTTTTCGCCAGCTCCCTCATAGCCAATTCGACCGCTTTTTCCAACTGCGGGTCGCGCCCCGCAACCCAGTCCTTAGGCAGAATCTCAACATCTACGTCGGGCGTCACTCCGAAGTTCTCTATGTCCCAGCTCCCCGTGTTCGGGTTGTAAGCCGCGCGGTTCGGCAGTTGTATCCCGCCGCCGTCGATAGGGTCCGGCGTCCATACGTAAGGGCCTATGCCGCCCCCGCCCGTCCGCTTGCCGACGATCGCCCCAACTCTCCCGAGCTTGAACATGAATGCGAAGGTCTCGGCCGCCGAGCCGTTGTACTCGTTTATGATCAGCACCTTCGGCCCTGCGACGTGGTTCGTAGGCGTCGCTATGTCTTCGCCGTCGCGGAACCTGTAATAGTAGAGCGGCTTGCGGCTGAGCATCTCGATGATCGCGTCCGACGTGATGCCGCCGCCGTTGTAACGCTGGTCGATGACGAACCCCTGTTTGTTCTCGCGGTAGCCGAGCAGCCCTTGATAAAAGTCTTCTATCCCCGTGCTGTAGTCGGGCACGTAGATGTAACCTAATCGGCCTCCGCTCAGCTCTTCGACCCTGCGTCGATTCCGCTCGGCCCAGTTGGCCAGCCGCAACGTGTTCTCGCCCGAAGTGGGCACGACCGTAATCACACGCGAGCCCGTTCCGTCCGCCTTCGGGCCGATCTTTAGCTTCACCGCCTGACCGGCCTTCCCCGTGAAATAGGCGAAGACGCTTTTGCTCGCGTCTATCTCCTGGCCGTCTATGGCGAGCAGGTATTCGCCCTCTTTCACATTCATTCCCGGCTGGTCGAGCGGCGCAGGCACGTTGAGGCTCTGAAAGTAGAGCGGCACTGATCGATATATCCGTGTGATCTGATAACGGTTCTGATCGACGCGGTAGTCCGCGCCCAGCAGCCCTATGCGGCTTGGCGGGCCTCCGGGCGGGGCGTCGCCGCCTCCCACGCCGAGGTGGCTCACGGATATGTGGCCGAGCATCTGCCGCATCAGGTCATTCAAATCGGCACGCCGCGCGACCCACGGCAGGTACTCGCCGTAGTGGCGCTCAAGCTCCGCCAGATTCTGCCCGTGATGGTTCGGGTCATAAAAGTAATCGCGCATCACTCGCCACGCTTCGCGAAAGATCTGACGGTATTCGGCCGCCGGGTCGACCTTGATCTCAAGCGACTTGAAGTCGAGCCGCGCGTTTTCAGGCTTGGCCGCCTTGTCGGCGTCGACGAGCGCCCATGCCTGCCCGCGCCTGAACAACAGCTTCTCTCCGTCGGCCGACAGCGTGAACTGCTGAAGACCTTCGATAAGCTTCTCCATATCGCGCGGCTTTGAGAGGCTGTAATGATAAAGCGTCAACGCCTCCTGGCTGCGAATGCCGGGAGACTTGGGCCATTCGGTCACCATCGCGTAAAGCGAGCCGGGCTTGCCCGGCGCTAGCTCCGCGTAATCGCGCGGCTGTAGCGGCAGCGTGATGATGCGACGATGAATCTCTTCAAAATCGATTCGCACTTCGCCGACCTTCTCCTCCGTTTTAACCTCGGTGTTCGGCTGCGCGTTCGGAAGCAGCGGCGACGGCCTGCCGTTTTCGAGGATCACCAGATGGAGCCGGCGGCTCACCAGGGGCCGCGCCATCATCCCGCCCAGCACCCCCCAGCCGAACTCGCTCAACCCCGCCAGGCTGCTCGAAGTGAAATACAAATACCGTCCGCCCGCGTCAAAGATGGGCAGCTCCGCGTGAATGCTCCCGTCGGTGATCTGATGTTTCTTGCCCGTCCGCGTGTCGTAGACGTAGATGGTCCCCATGCGGTTGGCGTGGTGCTTCGAGTAAGCAAGCCAACGGCCGTCGGGCGACCACGCGGGGTAGAAGCGGTCCTGGTCGGAATAGTTCGAAGTGTCTATGCGGGTGACCGCGCCTTTATCTACGTCGGCCGTCCAGATCGAAAAATGTTTATCGGCGAAGGTGACACGCTTCGAGTCGGGCGACCACGAAAGCTCGCGGTAAAAAGTAGGCTTCGGCTCTACGGCGATCTTTTTGACCGCGCCCTCGCCGTCCGACGCGCGGACGTGGAGCTGGTACTCGCCCGACTCGTCGGAAAAATAGGCGACGAGCCTGCCGTCGGGAGAAAGCATGGGGTAACGCTCGGCGACGCCGGACGTAGCGGTCAGGTTGCGCGATTCGTTTTTCGACGGGTCGAACGCGAGGGCCTCGCCCCGCGCGCCAAAGATGATGCGGTCGCCTTTTGATGAGAGCGCCGCCGACTCTATCCACCGCGACGCGTTGACCGTGCGCGGCTTTAACGCGGACATGTCATTGTCTGCGCGCACGTCGAGGACGCGCGCCTGGTTAGTCTTGAGGTCGAACAGGTGGAGGCGGCCCGCGCGGACGAAGACTATCGCGTCGTTTGTGGCCGACGCGTTTCTGATCCCGTGTTGTTCGAAAGTGGTTAGCTGTTTGGTGAGCTTCGTCTTCAGGTCGTAGACGTAGAGGTTATAAATGGCGTTGCGGTCAGAGACGAAGTATATCTTGTCGCCGACCCACATCGGGTATCGGTCGTTGAACTCGCCGACGGTGAGCTTATCCGTGTGGCTGTCGCTCAGCCGCGCGATGGCTATCCGTGACGCACGGCCGCCGCGGTAAAAACGCCACTCGCTGCCTATCGTGTCGCTCGGCGTGTAGGCTATGCGCGAGCCGTCGGCCGAGTACGAGCCGTTGAAGCCTACGGGCAGAGGGAGCGGCGTCGGGTGCACCCCGCCGGGGAAGGGGATGCTGTAGAGGCGGAAGACAGTCTCTTCGTCGCGGTGCGAGACGAAGAGGATGTTTCGCCCGTCGGGCGTCCAGCCGCGGACTATGTCGAGCTCCGGGCTGTACGTGACCTGCCGGGCTTCGCCGCCCGCCGCTGGAATCACGCAGACATCCCAGTCGCCGCCTATGACTCTTGAGAAAGCCAACTGCGTGCCGTCCGGCGAAAACATGGGGAAGTCTTCGTTGGCCGGGTCCGTAGTCAGCCGCCGCGCCTGGCCGCCGCCTCGCTCGACGATCCAGATGTCGCCTGCGTAAGAGAACGCTATGTGCGTCTGGTTGACGGCCGCCTGCCGGAAGAGCCTCGGGCCGTTGTGCTCCTGCGCGGAGGCCGCCGAGCAAGACAGAGCCACGACACAGATCAGAAAGAATAATCTTCTCATCATTATCCCCCTCAATTCGGCCATCTGTACACGACCAGGCTTTGAAGAGCTGGCGCGGCGCGGTCGGCCGCAAGGTTGAGACTCGATCTTGTCGCCTCGTCCCATCCGCCGTCAATCGTTCTGAAAAATTCTCTCAGCCTGGTTCGCAAGGCGCCCGTGGAGAGGAATGATACTATAGTTATGCGGCCTTCGGGGCGGTTTATCTTAAGGTCTTTTAGTTTTTCCGTCAGGTCCTCGGCCAGCGCGGCGGCGATCTGCTGCAACCCTAGGTTGAGCTTATCGCGCTCAAGCGCGTCGAGCTTCAAGTCGAGCGCGGCGATCTGCTCGGAGATGACGTTTAAGACCGCGCCCGGCACAAGCCCGAAGAGCCGCCTCGTGTACTCGTTCATCTCTCGCCTGTACCGCTCCATATCTTCGTTATACCGCCGCAGCTCTTTGTTATATTGCTCAAGCTGGCCGTCGTAACCACGCATCCCTTCGCGGTATTTTTCCATCTCCTTGTCGTACCCGCGCAGTTGCTCGCGGTATCTTTCGATCGCCTGATTATACTCAGCCATCAAGCGATCATAGGTCGTGCGGGCTTCCTGCGAGCGATCGGCCGGCGGAGCGGGTGGAGCCGGGACCGACACGGGCGGCGAGGGCGGGACCGGAGGCGGTCCGGGCGGCGTCGGCGGTGTTGGCGGCTCCGGAGGTTCTGGCAGCGAACCCTGCGCATGTTTGACAGGCTTGAATACCGCTTCGCGTGACGCGTCGGTTTCAACTTGCGAGCCGATCAGTTTGTCGTCTTCTTGACGTGACGCGTCAGCGTCAGCAGGGTTGGCCGGCGTCTTGACATCTTTCGAAGTCCCGGCCGCACGCTTGATCAGATCGAGTTCGACTTCCGGTGATCGAGCGAGCAACTCTCGCGTGGGTTCAGCAGAAGCAGCCGTCGGCTCGGTCAGCGCGAGCGCGGGCGCGATGCGGGTGGCCTGGGCGACGACCAGCGCGAGCGCCGCGAGCATTATTAACAACCCGGCCTTTGATAGCGAGAGAGTAGCGTTCCGCCTCTTATCGACGATCATCTCTACGCGGCTGGAGATCTGCCGCTTGATCGTCACCGCGCCGGGAGCGAGCAGCGACGTGTGACGCGAGGCCGTAAGCTCAAGCAGCCTTACCAGACAAGCGGCGTAAGGCCGCGGCCTGCCCGTAAGCGATATTACCGCGTCGTCGCAGGCGACCTCGCGCTCAAGATTCAACTGCCTGCCTATCCAGAGGACCGCCGGGTGGAAAAAGAGGAAGGCTTCGACGAGCCGCTGCGCGAGCTTCATCCAATCATCCCGACGCCGAACGTGCGCCATCTCGTGCAGCGCAACCTGCTCGAACTCTTCTTCGGTCAGCTCCCGCGCCAGCGCCTGTGGAATGACGATTACGGGCTCCATCAAGCCGATCACCATCGGCACGCTCGTCTCATCCGAGCCGCGCAACTGGAAACGCCTGCTCAAACGCGCGCGCGCCAGCCACCGCTTCAACCCCTCCGGAGGTGACCCCGCGAGCGGCGAGCAGTTCCGCCTCACGCGCCTCAGGTAAGCGTAGCTCCACGCGATGCGCCCCATCATCGCGAGCACGGTCAGGACCCATGCCGCGAATAAAAAGATCGCCCACCGCCCCGGCAGCCTGACCGGGAAAAAAGGCGCGGCCGGACTGACCTGCTCCGGCCGCGAATGCTCGCTCGCTTCATTCAAGCTGACTAGTTCGACCGCCGGGGTGCTTGAGCTTAACGGCCTCGCCTCGCGCGTCGCCTCGAAAGTAAAAGCGATCTCATGTGGGCCGGCCGGCGCGTCCTCATGCCCGTGCGCGAAGCCGTACCCGCGCGCGGCGACTATCGGAAGAGAGACTACCGCGATCAATGTCGCCCACCAGATGACGTACCTCGTGGTCGCGTTCAGCCGCGGGATCGCTCTTAACAAAGCCCAGACCATCGCGACGACAATCGTCCCCTGCCACAGCCCGTTGAGCATCGCTTCGACGGTGGCGCGCGCTACGGTTTCGACGAGATCAAAGAGTGGCATAACCGTACCTCTCAATCTTTCTCTTCTGTCAGTTTTTTCAGCCGTTCAAGCTCTTCGGGATCGATCTTGCCGTCTTCGAGCATGTTCAGCACCAACAGCTCCGGCGAGTTGTTGAAGAAGCGGCTGACAAGATAGGTGACTGCGTTGTGACAGGCCTGGCGGCGGTCTACGACCGGGTGGTAGATGAAGGCGCGGCCCTCCTTCGTGTGGCGGACGTAGCCCTTCTGCTCCAGAATCCTGAGCGTCGTCAAAACCGTGCTGTAGGCTACGCTCTTTTTGCGCGGCAGCGCCTCGACCACCTCGCCTACCGTGGCCGCGCCCTTCTGCCATAAGACCTCCATCAATCTCAGCTCCGCTTCGGTCAGCGTCGGCGATCTCTTCCTTCCCAAAGCAACCTCCGCAGCAATTATTAATGAATTAATATTTCCGCCCGCGTAGAGTACTAAAGTCGGCTCCGGGTTGTCAATTAAAAAATTAATAGTTCGCTCACACGCCCGCGAGTTCGAGGCGGAACTCGCCGTTGAGCAGGGAAATGCGCGGCTCGCGGCGGGTGAATGCGTAGTGTGCGCGCCTGAGCGCGGGCAGGCCGCGGCGTCCGGCTGCGATGCCGTACTCCAGGCTTGTGAAGACGTGGTGGAGGCGCGGGTTCGGCGCGGTCGGCGCGCCCAGCTCTACGGCCCGGCGCGTCAGGCCGGTCGTGCGCGCGGGGTTTACAAACTCCATTCGATCGTCGAACAGGAAGAGGCGCGAGCTCGACCCGCCGATCGAATAATCGCTGTGTACCAGCATGTTCGTGAGCGCTTCGACGGCCGCGTCCTTCGAGTAGTTGGCGCGCGCGCGGACGGGCTCGCGCCCATCGCCGTTCGCCGCGGCGCGAGGCGGGCGCGCGTCCCACAGGTCCGCGTAACGCTTGATGAAGGCCGTCGCCTGATCGAACAACCTTGTCAGGTTGCCGAAGACCTCTGCGCGCTCGACGACGGGCGAGTTCGCGTCGCTGCCGGAAAACCGCGCGAGGGTGAGCTTGCTTTGCGGGATGATCTGCTCGACGGCCGAAGCGCGGCCGAACAGCAGAAAGCCGGCGAGCGTGGGCGTTATGCTCATCCCGTAATCGGCCGCGAGGGCGAGCTCGCGCATGGCTTCGGCCGTCGGGAAGCCCGCGGGCTCGCGGAAGGTCTCGCCTTCGAGGTCGCGCACGTAGCTCCAGACCAGGGCCTCGTCAACGTCTTCGATGGCGGCGCGGACCAGCGGCATGTCTTCAAACGAAGCCGCGCGCGAGTGCGCGAACAGGGCCGCGATCTCCGCGCCGTCGGCCTCGCGCTTTGTCGAGCCGATGCGGATGAAGAAGCGGTTGTCGGGCGTCTGGTGCGGGGCGCGGCGGTCGTCGACCTGGAGCACGACTATGCGGACGGCGTTATCGAAAGAGACCTTGTCTATGCGCGGGAGTATCGGGGGCTTGATCTGGTTGCGGCATATGTCTATGAGCTGCTCTTCGACCAGTTCGGGGTCGTCCAGCCCTTCGAGGCGGCGCTGGTCGTTTACGCCGAAGATGATCGCGCCGCCGCCCGAGTTAGCCATAGCGACTATCTCTGCGATGATCTTTTCGGTGTTGACCAGGCGGATTTTGAATTCGAGGTGCGTGTCTTCGCCGCCGCGTATGAGGCCCAGCAGGTCCGTGCGGTCGAGCGTGCGCGAATAGCGTCCGGTCAGTTTCTGTTCAAATAAAGAGCGCTCGCTATCGGGGCTGCGCCGCGTCGTCCTGAACCTTCTCCCGCGTGCCATGGCTAAACCTCTTGTCAATGAAGTAAAAAAATCATAGCACAGTCTTTAGAAAGCCTCGAAGAGGCGAAATTCAATAGCCCGGCGCAACGCGCCGGGTGATGCGTCATACAAGAAAAAGCCCTGAAAGGGCGCGATAGTTATACCGCCCTTTCAGGGCTTCTGATTTATGGCAATCCGTTTCCAGGGGCGATGCCGCTGGCTATTGAATCCGCGCCCCTGCGGGACGGAAGAGAAAATCGATTACGAAGCGCGCAGCATCGAGCGCGCCTCGCCGGCTCGCAGGTGCGCGGCCGTCTCGCGGTGCGTCGACATCAGGAAGGCGTAGCTGGTCGAGCGCAACGCGCTGCCGTGCGTCGCCACCAGCGTGACGAGCCGCTCGAAGAGTTTGCTGCCATAGCAATAGCCGTCCTTGAAGCTCACCAGCACGTCGGCCGTCGACTCCACGTGCTCGCGCACGGAATACCAGATGTTGCTGAGCGCGTCCGGGTAGATGTGATCTTTCGTCGCTTCAAACCAGACGCGGTCCCGCGCGTAACCGCGCTTATCGATCAGCCCGCCGGCTTCGAGGTTCTCGATGATAGCCGCGAGCTTGAGCGGATCGCCCGCGACCGCCTCGTAGCGAAACGCGCGGCCCGCGCGGTCGTAATGAATCCGCGCGTGGCCGTCGGCCCCTATCAGCTCCGTAGTGTCGCTGCCGTCGTCGAGCGGGCGGAAGACCGAAAAGTCTACGCCTGAAAGCATGGTCAGAGCCTCGGCCACCTCCCTGCGGTTCTCGGCGGCCGTAAAGATCGGCGCGTAGCTGCAAAGGCCGAACCCAGGTATTATCAGGCTGTGACGGCCGTCGATCCTGCTCGTGGTCTTGAACCCGAACTGGGCCAGGTGCCTTCTCATCGGCACGCGCTTGAAAGGCATGATCGTGTTGCCGTGATCCGAATAGACCATGATCTCAAGCTCGCCGCGGTGGTCTTCGTAAAGCTGTGCGAGCGCCGCGTCGAGCTGCGCGAGCGCGGGCAACAGCTTTTCGCGCCCGCCAAGGTGCACGACGCCGTCCGTCGATTTCAAGAAGGCGTAAAAGACGGGCGCTTCGGATCTCTTAAACGCGTCGAGCAGGCGCGCAAGGTCGGCCGAGAATATACGCTCGGGCAGGAAGTAGACCAGAAACTCGAACTGCATGGGCTCTTCATAATCGAGCAGGTGGTTGTATCCGCGCCGCGCGGGGTCCTGCTTGCGGCTCTTGATGTACTTCACGTGCCCGCCGCACATGCGCCCGCGCTCGCGGTCGAAGTAGAGCTGTTCGTAGCCACGCGTCTTCGGTGCGCCGAGCATCGCGCACATGCCTATGTTGGTCATCGTGGGGAAGGGGGAGATCACTCGCGCGGGCTCCTTGAAGACGCGAAAGTGGCCGCCAGAGCGGGTTTCATCGATCACCTGCCACGGCACGCCGTCGAGCGCAAGCACCAACCGGCGCTTAGGCCGCACCTCTGAATTGCTCAAAGACATACTGGTTCACCTTTCAAACTTAAAGAGCGTGAGTGTTGCGGTCGCCCGTCAACCGGCGGCGCGCGGGGGGAAGAGTTTTATCAAAATGAATCCGAGGATGAACAACCCTGCCGCAACCATCAGGCTCGTCAAAACCCAGAACTGCCAGTACTGACTGACCACCTGTTCGTACCCTGAATACATCTTGTGAGCGACGTTCACGTTCCAGAACTCGGATGTGAAGAGCCTGCTCAGTTGCTGGACCAGCAGGTACCAGGCGAACCCATACGCCCAGGTCCACTTCTCCGCGCGCACGCGGCGCATCGCGATCAGCCCCACACAGAGGCCGCCTATGTGCGTGAGGAAAGATGTGAAGAGCAACCCGCCGCGCAGCACCGCGTCAAAGACCCAGAGCGGCAATCCTGGGATCAGCCAGATCACGGCAAGCCTTACCACGCGCGGCAGCCCGACGAGCAGCCCCACTCCGAGCACCAGATTTCCGACGTTGCACATCCAGAGCATGTTCTCGACGCCGCGGTTGGAGGCGTAAAACTCGTCCGTCAAATAAAAGAGCAGGTGAGCGGTAAAGAACATGAGCGGAGCTATGCCGAGCAGCCGGAAGCGCGGCGTCATGTCGCGCTCACGGTTGGTCAGTGATCGACCTTCCGTTGATTCTTTTACCGCCGACACAGTTACTTTAGCGAGTTGCAATTACATAACTCTGTAGGGGCGGGGCTTGTCCCCGCCCGGATGGCCGTTAGGTCATGACGGTCATCGCCTTCGGCGATCCGGGCAGCCACAAGGGCTGCCCCTACAGGGTTCTTTCAATCACTATCCTTTCGCAGCGGGGCTGTATGGCTTCTTAACGTACTGAGCCGCGAGCTTGTGCGAGTCAAAGATCTTTTCGCGCTTCAGCACGATATGGTATTCGGCCACGGCCTCTTCGCGCTTGCCGAGCATGTCGAGCGCCTGGCCCGCGTGCAGGTGCGCAAGCGACACGAGTCCCGGCTCCGACTTCGGCCATTTCTTGACAACCGCGTATCGCTCTATGGCCGCGGCGTACTCGCCCCTTGCCGTCAGGTTTTCGGCCCACTGGTAATTAATAAGGTCCGTAGCCGCCTGACTGATCCGCTCGTCTTTTAGCATGTCGGCAAACGCGCGGTTCGCCTCGTCTGCGCGATTCATCTTATAGAGCATCGCCGCGCGCTCGACTCCGAACAAATAATTGCGCGGGTACTTGGTGGCCAGGTGGCTGATGAGTTCCAGCGCGCGGTCGGGCTTGCCCTCCCGGCCGTAGATGCCTATCAAAAGCACGCGCGCGTCGTCGGCCGCGTACTTGCCGTTTGCGACTACTCGCTCAAGCTGCTCTATGCCGCGCTTCTTCGACCCGCTCAGCCCCGCGAGTCTTGCCAGCGTGCGCCAGAAAAACGGCAGGCTGTCGATAACGTACTCGTAAAGCCCTATGCTCAGGTACGCGTCCGTGTAGTTGGGGTCGAGCTTGACTACGCGCTTCTGAGTCTTGACAGAGCCGTTGGCGTCGCCGATGGCTTTGCGGAAGCTGCGCTTGACGCTGACGCTGTAGCCCGCGCGCAGCCCTTGAGCCGCGGCGCTGTAATAGAGCGCCTCTACGTCTTGGGGGTCCTTGTCTAACCGCGCCTTCGCCACGGCCAGCGCCTGCTTTATGAGCTCGTTGAACTCGCGCTCGCGCTTCTTGTTGACCTCGTCCTCCTCGGCGTCCTGCGCGTAAAACGACCCGCTCGAATAGACCGAAGTCGACAGCCTGCGGCTCGCGTTCAAGGTTTCGAGCCAGAGGTTGTTAGCTAAGTTGACATACCCGGCCGGGTGGTCCGGGGCCATGCGCGTCATACGCGTGTAGCGCTCGCGCGCCGTCTGGTAGTCGAGGTTGTAAAGCAAATCGTTGCCTTCGACCCTCAAGCGCTCGAACTCCGCCGCGTCGAAGGCCGCGGCGGGCTTTGCGGAGGCGGCTGTCGCGGTCTGCGCGACGGCGAATGAATTTGAAATCAGTATCACAAACGCTAAGAAAGAAATCAGTACTGCACGCATCTTAAAATCTCCTAAACCATATACGCCCGCGCCGCCTTAAGGGACAATCACAGAGAGCGCGTCGGGCACCACATCGAACGTCATCGGGAGGGGTCCGATCAACTCGCCGTCAACCTCAACCCATGGCTCGTGCGAAGAGTTAGCTTTGACGTGACGGCCTTTCACTATGTTGACGCCTTTTATCGCAGGGTTGCCTCGCGCCACCGCGGCCAGGTCGCGCAGGTAAGCAAAGTTGGTCGCTCGTTTCGGGACTATGTAGACTTCAAACATCGGCTCTTCGAGCCTGGCGTTCGGGGCGAGACAGAATCCGCCGCCGTAGCCCTTGCCGTTGCCTATGAGCGCAAAGACGCTCTCGAACTTCTTTCCGTCGATGTCGATGACGAATGTCTCTGCGCGCCACGTCAGGATGTGTTTGAGGCCCTCGACCCAGAAAGCGAACTCGCCCGTGCGGCGCTTGAGCTTCCGATTGACCTTGCGAGCTATGGAGGCGTCAAGCCCTATGCCCGCGAACATGAAGAAGTATCGTTGCTTTGCCTCGTCCTGGTCGCTTCGCGCGAGCCCGAGTGTGATGCGCGAGGTCTTGCCTGCCGCGATGATGTCGGCCAACTGCTCAATGTCTGCGGGGAGGCAGAGGTCGCGCGCCACGACGTTTGCGGTGCCGCCGGCCCATACCGCGAGCGAGGCGCTGCTGCCGACTATGCCCTGCAAGACTTCGTTGAGCGTGCCGTCGCCGCCGTAGCTGATGATTATGTCTGAGCCGGCATTCACGGCTTCGCGGGCGAGCCGAGTCGCGTCATCCGGCCCGGCCGTAGCGCGTGCTTCGGCAGAGATGCCGCTTCGTGCGAGCAATTCAGCCATAAGGCGAGCATTGTCCGCGCGCCGAGCCGGACGGCCCGACATAGGGTTATAGATTATGGTTGCCCGCTTCTGGTCCATTGCCGCAAAAAGGTTTATTGCAAGTTCGATGCCGCCGAAAAACAGCTATAAGTATTGTAAAACCGGGGGCAATCGAGCAGCAAGCCTGTGTCAGGCGCAGGATTTATCGGACAATCGAATGAAAAGCCTCGAAGAAGCGAGATTCAATAAGCCTCGAAGAGGCGCTATTCAATAGCCAGGGGCAACGCCCCTGGAAACGCATTGTTAATTAATGAAGAGCCCTGAAAGGGCGCAATCGTTATGTCGCCCTTTCAGGGCTTCGTCTTGTATACGTGCGTAACCCGGCGCGTTGCGCCGGGCTATCGAATCTCGCCTCTTCGAGGCTTATTGAACCATGCCCTCGGGGCCTACGGCATGTTTTTTCAAACAGCCGTTACTCTATCCTGTAGTTAGGCGCTTCCTTCGTGATGATGACGTCGTGGACGTGGCTCTCGCGCAGGCCGGCCGATGTCACGCGGATGAATCGAGCCTTCTCTTGCAGATCGGCGATTGTGCGGCAGCCGCAATAGCCCATACCTGACCGCAAGCCTCCGACGAGCTGTTGGACGAGCGAGCCGAGCGGGCCTTTGTGCGGGACGCGCCCTTCGATCCCTTCCGGCACGAGCTTCGAAACTTGAGTCTCGCCGGCCTGGCCGTAGCGATCTTTACTACCTTCTCTCATCGCGGCAAGCGAGCCCATCCCGCGATAAGCCTTGAACGAGCGGCCCTGGAATAAGATTATCTCGCCGGGGCTCTCATCGGTCCCCGCAAACAGCGACCCGATCATCACCGAGTCCGCGCCCGCGGCAATAGCTTTCGCGATGTCGCCCGAATACTTGATGCCGCCGTCGGCAATCACCGGCACGCCCGACCCGCGAGCGGCCCGTGCGCAATCGATTATCGCCGTGATCTGTGGCACGCCCGCGCCCGACACGACTCGCGTGGTGCAATTGTGAAGCGCTACCCGGTTAGCAACATAAGTGTGGTCTTCGGCTACTTCGAGGTTGAAGACTTCAAGCTCCTGCTCTTCTTCTATTTCAGCGGACCGAACTGGCACATAGAAATAGTCTTCGTCGGCAAAGTAATCTTGTTTAACTTTGATTGGGGCCTGATACTCAATGCCAAGCTCGGGAAATTCGGCGGCGAACCTTTCGCATTGCGCGCCGCTGATACGCACCTGATAGGTAGTTGACCAATTCTCTCGTTTATTCTCGTAGCTCTGGATAGAAGGCAGATAGCCCAGCCGCATGAAGAGATCGGCGATCTGGTGAGCGAGGTGCGGCGACGCCGTTTTGTAGGCGATGCGTCGCGGATTCTTCAAACAGCCATCTCCGCGTAGTGCGCCGATTAATAATTGACGCAAGCACTCGGCCGTCTGGTTGAGTACGAATCCGGGCAATCGCTTGTTTCGCGCGCCGCATGGAGTGAGCACCTCAAAGAATCTCGCGATGGCATGATTATTGACTCGCGCCTCAAGCGCTTGGCGCGGCGTCTCATGCACTGTTGTCCCACGATAGCCGAAAATAGAATCGACCAGCCGGCGCACATCCTCGACATAGGCTCGTTCGTGCTGGCCGAAGGCGAATCGCGCCTGCCGGTTATTCTGCTTGCCGGCGTTATAACCTTCAGCGATGTAATAACCGATCAGCCGCATCAAGCTTGCATCAAGTGGGATGAAACGATTCAGCTTCGCAGGCTGCATCACTCGGACATAACCTGAGCTATCGAGATATTGATCGACCTGCGCGCCGAGATCGTCTTTGACGCGGCGCTTCCTGGTGACGATTGAGCCGATTACGCGCGCCGTTGTACCGAACCGCGCGGCCAGCTCGTGGTAGTTTTCGCTGTTGAAATTGCGACTCGGTTTATTTGCCCACACGGCCATGTCGTCGGCCTGATAGTGAGGCACTACCCTCGCCATATCGAAAATGCGCGCTTCGACGGAGTATTTCCGCTTAGGTATGGCGAGCGCGTCTTGAGCCTTAAGTTCGTCTGCACGCACCCATCGAAGACCACTGTTATACTTTGCGGTCGAGAAGAAATATTTCGCGCCGCTCTTTGCGCGCACCTGTGCCGGCACATCAAAAGAGACCGCCAGGAACTCATGATTAGGTGTCACACGTAACTTCCCTGGGCAGCCGAATATGTTCAGCGCCACGATCGAGCCTCGATACTGGCGGCGATATTTCTTTGTTACCGGCTGCACACGACCGCTGTGCGTTACGACCAGATAGCCCGGCTGAACTTCAGCTATCGGCTTCACGCTGCTGTCGGCCATCAATATCATCGAATCGCCCTGAAGGCAGATGCTACCGGGCCCCATTCCCGCCTTAACCGCGTCGACGCCTGCGCTGATTAAATCTCTTGTTGCTTCGGCCGTAGCGATGTTGCCTACGACTAAATCGATTTCGGGGAAGCGGCTCTTTATCTTTCTTGACGCCGCGATGACGGTCTCCGTATGGCCGTGCGCCGTGTCTATCACCAGAGCGTCTACGCGCGCGCGCACCAGCTCTTCAGCCCGCTCTAAGAAATCGCCCGTCGCGCCTATGGCCGCGGCTACTCTCAATCGCCCCAGGTCGTCTTTCGCGGCCAGCGGGTACTTGATCGCTTTCTGAATGTCTTTGACCGTGATCAGCCCTTTCAATCGGTAGTCTTCGTCTACGACCAGCAGCTTCTCTACGCGGTGGCGTTGCAGGATGGCTTTCGCTTGGTTGAGCGTCGTGCCTACGGGGACGGTGATGAGGTCCTCTTTCGTCATCACCTCGCTGATCGCGAGGTTCAGCCTTGTTTCGAACCTCAGGTCGCGGTTCGTCAGTATGCCTACGAGGTGGCCGTTATGCTCGACGATAGGGACGCCGGAGATGTGATAGCGGTCCATCATCTCCATCGCTTCCGCGATCGGGCGGTCGGGCGTCATCGTCACGGGGTCTACGATCATGCCCGATTCACTGCGCTTGACCTTATCGACTTCGTCGCGCTGGGCTTCGACCGACAGGTTCTTATGTATGACGCCTATGCCGCCCTGCTGCGCGATCGCTATCGCCAGGTGCGATTCGGTCACGGTGTCCATCGCGGCCGACGATATGGGGATGTTGAGCGGGATGTTGCGCGTGAAGCGCGTAGTCGTATCGGCTTCGTTAGGGAGAATGTCGCTCCGCGCGGGGACCAGGGAAACGTCGTCAAAGGTCAGGGCCTCGGGAATGTCGCCAGCCAGCATCTTCAGTCACCTCGAAAGATCAAGATTCTGAGCCGTCCGAACGGCTACACAAGATACGGTGCTGGTGACGGGTCGTCCCAGCAAGGGAATGTATCAGAGGGTATGCGCCTTTGCAAGGCCTTGCCCAAACAGAGTCAATATTCAAGGTTGGGCGAGCTTATTCACAAGCTACGGGAAGCGAAGTTAAAGAGTAAACAAAAATAATGAATCCTCACGTCCACTTCCGCAAGAACAGGCATCGATGAACCATGCGCTGTACCGCCTTGCCTACTTCCTACCTCTTCTTGACTCTCAACTCATCCAGTTGCTACTTTTGGTAGTTCTACTTTTCGCCATTTTTCTTATAGGAGAACTCGCAATATGCGTTGGTCAAAAATATTCATCCCGACCCTGCGCGAAGACCCGGCCGATGCCGAGGTCACGAGCCACCGGCTGCTGGTCCGCGCGGGCTACATCCGCCAGCTCACCGCGGGCGTCTACTCGCTTCTCCCGCTCGCCCAGCGCGCGCGGCTCAAGGTCATACAGGTCATACGCGAAGAGATGAACGCCATCGGCGGGCAGGAGTTTATGCTCCCGGCCATACACCCGGCCGAGGTCTGGAAGGAGTCCGGCCGGTATGAGGTGATGGGCGACAACCTGTTCCGCCTGCGCGACCGCAAGAACGTCGAGATGGTGCTGGGGATGACGCACGAAGAGATAATGACCGCAATCGCGCGCCACTCCATCAGCTCCTACCGCCAGCTTCCGCAGGTCTGGTACCAGATCCAGACCAAGTTCCGCGACGAGGCGCGCCCCAAGTCGGGGCTGCTGCGCGTGCGCGAGTTCACTATGAAGGACGCTTACTCTTTCGACGTCGACCGCGCAGGGCTCGACCGCGCGTTTGACGACCATCACGACGCTTACGTGAAGATATTCACGCGTTGCGGGCTGAAGTTCACGGCCGTCGAAGCGAGCTCGGGCGCGATGGGCGGGAGCCAGTCGACAGAGTTTATGGTCCGCACCAGCGCGGGCGAAGACCGCATAGCCGTCTGCGAAAGCTGCGGCTACGCGGCCAACGTGGAAAAAGCCGTTTCTAAGATTAAGCCCGTCGAAGATAGCCCTGGCCCGGACGCGCCCGAAGAGTTTCCGACGCCGGGCGTGCGAACCATCGACGACCTTACGACGTTCGAAGGCGGCGCGGCGGCCGACCGCCAGATAAAGACGCTCGTCTACGTGCTCGACGACCGGGTGACGCTCGTCTTGATGCGCGGCGACCACGACCTCAACGAGACGAAGCTCGTAGACGCGACGCGCGCCATCAACGTGCGCCCCGCGCACCCCGAAGAGATTCGCGAGGCGCTCGGCGCTTCGGCCGGCTCGCTGGGCGCCGTCGGCGTCACGCGCCAGTCTCACCCGCGCGTGTTCGAAGTGGTCGCCGACGAGTGGTTGCGCGGGCGGCGCGACATGACTACGGGCGCGAACAAGGACGATTTTCACCTGCGCGGCGTCTCTGTCGACAGGGACATAAAAGTCGACAAGTGGGCGTCGCTCCGCTCGGTAGAGGCGGGCGAGGGCTGCCCGAACTGCGAAGGCACGCTCGACGTTTTCAAAGCCGTCGAGGTGGGCCACATCTTCAAGCTCGGCACGAAGTATTCCGACAGCATGGGCGCGCGCGTGTTGCTGGCCGACGGCGCCGAAGTCCCAATAATGATGGGGTGCTACGGCATAGGCGTCGAGCGGCTGATGGCAGCCGCCGTCGAGCTTCACAGCGACGACGCGGGGATAGTCTGGCCCGCCGCGATAGCGCCGTACCACGTCGTCATAACGGTCGTCAATATCAAAGACCAGCAGCTTGTCGAAGCAGGCGAGCGCATCTACGCCGAGCTCGAAGAGGCGGGCGTCGATGCGCTGCTCGACGACCGCGACGAGCGCGCGGGCGTGAAGTTCAACGACGCCGACCTGATAGGCATGCCTTACCGCATAACCGTGGGCAAGAAGGTGAAGGAAGGAAAAGTCGAGTTGATGACTCGCGCCGGGCGCCAGTCCGAAGACGTGACCGTCGATTCGATCGTCGAAACTCTGAAAGCGAAACTCGCAGTCGATTAAACTCCCGTCGCCGCCCGGCGTTTTCGACTGGCCCGATTTCGGAGTGCGGTGACTTGTCGCGGCGCTCCGAAGGAGTCGACGTTGATCACTGAGGCGACCAGGCGGCGAAGAATCGCGGGGCCTGCCGCGGAAGCTCGCGCCCAAGCAGCTCTTTGACTTCGACCCAGGAGGTAAGCTTCATCGCGTCGCTCATCAGAGCCCGCACGCGCGCAAGCTCGACCGAGCGGATCGCGTTCTTGATCAGCGGTATCGAGGCGGGGACGAGGCTCAGCGTGCGGACGCCGAGCCCTATCAGCGCGATGGCCTGCAAGGGGTCGGCCGCCATCTCGCCGCATAGCTCTAGCGGGACGCCGGCCGATTTCGACGTGCGGACCACGTAAGCGATCGTCCTGAGCACGGCCGGGTGGAGCGGCTGGTAGAGGTGCGCGACGTTTTCGTTCACGCGGTCGACGGCCAGCAGGTACTGTATCAAGTCGTTAGTGCCGATGCTCAAGAAGTCGACCTCGCGCGCCATCACGTCGGCCATCATAGCCGCCGCGGGGACCTCTATCATCACGCCGATTGGGAGCCGCGCGTTCTGCTCGTCGAGTCCGCCGGCCATCTCGGCTTTTACTTCCGAGATGATCCGCTTCGCCTCGCGCAATTCCATCACCGTGCTTATCAGCGGCAGCACTACGCGCAGGTTGCCTTCGCGGTTCGCCCGCAGTATCGCGCGCAACTGAGTGCGGAAAATCTCTTCGGCCTTCAGAGAGAGCCGTATCGCGCGCAGCCCTAGCGCCGGGTTCTGCTCGGCCTCGAACCCTTCGAGCGAAAGCTTGTCGCCCCCGAGATCAAACACGCGTATGCTCGCCCCCGCGCCGGCAGTCGCTTCCGCGAGGCGGCGGTAAAGACGGTACTGCTCGTCTTCGCTCGGCAGCTCCGGCAGGCGGTTCAAGAACATGAACTCCGATCGATAAAGGCCAATGCCCTCGGCGCCGAAAAGCTGTAGCGAATCGATCTCGCTGACAAGCTCGACGTTGGCCCGCAAAGTCACGCGCACGCCGTCTGCGGTCTGGGCGGGCTCTGAGGCCGCGCGTGCGGGCCGCGAGCGCGTCTCCTCGTCGCGGTCGCGCTTCGCCAGGTAGGTCTTTATGACAGGTTTCGTGGGGCGCAAAACCAGCTCGCCCTCGCCGCCGTCTACGACTACCACGTCGCTCGTCTTTACGCGGCGCGTAGCGTCGTGAAGGCCGACGACGGCCGGTATCCCGAGCGCGCGCGCCATGATCGCCGAATGCGAAGTCATGCCGCCGGCATCGGTCGCGAACGCGAGCACCTGATTGAAATCCAACTCGGCCACGGTCGAGGCCCAGATGTTTTCGGCGACTATTATGATGTTCTGGTCGAGCCTCGTAAGATCGACGTTCGTCTGGCCCGAAAGTATCGCGAGCAGCCTTGATGCTACGTCTTCGATGTCTGAAGAGCGCTCGCGCAGGTAAGCGTCTTTCACCTGTTTGTAGGCGGTTATGACGCGGTCCGTAACGTCGCGCACGGCCCACTCGGCGTTGACCCGCCGCGCGCGTATGTCCTGCTCGATCTCGCCGATCAGGCCCTCGTCTTCGAGCATCAACAGGTGCGCGTCGAGTATGTAAGAGTGCTCGTAGCCGAGCTCGCCCGCCAACCGCACCTTGATCTCTTCGAGCTGCGCGCGGGCCTCGGCGAACGCCTGGCGCAGCCGCTTGACCTCCTTGCGGATCTGCGTGGGCGAAACAGTGATGTAGTAGAACTGGCGGCGGCCCCGCTCGTCCAACCGCAGCGCGCGGCCGACGGCGACGCCGGGAGAAGCGGCGATGCCCTTCATCCTCAGGTCGCGCGACCTCGTGACTTTAGAAGAGGCCATCGGAGACCTCCTCGCCGAACTTCTGCTCGACCAGCTCGGCCAGCGCGGCGGCGGCGCTCTCTTCGTCGGCGCCCGTCGCGCGGATTACGAGCCGCGTGCCGCGCGACGCGGCCAGCAGCAAGACGCTCAAGATAGACTTGCCGTCGGCGGCCTGCTTGGTGTCTTCGCGCATCAGCTCGATCTCGCTCGTGTACTGAGTTGCGCGTCGCACGAGCCGCGCGGCCGCGCGCGCGTGCAGGCCCAGGCGGTTAGAGATTGTCACAGTTCGCTCCTGCATTACTTGACGAGAAGATACCGCAGGCCGCCTGAAATCTCAATTCAAGAGTGCCGCCCGCCGGCTTGAATAAAAGCGCACGAGTGGGTATCTTGCGGCTGCTGGCGAAAAAAGATTCCGGAGAACCCTTGATGATAATCACGACAGACTACGTAGATATTCCCGTAGATGACCGGCGCATGCGAGCCTTCCTGGCCGCCCCGAAGGCGGAAGGCCGCTACCCTGGCATTCTATTTTACTCGGACATATTTCAACTGACGGGGCCGATGGTGCGCGCTTCGGCGAGACTTGCGGGCTACGGTTTCGTAGCGGCCGCGCCGGAGATATATCACCGCATAGAGCCCGCGGGGCTTGTCATCCCGTTCGACGACGATGGCCGCACGCGAGGGCTTGAAGACGCGTCCCGCACCCCCGTAGCGCACTTTGACGCGGACTGTCGCGCGGCGCTCGATTACCTGGCTTCGCACGCGCGCGTGGCGCGGGGGAAGACAGGCGCGGCGGGTTTTTGCATCGGCGGCCACCTCTCGTTTCGCGCGGCGCTCCAGCCGGACGTGCGGGCGACGGTCTGTTTTTATGGCACGGGCATTCATAACGGGAGGCTCGGCGCGGACGAAGACGCGGGCTCGCTCTCGCAGGCCGCACAGATCACGGGCGAGTTGCTGCTGGTCTGGGGTGCCGAGGACCCGCACATACCCGAAGACGGGCGCGCAAAGATAAGGGGCGCGCTCAAAGCCGCGGGCGTCAATTTTTCCGAGCGGATTTACCAGGCCGAGCATGCGTTCATGCGAGATGAAGGGCCGCGTTATGACGCGGAAGCTACGGACCGAGCTTTCAACGATATGATCGAACTCTACCACCGCGTCTTCACGGATTGTAATCAGGCTGTTTGAAAACCCGAAGGGATGCGGATTCAATGAGACTCGAAGAGGCGGCATTCAATAAGCCCCGCAGGCGCGACGATTCAATAGCCGAAAGCCCCGTAGGGGCGTGATTCAATAGCCCGGCGCAGCGCGCCGGGTGACGCACGCATACAAGATTAAGCCCTGAAAGGGCGCGATAAGAGTATCGCCCTTTCAGGGCTTGTATTAAATAACACGCTTTCCCAGGGGCGTTGCCCCTGGCTATTGAATAGCGCCTCTTCGAGGCTTAATTCGCGTTTAGCTCAGCGTCCTGGGGTCGGCGGCGTCGCGCAAGCCGTCGCCTAAGAAGTTCCATGCCATCACGGCGATGAAGATGAATATGCCGGGGACCAGGACCCAGGTGAAGTTTGTCAATGAGCCTACGTTCTGCGCCTCTTTGAGCATGTTGCCCCAGCTCGCTTCGGGCTCCTGAATGCCTACGCCCAGAAACGACAGGGCCACCTCGTTGAGGATGTAGAAAGGCACCGTCAGAGTCGCCGTCACTATGACGAACGATAGAGTGTTCGGCAGTATGTGCCGCGCGATGATGCGCGCCTTGCTGAACCCCATCGCGCGGGCCGCGATCACGTACTCCTGCTCCTTCAACGACAAAACCATGCCTCGTATGATGCGCGCTTCGGACGCCATGCCGACCAGCGAAGGGATGATTATTATCAGCAGGTAAGACTGCACCGAATTAAGGTCGTCGCCGAAAGCTTTGCGCAGGACCAGGATCAGGTAGAGGCTGGGCAGCGCGAGTATCACCTCGACCATGCGCATGGACATGAAATCGGTGAGCCTCCCCATGTACCCCGCGACCCCGCCGATTATCATCGCGAGCACGGTCGAGATTACTATCCCCACTATCCCAACGGATAGCGATATCTGAGAGCCGTACATTATTCTTGAGAATGTGTCTCTGCCGAATATGTCCGTGCCGAACAGATAGACGCGGCCCGGCTCGTCCACCCCGAAAAGATGTAAGTTCGACCGCATCACCCACAGTATGTGGTAGTCGTCGCCGCGCACGAAGAACTTTATAGGGTACTTCGCGCTCTTGTCCTCCTCATACCCGTCGTAGCCTTTGGCCGTAGGGTGTGTAACCTTGATGCCATAGACGAACGGGCGCGAAAAAATGCCTTCGTCGTCAAAGATGTGGACGCGCGTGAGCATCGGCGGGTGAAAGCCGTTCTCCTGGTTTATGCGCGAGTAGCTGTAGGGCGAGATGAACCCGGCGAGTATCGCCCCGAGGTAAAGCGCCGCCAGGGTGTAAAGCCCGGCCATGGCCGCGCGGTTGCGGCGCAGCTTGAGCCAGAGGATCTGCTTGGGCGAGCGCCCGCGCGCCGTGCGGCCCGCCTCTTCTTCGACCACCTCGTCGAGGGCCGGCGGCTGCGGCAGGGCTTCTACGACGGGGTCGCCGCCGCCTCTTTCGATCCTCGCCTCTTGATCGTCTCGCTTGATAGCCATTACTGTCTCTGTAACCGTATCCTCGGGTCGATGACGGCGAGCAACACGTCGCTTATCAAAGAACCGAGCACCAGCATCACCGTCAGCAAGACTACGGAAGCCATCACGAGCGGCTCGTCTTTGGCGAACAGCGCCTCTACGACGAGACGGCCCATCCCCGGCCACGAGAAAACGGTCTCGGTCAGCACGGCCCCCGCCAGCAGGTAAGCGAGCGAGAAGCCGAACAGCGTGACGATGGGGTTTATGGCGTTGCCCAGCGCGTGCCGGAAGAGTATGCGGCTCGCGCTCAAGCCCTTCGCCTTGGCCGTGCGGATGTAGTCTTGCGAAAGCGTCTCGATCATCTCGCTGCGCATCTGGCGCATGTACTGGGCCATGCCTATGGTCCCGAGCACGAACGCGGGCAGCGTCAGGTGCCAGGCCACGTCGCGGACCTTTTCGAGCGGCGAGAACTCGTCCCAATATATCTGGTCGCGCATGCCGTCGATGGGGAACCACCCCGTCTTTGCCGCGAACAGCACCATCAGGAGCGAGAGGAAGACCGACGGTATCGAAAGCCCGAAGAATGAGAAGAAGCCGATCACCTTGTCTACCCAGGTGTTGCGCTTGACGGCCGCGAGCATCCCTAAGGGTATGGCCAGCCCCCAGGAGATCACCAGCGCCGCGACGGCCAGGAGCAGCGTGTTGAACAGACGCTCCCAGATCAAACGCCACACGGGCATCTGGTATTTGAACGAGTAGCCGAAATTCCCCTGCACGGCCTGGGTCAGCCAGTACCAGTAGCGCACGAAGACGTTCTCGCTCTCAAGGTGGTACTCTCGCTTGAGCTGCTCTATCAACTCTCTGGAAACCGTCGGGGTCTCGGCAATCGTGCTCAGGTAATCGCCGGGGCTGGCGACCAGCAGCGCCTGTGTTATGAACGTGACTGCGATGAGGAGCGGGATCAAGGCGAGCAGTCTTCTGAGCAGAAAGGTCTTCATTACAGTTTTTAGTTTTCAGTTTTTAGTTTTCAGTCTTCAGTTATTGGTTGTTTCAATCGGTCAGACGACCGACCATTGGAAACTAAAAACTAAAAACTGAAAACTAAAAACTGCTCTTACTTCGTGAGGTAAAGCTCGTCGATGTTCCAGAAAACGAAATTAGCGAGCGGCGACGGCTTGAAGTTGCCGAAGCGGTTCTTTGCGCCGACGAAATAGTTGGGCGAAGTCAACTCAATCTCGGGCAGATAATCGGACCATATCTTCATAGCTTCCCAGTAAGATTGCTGGCGGTCGGCGAGGGTGATCTGCTTCGAGTTGAGCGTGATCAGCTCTTGCAGCCGCCTCTCCCAGTCCGTAGACGGCTCCTTCTGGTTAGGGAAGGCGTAGTAGGTGTTGGCCGACGGCAGCAGGGCGTTCTTGCCTATGACGGGGTCGGGCGGCACCTGCGATTGCCAGCCGAGGATGATCGCGTCGAAGTCGCGCGACGTTTGAAGCTTCTCGCTCACCAGCCCAGGCTCAAGCGGCTGAAGAGAGACGTCCATGCCGATCTTCGCCAGGTTGTCTTTGATGAGCGTGCCCATGTTGATACGGTACGGGCGGTTCGAGTTGGTGTTGATCGTAAACTTGATTGGGTTGCCCTGGCTGTCTTCGAGCTTGCCGTCGCCGTTGCGGTCCTCTATGCCGATCTCCTTTAACAGCTCGCGCGCGCGGTCGGGGTTGTACGGGTACTTGGTTATGTTATCCGTGTACCAGAGCTTGTTGGCGGGCGAGTTGAAGTTGAAGAGCGGGATTCCGTGCCCCTGGAACGCCGTGCGGATTATGGCGTCGCGGTCTATGGCGTGCGAGACGGCCTGGCGGAATTTCTGCTCGCGGAACCACCGCAGCCTGACGGGATTTTTGTACTTGGCCAGGTCCTGATTCAATACTATGAAGTCGGTGTTGAAGGCAGGGCCGAGGTCGTAGACCGTATAGTCGCCCTCCTGCTCTTTGCTCTTGACTAAGTCGACGATGTCCGGGCTTATGCCCCAGACCATGTCCAACTCGCCCGCCTGAAACTTCACGGCCGCCGTGTTGAAGTCCGGCACGATGACGAAGACCACTCGGTCGATGTAAGGGAGCCGCTGCCCGCTCTGGTCGACCTTCCAGAAATAAGGGTTGCGCTCAAGGACTACTCGCTGTTCGGTCGTGAAGGACTGGACGCGGTATGGGCCTAGCCCGACCACGTCTTCGGGCGGCGTCGATAGCGTCAAGACCTCGCGGAACTTGCCGGCCTTGTAGGGGGCCTCCCACTTGTGTTTCGGAACCAGGTAGGTGCTGCCGATGGCGGCGGCGAACGCGGCGTTCGGCTCTTTAAGCTGAAACATGACCGTGTACTCGTCTACCTTCTGGATCGTGGGGAACGAGCCGTCCGACTGTGTGAACAGGTCGCGTCCCGGCGCCGGGATGTTCTGGTCGAAGTTGAGCTGGAATGTGAACATCACGTCGTCGGCCGTGAAAGGCGTGCCGTCCGACCACATCACACCCTTGCGAAGGTTGAATGTCCACTGGAGCCCGTCGGGCGTAGAATCCCACGATTTCGCCAGCCCCGGCACGTCCTCCTGCTTCTCGTTGTCCCAATCGACTAACGCTTTATAGATGGGGCCGGCCAGCACCCAGGAAGACAAGACTTCGGCCAGCGTGACCACGTTGAACGTCTTAGGGTTGCCGGGGAGCCCGAGCACGAGCGTGCCGCCGTAATTGCCGATCCCGGACGCGGTGCGGTATGCGTCTTCAGGAGCCTGACCTTGAAAAGGCGGATTAGGCGTCCCGGTGCCCTTCTGTGGTCTCGTGGGCCCGCAGCCGCCGATGATTAAAAGGGCCAGCAGTAGGCTCAGTGAGGTTAGCTTTTTCATTGTATCAAGTCCTCTGGGAGGCGATGTATATGGGCTTCCGTGCGCATCCTGCTCAGGTTGACAGTATATTATCTTTTGAAGCGTGTCAATTATTACGGCCGGCTCATAACAGGCGCTCTCTCGTTTTATTGACATTGAGATTCTGTGTTGTAGAATACGCTCGCCTGAACTTGGAGAGTAGATACACTAACGCCGGGCCGCCGGGAGAGCGGCAATCATTTTGAGATTCGGGTGAAGCCAGGCTTTGCCTTTAGGCTCTCGAATTAAGCCAGAACATCAGAGCCAGAAGGGCCAAGCCAAGCTCGATACTCAAATCGCCCTGAGGCGTATTTTCATCTTGTTGCGCTGAGTCATCACCTTGAGCACTCATGCTGGACATATGATTGGGATTGTTACAGTCACAATAGACAGCGCCAGTCATTACATGTCCGGCAAGCGCAACAGTGGCGAACGGAGCCGAGTTATTCATGTCCCCCTGAGTGGGCGAAAACCACATAGGAAGACCGAGTATGCAAATAGCAGCGACAAGTAACCGTTTCCTCACGAATTGTTCCTCCATAGAGTTGTTAGCTGCCTTACAGACAGGCAGCCGTCACGGCGAATTCTACCAGCAGGTGGCTCAATTGCTCATTAAAGGCTTTCACACGAAGGAAGCCCTTATTCAATTGGGCCAGAGGCTTACTGCTCTCACCCAACACGCCTTCACATTGCGTCAGATCGATAATGTTGAGCAAGCGAGCCAGATTCTAATGAATTTACCCCTGGCGGAGTACAGGAAGATCGGCTTGTATTATTATGCTCTGGCGATCAGACGACGAGGGCAGGCTGCTCAAGCCGAGTCGCTTCTTGAGCGCGTTGCCGACGACGCGCCGACCAGTTATCGAGGGCAGGCATTATTGTCTTTGGGCACGTTCGCCCTAATAAGTGGCAAGCGCGATTCAGCCCTTCGCTACTACACAGAAGCCCTTCGAGTAGCATCAAAGAAGGACCTTTTGATTACAGCCCGGACTCTAAAGATGATTGCGGTAGCCAAAGGTATAGATGGCGACCATAATGGGGCAATAGCTGATCTCGAAAGCTTACTTCCAGCCGTTCGCGCAGTGAGCGTCTGGTATCCAGAAGTCCTATGTGACTACTCCAACAGTCTCGCGGTTGAGCTATGCGAGGCGGGAAGGCTTCAGGAAGCTCGAAGTGTAAGCCATATTGCGCTTGCATCCCCTTATGCGAGCGCATATCCTGAGTACCGCGAGACGTGGGATGAAATACAGTTGCGGGGATACCGCACGCCTCGTTCGGTTGTTGCTATTACTCGGAAATCTGTGGAGCCTGACAATCTTGCGCGGCTGCCTGTGCCCGAAGCAGGAGGCGACCTCGTTTCGCCGAGCCTTGCCCCCGAGCGCGCGAACCAACCGGCGCGCGTGCTCAGTTACATGGATTGGAAAAAGAATATGGTCAAACAACCAAACGACACTCCTCATGATCGAAGGCCCTCCAAAGAACTGACAGGCAGACAATTGCTATTGAGAATTATGGAGATTACTTCGTCAAAGGAAATGACAGACGAAGAGCTGAGGGAGATGGTTGACGCCCTTGAGAGGATCAAGGCAAAGCACGAAAAGAGGGGCAACCACTGAAGCAACGCTCAATTCCCGCCGCGCGGCGATCTCTTGCCGCGCTTCGGCGTCTGCTCCCGCTCGTTGATTGACTTGAGCATCAAAAGCGCGACCGCGCGCTCTTCCGGCCATAGCTGGGTCGCCTCTTCGATCAGCTCCATCAACACGGGACTCTCCGCCACTTCCAACATCATCTCAAGAAACGATACGCTGTCTAACCGATCCGCGCCCCGGGGCTCGCCCGCAGTTCGTTCAGCCGGGCCGCAGGCCACGTCGAAAATCTCGCGCAGGTCGACGCCTAGCCCGACCGCCAGGGCCTTTAACTTTTCGACGGATGGGTTCTTTGCCGCGCCTCTTAAAATGTCGGCGACATATCCGTCCGTTATTCTGCCTTCCGATCTGAGCTCAACGTCACGCTGCGTCAGCCCCTTCTGCTTCATTATGCGCCGCACATACTTGCTCAAATCTCCTTCGTCAGTCTTTATCATGAATTATCCTCTCCCTAAGCTTAATATATTCTAACATCCCCGATATATCGGTTGAAAGGCGATTTTAGTCACATTATGCGTAACAGTAATTGAATTCATCAGAGTTCCCTGGATTGTCCCCGCTTTCGGCCGCGTGGTAACATTGAATTATCAATGATCCACCGTGGACGCTTCTCTAATTTCCGAGCAACTCCAGAGCGTTATTGCACCATCGCAAAGTATGAAGAATAGGTGAAGATTAAACCGAGGAGCGATTATGAGATCAAAAAAGGGGCTTTCAACTATTATGGCCGCGCCGACACTCGCCGCGTTACTTCTTATCACCGCGAGCGCGGCCGCCGCGCAATTGACTTATCAGGCTAAGGCCGTCCGCCCGGTCGCGGTCGCAGGCGACCTCGCCGACATTGCGAACGCCAACGACGGGCAGTTGAACACGCGCGCCGTCTCGACCCGCAACAACTACGCCGGGCAGTCGCTCACGCTCGACATAGGCGGCATGCAGAACGTCGTCGGCGTGGTTCAAGATCACGGACGCTGGCCGGCTCATTACTCGGGCGCTTATCAAGTCGAAGTAGCCGCTTCGGAGAACGGCCCCTGGATGAAGACCTTTGAAGGCGCGGGCTCGCGCGGAGAGAGCAAGGCCGTCTTCGACGCCGTGCGCGCGCGCTTCATACGCATCACGGCTACGCGCGGGGGCGGGGGCGGGCCGGACTGGGCGGTCGCGGAGGTCAAAGCCGGCATAGACCCTGGCGCAACCAACGTGCGGACGATACCCGCGACGGCAGAGCCGCCTAGAGAGAATCCCAGAGATCCGAGGCCGGGGCAGCTCCCCGACCTGACCAACGCCCGCATAGGGGGCACGCTTAAAGACATCCAGCTTGCCGTCGACGGCAAGCAAGACACGCGCGCCGTGAGCGGGACGCCCGATTACGCTGGCATGTATTTCGTCTTCGACCTCGGAGGCGAATACGAGCTGTCGCGCGTCGTACAGGTTCACAACCCCTGGCCCGAGGATTATCCCGGCGAGTATAAGATCGAGGTCAGCCGCCGCAGGGACGAGAACGCCTTTCGCGAAGTGTGGCGCGGAGCCGGCGAGCGCGGCCGAAGCGGCGCCAGCTTCGACCCCGTGACCACTCGCTACGTCCGCGTCACGGCGCTCAGGAATAAGAACCGCACTAACTGGTGGTCTGTAACCGAGCTTCGCACGAACCGCGACGAGGAAGTTGTCGAAGACAACCGCCAGTTGGAGCGACCGATACGCCGCGCGACCGCTCAGGGGTTCGCCAACATAGAGCGCGCGATCGACGACGACACGAACACTTACGCGACCACTCAATCGCCGGAATACAACGGTAGCTTCATCCTTTTAGACCTGGGCGGGAGCTATACCATATCAAGGGTAGTGCAGGTCCACACGCCTTACGACCAGGACTTCCCGCGCCGCTATCGCGTCGAAGTGAGCGAGGACGGCAGCCGGTGGAGGACCGTCTGGGAAGGCGAAGGCGGCGCAAACGGCCGCTCGGTGGCGACCTTCGACTCCACGCGCGCGCGCCACGTCCGCATCACGGCTACACAGGAGCGCAGGCAGGGCCGCGGGTGGTGGACGATCTCTTCGCTCAGGGTCAGCGGGTGAGGCAGTCATCTGAAATTTCAAATCCCAAATCTGAAATTTCAGATGACCGCTCACTGCTTTCTGTGTTCGCGTCTGACGATTACGACGGGGCAGGGCGATTTTCTTATGACGCTGTCGGTGACATGGCCTACCACGCGGTCGATCAAGCTCACGCCGCGCCTGCCTACGATTAACAGGTAGGCGTTGATGTTAGTCGCCCGCTCGACTATCAGGGCCTTTGGGTCGCCGCGCTGAGAGTGGTGTTCGATCTCGACCTGATTCGGGTCGGCGATCGAAAGTAGCTTTGACAGCCGCTCTTGGTTGAGCTTCTTGACGGCGACTTCCAACTCTTCGTCGGTCGCGCAATCGTCGAACAGGTCTTCACGGATGGCCGTGCGCAAGATGTTCTCGTCCTGCACGTGCAGGACGAAGAGCTTCGCGCCAAGCTCGCGCGCCAGGTCGTAGGCCACCTCGAAAGCCGCCTCGGCGTTTTCGCTGAAGTCCACAGCCACGAGTAAACTCTTTCTTTCCACGGCCGCCTCCCCGCGCCGCCCGCGCTCACCAGTGCTCCCGCATCAACCGCGGGAAGACCGTTATCGCCTCGAAGCTGCGGCGCTTGAACGCCACGATTATGATGATGGCGCTCCATGTGAAATATATGTAAGTGATAACCTCTTTTCCGATGCGCGCCACGGCTTCGATCTGCTCGACGCCTAGTGAAAGCCACGCGGCGAGCTGAAGCGCCAGGCTGTTGTGAGCCCCCGGATCGAGCGGTTTCTCAAACCCCGAGAGGACGAACTGCACGGCCCACAGCACGAACAGCAGCGCCGCCTCCCACCACGCAAACCGCATGTTGGCCAGAAGCAGCACGCCCAGAAGCGACTGCCCGATGGTCATCAGTATCTCGACGCTCTGATGTTGGTCAAAGACTATAGTGCTCGCGCTGCCGTGGGCGATGCCATAAGCGATCGGCAGCATCGCCACCAGCATCGTCCACTGGTTTATGTTAGAGCTGACCATGTTCATCAGGGCTATCGGCGCGGTCGTGACTCTCCGCGCCCAGTTGAAGGCCGAAACCTTCTCGGGGAACTCCGACAGAAACGGCGCGACCCACTGCACGAAGACGAACGTCGATAAGCCCAACCCGACCGCTATCGCCTTGAGACTTTCTAAGAACGGGTGCGCGACGAAATACAATATCAACCCGCCCGCTATGAACAGCCCGACGATCAGCGAGTTGCGCACGGCCCGCCGCTGGCGGAGGATGAAGCGCGGTATCCGCTCGATGTCTTCCATCTTCTCTTCAGCCTGCGGCGGAATCTTGTTGAGGAAAAATAGGTAGACGAAGTAGATCACCGACAGCAGCACCGTGTCGACCCAGTTCAGCGTCCCCTTGAAGTAGACGATGAAGAAGTACCCTATCGAGATCAGCAGGAAGATGATCTCGACGGCATGCTCGTCTTCGAGCTTTATCTCGTTGAGTCTCTCTTTAGCCCGCTTGCGGTAGAACATGGCCGCCGTCACGTAGATCATCGGCCAGCCCAGCCCCACCAGCAACCGCAAACTCCCCGTGAAGTTTGCCGTCATCAGGGCCGAGGCGTGCTGCGCCTCGTAGGAGCCCGGCGGATAGTTGCGCGCGGCCTGGCCGGCCTCCCATGCAATCACGGCCTCGACGGCGAACTCGGGCAAGGTCTGTAGCCACGCCAGTATGGCGAGCGCCAGCCCTTGCGACAGCAGGAACTGCGCGGCCTCGGCCGCCCAGGCTATCAACATCGCCGAGCCTAAGACTGATGGGAAAGTCCATGCCGCGGAGGCCGCGCCCTGAACGAAGGCCACAGCGGCCGTCAGCGGTTTCGTTATGGTTTTTACGAAAGCGATATGTAGCATTTATTGTCCGAGCAGGGTTGTATTGGTCGCGAGCACAAGTAAGAGCTTATACCATGCGCGGTCGCGGGTGAACAAGCAGGGGTCATAGCCGCCGCCGACTTTCATTTATAAGCTGACGGGGTTTGAAAGAGAGTGCTGGGTTGATATGATACTGGCGAATCCAGAAGGGCCTGACCTCGAAGGCTATCTCGCCCGGCGGCTCAACGAAGACGTTTAAGCAGGTGAAATCATGAAAAGAGCTATCATAACTGCGCTGCATATTCTCATAACGGCAATAATAATCTCGACCGTGAGCCCGCCGGCCGAGGCGCAGACGGAAAACCCGCCCGTATGTCCGATAGTCTTACCGCAAGGCGCGGTCCGCGTCGCGCCGAATCAGCCCGAGGTCGCCGAAGGGTCGACCGTGGGGATAATAAACGCGCTGTGCGAAGTGACGCTGAACTTCGTAGGGTGCGGCTTCATGCCTAACGAGATCACCATCTCTTGCGACACGAACGGCGACGGCGTGGCCGAAGCGGTGATCCCGCTCAAAGAGATCACGCTGGTGAACGGGAATCTCGTGCAGGCGACGCTCGCGCCGCTCGCGCCGCAGTTGTCGGGCACGCCGTTCCCGCTCTCCTGCTGCGGCGGAGTCGCAAAGCTCACCCTGGCCAGGCGAGTCGGCGCGGGCGACGACAACATCTTTGGCGACTTCACGCAATCGATCACATGCAATATCGCCCTGGGAAAGAGAGCGCCCATCACGCTGTCGGCCACGCCTTCAGATGGCGCGTGCGCCGTCCCGCAAAACCTGATCATCACCGGCGCATGTTTTATTCAAGGCGACGGCAAGCCGAACGTGACCAGGGTCTTTGCCGTCGAGCGCAGCAATCCCGCCAACGTCATAGAGTCGCCGCATTTCGTTATTCTGAATAACAACCTGATCGATGCTTTATTCGACTTCACGTCGGGCAACGCGGGAAAGACTTTTCTTATCTTCGCGAGCGGGCCTAACGGGACGAGCCGCAATTTGAGAATACCGGCCGAGGCTCCCGAAGGCTGCGTGCTCGGCAACGAGCAGGGCGTACAGGTGACTTTTACCTGTCAGGGCACGCCGCCTCCAAGCGGCGACACGCCTGCGCCGATCGCCGAGATAACTACTTGCAGACTTAAACGCAGCCCATCAGGATCAATCAGCCTTGAGATCTTCGGCCCATCCTTTGTTGAAAACTCCACCGTTCTTATCAATGGTGTTGAGCCTAAGAAACTGAAGTATAAAAACCCGCTCGGCGAGGGTAGATTCGGGAGGATGGTCGCCAATGGGAAGGTGTGCGAAAACCTGCCGGGCGCGATTATAGTCACGAGACCCAACGGCAGGCCTTCGATCCCTTTCGCATGCACCAGACAGTGTCAGTAGTGAGGCTAGGCTGAGCGATCCTGCGCGGCGTGGCGCACGAAGATTGTCTGCGCGCTTTCCGCCGCGTTGACCTCTTCGGCTGCGCGGTTGCCCGACTCTAAAGCGCCGTTCATCCACCCGTGCCAGGCGGAGGTGTGCTCGCCCGCGAAATGTATTCGCCCCTCGGGGCGTTGCGCTACCGGCAGGAGCCCCGTCATCTGCCCCGGCTGAAAGTAGGTGAACGCGCCGCGCGTCCACTCGTCGTCCTGCCAGACCTGGCTCGTCCCCTCCTCATACTTGCCGCCGAGATTGTTAAAGAGGCTGTTCATCTTGTTGAGGGTCATCGTCTGGCGGTCGCCCTCGCTCATCGCGCCCCAGTCGAGCGCGCGCTGGCCTCCGGTGTACGAAGCGAGCAACCCGCGCCTCCCGCCTTGCGTGAGCGTGGGCGAATAGGTGTTTTGAATCGACAGGTCCGTGATGCCGTACCCGTCGAGACGGTCTTGCTCCCATGGGCGCGAGCTGAACTGCAAGAAGGTGCGCGTGATGGGCGTGAGCTTAAGCTCTCTTATGGCCCGCTGCTTGTCTTCCGGGAACGGCGGGCTGACTTCGATGCCGCCGAGGATGGGGAAGGGCAGCGTGCAGATGGCGCGGTCGGCCGTGATCGTCTGCACCGAGCCGTTTTGCGAGTAGGTCACGGTGACGCTCGTCTCGTTTTGAGAGATGGCCAGGACGACGGACTGTTTCTTAAACTGCTTCTTGACCTTCTTCTTAAACGCGTTGGGAAGTTTGTCGTTGCCGCCCTGTATCTCGTGAAAGAGCCCGCCCGAGGCGATCGTCTCTGTGACCACGCCGTCGAGCGCGGAGAATGAATCGATCCCGAACCCGAGCAGCCCGAGCTGCGAGGCCTCGATCAGGTCTATAGCCCCGTCTGAAGCGCCGAGCTCTTCGAGCAACTGCTTCAGAGATATGTTATCGATCTCTCTGAGATTATCCGGCGGCCAGCCCGGCTTGCGCGGGTTGCCTACGTCGCGCATCAATGAGCCGAGGTAGAGCGCGGGCAGGCCGAAGACGCCGGCCTCTCGCTCGCTTGCTTTCAGCGAGAAAGGTACGTTCGACGCGCCGCCTCCCGTTATGCGAAACCGGCTGCCGCGAACGTGCGCGATCGATTCGAGTCCGAACCTTATCGAAGGTATGACCGGAAGGTTGAACTCGTCGGCATAGTCCCAGGTGAAGGTGTGGTTCTGAGGGAAGCTGACCGGCCCCGCTTCCGCGAACAGCCCGTCGTCGAAATTGCGCAGCGTGCGCACGCGCCCGCCCGCGGCCTTGCGCGCTTCGAGTATGGTCACCTTATGCCCTGCGCGCTTCAGCTCGTAAGCGGCCGCAAGCCCCGCCAATCCGCCCCCGAGTATCACTACGTTTTTCGGCGGCCCGGCCAACTGGACCTTGCCTCGCCCCTCGGCCCTCCGCACGCCCGAAGAGAGCATCACGGCCGCTGCGGCCATCGACATCTCTTTGATGAACTGACGGCGATCTATCTTGTCGGACATGCGCGCCTCCTTCGTGTGCCCGTCATGCTACAGGCGCGCGAGCCCTATTTTCAAGTGTTGTTTGCCGCGCGTCGTCACAGCCGGGGCTCGCCTAGCGGCAGATCGACCGTCACAGGGTTGTGGTCAGAGATCCTGTAGCCGAGTCCGTAATTCAATTTTTCGAGCGTGCGCGCGAAGTGCGGGGCCAGCCGGTAGGGCTCGGATTTGCCTCTGGGGTTCTTGGCGTAGGCTTTGACGAATATCCAGTCGAGCTTATTCTTGCCCACGGCCCAGAAGGTCCGCTTCATCGCGTGAGTCGAGATGAAGCCTTTCGTGCTTGCGCGATGGTTCGAGTTGGCGAGCGTGCCCGAGGTCTTGTTGATCGTGCGCTCGGGGTCGCCGCGGAAGTCGAACGCGAAGCCATCCCTGAAGCGGAACCGCTCGATGTCGCGGAAAAGGTCTGCCTCCTTGTTCGGGCCGAGCAGGAAGATGCCGCTGGCGGTCGGGTCGCCGGCCGTGTGCGCGAACAGCGCCGCCGCGGATGTGAAGTCGAAGGCCAGCCCGAAAGGCGTGAACGCCTTCAACATCTGGCTCGCCCAGAAGTTCACGTTGCTCACGCGCTTGGTAAACTCGTTGGCGATCGTCGTCGGCCTCATCGAACTGCCCGTCGTGTTCATATCGCCGGCAAGAACCACTGGCCCGTCGATCTCCTTGATGAGCGACAGGACCTCCTGCATCTGAAGCCTGCGCTCGGACGGCTTGCAGCGGTTTTCCAGGTGCGTCGCCACGACCGTCAGACGCCCGCCTTCGAGCTCCGGCACCTCAAGCTCGGCTATGAGGACCGAGCGCCCTCCGTAACGAATCTCACGCGGGACACGTTGCAGAAAAGCCATCTTGCTGAGCTGGCGGCGCGCGCTCTCGGCGACCGACACACGCTTCTTTTCATGCGCGAGCCAGTCGTAAGGCCGGCACTTAAGCGGGACGAGCCGAGCCCGCAGTATCGGGAAGCGGCTCAGGATCGCGTTGCCGTGCAGCCCCTGATAACGCTCGCGATCGACGTCTATCAACCGCCGCAGCGCGACCCTCGTTTCGCCCGACGAGACTTCTTCGAATCCCTCGGAGCCGAGGTTGAGCGGGTCGATCTCTATGAACTCCACGCCGTAGGCGTAATTCATCTTCAGGGCGGCGGCCAGCTCTCTGGCAACGTCCCTGTAGCCCGTGCGCTTCAACCCTAAGTCGGCCTCGTTGAGCGCGAGCACGTCTACGGAGCGCAGCACTTCAATCTGCTCGACGGCTTCGCGGAAGTTTTCGCTGTCCGGCTCGTAGCCGATCTGCTGCTTGAACTGGTCCGGGTTCTCGACGGCCATCTTTATCTCGTCAAGGCGCAGCCCGCGCTCGACGTTCCAGGAGCCCACGCGTATGAAATCGCCCAGCTTCTCGCTCTGTTGAAGCACGGGAGCAGAATTGATCAGGTGCGCCTCGTTGCTGATGAAAGGCGTCACCATCAACGCTTCGAGCTTCGGCCTTAGCTCGGCCGAGACGCCCGCGGGCGAATCTATCGAGGCGATCTCGTTGTAAGAGAGGGTCTGGGGACCTGTGTAGAGGGCGGTCGGACTCTCTTTGGTGGAGCCAAGGATGTTTGCCGCGATCGCCGTCATCAGAGCTAGTACAGACAGGCGTCTTATTAATGCTCGTGTCCGGGAAGGGATAGACAGGCTCATAAGCAGATTGCGGGTAATTAATGTCTTAGCACAGACTCAAAATGTAGCTCCAGAAGGTAATCACGAACCTTTTTGGTGCAGACGCCCACATGATCGACGAAACGGCAAATCGCATTCCAGACCCTCCAAACCCCGCCGCGTTTTATGGAATGAGGTTTGTTACAACCTGTTTATAGGAGAATTTCATCAGCGGGAGGATTGGAAATGGTACGAGTTGTTGGAAAGAAGAACATCCTGGCGATGTTTCTAGCCGTCATCTTTCTGTTCCTGACTTTCGCGCCGGACGCGGACGCGCACCGGCGGCCTTATCGCCACCGCCACAGCAAGACTAAGCACATAGCTGTAGGAACGGCCATCGGAGCCGTAGGCGGGGCATTGATTGGAGGGAAGAAGGGCGCGCTGATCGGCGCAGGCGCAGGCGCGGGCGGCGGCTACCTTTACAACCGGCACCGCCGTCGCGGCCACAGGCGGTAGGAGTAACGATTTGAGATTTCAAATTCGAGATCTCAAATTTGAAATCTCAAATCACACTTCTTCAGCGCGCAGCGGGCCAGTTTCGCCGCGGTGAGTTTCGGCGCGCTCGCTTCTCATCACGGGAGTCTGGACGCCTATCTTTGCGAAGAGCTTTTTCTTTATAAGGTCGTCGTAGAGCCGCCACTTCATCCTCAGCAGGTCGTCATCTTTTATGGCGGCAAGAAAGCCTATAGGTATCTCGAAGCCCCCGGCCCCGCGACGCCCCCCGCCATAGTAGCGGCCCGTCTCGGTCGCGCCGAGCGCCTCCTTCAAAAACTCGTCCGGGTTGAGCGTCACCTTGCTCGTGCGCATAGAGCCCACGACCATCTCGCGGTCGCCCTTCATTATTATCCCGTAGACTATGGCCGTGTGTATGTTCTCTTCGGTGAGCAGAAAGTCGGCGGCCTGCGGTATGGAGTCGCGGTCCTCGCTGCGCAGGTAGCCCACGCCCGAGATCGAATAGCTCTCGCGAACTTCGCGGTTCTCCAGCGCCAGCCGTATGACATCCATAACTTGCTTTGACCTCTTAACCGACAGTATGTCTTCTAACAGCGAGTGGTCCGTGAAGCGCGCCAGGAAAGTCCCCGCCTCCATCTCCTCTTCGCGCGCGCGTATGAGCCCCGACGTCTCGCTGCGTATCCCGTGCATGAGCGCGGTGGCGAGACGCACATGCTGCACGTCGCTCTTGTTCAGCTCAAGCAAGCCCTCGCGTATGTATTCGGTGTAGATGGTCGCGGTCGCGCCTATCTTGCGTATGTCCGTGTAGACGGCTTCGATGCGGTCTTGGCGCTCGTGGTGATCTACGATGACCAGCGGCTTGACGCCCAGCGCGTCGAAGCGGTCGGTGAGCGAGGCCGTGGTCCCCTGGTTGTCGACAAAGACCGTGCCTTCGTATTGCGAGAGGTCGCCGTTCTCGCCGCATCGCACCAGCTCTATGTCGGTAAGCTGGACCAGGGCCAGGTTCTCCTGGTGGCTGATGCGCCCTTCGTAGACTATGTCACAGTCTATGCCGTAGCGCGCGGCTATCATCTTGTGAGCCCAGGCCGAGCTTATGGCGTCGGGGTCGGGGTAGTCCTGCATGACTATGGCGTGGCGCTCGCCGCGGTGGTTCTCAAGCAGCGAAGCCAGCTCGGCCGATTTATTCAAAGGGCGAACGTCGCCCGCCTTCCCGCCTACTTCCGCAAGTGGTTTGCGTTCTCTAGACATGGCGGCATCTCCTTTTGGCTTCAACTCAAAGAGCTTAGCCTTTAATCAAACCTTGATTGTAGCGTTCTGACAAGCTTGACACAACAGCAGTCTTAATCGAAAATGAGGCCACCGAGCGCGTTACCACTCGGCAGCCCTCCCCGCTATTGTGGACCGATGAGCGAGAACGAGCAGAGGGCGGTGGGAGTTAATGCTAAAACAAGAAGAGTTCGACGCTTTCGTCGAGAACTACAACGCCGACTACCTATACCTTTTAACCAGAGCGAGCCGGGGAGATTATGATTGCCTCATCTCTTCCTTCACAGTGCTCAAGGACTTATACGAAGTAATACTGAAGTTGCACGAGACGCTGGGCCTCGAATTCAGAGTCGCCCCGCACCCGCTCTCTTTCCGCGCCAGCGATGACTTGCTGAACGGGTTCGGTTTCGGCGCGGACGAGATAGCAAAGATCTATAACTTTCTAGGCTTTGTAAGACAGACGCAGGGCAAAGATTTTGAGCAGGTGATAAAGGACGGCGTGCCGGTCAAGTGCGCCAAGATGGGCGGCGTCTGAATCGTTGGACTCTCGGTCACCGCCCGCGCGAGAGCATCTGCTTGAAGACCAGCCAGACGAAGACCGTGTTGCCTATCAAGTAGCGCCGCCACAGCCGGCGCGGCTCGCGGGCCAATCTGTGCAGCCACTCAAGCCCCGACCGCTGCATCCATGCCGGCGCGCGGCGTTGCAGCCCGCTCAGGTGATCAAAGCTCCCGCCTACGCCGAGCGCAAAACGCGCGCCCGTGGCTTCGAGGTGGCGCTCTATCCAGTTCTCCTGCGCGGGCGACCCCATCGCGACAAAGAGCAGATCGGCGCGGCTTTCCCTTATCTCGTCCGCAACCTTATCCGATTCCGTCCGGTCGAAGTAACCGTCTCGGTAGCCCGCCACGCGCAAGTCGGGCAGCCGCGTTGTGAAATACTCGACCGCGCCACGGACGCTTGAGTCGCGCGCGCCGAGAAAGTAGACCGTAAGCCCCCTCCGCGCGGCGTGCCCGACAAGCCGCTCGAACATGTCTATGCCCGTCACACGCTGCTTGAGCGGCTCGCCCAACAGACGCGCCGCCCAGACGACCGACATCCCGTCGGCCGTCACGACGGCCGCCCTTTGAAGAAGCTTTCGCAGCCGCTCGTCGCTCCGCGCGGCCACGACCTTCGCCGCGTTTACCACGGTCATGTAATGCGAGCCGCCGCCTTCGATCAGTTCGTCGATGCGCGCGAGCGCCTCGTCCTCGCTGAGGTTGTCGACGTAGACCCCCGCGACCTCGACGCGCCCGCTCATAGCTCCGCCGGTTCGTCCTCGTCGAGGTTTATCTGCTCGCGTATCAGGTAGGTCGGCTTGTTCTGCGATTCGTGGTAGGTCCGCACGATCATCTCGGCCAGCAGCCCCATGAAGATGAACTGTATCCCCATGCCGAACATGATCATCGCGAAGGTCGCCAGCGGCATGCGGTTGAGGTGTATGTCGTGGACGAACCTCAAAAAGAGCGCCAGCATCAGCGTGATGATTGAGACGACCAGGCATATCAGCCCCGCCATGCCGAAGAGGTAGAGCGGCTTCGTAAGGTAGCTCGACATGAACTTTATCGTGATGAGGTCGAAGACTACCTTGATCGTCCGCGACAGCCCGTACTTGGAAGTACCCGCGTGGCGCGCGTGATGAGTGACCGGTATCTCGGCCACGCGCGCGCCCGCCCAGTTGGCGTAGATCGGTATGAAGCGGTGCATCTCGCCGTACAGCTTCACGTCGGCCAGCGCGTCGCGGCGGTACGCCTTCAGACTGCAACCGTAGTCGTGGAGCTTGACCCCGCTTATAGCCGAGATCAGTCGATTAGCCATCATCGAAGGTATGCGGCGCGTCAGCCATTTATCTTTGCGGTCCTTGCGCCAGCCCGACACAACGTCGTAACCCTGGTCGAGCTTTTCAAGCAGCCGGATGATGTCTCCGGGGTCGTTTTGCAGGTCGGCATCCATCGGTATCAGGATGTCACCGCGCGCGTGGTCTATGCCCGCGCTCATCGCGGCCGTCTGCCCGTAGTTGCGCCGCAGCGCGATCACGCGCACGCGCCGGTCGCGCTCGGCAATAAGGCGCAACCGCTCCAAGCTCCCGTCGGTCGAGCCGTCGTCGACGTAGATAACTTCGAAGCTGCGGCCCAGTTGCTCAAGCGAGCGAGTGAGCTTCTCGTTTAGCGGCTCGATATTCTCTTCTTCGTTAAAGACGGGCAGGAAGACGGAGATTTCCGGCCTCGCGGGGTCGCTTTCAATCTGCTTGACGCTCTTCAGTCGGTATTCTTTCATGGCCTGTTGAGTAACTGCCCTTTACAAGAGTCCATACGGGCAAGCTGCGGGCGAGCGGCCTCCAGTTCAAAAATAGTAGACCGCCAAAACGAACTAAGCAAGCTCAAAGCAGCGAAGCGATTGAGACGGTGACTGGGAGGAGCGATGAAGAGCAAAGGCTATCTCACCGCAGAGGCGCAGAGGACGAGGAGGAAGCGCAGAGCAGAAAAAGCCCCGTAGGGGCGATATTCAATAGCCCGGCGCAACGCGCCGGGTGACCCACGCATACAACGCGAAGCCCTGAAAGGGCGCGATAAGAATATCGCCCTTTCAGGGCTTATCATTACTATCAATCCTTTTCCAGGGGCGGTGCCCCTGGCTTTTGAATTATCGCCCCTTTGGGGCTCTTAGTAATTAATGATGATATCCTCGCGGTACTCCTCTGCGCCCTATGCGTCTCTGCGGTGAATCCGGTCGTTCATTTACTGCTGCTTAAACCAGCGGGCGAACTCTTCTATCCCGGCTTCGATCTTCGTCTTCGGGTCGTAGCCGAGCAGCCGCCGCGCTTTCGTTATGTCGGCGTATGTCACGGGCACATCGCCCGGCTGCATGGGCTTGCGGTCGATGACGGCCCGGCGGTCTAGCGCGCGTTCGAGAAGCTCTATCAGCCTGTTAAGCTCGACCGTCTCGGATTCGCCCAGGTTGATTATCTCAAACAGGCTTTGATCATAATTGATTGCGGCCGTCACACCCGAGATGATGTCGTCGATGTAGGTGTAATCGCGCCGCGTCGTGCCGTCGCCGAACACGGGGATGGGGCGCCCTTCGGTAATCAATCGCGCGAATTTGTGTATCGCGAGGTCGGGCCGCTGCCGCGCGCCGTAGACCGTGAAGAACCGCAGGCAGACTACGCGAATCCCGTACAGGTGGCTGTAGACGTGACAGGCCGCTTCGCCGGCGATCTTTGTCGCCGCGTAAGGCGAGATGGGGCGGGCGATCGTGTCGCTTTCGGTGAAAGGGACCGCCGAGTTCACGCCGTAAACAGAGCTCGACGAGCCGAAGACGAAGCGCTCGACCCCGTGACGACGCGCCGCCTCAAGCAAGACGTATGTGCCTTGCACGTTCGTCCGCTCGTAATCCAGCGGGCGCTCAAGCGAAGGGCGCACCCCGGCGCGCGCCGCTAGATGGACCACTGCGTTGAACTCTGATCGGGCGAAGACCTGATCTATCGCTTCGGCTTCAGTGATGTCGGCTTCTACAAGCTCAAACTCCGCGCGCCCCGCGTGCGCGCTCAGGTTGGCGCGCTTGGTCGCCGCGTCATAAAAATCGTTAAAGTTATCGACGACCGTGACGAGGTGGCCTGTCGCAAGCAATCGATCGACGAGGTGGCTGCCGATGAAGCCTGCCCCGCCTGTAACGAGAATTCTTGCCATAAGGAGATCCGGCCTCAACGGCTGACGAGCAGGGCGTCTGTGGCCATCGTGATGAAGAGTATGATGCTCACGAACGCGTTCGTAGTGAAGAACGCGGCGTTGAGCCGGGAAAGGTCGTCCGCTTTAACGATGCTGTGCTGATACACTAGCAGCGCGCCGGTAGCCGCCACCCCCGCAAACCCCATCCACCCGAGCCCCGCGGCCCGGAACATCAGCAACAGCGAGACGAACATCAGCGCATGAATACCGCGAGCGATCCATAAGGCCCGAGTTATGCCGACCCTGCTCGGTATCGAGTGAAGCCCGCTGCGCCGGTCGAAATCATAATCCTGGCAGGCGTAAAGGATGTCGAACCCCGCGGTCCACAGCATCACCGAAAGCGACAAAAGCAGCGGCACGATCGTCAGCCGCCCTTGAATGGCTATCCACGCGCCCGCGGGCGCTATCGCCAGACACCACCCGAGCACCAGATGCGACAGCGCGGTGAAGCGCTTCGTGTATGAGTAGAGCAGGACCGAGCCTAAAGCCACGGGCGACAGTATGAGCGTCAGCCGGTTGAGCTGTGAAGCGGCTAACAGAAAGAGCGCGGCAGACGCTAATGTAAAAAACCATGCGAAGCGCAGGTCGAGCAGTCCCGCCGGGAGCGCGCGCATGGCCGTGCGCGGGTTTGCGGCGTCGATGCGGCGGTCGGCTATGCGATTGAACGCCATCGCGGCCGAGCGCGCGCCCACCATCGCGAGCGTTATCCATACGAGCTTTGCCGCCCAGAACCCCGCCGTCTGCGGCGGCAGTTCGCGCGCGGCGAGCGCCGCCCCTAAGAAGGCGAACGGCAGCGCAAACAGCGTGTGCTCGATCTTGATCATCTCAAGCGTGATTCTTAAACGCCGTCCCACGGTTTGAGATTTCAAATTTGAGATCTGAGATTTCAAATGTCCCCCTGCCATACGGTCTCTTGCGAGTGCTGAAGTCCGAGGTGATCCATCACGCGATAAACGAAGTGGTCGACGAGCGAGGTGATGTCGGCGGGCCTGTGATAAAAAGCGGGCATCGCCGGAACGATCATCGCGCCCGCCTGGCGCAATCGGAGCATGTTTTCAAGGTGTATGCTCGACAGCGGCGTCTCGCGCGGGACAAGGACCAGCCTTCGCCCTTCTTTCAAACATACGTCGGCCGCGCGGTGCAACAGGTTGCGGGACGAGCCCGACGCCAGCACGCCGAGCGTCGAGGCGGAGCAGGGAATTATCACCATGCCGTCGACCGGGTACGAGCCCGAAGCGATGGTCGCGCCGATGTCGCCTGGGTGAAAGACCGTCGTCTTGATCGATGGGCGGCCGAGCAGCTCCCGAACCATCTCGTCGGCGTCATTCGTGGCCGGTATGTCCAGCTCGTCGCTTATGACGCGGCGGCCCGGCCCGCTGATGACCAGATTGACCCGGCGCACCTCGTCGCTCATTTCGAGCTGAACGAGCAGACGCCTGGCGTAGATGGCGCCGCTCGCTCCGCTGATTCCGACCGTTATAGATTTCACCAACGGTATTGTAGCCAGACGCCCCCGGCGCATCAAGAAATCTACTCTCGCAGCTCCGCGACCTTGCGCGCCCCTAAAGCCTTGAACTTTTCCGCCCAGTTGATGCGCGCGGTCATCTGCATCACGACGAACAGCGTGACGATGGCCCCGATCGTGACCGCCAGCCCCGTGAAGCCTTCGATGAAGAAGGCGTAAGAGAAGCCTATGAGGTAGACGAACTGCGACAGGCCCGTCTCGATGTAAGCGAACCGGCTACCCACGACTATGCGCATGTACGAGATGACCAGGAAGATCGACACGAGCGAGCAGATGACGAACGCCAGGTGGATCGAGACATGGTCTACGAGGTAAGAGAGCAGCAGGTGGAAGGCGAAGAAGGAGGCCGCGAGGAAGAAGTAGTTCATAGGGTGGAGCCGCACGCCCTTCATCAGCGAGATGATGAAGATCAGAAAGAAGAAGAAGCCCAGTGACACCGGCGCGAAGTAAGAGATGCGCGCGGCCAGGGGGCCGGGGTTTATCTTGCGGGGCATCTCGACGCCGATGCCGTTTCCCGTGATCAGGTCTTTATAGCTCCACGTCAGTTGCCAGCCGCCATCTCGCTTCTCTTTCGAGGTCGGCGAGAGCGTGTTTCCGGGAAAATCTACGCCTTCGAAATTCGTCGCGGCCGCGAGCTGAAAATTGCGCACCTCGCTTATCCCGTCGCCGAAGCGGTAGATGAAACTATCAATCCCGTTCGAGTAATAGTTGATAGAAAGCCGGTGGCGCTGCTTCGAATGACTCGGGACGCGAGCGAAGAGCTGGTTTGACTCTTTCCTTGTCGTAGGGACCTGCGCGCCGTCGATTTCAAATTTGAATTCGTCGTAAAGCCCATCGCTTGCGGGGAAGGTGAAACGGATTACCATCTCCCCGTCTTTCTCTTGCACGTTCTCGAACGTGTAGTTAGCGGTGAACCGCACGCGGTACGTCGAATACCACAGCAGCCCCTTCTGACGCTGGTCAAGCTCCAGGCCCACTCGTATGTCGTTCTCGACGATCGGCACGTCGTACTGGTCTACGGGCGGGGGCTGGCTCGCGACATTCGTCTGCGCGTCCTTCGACTTGGTCTTTTTATCGACCGGCCGTTCGACTGCGAGCGAGGCTCGCGGCGATTGTTGAACGAGCGGCGTCCCCCACAGTTGCCCGACTTCGCTCTTGAGCGAGGCGTCCTGGTTGTCAGTCCGGTAAGCGATGGTGGCGCCCAGAGCGACCCACCCGAGCGTGGCGATAAGGTAGACGAATCCTATGGCGGCGATCCTTGAAAACACGGTGCTGGCCTCCCGCTGAGAGATTGTTCTTGACGTACGGTCTGCTCTGATGCGGTTTTATGGCGAGCGGATGCCTGAGAGGATTGAGCTTATTCGTAGCGGAGCGATTCGATAGGGTCCATGCGCGACGCGCGGAAGGCGGGCCAGAATCCGCTCACCACTCCTACGAGCACGAGTATGCCCGTCGCCGTGAGCAGAACGTCGGCCGACAGCAGCAGGTGAATGTCCGTGCGGCGCGAGGCGTCTTCGAGCAACTCTGCTAAGAACGGCCGCGCGCCTACCAGGGCGGCGAGCGCGTAGGACAAGACGACGCCGACCGCGCCGCCTAAGAAAGTGATGACCAGCCCTTCGAGCAAGAACTGGAAAAGTATGTGGCGGCGTCGCGCGCCGAGCGCCTTGCGAATGCCTATCTCACGCGTGCGCTCGGTCACAGAGACGAGCATTATGTTCATCACGCCTACGCCGCCTATCATCAAGGTCAGCGTGCCTATGAACCCGAGGACCAGCTTCAGCCCGCCCGTGATACCGCCTATGATCTTCTTCATCTCCACAGAGCCGTGGAGCTGGATGGCGCGCTCGTCGCGCGGGTCAAAGTCGTGGCGCGCGGCAAGCGTCTCTTTGATCTGCTTGAGCGCCTGCTCGGTCCTCGAAGTGTCTACGATCTCGACCACGAGGTTGTCTACGAAATCCTGATAAAAGAGCTGGCCGACGACCGTGTAGGGGATAAAGACGCAGTACTTGTCAGGCGAGTAGTAAGACGACATCTGCACCTTGTCGGCAAGAACGCCAATCACTTCAAACGACAATCCCTTTATGCGGATCGACTCGCCGACCGCCGAATTGTTGCCGAACAGCTTGCGCGCCACTTCGGTCCCGAGGAATACGACGCGGCGTCGCTTCTCGGTGTCTTCCGTGTCGAAGAAGCGGCCCTCCTGGGCGACTTCGTTTCGCATCAAGGCGTATTCGGGCGCGACCCCGCGCAGCGTGGCCGAGGTCTGCTTGTTGGAGTAGGCCAGCGGCATGCCTTCGACGTATTCGGGGCTCGCGTATTTCACCACGCCCAGCTCTTTGAGCGCGTCCACGTCCTCTTCTTTCAATCGAATTCTCCGGCCCGCGCGCTCGCCGCCCGCCTGCTGGCTCGTCTGCCCCGGCCAGATCACCGCCGTCCCATCGGAGAAGGCCCCGCCCAGCCCCACCTCAAGCGAGGAGTGAAATCCGTTCCCGTAAGCCATCATCAGCACGACCGTCACTATGCCCCAGCTTATGCCGAGCATCGTCAGCGCCGCGCGGAAGCGGTGATTTATCAGCGCGTAGATGGCTTGTAGAAGGACCTCTTTCAGTAACATTTCACATCTCGTATCGCAGGGCCTCGATGGGGCGAAGCTCCGCGGCCCTGCGCGCGGGATATGTCGAAGCGAGTATGCCTATGACCGCAAGCGTCGCGATAGAAAAAGCGGCCATCTGCCAGGTCGTCACCATCCCCGAGAAGCGCGCGGGCATCGGGAGCATGTTCACAAGATTACAGAGCCCGACGCCCAGTCCGAGGCCGATCGCCCCGCTCAGCATGGTCAGGAACAGCCCTTCGCTCAGGAACTGCCACTGGATGTTGCGCGAAGTCGCGCCCATCGCCTTGCGCACGCCTATCTCGCGCGTGCGTTCCTTGACGGCTATCAGCATTATGTTCATCACGCCGATGCCGCCGAGCGCGAGCGTGATGATGCTTACGGCGAGGAAGAACTCTTTCATCGCCTTGATGACTTTGTCGAACATCACCGAAGAGATGGCCGTGTTCCATATCGATAGCGCTTCGGTGTCGAGCGCGTCGAAGCCATGTTTGGGGCCGAGGATCGACCGTATCTCGACCTCAACCGGCGTCATGCCGTTGAGCCAGCGTTTGCTGCCGCCTTCGAGCGCCTCGCCCATCTGCTGTGCGACCTGATCGTAAGGGGCGGCGATGATCGTCGACAGCGAGTCGGGCGTGTCGAGGCTGCCGCGCAGCGGGAAATCTTTTTTCATCGCCTCGTAAGGGACGAACAGACGCCCGTTGTCGGCGCCCGTGTAATTCGAGTCCTGCTCTTTCTTGCGAATCTTGCCGATGATCGTGTAAGGGATTCCGCCGACTTGAATCTGGCTCCCGACGGGGTCGCGGTCTGCGAAGAGTTGCTTGGCGGCGTCGAACCCTATGATGGCGACGCGGCGGGCCTGCTCGTTGTCGACTTCGGTTATCAGCCGGCCCCTCTCCACGTCGATCGTTCTGATCTGCTGGTAGACGGGCCAGATGCCGCTTATGCCTACGGTGCTGGCGTTGAACGCGCTCTTGGCTTTCACGGAGGTCATCAACTCGGGGCTGATGAACTCAAGCAGCCGCGATTTTTCTTTGAGCGCATGAACGTCGGTGATGTCGAGGCGGATGATGCGCCCGGCGCGCTCGCCGCCCGCCTGCATGCTCGTCCTCCCGTTGCGAATGATGAGGATGTTCTTGCCGAGCTCTCTCATCACGCGCTCGTTGCCGCGCTGAAAGCCTTCGCCCATGGCCGACAACAGCACGATAGAGATGATCCCCCAGACGATGCCGAACATGGTCAGGAAGCTGCGCAGCTTGTTGGCAGTCAGGTTCGCCCAGGTCTGTCGAAAGAGTTCGCGCATAATCCAGTAGTCAGTAGTCAGTAGCCAGTAGTCAGTAGTCTGTCATTGAAGATAGCTCAATTGCCATCAGGCGACTTGCTTACCGCCTACTGGCTACTGGCTACTGACTACTGGCTACTGAAGAATCACCTGCTGGCTTTCGATCAAGCCTTCGATAACTTCCGTGCGGCTGCCGTTGCTGACGCCGACTTTGATCTGCTTCTTTTCGCGGCCCGTGTCGGTGGCGGGGGCGGGCACTTCGACCGACGCGTTGCGCTGCTGGTCGTAGGTGATCGCGCTTTCAGGGATTATCAGCACGGATTTGCGCTCTTCGAGAATTATCTCGGCGTTGGCCGTCATGTTTGCGCTCAGCTCGCCGCCGGGGTTGCTGATCGAGACTTTGACCTCGAAGCTGACGACGTTATCCTTCTCCGCACCCATCGGAGAGATCTCCGTCACCTGGCCCGTGAACTCGCGCCCCTTGAACGTCTCGACCTTTATGCGCGCCGGCTGGCCCAGGCGCACGTTGCCGATGTCCGCCTCGTCGACTTTGCCGCGGACGTAGACCTGGCTGATGTCGCCCAACACCATCACGAGCGTCGCCGCCGCGCCCATGTTTAAGATCGACGAGACGGGGCTGCCAAGCTCAACGTCGCGCGACAGCACCATCCCGCGTATCGGCGAGCGGATGGTCGCGTTATTCAACTCCTCTTCGGCGCGCTCTACGGCCGCGCGCGATTGCGCGACCTCGGCTTCCGCCTGAGAGACGCGCGCCGCCGTCACGCTCAACTGCGAGCGCGCGACATGCTGGCGGTTCTCGGCCTGCTCCAGCGCGCGTCGCGCGTCGTCTAGCTCCTGGTGCGAGATCAACCCACCTTTGAAGAGCTTGTCGACGCGCTCGACGTTGCGAGCGGCGAACGCGACGTCGGGGCTTTCGGCCTCGACCTTGTTCTTCTCGTACTCGGCCTGGGCCGCCCGCTCGTTCGATTGAGCGCCAAGCAGCGCGGCGCGCGCTTCGCGCAACCTCGCTTCGAGGTTCTCTTTATCGAGCTCGGCAAGCACCTGGCCCTCGGTCACCATGTCGCCGGCCTTGACCCGTAGCTCTTTGATGATGCCGTTGGCTTTCGATTTGATCTCAACTTTCGAGATGGGCTCGACGCGCCCCGTGGCCACCACGCTGCGCGCGATGTCGCCGCGCTCCACGGTGACGATCCGCGAAGGGTCGATCTCGGCCCTGGTCCCCGACATCGCCGAATAACCGTAAGCGACCGCGGCTAAGACCACCACGACCAGCACCGACACGACTAGATACTTACGAGACTTCTTTCTCGCCATATAAACCCCCGGCCTACTGCGAAAACCTTTAAAGTGATTATTTTCCTACCGTTCATACGGAAGCCCGTATTGATTGGTTCCCGTTTTATAATTACGCAACGGCCGCGTGAAGGGGTGCATGATTTTGATCGGTAACGGAAATGAAACTGAGGCGGGAGCGGCTGATATTAAGCTGAACGCATTTTATCAACTGCCATGGCGACGCGGTCGGAGATCTCGGCCTCTGCGAGCGTATGAACCTTTTGGCCGTCGAACAGGACCAGCCCCGCTACCATCGTCAGCAAAACATCGGTTGACGCGGCGCTGAATATGATAGCGGCGACGGGGTCGTGAACGGGTCTGTTGTGAATCTTACTGAGGTCTATGACGATAAGGTCGGCCTGCTTGTTCGCTTCCAGAGAGCCTATCTCGTCTTCGAGCCCCAAGGCGCGCGCGCCGTCTAAGGTCATAAGCCTGAGCACCAGATCGGCCGCGGGCCATTTGAAATCGCGGAGCGCGGCCCGGTGAATGAGAGAGCAGAACCGGGCTTCATCAATCATGTCGCAGCGGTTATTTGAAGCCACGCTGTCGGTGCCCAGCCCCACGCGCACGCCCGCGTCTAGCATCTCGGTGAGCCTCGCTATGCCGTGTCCGAGCTTGGCGTTCGACTTCGGGCAATGGGCCACGCGCGAGCGGCTGCGCGCTATCGAAGCGATGTCGCGGTCGTCTACAGTGACCGCGTGAACGAGCAAGGGGGCGCACTCAAGCACGCCGAGAGATTCGAGGTATTGAATAGTAGAGAGTCCGGGCGTCTGCCATTCTATCCCGCGCGCGCTCAACCCGCGCGCGAAATCGCCTTCGCCCGCGAACATCAACTGGCGCTCGGCTTCCGACTCCGCCGCGTGTATGCACATGTCTAACGATTCGCGCGCCGCGTAGCGACTCACGAGTTGGAAGAGCTCGGCCGACACGGTGTAGGGCGCGTGAGGCGAGACGCCCGCGCGTACAAGCGCGCTCGCCCGCGCGAGCATGTCGTCAAGCTTCTCCTTCAGCCCGTCGAGGCTCTGGCGGGCAACTTTCGGGTCGGGGCCGAAGACCTCTCTGTAAGCGATGCCGCGCAGCCCGCTCGCCAGAAGCGCGTCGAAAGCGGCTGCCGAGTCTCCCGTGTCGGCCAGCGTAGTCACGCCCGCGCGTATGGCTTCGGCCGCGCCGAGCCGCGCCGACCACTTGAAGTCCTCTTCGCTGAGCCGCTCGTATTTTGTCCGCGTCAGCTTCGCGATCCAATCGCGAAACGCGAGGTCTTCGAGAAAGCCTCGCATCAAGGTAAGCTCAAGGTGGCTGTGAAGGTTTACAAACCCCGGCAGGATCGCGGCCCGGCCAAAGCTCGTCACTTCGGATTCAGCGATCTCGGGCCGCGCTCCGAGCTCCGCCTGCGAGCCGACGAAGGCTATGCGTTCGTCTTTGATGACGACCGCGCCGTCGCGTATGGGAGGCGAGCTTATGGGCAGCACCCATTCCGCGGTGTAGATTTCGATGCCGCGCGGCCCCATCGCCTCAATGATTCCCGACATAGACCTTCCCATCTTTCATGACGAACTTCACCCGCTCTATGGCCTTGAAATCTTTTGCGGGGTCGCCGTCAATGGCGATTATGTCCGCGAAGCTCCCTGCTTTAATCACCCCCAGCCGCTTGTCGCCGATCAGTCGTGCGGCGTTGATGGTGGCGCTCTGTAGAATCTGCGCCGGCTCCATCCCCGCTTCTTGATAAGCGAACACGCGCCCGGCGCGAATCAATATTGTCTCCTCGTCGGGTTTTGTTTGGGCTTGAGCCGCGCCGGATAGGATGATAAGCGACAGGGCCGCTATCAAAATCGGAGCAATCTTTATTGGCTTCACGTATATTCTCCTCCGTCACTCCCACACTGGCAGTTTGAGATCATTATATAGACATGAAAGAAAGTGCCGCCCCCGTCCCATGGGAGCAGCGCGAAACGCAGTATGAAGCTGACCGCCACCGCCACGCCGAGCGTCAAAACCTCCGGGTGGCGCGTGAAGCTGAACTTGCCCTTTTCTGCTCTGCTGGCGGCTTGCATTTGCCTTTTTATTATCAGGCAGTGGAGAATCTGACAAGGCTGTCTGAAACGGGAGAGAACCATGAATAGATACGCTGCGACTACACTGGCTTTGTTGCTCCTGCTGGTTGCAAACCCGAGCGACGGGCGGGCCGAGATAAAGCAGGTCCAGATGAAGATCGCCGGATACCTGTGCGGCATGTGAGTATACAACATCAAGAAGGCCGTGAGCCGTCTCGATTTCGCTCCGAAGATAGACGATATCAAAGTCACAGAGATCAAGCGCGGGCTGGGAGTCTTTACGCCTAAGCCCGACAAGGCCGCGTCGTTCGCCGCGCTTAAAACTACGCTCAAGAAAGCGGGCTACACGCTCGACTCCGCCGAAATAACCGTCGCGGGCGTGCTCGCGCGCGAAGGCTCCGGCTGGTGGATCGACGTGGAGCCGTCTAAGCAGCGATTCGCCCTCGAAGGCGAGAACATCCAACAAATCATGGGGGAGCTTGCCGCGGGCTCGCGCGTAGAGATCACGGGCGACTGGCAGACCGCGGGCAAAGAGCCGGATCAGCGCGAGACCATTCGCCCGCGCGCAGTAAAGAGAATCGAGGCCGCCGCGACGCCGATTAATATCTCAAACGTGGAGATCTCGCTTCGAGGGACGAGCGGCGAGCCTGGCCTGCCTCTTGCGCCGGTGCGGACCACCAGTCCGGGGCTCACCGTCTACAAGGGCGGCGCGGTCATGCCGCGCTACTTTTACGCGCGCCAGCATCTGGGCGGGTTGAAAGTAGACCGCCACAGCCTTCGCGTGGGCGTCTCTTACACTCCGACCTCGACTCTTCAGCTCGAAGCCGAGGTCCCTTTTAACAGCACTTCGTTTGACGATGAAAGCGGCTCGGGCTCGGGCCGTGGACTGGGCAACATAACCGCCTGGGCCAAGCACCGATTCTTCCGCACGCTTGAGACGTGGGGCGACAAACAGGCCGCCGTGCGCGTAGGACTGGAATTGCCGACGGGTAAGAAAGACGCCCCTCGTGAGACTGAGCTTGCCGCCCCGGAGTTCGTGCGCCGCCAGCTCGGCGCGATCGACGGCGGGTTTGCCGTCCACGCGGACGTGGCGTACTCGCAAGCTCGCCACCGCTGGATTTATGGAGCTAACCTGCAAGGCACGCTCAGAGGTGAGCGCGATGGGTTCCGCCTCGGCAACGAGGTGAGATTGAATACGGACCTCGAATACGTGTTGCTGCCTTTCAAATACCGCAGCCCGACCAAAGAGTTGTTCTTGATACTCGAAACGACGGCGATGCTGCGCGACAGAGGCCGCGCGCTCGGCCGGACCGTTGCCGGCAGCAGCGCGGCGGAGTTTTATCTCGCGCCCGCGCTCCAATACATCGCGAGCGCGCGGCTCGTGTTAGAGGCGAGCCTCCAGCTCCCAATTTCGCACAGCTCGGGGGCGCAGGCGCTTCGCACCGATAAGAACCTCCTGATCGGCGTCAGGTATTTGTACTGAGAGCGCGTCTGAGAAGTAGCAACATACTCGGCTCCATAGGAGCCGTATGTTTGTAGTGATCGCATAATCAATATCCAACTCCGTAGGAGTTGAATATCAAACATACAACCCCTACGGGGTTGGGTGCATTTACGCTATTGTTCTACAAACATAGAGCCCCGCAGGGGCTTTTCAGATGCCCTCTGGGCTCATCAAGATGCGAATAGCATTATTAATATTGTTATTGATCGGTAATCCGGCGGTCGCCTTCGGCCAGGAGAGAAACAAGCATGCGGCGAGCAAAATCAATTTTTCGCTCAAGGATCTGAAAGGCCGTCGCGCGCGGCTGGCCGATTACCGCGGCAAAGTGGTGCTGGTGAATTTCTGGGCTACGTGGTGCGCGCCGTGCCGCGCCGAGATGCCTGAGCTTGTGGCGTGGCAAAGCCAGTACAGAGATCGCGGGCTCCAGATCATAGGAATAACCTTCCCGCCATACCGCAGCCGAGACGTGCGACAGGCGGCCAGACAACTCAAAGTGAATTACCCCATACTGTTCGGCGCGCGAGATGTCGCCGAAAGGTTTGACGTGAGCGAAGTCCTGCCGCTGAGTGTCGTCATAGACCGCGAGGGGAATGTGCGCGAGCGGATCAAAGGCGTCATCGACCGCGAAGAGTTCGATCAGAAGATCAAGCCTCTTCTTGCGCCCGAGCCGTGAGCGGCCGGGTGAGTTTATACACCACGTAAATCAACAGCCCCACCGCAGCGGCTATCGCCGTATCGCGCGCGTCCGCGCCCGTGCTGTTTGACAACAGCCACGCCGACAGCACTAGAGCCGCTGCCGCCACGGCCACGCCCGCGGGCGCCTTAAAGAGCGGGGCCGGTGCGCCGCTTCTGTGTCGAAGGACGATCAGAGCCGCGCAGGTCAGCCCGTAAGACACCAGCCGCGCTATCACGCTCAGATTCACCTGCTTATGAAAAGTGCTCGGAAGCGTGAGCGCGAGCATCACCGCGGCAGTGATGAGAATTGCTACGTAAGGCGTGCGGAACCTGCTGTGCGTGGCGGCGACGAGGCGCGGCAGCCCTCCGCCTTCGGCCATCGCGAACGGGAGGCGCGAGCCCGCCAGCACCAGCACGTTCAGGTTTCCTATGATCGAGACTATCACGCCCGCCGAGATGATCGCGCCGCCGGCCGCACCCCAGAAGCGGCTGCTCGCGTCGGCGAGCGGCCTTGAAGAACTGGCTAGCTCCGGCAGCGTCCCTATGCAGACGATCTGTATCGATATGTAGAGCAGGGCGACGACGCCTATCGCCGTCAGTATCGCGAGCGGCAGGTTGCGCTGAGGGTTGCGTATCTCGCCTGCGGGTATCACGGCCATCTCAAAGCCCGTGAACGCGTATATCAACATCAGCACCGAAGTCGAAAATGAGCTGTAGGTGAGCGGCGCGGAGGGAGAGAAGTTCGCGGGGCTTATGAAGAACAACCCGACGGCGATGAAGAGTATTATCGGGATCAGCTTGCCTACCGTGAAAAAGTTGCTGACGAGCGCGGCGTCCCGAACGCCGACAGTGTTGACAGCGGCGAGCAGCGCGACGACGGCGACGATGATGGCTTCGCGCCAGTAAGGCGCAGTCGCCGCCGGCCAGAAGTAGCCCAGGTAATCGACCAGCAGGTTGCAGTTGGCGGCGAAGGCCGTGAGTCGCGCGAGCCACATCAGCCAGCCGACCTCGAACCCCACGGCCGGGCCGAACGCTTCGCGGGCGTAGAGGTAGGGGCCGCCCGTGTCGCGGAAGCGGCTGGCGACCTCCGCGAAGCAGACGATTATCAGCGTCACCACCACGGCGCAGGCGGCGAAGGCGAGGACGCTGTAGGGGCCGCTCAGGGCGAAGACCTTTGAAGGCTGACCGAATATGCCCGCGCCTATGATGCCGTTGATGGCGACGGCCACAAGCGACCAGCGGCCGATGCCGCGCACGAGACGTTCTTCTGTCGGCTGAGCCATTGCGATCTTCCCTCTGATGTCGAATGAGGCGCGGCTATATTAATGTTCACAGCCTCCCCGCCGCAAGCAGCGCGGGCGGTCGTCGCGAGCCGGCTTTTTATGCACCCGCCCGGTGCGCTACAATGTCGTGCTGGCTTTAAAGTTAAATTACTGAGAGGAGCAACTATGAGCGATCCCGTAGAGATAATAATTAATAACGACGGCTCGGTTAAGGTGAGCGGCGATTTCGTCATCAAAGACCCAACAGGCAAAGAGTTCGGCCTCGCGGGCCGCACAGTGATCTCGCTGTGCCGCTGCGGGCAGTCGAACAACAAGCCCTTCTGCGACGGCAGCCACGCGCGCACGGGGTTTCAAGACAAAGTCGAGGCTAGAGATCTGCCGCCTCCAAAGCCTAAGGTTTAACAAATGACCAAGACTATCAGGATTGCAAACGGGCAGGGGTTCTGGGGCGATTCGCTCGACGCGCCCATCGAGCTTGTGCGGCGCGGGCCGATCGATTACCTGACGCTCGATTACCTGGCGGAGATAACCATGTCGATCATGCAGAAGCAGCGCGCGCGCGACCCGCGCTCGGGCTACGCGCGCGACTTCGTCTCTATGATCGAACAGATTCTGCCCGACCTTGTAGAGCGCAACATCAAGGTCGTCGCCAACGCGGGCGGCGTCAACCCCGAAGCCTGCCGCGACGCCGTCATCGACGTGGCGCGGCGAGCGGGCTTCGGCGGCCGCGCGCGCATAGGCATAGTCGCGGGCGACGACATAATGCACCGCCTGGACGAGTACATAGAGCGGGGCGTCGCGCTCACGAACCTCGACACAGGGGAGCCGCTCTCTTCGGTCCGTTCTCGCGTCGCAAGCGCGAACGTCTATTTCGGCGGCCGCCCTCTGGCCCAGGCGCTCGACCAGGGCGGGCAGATCATCATAGCCGGCCGCGCTACGGACACGGGCCTTGCGCTCGGGCCGATGATTCACGAGTTCGGCTGGGCAACGGACGCCTGGGATTTGTTGGCCGCGGGCACGATCGCGGGCCACACGGTTGAGTGCGGCGCGCAATGCACGGGCGGCAACTGCCTGATCGACTGGGACTCGATACCCAACGTCGCGGACATTGGCTACCCGATAATCGAAGCCCAGCCCGACGGCGCGTTCGTCATCACAAAGCACGAAGGGACGGGCGGGCGCATCACCGTGGCTTCGGTCAAAGAGCAGCTCGTTTACGAGATGGGAGACCCCCGCAGCTACATCACGCCCGATTGCGTAGCCGACTTCACGACGATCAACCTTGAGCAGGAGGCCCGCGACCGCGTGAGGTTCTCCGGCATCAAGGGCCGGCCCGCGACCGACATGTACAAAGTCTCGATAAGCTACTCGGCCGGGTGGAAGGCCGTCGGCTCGCTCGTTTACGCGTGGCCCGACGCCTACAGGAAAGCCCAGGCCGCCGACCGCGTGCTAAGAGAGCGGCTGGACCGTCTCGGGCTGAAGTTCGATCAGATACTGACGGAGCTCGTTGGCGTCAACGCGTGTCACGGCCCGCTTGCGGGCGACCCGCCCGACGATATTGCTGAAGTAACTTTCCGCATAGGCGTTCGAGGCCAGGACACGGCGGCCGTCGAGCGGTTCACGCGCGAGATAGCGCCGCTCGTGCTCAACGGCCCGCCGACCGTCACGGGGTTCGCGGGCGGGCGGCCCAAGGTCGAAGAGATCATCGCTTACTGGCCCGCGCTGATCCCTAAGAGCGAGGTCGCGCCCGAAGTTTCCGTCCTAGAGGCATAACTGAGATGGCAAAAGTTAAACTGGTTAAACTGGCGCACGCGCGCTCGGGCGATAAGGGCGACACGGCTAACGTAGGATTGATTGCCTACAAGCCCGAGTATTATTCAATACTCGTCGAGCAGGTGACGGCCGAGCGCGTGAAAGAGCATTTCCGAGGCATCTGCCTGGGCGAGGTCGAGCGGTTCGAGATACCGAACCTCGGCGCGCTCAATTTCCTGTTGCACGAGAGCCTGGACGGCGGCGGCACGCTTTCGTTAAAGACCGACGCGCAGGGGAAGACCTACAGCACGGCCCTGTTGCGCATGGAGATCGAAGTCGACGACCGGCTGGCCGGCGAGCTGGCTTGACCTTAGTGTATATCTGAAAGAGGGTAAAAGCCTTGAAGGCGAGTGATATATCATGCCCCTACGGGGCTTCCCTATTGAATTACGCCTCTTCGAGGCTTGTTGATCTTATACACCTGGGGCTTCTCACTCACCTCTGGAAAGGAGAGCGGATGGACTGGCGCGTCGTGCTCACGACCTTTGGCATGATCTTTCTCGCGGAGATGGGCGACAAGACTCAACTGGCCGCGATGACTATGGCCGCTCAGACGAAAAGGCCGTGGGCCGTATTCATTGGCTCGTCGATAGCGCTCGTCTGCGTCTCGGCCTTAGGCGTGGCCGTCGGCGCTTTGCTGAGCCAGTACCTGCCGCTCGAATGGATAAAGCGCGTGGCGGCCGTCGCCTTCATCATCATCGGCGTGCTGATACTCATCGGAAAATTCTGAGCGCCCGCCAATCAGTGGCCGCCACTTCGGTCGCGGGCGGGTTGCTTGATCCGGTCTACGTTAGTTTGATAATCTGAAAGTGTCGGCTTTGATCTGACGCGTGGCGCTTGCTGAGCTATTCTGAGAAGGCTTTATCGAGGGTTCAGATGAATAGAAGAGGCCAAGCAGCAAGCCAGGCGAAAGAGCCGCAGCCGCGTAACACGGAAACGATCTCCGCAAATCAAAAGCCGGACGTCTCGGACGTGGACGCCACGGAGCTACTGCCAAAGCTGTTCGACTATTTTCATAACAACAGGGAAGAGCTCGCCCGCGCGCTCGGCGTCCACCGCTCGACCGTCGACCGCTGGTTCGCCAGCACGAGCCGCCCGAATAACTCGACGCTGCTTCGCATGCGCAGGCTGGCGCAGGAGCGGCAGATCGTCTGAGCGAGTCGAAAGGGCTGGCTCGCATTGCCAGCCCTTTCGACAATAAAGAGTCCTGACTTCAGGCTGCTTGATAACCCGCCGGGCCGCTTGGTAAGCTGAGCCCGATGCCTGAATACCAGAAGATCATCTACTCGGTCGAAGGCGCGGTCGCGCGCATAACGCTCAACCGGCCCGACAAGCGTAACGCGCTCGACGACGAAATAGTCGGCGAAGTCAAAGACGCGCTCCGACAGGCCGGGCGCGACCAGAGCGTCCGCGCGGTCCTGATCAAGGGCGCGGGCAAGGATTTCTGCTCGGGCGCGGACCTGGCCGCGCTCCGCCGCATAAGCGAGGCGACCGTGATGGAGAACGTGGAAGACGCGCGGCGGTTGGGCGAGCTGTTCATAGAGATGCGCCGCCACCCGCGGCCCATTATCGCGGCGGTCCAGGGGCGCGCGCTCGCGGGCGGGTGCGGGCTGGCGACCGCCTGCGACATAGTGCTTGCGGCCGGGTCTGCGCAGTTCGGCTACCCCGAGGTCAACATAGGCTTCATACCTGCGATGGTCATGGCCATACTGCGCCGGTCCGTCTCTGAAAAGCGCGCCTTCGAGCTGATAACTCGCGGCGAGGTGATCGGCGCGGAAACGGCGCTCGGCTTGGGGATCATAAACCGCGTCTTCGCCGACGAAGAGTTCGAAAGCCGCGCCGAAGAGTACGTCGCCGAGATGGCTAAGAAATCGGCGACCGCCATGAGCCTCGCCAAGAACCTGCTCTACCACATGGACGGGATGGCGTTCGAGGCGGCGATCGAAGCCGGCGTTCAGTTGAACGCTATCACCAGGATGACGCCCGATTGCAAGCGCGGCGTCGAGCGATTCCTCAAGAAGTGATCCGCGCAGCCTCAACTTCCATCGTCAAATCAAAGTCATGCGCACTTGAACAGGTCAGATCATATTTATGTAATTATAATCATAATAAAGACGTAATAAATTGAATTCTTAGTTTGTATATAATCAACCCATACAGATCAAGTTTTCGATAACCTTAATATCTGAAGATTCGCAAAGTCTAACGACCTTTGTTCTCGCTTACACCTTATGAGGAGGAACAACCATGGAAAAGCGAAAACGACTAAGAATCTACCTTGCACTCGCGGTATTCGCTTTCATTGTGATGTGTGTCGGGAATCGTCTTCTTTTTTACCGATCCACACCCTTACTTGATACTGCGCGTGCCAACGTCTCGCCTCTCCAGGAAGGTATAGGAACCTCTGTTACCTTCGCAACAAATCCTTCAGAAGTAGCCCAATCGGTCAACTCTGTCGCCTCTTTTGTTAGCTCTAGAAGCAGCGTAACGATCTCCGCTTCTATCTCAAACCGCCTGCAAGACCTCGAGACGCGCACTCTCAACGGGCAGCTACGCAGGCTCACACCCTCTCAGGTTGCTGGCGCGCTCTCCGATTCCCTGCACGAACGACTGGCAAGCGTCACCGATGCTCAGATTGATTCTATGGCTAACAATTCGTTTCGCGTCTGTACCGATGCCCGGAACGTTTCTTACTGGTCGCCCCAGGTTGTTTTGCGGAAAACAGGTCAGGGTGTGAAGGACGCCCCGACATTCATCCAGAAAGCAAAAGAGTACAGGGACAGTTCTACGCCTGAGGCTCTTCTGTACCGTTCTCTAGCGCCAGGGATCATAGCCGAACATCTGCAAAAACGCTTTTCGGAGTTGCAGGCTGAAGTATCCGGCTGGTCTGGTAATGATCTCTCCCCGGTACAGTCATACACTCTGGGCTATTCCCTGATCACGGATGATGATCTGGTTTTCAGCCTTTCACGACAATTGAATGTAATGCAACGGATCGAAGATCGCCTCTTCACTGCGCATGGTGTACCTCGTAGCGCAGCAGGTCGCCGCCCGTTCGGTGAAAACGGGTACTTATATTCTTCACCGTCTGACATCTTCTTCGGTGACCAAACGGTGATCAAATTCTTGAATAGATTGGAGGCACTGGGACAACTATGAAAAGATTAGAGATTGTGAAAACATCGCTCATCCCTAGATTCCTGGCCATTGCCTTTTGCCTCACTGCCTTGCTAAGTTCGTGGGGCTGCGGATGTACTAACTGTGCTATCAATACAGGCGTTCCAGCCGCCTATGTCGAATACACCTACACAGACTGCAACGGCGTGATGCACAGCAGTTGGCATTACGGAAGCGGCTCGACTACGATTTCGAACTGCGATAGTGTAACTGTCACCCTGGTGATTCCTCTCTAAGACACGAGAGGGCAGGGGTAACTACCCCTGCCCTCTGCTAGCCAGTAAAGGGCTTTCAAAAAATAGGCATTACAAACAACCCCAGATTAAGTAGCGTTAAAGTGAAATGGCTTTAGAACTTGGTGAGCAGTTACCCGAATCCGAATAGACAATGGCCCTAAGTGCGCCTAACGGTTCGCATCAGTGGGCGTAGCGCAAGGCGCTGAAAATATCATACGAATCTCGCCCGCCGCGTTCCACTGCGCGCGCTTGTTATATAACGAAGCTATATGCTGCGGGCTCGTTTCATCATCGGTTGCGGAAGATTAAATAGAATAACGCGCCCGCAATCAACGCCGCCGCGCCCGCGATCATCTGGCCCTCGTTCATCCCTACAAGCAGCCATGCCGAAAGTATCGCCGCGAGAATGGGGATCAATGGGCCGAACGGCAGTTTGAACTTGCGCGGCGCGTCGGGCATCTTACGTCTCAGCACGAGCACCGCCAGGCAGGTCGCGGCGCTGAAGACCAACCGCGCTATCGCGCTCACCATGACGAGCGCTCGGAAATCCCCGTACAGCGCGACCGCCCACGCGGCGACCGCGAAGACGATCACCGCCACGTGAGGCGTGCGGTAGCGCGGGTGCACGCGGGCGAGCGGGGCGGGCAACTGGCCGCCCTCCGCGAACGCGTAGAGTATGCGCGGGCCGACCAGGCCCAGCGCGCTATACGAGCCGCTCGTCGATAACACAGCGCCCGCCGCGATTATCGCCCCGCCCGCAGGCCCCAGGAATGTGCGCCCGGCCGAAGCGATCGGCGTCTGATCGTTAGTAATGTCGGCGAGCGTCCCTTGAGCGACGATCTGTATCAGTATGTAGAGAATCGCGGTCAGCGCGATTGCTATCAGCAGGGCGATGGGCAGATTCTCTCTAGGGTCTCTGGCCTCTTCCGTAGGTATCGAAGCGTTCTCGAACCCGCCGAAGGCGAAGATCAGCGCGAGCCCGGCCTGCTGCAAGCCGCTCATCTCAGGCAATGCGATTAACTCGAACCTGTCGCCGTCGACGAAGAAGAGGCCGGCCGATATGAAGAGAAGCAGCGGGACGAGCTTTGCTATCGTCAACACGTTCACCGCGCGCGAGCCGTGACGGATGCCCGCGAGATTTATCCACGCCAGTCCCGCGACCAGCAGCGTGATGGCCGCTACGCGCCCGGCCCCGCTCGCGAGCGGCGGCCAGAAATAGCCCAGGTAAGAAGCGAACGCGTTGCTTATCGCCGCCGCCGCCGCGAGCCGAGCTAACAGAAACATCCAGCCTACCTCGAACCCTATGAACCCCCCGAACGCCTCGCGCGCGTAGAGGTAAGGCCCGCCCGTCCGCTCGAACATGCTCCCCGCCTCGGCGAAGCAAGCCGCTATTAAAGCGATGAGCACGGCCGCGATGACGTAGGCCACGGGGCTCGACGTTCCAAGGATCGAGGCCACGGTCGAAGGCAGCACGAAGATGCCCGACCCGATGACTCCGTTTACGGCAATGGCGGTGAGGCCGAACAGCCCGATCGCGCGAACGAGTCGCGGCTGTCGGGCTTCGGTCTTTGCAGCGGTCGCGTCGTGGTTCTTCACATTAGACGTTGTTGAGGATTTCCAGCGCCGTGCCGCTGAATATCTTTTGCTTCTCGCCTTCAGGTATGTGCAGACCTTCTATCGAGGTGACCGCGCGGTCGATCGAGCCGAGCAGGTGCGGGTAATCGCTCCCCATAACCATGTGATCGACTCCGACCATGTCGCGCACCATGCGGAGCGTGTGAGGGCTGAAGGTGACCGTGTCGTAGTAGAGCTTTTTCAGATAGACGCTTGGCAACTGATCGATGTTCACGCGGCATTCGGCGAAGTCGCGGTGCCCGTTGTCGAGCCGCTCCATAATGTAAGGCAATGCGCCGCCGGCGTGGCCTATGATCCAGCGTATGTCCGTGAACTCGCGGAGCATGCCCGAGTAACACATCCTCGCGACCGCGAGCGTCGTGTCGAACGGGAAGGCGACCAGCGGCCCGAGCACGTATTCGTTGAAGGCTTCGGGACGGGCGGGGATCATCGGGTGGAGGAAAATGCAGAGCTTCATCCGGTTGGCCTCTTCGAAGAAGGGCCGGTAGTCCGGCGAAGTGAGCGCGCGGCCGCGGATGTTGCTGAGCAGGATGACGCCGTTCATCTTAAGCTCATCGATCGCCCTGTGAAGCTCGCCGATAGCGGCGTCGGGCGCGTCCATGGGGATCGAGGCGAAGCCTTTGAAGCGGGCGGGGTGTTTAGCGATCAGCTCGGCGTAAGAGTCGTTTATGACGCGGGCCACTTCGGGCTGACGGGTGGCGTCTGCGAAGAAGATGTTCGGCGTCGAAAGAGAAATCACTTCCGTATCGATGCCGACGCGGTCCATGTCTTCGAGCCGTTTATCGACGTCGGTCATCGGCGGCGTGACGCCGAAGAACCGGGTTCCGCGATGAGTTATGATGGTGCGCCCGGTCGGGTCTTTGTCGAAAGAGAACTCGGAGCCCCAGTCGCGGACCATCTGAAAAAACTTTTCGGGGTAGTAGTGGGTGTGGAGGTCGAGCTTCATAGCCCCACATTAAATAACAGGACGCGCGCGGTTTCAAATTTGATTTTACAAAACTTTGGTGTAATTTGAGATTGATTATGCACAAGAACCTTTTCATTCTTCTAATTCTGATCCTGTCATCTTTATCTGTGGCCGCGCCCGGTCAGACTAAATCGCGCGTCATAGTCGGCGCGTCGATCATAGACGGGACGGGGCGTCGCCCCTTTCGCGCGAACGTGCGCATCGAAGGCGACCGCATAACGCGCGTGGGATTGTTTACACCAAAACCGGGCGAGGAGGTCATTAATGCGCGCGGGCTCGTCCTCGCGCCGGGCTTCATAGACATTCATAACCACTCGGAGCAGGGGCTCGATAGCGACACGGCGGCTACGACTCAGATCGCGCAAGGGATAACCACGCTGGCGGTCGGCCCTGACGGCGGCTCTCCCTGGCCCGTCGGCGATTACCTGTCGGCCCGCGAGCAGAAGCGCGCCTCGGTCAACGTGCTCGCCTTCGTAGGTCATGCCACGGTCCGCTATCAAGTGATGGGCGAAGACTACAACCGGCGCGCTACCGATAAAGAGATTCAAGCGATGCGCGAGCTCGTCGAGCGCGGCATGCGCGAAGGCGCGTTCGGCCTGTCGACGGGGCTTGAGTACGACGTGGGCCGCGCCAGCTCGACCGAAGAGGTGATAGAGCTGGCGCGCACGGCGGCCCGCTACGGCGGGATTTATATGACACACATGCGCGACGAGGAGGAGGGCGTATTCACCGCCATCGCCGAGGCGATCCGCATAGGGCGCGAAGCTCGCCTGCCCGTTCAGATTTCGCACATCAAGATGGGGAACCGAAACGTCTGGGGCAAATCGCGCGAGCTTATACAGATCATCAGCCGCGCCAAAAGCTCGGGCATAGACATCACGGCCGATTGCTACCCGTATACCGCGTGGGCCTCGACGATCGCGATTCTCGTCCCGAGCCGCCGCCACGAAGACCCTTCGGCCGTAGAGACGGGCTTGCGCAACGTCGGCGGGGCCGACAAGGTGCTCATCACCAATTGCAAAGCCCACCCGGATTACGAGGGCAAGACGCTCGAAGAGATCGCGCGCGAGAACAACTCAACCCCGGTCCTCGTCTACCAGCAGATCATAAAAGATGGCGGCGCGTCGGTAGTCTGTAGCTCGATGAGCGAAGCCGATGTCGAAGCGTTCTACCGTCAGCCGTGGGTGATGGTGTCGAGCGACGGCGGCATCGGCAGCCGTCACCCGCGCGGCGCGGGGACGTTCCCGCGCGTGCTGGGCCGCTTCGTGCGCGAGAAGCGCTGGCTCGCTTTGACCGAGGCCGTGCGCAAGATGACATCGATGCCAGCAAACCGCCTTGGCCTTTCAGACCGCGGCGTGGTCCGCGCGGGGATGAAGGCGGACCTCGTCTTATTCGACCCGAAGAGGGTGATAGACCGCTCGACTTTTAAAGAGCCGCAGTTGCTTTCCGAAGGTGTCGAGCAAGTCTTTGTAAACGGCGAGTCGGTGTGGGCAGCAGGCCGCGCGACCGATGCGCGCCCCGGCGTCGTGATAAGAAAAAACGTGGCCGCGGTCGGCAGGAATTAAATCACTAGAGGGTGTCTGAGAAGTGTGAAGAAAGCCCTGAAAGGGCGCGATAGTTATACCGCCCTTTCAGGGCTTAGTCTCGTATGATAGATTACCCGGCGCGTTGCGCCGGGCTATCGAATTTGTCCCCGTCGGGGACTTTTCAGACACCCTCTATAGCTGTTTGCAATTGAATGTAACCCGTGGCGATGTGCGGCGCTTACGCGCCTCATTCGTAAATTGCATTAACCGGTCGCAAATCTAATCGAGAGACAGGAGATTAAGCATGAACAAGAACCCTCATGGGCCGAATGAAGCAACACCGAAACAAGGCGACAAGCTCCCTAAAGAGCCTTCTATCTACACGATTGAGGCGAACCGAAGGGTAGCGCAAGAGTTGAACTTCGCAAACACGCAAGACTACAACGACGCGCAGCGAGGTTTCATTGCCACGCTAACAGCCAGCGGCAGTGTGACTACCCAGCCTGTCGATGAAGTCATAATCAGGAATGATAATCCTCCAGCTCCACCTGTCCCGGTCTGGAACCTGGAAGAGTACCAGTTTTTGTTAGCGACGCAGCCGCAACAGGCTCCCTACTCGGTCAATCCGAGTCTATGGCGTCAGGCGCAAATCAACATGAAAAACGGATTGTTCAAGGTGACGACACGCGCCGACAAGCCGAAGAGTATATATCAGGTGCGCGCATTCGACCTCTCGAACATGACGATAGTCGAATCGGACACGGGCATCATCGTCATCGATCCGCTCATCTCGTCTGAGACAGCCAGGGCGGCGTTGAACCTTTATTACACCGCCCTTCAGATAGACCCGGCCAATGCGCCGGTGCGCGCGGTCATCTACACTCACAGCCACATTGATCACTACGGCGGAGTGAAAGGGGTAGTGACCGATGAACAAGTCCGAAGAAACCAAGTCCAGATCTACGCGCCCGATGGCTTTCTCGATCATGCTGTGAGCGAGAACGTTTACGCCGGCAGTGCGATGGCCCGCCGAGCCACCTATATGTACGGCTCGTTACTGCACAAGGGCGATAAGGGGCAGGTCGACTGCGGCTTAGGTAAGACCACCTCGCTAGGCCAGAGCGGATTGATCGCTCCCACGAGCGGCTGCGTAATCACGCAGAACCTCGAAGATCGCACTATCGACGGCGTGCAGATCACCTTCATGTTAGCGCCCGACACCGAAGCGCCTGCGGAGATGCTCTTCCATTTCCCGCAGTTCAGCGCGTTGTGCGAGGCCGAGGACATGACGCATAACCTGCACAACCTCTACTCGCTGCGTGGCGCGCAGGTTCGCGACGCGGCGGCGTGGTGGAAAACGATCAACACGGCCATACAGTTGTTCGGCAATAAGACCGACGTCCTTTTCGCACAGCACCACTGGCCTATGTGGAAAGAGACTTCGGACCTTTTGTTTTACCTCAAGAAGCAGCGCGACCTATACAAGTACATTCTCGACCAGTCGCTACGCCTGTTGAACCACGGGCGCACGATGATTGAGCTTTCAGAGATGCTCGCCCTGCCAGAGAGCCTCTCCTACGAGTGGTACAACCGAGGTTACTACGGCACAGTAAATCACGACTCAAAAGCTGTCTATCAGAGGTATCTGGGTTGGTACGACGCCAACCCTGCGACGCTTCATTCGCTGCCTCCCGTATCAGCGTCGAGGAAGTACGTCGAGTACATGGGCGGCGCGCGAGCGGTGCTGGACCGCGCACGCCAAGCATACGACGAAGGCGATTATCGATGGGTCGTCGAAGTAGTCAACCACGTAGTCTTTGCCGCGCCCGACAGCTCCAACCCGAACCCACCCGACCCCGTCACGCTTGAAGCGAAACTTCTTCAGGCCGATGCGCTGGAGCAGTTAGGCTATCAAGCCGAGTCCGGCCCGTGGCGCAACGTTTATCTGGTGGGCGCGCACGAGCTTCGACACGGTGTCTCGCCGCTACTCAGGTCGAAGGCGATCAGCGAAGATGTAGTGAGCGCGATGACGCTAGACCAGTACTTTGATTACATGGGCTTGCGATTCAACGCGCCGAAGGCCGAGGCGCAAAATCTCCCGTCGTCTACGAGCAACTGGATCGTTACGAGCGCCTCTGACCCGATCCAGTATTACGCGCTGGAGCAGTTAGACTTCACGCTGCCTTACACGCAGTATGCCACGCAGGCCGAACTGCCTGCGGCCGATGTCACGCTGAAGACGGACCGCATAACGCTTAATAAGATCATGAGCAGCGAAGACATGAGCGCGGCATTCAATGCGGCGGTCCAGTTAGGCGCGATCACGGTGGTGAGCGGTAATTCGGCGATAGTGACAGCGATATTAGACCTGCTCGATATCTTCCCGGCGAATTTCAATATCGTGACTCCGAGGCAGGAGCAGGATTTAATTGCGAGCCTGAAGTCGAAGAATAACGATAACGGGGAGAGCGGCGGGACTACGTAGAGAATTTGCTTATCTGAGCTACGAATGGTGAGAGTTCATGGCGCGTGATTATGTGGACGATTGATTCCGGTAGTGAAACCACCGGAATCAATCGTCCCTCCTGGACTCTTTTTTGCTAAGCCGGTTGCGAGGCGCGGCGCGCGTTCCGGCGTATGAACTCGATTATCTCTTCCATACGCGCGCCGGGCGTGAAGACTTCGCTCACGCCCGCCGCTTTCAGTCGCGGAATATCTTCGTCCGGTATGATGCCGCCGCCGAAGATTATCACGTCGTCTATCCCTGCTTCGCGCGCGAGCTCGACGACGCGCGGGAACAACGTCATGTGCGCGCCCGACAATATCGATAGCCCTATCGCGTCTACGTCCTCTTGCAAGGCCGCGCTCACGACCTGTTCGGGCGTCTGCCTGAGGCCGGTGTAGATGACCTCCATCCCAGCGTCGCGCAGCGCGCGGGCGATGACCTTAACCCCGCGGTCATGCCCATCAAGCCCCGGCTTTGCCAGCAAAACTCTGATTCTTTCTTCCATAAATAGTCGTTCGCTAAAACATGGGTTCGCGGTATTCGCCGTAAACCGGCCGCAGCGCGTCGCACATCTCGCCCAGCGTCGCGTAGGCGCGCGTGCACTCTAACAGCAGCGGCATGGTGTTTCGCCCCTCGCGCGCCCCGTCGGCCAGCGCCTTCAGAGTCGCCTCCACGCGCGCGCCATCGCGCTCCGCCCTGAGCTTCGACAGACGCTCGCGCTGAAGCTCGGCCACGGACTCGTCTATCTGCAAGAGCGGGACTTCAGTCGGCTCCTCCTGCATCACGTAGTCGTTAACGCCGACTATTATCTTATCCTTCGACTCGACGGCGAGCTGGTACTGGTAGCTCGACTCTTGAATCTCGCGTTGAGGGAAGCCCGCGTCTATCGCCTCTATCATCCCGCCGAAATCGTCTATCTTGCGGAAGTATTCGAAGGCGCCTTCTTCCATCTCGCGCGTGAGCTTCTCGATGAAGTAAGAGCCGCCCATCGGGTCGATGGTGTTGGCCACTCCCGACTCGTGCGCGATTATCTGCTGCGTGCGCAGCGCGATCAGCGCCGCCTCGTCCGAAGGCAGCGCGAGCGCCTCGTCATACGCGTCGGTGTGCAGAGACTGGGTGCCGCCTAAAACTCCCGCGAGCGCCTGGATCGCCACGCGCACGATGTTGTTGAGCGGCTGCTGCGCGGTCAACGATACGCCCGCCGTCTGCGTGTGGAAGCGGAGCATCCACGAGCGCGGGTTCTTGGCGTTGAACCGCTCCTTCATGACCTTCTGCCAGATGCGCCGCGCCGCGCGGTACTTCGCTATCTCTTCAAAAAAGTCGTTGTGGGCGTTGAAGAAGAAGCTCAGCCGGGGCGCGAACTCGTCTACGTCCATCCCGTGATTGATCGCGTACTGCACGTACTCTATGCCGTCGCGCAGCGTGAAGGCGAGCTCCTGGAGCGCGGTCGAGCCGGCCTCGCGTATGTGGTAGCCGGAGATCGAAACGGGGTTGAAGCGCGGGACCTCGCGCGTGCAGAACTCGATCGTGTCGACGATGAGCTGCATAGCCTGGCGCGGCGGGTATATCCACTCTTTTTGCGCTATGTACTCTTTGAGGATGTCGTTCTGGAGCGTGCCGCCAACTTTCTTCCAGTCGGCGCCCTGCTTTTCGGCGACGGCCAGAAACATCGCGAAGATCATGGATGCGGGCGCGTTGATCGTCATCGAGGTCGTGACCTGTTCGAGCGGTATGCCGTCGAACAGGACTTCCATGTCGGCGAGGCTGGAGATGGCGACGCCGCACTTGCCCACCTCGCCTTCGCTGATCGCGTGGTCCGAATCGTAGCCCATCAGCGTCGGGAGGTCGAAGGCGACCGAGAGGCCCGTCTGCCCGTGTTCGAGCAAGTACTTGAACCGCGCGTTGGTGTCGAAGGCCGACCCGAAGCCCGCGAACTGACGCATGGTCCAGAGCTTGCCGCGGTAGCCCGTCGAGTGTATGCCGCGCGTGTAAGGCGGCTCGCCCGGAAACCCCAACTCGCGCTCGTAATCGAAATCCGGCAGGCTCGCCGGGGTGTAGAGCCGCTCCACGGGCGCAAGCGAAGTCGTCGTAAAGCTCTTCTTGCTTTCGGGCATTCGCTTGAGCGTCGGCTTCAGGGCGCGCTCTTCCCATTCGCGTTCGGCTTCTTGCAGGCGGTCGGTCACGTCGGTCGTGCTCATTGATAGCTCCTCAAAGTAAAGTCACACGGACAAGGCGGAAAGGTGCAAAATAGAAAGCAAATCTGATGATAGTTGACCGTCAAGGAGCGTGTCAACTTTGCGCGCCATCGCGCATGATTTGCGCGCCCGTAGGCCGACCTGGTTTAGACGGCCGACGTGATTTCAAACAGTTGCGCTGGCATGGTCGTTGCTAAAGTCAAAGGGTTGTTCACCCGTTGCCCTCTGTCTCTGGACTTGTACTTTTCGCCACGCGGCCCGCTCTTATCATTACAGGCGAACCGTTCAAGCTCTTTGAAAGCGCGGACAACCAGAGAGATCCATCAATTTAGATTGTGGACTGCATTTGCGAGTGAGCCAAGGTTAAGGAGGATCAGAATGTATAATTCCACACAGTCGATCAGGCCAATGGGTAAGAGTCACGCACATCCTTTTAGAGTCAGAAGGCTCTCTCTATCGATCGCTATTGCGCTGCTTGCGGCGCTGTCGTTGATCAACTTTCCCGAAACCGGCAACAAGGTTAAGGCGCAGACCGGTCCCACCATGTTAGTGCCGAACCTTCAAGTCAGGCCAGTAACCACGGGCCTCTTCACACCCATCAGCCTGGCATTCATCGGCGGCATGTCTATAGACCCGAGCGGGGCGGCTCCTGAAATGCTCGTGCTGGAAAAGAACACTGGCAAGGTCCTGCACGTCGTTAACGGAGCGGTGCAGAATACCGCGCTCGACCTTGCCGTCAATAATTTCTCCGAGCGCGGGCTGCTCGGAATAGCTCTCCACCCGGACTTCCCGACTAACCCGGGGGTCTATCTTTTCTGGACCTGCATCGGGCCTGTGCCCGCCGACCCTTGCAATCCGGCGACAGTCACGGTCGAGTGCCCGGACACGCCGCAGCTCGGGGCGGACAGCGACGAAGTGCTCGCCGTTCCCCTATTGGGAAACAGGGTAGACCGCTTTATTTGGAACGGCTCGACGCTCACATTTGATCGGAACTTAATCAAGCTGCTCTCGTTTCAAAATGACGGATGCCCCAACCCGCCGGGCCAGGGCGACGAGACGCAGCCGGCGCGCGGCAACCACGATGGCGGAGTGTTGGCTTTCGGACCTGACCGCAAGCTCTACGTCATGTTCGGCGACGCGGGCCGCCGCAGCCAACTCCAGAACCTGCCGTCGGGGCCGACGCTGACAGGATTAGGAGCCCCCGTGCCTGACGATCAGTTCGGAGGCCCACAGCCCGACGACGCGCACTTCACAGGCGTGATCCTCAGGCTCAACGATGATGGCTCGACGCCTACGGATAATCCATTCTTCAGCGTCGGTGAATCGATAGGCGGCGAAGTGGGCGAGAATATTCAAAAGATATTCGCCTACGGCGTTCGCAACGGCTTCGGCATGGCGTTCGATCCGCTGTCGGGCAACCTGTGGGATCAAGAGAACGGCGAAGACGCCTTCGACGAGCTTAACCTGATCGAGCCGGGGATGAATTCAGGCTGGATTCAGATCATAGGGCCGGCCTCGCGCGTGCCTGAATACAGGCTCATAGAGACCACAGCGCTGCACCACGAGGACTTCCCTAACCTTCAGCAATTCCGCTGGGGGCCTGAGCGCATCGCCACCACGCCTCAAGAGGCGCTGTCGCGGCTGTTCGTATTGCCCGGCTCTCGCTACAGCGACCCGGAGTTCAGTTGGAAACATGTCCTTGCCCCCGCGGCGATCGGTTTCGTAAACAGCCGTTCATTAGGCCCGCAGTTCTTCGGAGACCTGATCGTAGGCTTTTCGGTGCCCGAGCCGCTGGGCGGCCCGCTGTTTCGGTTCAACTTGACGGGGAACCGCAGAAAGATCGGCGTTGACGACCCGAGGCTGGAGGACCGCGTCGCCGACAATACAACTTTTCACGATATGACGGAGAGCGAAAGCCTGCTGATCGGTAGAGATTTCGGCGTAATCACCGACATCAAGACGGGGCCGAACGGCAACCTCTTTTTGATCTCGCTCGACCAGAGCACGATCTACGAGATTAGACGCCGTCGGTAAAATCGCGATTCGATAGGAAGCCTTGAAGAGGCGGCATTCAATAGCCCGGCGCAACGCGCCGGGTCATGCGTCATACGAGACGAAGCCCTGAAAGGGCGCGATAAGAGTATCGCCCTTTCAGGGCTCATCATTAATAACAACTCTTTTCCAGGGGCGTTGCCCCTGGCTATTGAATGCCGCCCCTACGGGGCTTGATATATCATTCGCCTTCGGGGCTCTCTATCGAATCACGCCTCTCCGGGGCATATTAATAAACCCGGACTTCGATTATATTAAACAGGCTATGGAAGAGTTTCAGCCCCTCGACCCGAGGGTGGTAAAGCTGTGGCGCGCCGTCGGTGTGATCGCCGCTAGCCTGTCGCTTCTCGCCCTGCTGGTCGTAGCGCTCATCACAACCGCGATCCACCCGGAGCTCTCGCCCTGGCCTCTCCTGTCATGGCTTCTGCTCGTTGCCGCGTCGATCTGGCTCATCTACTGGAGGCCCCCGCGGCTTTACCGCTCGTGGGGCTATCGCATAGACGATCGCGTGCTTGAGACTCGAAGCGGGTTGCTCTTTCAAATCAAGCGGCTGTTGCCGCTCACGCGGCTGCAACACGTCGACCTTCAACGCGGCCCCATCGAGCGCGCTTATGGGCTCGCGACTTTAGTCCTGCACACGGCGGGCACTCAAGAGGCGAGAATCACCATACCGGGCCTCGACCACGAGGCTGCCGCGCGGCTGCGCGACCACCTTGTTGAAGTGGGGGGCGACGATGCTGTCTGAACCCCCGCGCGACGCGGATGCCGAAGCCGTTGCGCCTGAACAGGCCGGCGCGAAGCCGAGCATCCTCGAAGGCCGCCTCCACCCGATGACGCTCGTTCTCGGCGTCGTTAACTACGTCCGCAGAATGATCCTGCCTATGATCCCGCTCATCGTTTTAGAAAGAGGGGTGACGACAGCCGTCATCATAGCTCTGATATTTGCGATGGGTGTGCTGCGGGCGCTGGTGCGCTACTTCACGTTCAGCTACAGCATAGAGCGTGGCGAGCTGATCACGCGGGAAGGGCTCTTCGAGCGCACGGAGCGACACATACCGCTTGAGCGAATACAGGAGATCAGGGTCGAGCAAGGGATCATTCATCGCCTGTTCGGCGTGGTCGACGCCGCGATTGAGACGGCGGGCGGCCAGCGCCCCGAAGCGCGGCTCTCCGTGCTGGCGCTCCGAGAGGCCGAAAGACTGCGCCAGGCCGTCTTCGAAAAAGAGAGAGCGCGCCGCGCCGCCTCGGCCGTAAGCGCGAGCGCTGACGCGAGCGCCGAACGCGCGGTCGCAGGGCGCGAGGTCATTATGAGACTAAGGCTGCGCGACCTGATCGTGGCGGGCCTCACGTCGAACCACGTGCTTTCGGCGCTCGTGTTGGTAGGCACGTTAATGACCTTCTTAGACGACATAATGCCCGAATCATTTTACCGACAGCTCGCCGAGGCCCTCTCATCTCAGGTCGGGCGCGTGGCGGAGCGCGGCGTCATGGCCGCGGCCCTCACGGCCGCGCTCGCGATCATAATCTTTTTCGTCGCCGGGCTGCTGCTTTCAATCACGGGCTCGGTGGCGCTCTTCTACGACTTCACGCTCGCGCGCGCGGGCGAAGACCTGCACCGCTCTTACGGGCTGTTGACCAAGCGCACGAGCAGCCTGCCGCGCCGCCGCATTCAGTTGCTTGATATCAAAGAAGGCGCGTTGCGCCGGTTGTTCCGCCTCGCCTCGCTCAGGGCCGACACCGCGGGCAGCGACTTCAGCCAATCGGGAGAGAGGCGTCAGGGCCAGGGCGTCTTGATCCCCATAGCGCCGCGCGCCGAGCTGGACAGGTTGCTCGCCTCGATCCTCCCCGACCTTGAACAAGCGCCGCGCGAGTGGGCGCGCGTATCACGGCTCGCGGTCGCGCGGGGCACAGTAAAGAGCGCCTTCATCTGCATTGCCGCGTCGGCGGGGCTCTGCTTCTATTTCGGGAGCCCGTTCGGGCTGTGGCTGCTCGCGCTGATTCCCGCGGCCTATCTCGCAAACTCGATGAGATACCGCGCGCTGGGCTACGCGACGAGCGAGCGCTATTTTTATATGAGGCGCGGGTGGCCAGGGCGCTCGACCTACATCCTCCCGATTCGAAACGTGCAGGCGGTAAGCATTCGGCAGACGCCCGTAGACCGCAAGCTGGGGCTGGCAACCCTGTCTGTAGACAGCGCGGGCCAATCGCGCATGGGCGGCCCGCAACTGCCTAACATGCCCGTCGAGCAAGCACACACGCTGGCGCGGACTCTCGCTCACCGCGCGGCCTCTACGCAGTACCGCTGGTGAGCAGCGCCTTCTTGTCTTCCGCCTCAGAGAGCGTTACGTTTTTAGTATATGGCTGTTCCTCCACATCGAATGATGGACCGCAAGGCGAAGGGCGAGGCTACGTGGCGCGAGCGCATAGCCGCGCTCCGCTACGTCCCGCCATTCCTCCGCCTCGTCTGGGAGACGCACAGAGGCTACGCCGCGGCGATGGTCGCGCTCAGGCTGGTGCGCTCGGTCGTGCCGGTCGCGACGCTCTGGGTCGGGAAGCTGATAATCGACGCGGTGGTCGCCGCGCTCGACTCCGGCCCCGACTTCGCGCGGCTGTGGCGACTGGTCGCGCTGGAGATCGCCATCGTGCTGGCGGGCGAGATGTTAGCGCGCGCTTCGGGATTGGTCGAAAGCCTCCTGGGCGACCTCTTCTCTAACTACACGAGCGTCCGTTTGATGGAGCATGCCGCGCGGCTCGACCTTTATCATTTCGAGGACCCCGATTTTTACGACCAGCTTGAGCGCGCCAGGCGGCAGACGACCGCGCGCGTAGGCTTGCTCGCGCAGTTGCTCGCGCTGGGCCAGGACGCGTTGACGTTAATCTCGCTCGGGGCGGCGCTGGCCGTCTACAGCCCGTGGCTGCTCGCGCTGCTTGCGGTCGCCGTCTTGCCGAGCTTTTTAGGCGAGACGCATTTCGCGGGTTTGCAATATTCATTGCTCTATCGATGGACGCCCGAGCGGCGGCAGCTCGATTACCTCCGTTACATAGGCGCGAGCGACGTGACGGCGAAAGAGGTCCAGATGTTCGGGCTCGCGCCCTGGATCACCGAACGGTTCCGCAACCTCTCGGAGAGATTTTACGAGGAGAACAAGCGGCTCTCGGTCCGCAAGGCGGTCGTCTCGACCGCGCTATCTTTGATCGGGACGGCGGGCTACTACGGCGCTTACGCGATGATACTGGCGCGCGCGGTGATGGGCGGGATCACGCTCGGCACGCTCACGTTCCTGGCCGGGTCATTCGCCAGGAGCCGCGACCTCATTCAACGCCTGTTGTTCGGCGCGAGCGATGTCTTTCAACAGAGCCTTTATCTTAAAGACCTCTTCGACTTCTTTGAGATGGAGCCATCTATCACTTCGGCGAGCGACGCGCCAGCGGTGCCCGAGCCCATCCGCGAAGGCTTCGTCTTCGAGGACGTGGGGTTCCGCTACCCCGGCAGCGAAGTGTGGGCCGTGCGCCACGTGAGCTTCCGGCTGCTCCCGGGCGAGCGCATAGCGCTTGTGGGCGAGAACGGCGCGGGGAAGACAACTCTGACAAAGCTGCTGGCCCGGCTCTACGACCCGACCGAAGGGCGCATACTGCTCGACGGGCGCGACCTGCGCGAATACGACCTGGCGTCCGTCAGACGAGCGATAGGCGTGATCTTTCAAGACTTCGTCCGCTACGCGCTGCGCTTCGACGAGAACATAGGCGTGGGCGAGATCGAGCGGGTCCGCGCGTACTTCGACGAGTTGCAGAAGGCCGAAAGCAGCTCTCGTATGAACGGGTCGGGCGCGAAAGATTCCGAGGTTCAAAAAGAGGATCAAAAAGAGGTCCCGGAATTAATAGTCTCGGCGGCCGACAAATCGCTGGCCGCCACGCTTCTGCCGCGCTTCGCCGAAGGCTACCGCCAGATGCTCGGCCGCCGATTCGAAGGCGGCGTCGACCTGTCGGGAGGCGAATGGCAGAAAGTCGCTTTAGCGCGCGCCTACATGCGCGACGCGCAGGTGTTGATCTTAGACGAGCCCACGGCCGCGCTCGACGCGCGCGCCGAGTACGAAGTCTTCAAGAGGTTTTCCGAGCTCGTCCGCGGGAGGATGGCCGTCATCATCTCGCACAGGTTCTCCACCGTGCGAATGGCCGACCGTATAATCGTTCTTCAGAATGGGAGCGCGGTCGAAGAGGGGACGCACGAAGAGCTCGTGGCGCGCGGCGGGCTCTACGCGGAGCTGTTCAGGCTCCAGGCCGAAGGCTACAGGTAGAAGTGCTGAGTGCTGAGTGCTGAGTCCTGAGTCCTCAGCGGTGAATGCTGAAAGCGTGTCTGAAAAGCCCCGTAGGGGCTCTATGTCTGTAGAAGCATTACCATCATTCAACTCCTACGGAGTTGAATGTGCCTGCCTGGCGATCATCTATAAACATCCGGCTCCTACGGAGCCGAGTAGCTTGCTATTACTCAGCACTCAGCACTCAGCACTCAGCACTTAAGAAATGCGCGTTGAAATTTGAAAAGCCCGGTGATAAGCTGGCGCGGTTCTTATGGGCGTAGAAGCGGGCACACGCATCGGCCACTACAAGATACTCGCCATGCTCGGCAAAGGCGGCATGGGTGAGGTCTACCTGGCCCAGGACACGAAGCTCGACCGCAAGGTAGCGCTCAAGCTCCTGTCGGCCGGATTCACGCAGAGGGAGGACCGCGTGCAGCGCTTCCAGCAGGAGGCCCGCGCCGCCTCCGCGCTCAACCACCCGAACATCATAACGATCTATGAGATCGGCGAGACAGACTCGACACATTTCATCGCGACCGAGTTTATCGACGGCGAAACGCTGCGCCAGCGGCTCAACCACGCGCGGATGTCGCCGCGCGAAGTCGTAGAGCTCGGCGTGCAGACGGCAAGCGCGCTGGCCGCCGCGCACAAAGCGGGCATAATGCACCGCGACATCAAGCCCGAAAACATCATGCTGCGCAACGACGGCTACGTGAAGGTGCTCGACTTCGGGCTGGCGAAACTGACCGAGAGCTCCGCCGAGCACGAGGCCGTCTCGTCCGACCCCGAGGCCGTGACCAACATCGAGTCTGCCACCGTAAACAAGCGCTACGTCGACACGGACCCCGGCACCGTGCTCGGGACCGTCACCTATATGTCGCCCGAGCAGGCGCGCGGACTTCAGGCCGACCACCGCACGGACATCTTCAGCCTGGGAGTCGTCTTGTATGAAGCCATAGCCGGGCGCGTGCCTTTCGAGGGCGCGACCGTCAGCGACGTGATCTTCTCGATACTCGGCAAAAAGCCCCCGCCGCTGTCGCGCTACTCGCTGGAGGTCCCGGCCGAGCTCCAGCGCATCGTCCGCAAGGCGCTTGAAAAAGACCGTGACGAGCGTTACCAGACGGTCAAGGACATGCTCATCGACCTCAAGAGGCTCAAGCAGCAGCAGGACCTCCAGGAAGAGCTGAGCGAAGCCGACCCGCTGGAGTGGAGCGCCGCGCGCGCAGTCTCCGACAGCGGGGGCCGCGCCGTGGCCCGCGCGCCTTCACGCCCGTCGGGCGCGCGCACCGAAGAGATAACGACCGCCGTCCGCTCCGCCTCAAGCGCCGAGTACATCATCACGGAGATCAAGCGCCATAAGCGCGGCGTCATGTACACCGTCGCGGCGCTGGTCTTCGTCGCCGTCGGGCTTGTGGTCTATTTCAAGGACAGCCGGAAGTCCGTCGCGGTCCTCCCGTTCGCCTCCGGCGCGAGCGACGCGATGACGAAAGACCTCAACCTGCTGATAACCAAGCGCATCATCAACCGCCTCTCAAGATTGCAGGGCGACCTGAAGGTGATACCCTACAGCTCCGTCTCGCGATTCGCGGACCAGCCCTACGACCCGGTCGACGTAGGCCGCCAGCTCGGCGTTAAGACGGTGCTCACCGGCAACGTCGTCAAGCGCGAAGGCGACGACAACCTGTCGGTCAGCGTCGAGCTCGTGAACATGAAGGACGGCAGCCTCATCTACAGCGAGGAGTATAGCCAGAAGTTCGCGGACCTGCGCCGCCTCCAGGAGCGTATGCTCGAAGAGCTCACCGAAAAGCTCGGCCTTGAGTTCACCGACGACGAGAAGAATCAGCGCGTGGCCGAAAGCCTCTACCAGGAAGGGCGCAATTATTACGATAAGCGCACCGCCGACGGGATGAGGCGGGGCATAGACTTCTTCCGACAGGCGATAGAGATTAATCCAAAGCATGCGCTCGCTTACGCGGGGCTTGCCGACTCTTATTCTATGCTCGTGACCTACGGCGTCGAGTCGCCGCGCGCCGCATACCCCCGCGCGATCGAGGCGGCCGAGAAGGCCGTCGCCATGGACGCGAAGCTCGCCGAAGGCCACACGTCGCTCGCCTGGGTGAGGTTCCGCACGCTCGACTGGGCGGGGGCGGAAAGCGAGTTCCGCCTCGCGCTGAGCTACAACCCGGATTACGCGCAGGCGCACCAGTGGTACGCCAACTACCTGGCGGCCGTGGGCAAGGCCGAAGAGGCGATCTCGGAAGCCAGGCGCGCGCAGGAGCTCGACCCGACCTCGCTGATAGTCAACGCCACGGTGGCCTACGTCTACTACAACACGCGCCGTTACGACGAGGCGATAGAGCAATGCCGCAAGACGCTGATGCTCGACCCGAACTTCTTCGCCGCGCGCCGCTACCTCGCGCTCGCGCTCGCGCAGAAGGGCGCATACGCCGAGGCCATCGCCGAGGCGGAGAGGGCCGTCGCGGGGTCGAAAGTCTCGGCCGTGGTGAAAGCCGAGTACGCGACGACGCTGGCGCTGGCGGGCAAGCGCGCGGAGGCCGAGAGGATCATCGAAGAGTTAAAGCAGCTCTCGTCCGAACGATACCTGTCGCCGTACCACATAGCGGCCGTCTACGCCTGCCTGGGTGACAAGGACGAGGCGTTCGAGTGGCTGAAGAAGACCGTCGACGAGCAGGGCGATTTTTTGAACTACGCCAAGGCCGACCCGAAGCTGACGAGCCTCCGCACAGACCCACGATACGGCGAGCTGATGCGCCGCATAGGACTTCAGTGATTTCGGATTTCGGATTTCGGAATAAGACGCAGCTCTATTCATTAAGCAGTCCCGTAATCTGTCTTTTGAGAAGGGGCAGATCATTTTCGATAACCGCCCAGACGATCGCCGCGTCGATGCTGAAATAATTATGAACTAGGATGTTCCGCATCCCGACAATCTTCGACCAGGCCACTTCCGAGTGTCTCTGTGTCAGTTCTGGAGAAAGTGCGCGAACGGCTTCGCCTACGACTTGCAAGTGGTGTAAGACCCAAGTTTGAATCAGCTCATCCTGCTCGAACGATTCGCGCCCGCGCGCGGCGTATTTTTCTATTCGCTCAATCGCTTCTAGAACGTCCAGCAACCTTTCGCGATCATCTCTCATAACCGTATAGCCTCGCGCAACACACGCTCGCGGATGCGGGGGCGCAAGCTTTTCTCCGTGACGACATCAACCGGGCGACCCAACAATTCCTGTAAATCCATCAACAGGCCGCCCAGGTCGAGCAGACTTCGCCCTTCATCTAAATCGACAAGGAAATCGACGTCGCTGTCAGGTCGCGCTTCGCCGCGCGAAACCGAACCGAACACGCGCACGTTTGACGCGCCGTGCCGTCGGGCAATTCGTAGAATTGTCTCTCTCTTGTCTCGAAAGAGCTCGTCTGAATTCATGGCACTAGATTATCATAATCTTACTTATGACGCTTCATCGGACCATCTCAAGCTAAACTATTCCCCGGCGCTCTTTGTCCTGGATAGCGCGCGCGCTGTTGTGCTATAAGAAATTTGATTCACTCCCCACGAGACGGTTAGCTAGATTTCCTTATGTGGCGTAACGGAGACGAAACGGATGCAGGCACAGCGGCTCAATCTGATGCTGGACTCTGTCGGCCGACTGGTCCGCCGCGGCGCCATGTCGAACGCCGTTAACCTGCTCACGAAAATCCGCGCGGTCGACATCGCTCAGCTACTCTCCCAACTGCCGCAGCACGAGCGCGAGACGCTGTTTGACGCGCTCGCCCGCCACGAGCTCACGAAAGCCGCCGAAGCCTTGTCCGAGATGGAGACCGACCGCGCCGTCGCGCTGCTTACCACTCTCAGCCGCGACGACATTCTGCGCCTTCTCGGAGAGCTGCCGTCGGACGACGCCGCGCTTCTGGTGGGCGAGCTGCCCGAAGAGCTGCGCGACGAGCTGTTGGACCGGATGAAGGTCGAGCACTCGACCGACGTTCAAGAGCTGCTCGGGTTCGCCGACGAGACGGCCGGGCGCATAATGACGCCCGACTACTTCGCGCTCGACGAAGACGTAACAGTCTCGGAAGCCATCACCGCGCTCCAGCGCCGCTCCGAAGAGTTCGAGATGGCCTTCTACCTCTACGTCATCGATTCGCGCAACCACCTGCTCGGCGTCGTCAGCCTCCGCCAGCTCCTGCTCAACCCCCCTTCGACGCCGCTGCGCAAGATAATGATAAGCGACATCATCAAGGTGACTACGGACACCGACCAGGAGGAGGTCGCGCGCATAGTCGCAACATACAACCTGCTGGCCGTCCCCGTCGTGGACGAGGAGAACAAGATGGCCGGCATCATCACCGTAGACGACATCATAGACGTGATGCGCGAGGAGGCGACCGAAGACATCTACGCGCTGGCCGGAGTCGACGCCGACGACAGCGCGCTCGGCTCGCCGGTCAACTCCGCGCGCCGCCGCCTTCCCTGGCTGCTTCTGTCGCTCGGCGCGGCGCTCATCGCGGTGGCCATCGTCCGCTACTACCTCAACACGCTTAAAAGCTCGCTCGAGCTCGCGGTCCTGATCCCCATAGTCGCGGCCATGGGGAGCAACGCCGCCACGCAGACGATGACCGTCGTCGTGCGCGGCATAGGGCTGGGCGAAGTCGGCTGGGGGTCGAGCCGCCGCGTCGTCGTCAAAGAGACGCTCGCCGGTCTGATCAACGGCGTGATAGTCGGCGTAGTCGTCTTCGCGATCATCTCCGCATGGTTCGGCGTGAAGATAGGCGGCGTGCTCGGCATCACGATGGTGCTCAGCCTGCTCATCGCGGGGCTGCTCGGCACGCTGATACCGGTAGTGCTCAAGCGCCTGCGCGTTGACCCCGCGCCCGCGTCGTCGGTATTCGTCATAACGCTGACCGACGCCCTAACTTTCTTCGCCTACCTCGGGATCGCCACCCTGCTCGTCAAACACTTGAAGCTTTGAGCTTGCGCGTGGTTTGACACCGCCACGGGAGAGAAGTAATATAGCGCCGCGCCGAAGCTCGACGCATCGTTACAGAGCACGATGAAGGAGAACGAATGAGCAACCAGCCGCCTTATAATCCGCCGCCGCCGCAGGGGAACTATCCGCCGGGGAATTATCCGCCGCCGCCTGGTGGCTACCAGGGCGGAGGCTACCAGCCGCCCGGCCCCCCGCCGGGCAAGACGCAGACGCTCGGGCTCGACTACAACGTGGCCGCGCTGCTTTGTTACCTGCCGATATGCTCGATCAACATAATCTTATCGATCATCTGGCTGGTGACGGAGCCGAAGCAAAACCGCTTCGTGCGGTTTCACGCGTTGCAGAGCCTGCTGCTGACGGGCGCGGCCATCATCGTGTACGTCGTGCTGGCCGTGCTCAGCGGGATCATGATGGCTGCGTCGCCGTTCAGGTCGGCCGGCTGGACCCTGATCTCGCTGCTGCAAGGCGCCGCCGGGATGTTCTTTCTGGTCGTGAGCATCATCGCCATGATAAAGGCGTACAACAACCAGATCTGGAAGATCCCAGTGATCGGCGACATCGCCGAGAAGAATTCTTGAGTATTAGCTAAGAGGTCTTAAGCCTCGGACGACTCGGCGGGCGGAGCGTCGACTCGCCTTTCCGTGCTGCCGTGCCTCGTCGCGATCAGCATATCTTCGGATGCGCGCAGCGCGCGCCACTTGATTATTAAGGCCAGCGACAGAATCAGCGCAAGCGTAGCCGCCGCGCCGCCTTCCGGCCCGTAGTCGCCGCCCGACAGCCACACGGGCGGCCCGCTTCGGCCCTCCACCAGAGCCATCTCGTTAAACATCGTAATCCCGCTCACCGGCAGGCCGAAGGCGAAGACCATCACGTAATTCCATGCCACGTGCAGCGCCGTCGCAAGCCACAGGCTCCGCGTCTTTAAGTAAGCGGCGCCCAGCCATACGCCCGCCAGCATCGTGTTGGCTACCGAAAAGAAGGTCGCGCTCGGGTTGAATGCGTGCATCACTCCGAACGCGAGGGAGGTGATCGCGACTGTCGCCACAGCGCCTCGCTCTCCGAGCATCACTCGAAAGTTGTGAAGCAAGGCTTGAAACATGAAGCCGCGGAAAACCACCTCCTCAAACGCCGCGGCGATCAGAAAAATGACGAACAGGATGACCGCGTTGATTAGGATTGATTGCGGCGTCGCGTCGCGCGGGGCGAAACTCGTCGCGCCCGCCATATAACTTATCGCGACCGCCAGGGCGAGCGACAAAGCGCCCAACAGGTTGCCTAATGAGAAATCTTTGAGCCAGCCCGCGTGTAGTTTGTAGCCGACCGAGGCGAAGCTGCGGCGCTCTAAGAACCGCGCGCAGACGGCCGACGCCGCGAGCGCCGCGACAAGGTTCACGGATCGATTCAAAAAGACCACCAGCAATCCCTTGTCGGTTATGGGCTGTTTTGTGGGCGGCTCCTGAAGCAGATCGATCCTCATGCCTCTGCCGCCCGTGACGACGCCGCCCAGCGCCGCGACCAACGCGGCGAGCATGAATACGAAGATCATGAAGAGGAGTAAGTAGATCAGTATGCGCCAGCCCGAGCGCAGCTCGCCTTCGCCGTTCTTGAGGACAAAAATGAGAATGCCGCTAGAGTTGTTCATTCGACGGCAACTCTAGCGGCGCATCGCGCGGAGTGTCAAACCGGCTGTTTCAATTACCGCGTCATTTCGGCAGGAGCGCCGGGTCGAGGTTTGTCTCACTCCCCATGGCGCGCTGCTTCATCACTTCAAGCGCGCGCCGCGCCCCGCGCCTGACCTGCTCGTTGTCATCCCTAGTCGCGGCGACCAGCATCGGGATAGTCTCGTTGACCGCGCGGTTGCCGAGCGTGTCGGCCGCCTGGCGACGGACGTCGGAATCCGCGTCCTTCAACGCCTCAAGCAGCGGCCCGAAGGCGCGACTGTCCGCGCACTGCCAGAGCCCGCCGGCCGCCGACTCGCGCACGCGCGGGTGCTCGTCGCTCAAGGCGGCGATCAGGTGCGGGATCACGTCGAGCTCGCTGCTGCTTTTATGCCCGATCGCGTGGACCGCTTGCGCACGCACTTGCCACGCCTCGTCGCGCGTGGCGGTGATCAGCGCTTCCATCACGTCGCCGCGTATGCCGCCCCTGTTGTGCAGCGCCCAGGCGGCGTTCTTTCGCGCCCGCCAGCTCTCGGCCTTCAGCAGCGCCGAGATCAGCGGCTGGATCGCGGGCTCGTATATCGCCATCAGCGCTTGCGTGGCGGCTTCGCCTACGGTCGTCTCCTTCAGCTCGGCGAACTCCGGCTTCCAGGTCTCGTCTTCAAAAGGAAACTCGTTCGGGCAGCTCTCCTCCGGGTCGATCAGGGCGCCATCGCTCAGCAGCGCGAGCAGGAAGGGGATTGCGGCCGAGGCGCGCTGACGCTTCTCGCCGAGCGCGCAGGCCGCCTTCGCGCGCTTGTCGGCGTTTGTCGAGTGCAGCTCGGCTACGAGGCGGCTCACGTCCGCCGGGACGTGAGAAGGATTACTCTGTTTGGTGTCGTTGGTCTGTGCATGCGTCGCCGGGATGATGAAGATGAAGCCGCCGACAAGCATTAAAGACAAAAAGAGTCTGGCCTTATTAATCATACGTTCTCCTTAGTCGTAAATCTGTTCTTGAGTTTTCGGCCTCTATTTTGGTTGGAGCGTTTCCACCTTGTCGTCAGGGGCTTTTGTCGCAACGTAGCCGCGCCGCGTTTTGACGACCAGCCTCTCGTCCTGCTTTTGGAGCGCGGGCGCGACCTCTAACTTGAGCTTGCGGAAGGTCCCGTCGCGCTTCGTGTTCGTAGAGACGAACCCTAGGCTGTAGCGCGTGCGGAGCTGGCTTATGAGGTTGTTGAAAGTCTGGTCCATCTCTTCAGGCTTGTCGTTGAAGATCACGCCGCCCGTCTCTTCGGCCAGCTTGTTGATGCTGGTCTTCTTGACTCCGAACATGCCGCCTATGCCAGTCGCGGCGCGCATGGCCCCGCTCTCCATCCGCCCAACCTTCGTCTTCGGGATGACGCCGCAGACTACCGTGCCGGACTCCAACAGCGCCTGACGCATCTCGTCGCCCGAAACGCCGCGGCAGTCGAACGCGGTGGTGACGGTGCTTATGACTATGATCACGCGCCGGCCGTCGGGATTGCCCGCGCGGCGCATGTAGTGAGCCGCCGTGTGGAAGGCGAGGTTGTAGCAGTGGCCTGCCTCCTCGTTATGGCCGGGCATGCGGTCGAGCGCGCGGGCTATCTTGCGCCTGTCGTGAGTGAACCCCTGGAGAATCTCTACGTCGTCGGAGAAGGCCATCAATGCCACTTCGTCGTTAGGCTTGAGGCGGTTGATCGCTTCGAGCGTGGCGTGGTGAACTTTCTCGCTAAAAGGGTCGAGGCAACTGCCACGGTCCACCATCAGGATGACCGACAGCGGCAGCGTGTCCTGGCTGAAGTGAGTTATCTGCTGCTTCGCGCCGTCTTCTGAAAGTACGAAGTCCTCTTTCTTGAGATTGCCGACGATCCGGGCGGTCTTCTGCTGATAGACCTGCGCGTCTATGACGACGAGGTCGACGGCCAATCGCACGTCGTCTGTCTTCTCTTGCGCCGACGAGAGCGCCGCGACAAAAAGCGCGATCGTGAGAGCTATTGATAGCGAGACTCTTTTAGACGCTTTCATAAGCACCCCCAACTGAGTCCTGGGTGCTGAGTGCCGAGTTATATACACTCACTCAGGACTCAGCACTCAGGACTCAGCACTCAGCACTGTTTTGGTGGCGCCGACCAGGCGGATGACAAGCGAAGGAGGATGAAGCAGATGGGGTGTTCGTACTTAAATTCGCTTCACATCCGCCCAGTCCGCGCCACCAATTGAAATCTCAAACCTGAAATCTGAGATTTCGAATTAATTATCTTTATTCCTTTTTCCGCTGCTGCGCTCTTCGCGACGCTCCTCGCGGCGTTCCTGTTTCTGTTCCTGTCTTTCCTGGCGTCGCTCTTGGCTGCCCTGGTCCCTGTATTCGGGACGAGGCTGTGGTTGATGCTGGCGCGCTTTAGAAGATTCGTCGTCGCGCGGGCGCACCCGCTCGCCGGACGGTCTCTTCTGGCGCTCTTCGGCGTTGCTATCACCGGATGAATTATCGCGGGTCGGCTTCGGCGCCGGTATGAAGTCGGGGCGAGGGCGCTCTCTCTTTCTGCCGGCTTCATCGCCGACAGTTTCGGGGCCGCTCGCCTCGCGCTTCTCTTGAGGCGGGCGGCGCTCGTGGTCGTGGTTGACGCCGCGCTCTTCGCGAGACGGCATGTGGAAGGAATCTCTCTGCCTTGGAGGGACGATCAGCCGCCGCTCGCGCGGGGCCGCGTTGACGATCTCCGCGTCGACCGGGCGGTTGCGAGTCACCACCGGCCGGTTGATGACTTCGGCAGGCGGCGCGATAGCTTTTAGCTTATCGTTGCCCTTTCGGTTCCAGACGGGGGCGACCACCCTCTGTGTCGGCGCGATCTCGGGCAGGCCGGGGCGCGCGCCGTTGCCTATCCATGTGTTCAGATCGCGGTCGGGCGCCGCCGGGCGCAACTTCGACCTGTCGGGTCTGGCGAACCCGTCGACGTGTATCACGGTCAGCCCTTCGCGCTGTTGAGGCCGGCGCGCTCCGTCGCGAGCCGTCGGGTATCTGAGATGGTCGTGGTCGTTGTCTCTGCTGCGGTCGGGCCTGCGCCACCGCTCGCCCGGCGTGAGCGGGTACCAGCCGACGTAGTCGCCGTTGGGCGTGCGCGAGTTGAAAAAGTGAACCAGCGCCGGCCGCCACTGGTAGTAAGAGTGAGCGTAGCTGTAGCGCGAGCCTATGCCCGGCGCCCACGCCCAGCCGTAGCGCGGGATGAATGCCCAGCGGCCGTAATGATAAGGAGCCCAGCCCCACGGTTCGCTCGAAAGCCAGGTCCAGCCCGCGCGCGGGACCCACAGCCACTGCCCGTGGCGGTACGGCGCCCACCCGGCGGCGACGCGCGGCACCCAGCAATGGCCATAGTTGTCGTCGCTGACCCACGAGCCATAATCGCCGAGCTCGCTCGCGCCGTAAAAGCAGTTGTTCTCCGATTCGCGACTGAAGACGAGGTTGAGCACAGTCGCCGCGCCCTGTATCACCTGGCCCACGTTGATGCCGCGATCGACGGCGCGGTCGCGGTCCGTGCTCCACTGGTCCCAGTTGTCTAGCGAGTTGTCGACGGCTATCTCAAGCCTGCCCGTCGAAGTGTCTATGACGAGCCTGTGCCCTTCGCGCACTTTGAAGCTGCCGTCCGCGGTCGCGACCTCGACCGCGCCTTGCCTGGTTATCACTTCGGACTCGTGGTCGCCGCGCACGTTTACTCTGTAGAAGCCGTCCTGTTCCAGGGTGAGCGCCGCGTTGGGCGTGTCGACTTCGAACCTTGCGAAGGCCGTCCCGAATCTCTCAAGGCGGATGAGCGCGGTCCCTTCCGTCACCTCGAACTGAGCGGCAGTGTGCGAAAGCTCTGTGATCGTAAGCGCCGTGTGCTCGCTCAGCCGTATGTAGTTTCCGCGCGACAACTGTATCTCGGCGCGCGCGCCACGGCCGGTGTAGACCTGATCGCCCGTGAAGAGCGGCAAGTTCTCCGCGACGGATGTCCACTCATTCGTCCCGGCTCTGAGAAACGACGCGTCGCCTTCGATAAAAGTTATTCGCGCGACTCGTTCTACCGGGGCGTCATCTTCGCCGTCGGCCGTGTCAGGTGTGTTTGTCTCTGCCGTCTGCGCAAGTGTGATGGGAGCTAACAAGATTGCGGCCAGCACGAGCAGCATGAGGGTTGCGGGGAGAGAGAGTTTCATAACCCATTCCTTTGTCAAACTTTTTAAAGTCTTGCTAGACGCCAGCTTCCGAGCAATAGATATGCCGCTAGCCGCAGTTGACGATGCGATCGACCACGCCACGGCCAAACTGTTCTATTGAAAGGGAAATGAATTTAGCGAAGAGTGAGTCGCCTTTGGTTTACTCGCGCGCCGGTCCGAGTTTCTACACTAATTGGTGTAACGGGTGCGCCAAATTGAAGAGGCCCTGCTTTAATCGCGCGTCGCGGCCACGGCGTCTATCTCTATCAAAAAGCCGTGATGTAGCTCACCCGTCGGGATGACCGCGCGGGCGGGGCGGTGCTCACCCATCACGCGCGCGTAGACCGAGTTGACCGCGTCCCAGAGCTTGATATCGGCGACATAGACGGTCATCTTCAAGACGCGGCTCAGATCGCTGTTGGCCGCCTTGAGAATCTCTGCGACGTTGCTCAAGGCGAGCTCGGTCTGCTCTTCGATCGTGCCGATCTTCTGCTCGCCCGTCTTGGGATCGATCGAGAGCTGGCCCGCGACAAAGACGAGCCCGTTGTAGACGACGGCCTGAGAGTAGTGGCCGGCCGGCCGCGGGGCGTTAGCGGTCAGGATCTTCTTTATCTCCATGCTCTGAATTCACCTCACGGTCAGTTTTCGCGGACGAACGCGATGTAATCGGTGTAAGGCGGCGTGCCGTCTTCGGCGCGCACGGCCATCGCCACCTGCCCGCGGTGATACGCCGAATGCATCAACACGTGTTGGAGTATGTCGCGGTAAGAAGTCTGGTACTCGACCCCTTTGCTGTTTTTGTACGTGGCTACCTGGTCGAGCCTCTGATCGGTGAGGCCGTCAAGAAACTCTGCGAACTCTTTCGACACCTCTTCTGCCAGTTGCTCGCACTCTTCGAGAGTCGATCCTTGCCAGAAGTCGAAGCCGGTCGAATCCTGGTTCGTTAGCATGCGCGCGAGCCATGTCTTTTCGGCTATCAGCAGATGCGCGAGCGCGCGCACGGCTTTGGCGCTTTGATTGGCGGGTTCTTTTAGAGAATCGATCGCGCGCCGGTTCGCCCATTCGTTGTACTTGAAAAGGCGGAGCATCATTTCGCTTGTTTCCATAAATCGCCTCTCGATCGAATCACTCTTCAGATTTGAGATTCTCCGCGAGCATGTTGCAGAACAGAGCGCCCTGCGAGATTGCGTCGTCCAGGGCCACGTGCGTGTATGGCAGGTCGTCGAACCAGCGCCTCGGCATGTTGCTTTTGACGACGTTCAGGAAGTCGACCTTCATTAAGGCCATGGCGTAGCTCTTTATGTCGAGCGCGAAGTATTGAAACGGGCTTTCGCCCGCGAAGCGGTAGAGGTAGTAAGTGACGAACATGAAATCGAACGCCGCCGGGTAGCCTACGAAGACGGGGACGCCCGGCAGCCCCTTCAGCCACGCGACGTACTCGGGCATTACAATTTCGGGCGGCTGCGGGTTACGGCGGCTCGCTTCCCATGCTTCGGGTTGCGTCTCCCACCACCGCATCGTTTCGGGGCGGCCCGTAGCGCCGGGCAGCGTTTCGAGGTTGGCCGAGAAAGTGCCGATCAGGGTCTTGTCGGCAAGGAACGCGGCCGACCCGAAGCTGAGCATGGAATTCAGACCCGGCACTGGCCCGTCGGTTTCGATGTCGGTGCTAACGTAGATTTCAGCCATCGCGTTAGGCTACAGCAGGCGGCAGAGCCGGGCGACGCCTTCGACTATCTTTTCAGGCGTCTCTTTAGAGTAGGCGAGGCGCAGGGTGTTTTTGCCCGCGTCGTCGACGAAGAATGGCTGGCCGGGCACGAAGGCGACGCCGTTCTCGATGGCGGCGGGCAGCACTTCCGTTGCGTCTACGTCGCCGTCGAGCTCAAGGAGTATGAAGAAGCCGCCCGAGGGCCGCGTCCACCGCGCGCCTTTCGGTGCGCACTCTTCGAGCGCGTCGAGCATAGCGCGGCAGCGCACCTCATAGAACTTGCGAATCTCGGGCAGACGGCGCTCAATCAACCCCGTGCGCAGGGCCTCGCTGACTATCGCCTGGTCTAACACGCTCGACGAAAGGTCCGCGCCCTCTTTCGCAAGCTCGATCTTCGTGGCTATGGGTTCGGGCGCGTAGACCCAGGCGGTGCGGACGCCGGGCGCGAGCACTTTCGAGAAGCTGCTCAGGTAGATCACGCGCGCCGGGCTCAGCGCGACGAGCGGCGCGCGCAGCTCCGCCTCGCTTGTGAAGTAAAGCTCGTAGTAAGGATCGTCTTCTATAATGAGCAGGTCATACTCGTCGGCGACTTCGACGAGCTGCTGGCGGCGCTCCGGCTCAAGCGACACGCCCGAGGGGTTCTGAAAGTTCGTGATCGTGTAGACGCATTTGACGCGACGCCCTTCCGAGCGCGCTCGTTCGATCTTCTCGCGGAGGTCGGCTATGTCTATGCCGCCGTCGTCCTGGCGGACGCCAACCATATCCGCCTGCGCGTTGTGGAGCGCGATGATCCCGCCGATGTAGCTGGGCAGCTCGACCATGGCGATGTCGCCCGGATCGAGAATGACCCGCGCCGCGAGGTCAAGCCCCTGCTGAGAGCCCGTGGTCATCACTACGTCTTGAGGGCGGGCGCGCTCTACGCCGCGCTTCTGCATGATGTCGACGACGGCCTCGACCAGCTTGCCCTGGCCGCGCGTCGGGCCGTACTGGAGCGTGAACGCGCCCCGCTCGCGTATCACGCGGGAGGCGATCTCGGCCATCTCTTCTATGGGGAACGTCTCGGCGCTCGGCGCTCCCGCGGCCAGAGAGATTATGTCGCTGCGGCCGAGCATCTGCGTCAGCTTGCGGATGGCGTTGGGCCGCATCAAGCGGCCCACCCTTGAGAGCAGGTGTTTATATTCGATCTCGTTTTCGAGCATAAAGGGGCGCGCTCGCATCTCCCGTCATTTGACGGTGAAATTCATGTCTACCTTGACGCTCGGCTTGGCCGGGTCGTTCGACTTTATGGTCACCGATTTCGTGTGAGGTCCTTCAACCTTGCCCGTATCTACCTTTACTTTTATCGTGCCCGCCTTACCAGGCGGGAGGACTTTCGGGAAGTCCACAGCCGTGCACCCTCAGCTAGGCTCGACGGCGTCGATCTTCAGTTCGGCGGTGCCGCCATTCTTTATGACGAACGTCCGCGCGAGTGACTTCTCCTTCGGCTGCTTGCCGAAATCTATCGTCGTCTTCGGCACGACCAGCTTCGGGACGCTGCCCGTAGCTGGCGGCGTCGGGGCCGCGCCGTTGGCGGCCGTCGGGTCGGGCAGTTTTGAAGTCGGCAGCGTCAGCGGCGGCACGGGGTCGGTCGCCGCGGGCGGCGCGCTGACGTTTGATACCTGAGGCCCGTTCTGTTGATCGGAAGCGGCGGTATTATTATTCGTTGAATCCGGTTCATCCGGCGCGGAACAGGCCGCCACCAAGACCATTAACAGAATGGGTAAGATGTAAAACGTCCTAAAAACTTTTTTCATAACCCAGATAATTTAACATAAAAAGCGCAGGTTGCGCCCCCTGTCGGTAGAAAATCTCTTCCTAAGAGGATAGACGCCGATAGAGACATTCTCGGTACTGAAGGTATATGTATAAGACAGAACCACAAATGCTATTCGACAGAAGCTATCGCCGCTGGGGCGGCGGCGATAGCTAGACCTGACGTTAGCGTGGTCCTATAAAGTCGATGCATTTTTCGCCTTGCACGCAGTTATCATTAATTGCCACACACCACCGGTAAGTGTCGGAGTTATTGTGAGCAGATCGAGGAGGCGGAGTAGATGACCAGGTGAGGCTGAACCCACTAGGAGGAAAGAAAGTGCCGGTGAAGTTTCCCGATGAAGAGGAGCCGTAGGACGACCCATTCCAATACTGGCCGGTCGTTACATTTTTGAAAGTCACCCGCGCTATTGTCCATGAGCCGAACCCCGAACCCCACTGAACGTCCGTAGCCGATCCACTGAAATCGGTAGGTATAGGAACACCAACCCCTCCGCTCTGGCTAGTCGTTACAGTTGGCGCGCTAAAATTATCGACTGCCCTCACAATGGTGTTGGTTCCAGTGCCGTCAGGCCATGCGATGGAGATATTCTCGCCGGTTTGGTCTGTTGATACGGTCCAGGGGCCTTTACTCCCGGCCCCATTAGAATTAGTACAGAGCCAGCCGGGAGTAACTTCATCAACGCCATTGCGCCTAATTTGCAGCGTGCCGCAAGTGTTTGGCGGAGCGCCGCTGACAATGTAGGAGTATGTTTGACCTTTACAGTGAAGAAGGCCACCCAGGAAGAAGGCTGTGCCTCCGGGGTTTCCTTGAATGAAAGCCTGTATGCCGTCGTTCTTTCCTTTTCGGCTTACCGGGACGATAGCATATTCACCAGACTCTACATCTGTACTGGAAAGGAATCCTTGCGCTTTACCCGCCAGCACGCTTATTTCGGCATGGCTCGGGAACTCATCCGTGCCGCTGATGAACTCTCCTAATCCGCCGCGCCAAAATAACGCAGTAGAGCCTGTCAATGTCATTGACTTCATCACCTGACCGGTTCTGCTGATAAGTCTGATTTCAACAGAGGTGTTGGCCTTGGCGAGGTATACTCCCACGTCGATCGCATACCTTCTATTAGCCTCAGGCTGCCATTCGGCGGCAGGCGCGTACCCGGCCCTGTTAGCCTTAAGCAGGTTGGCCTTCGTCTTACCTATCTCCCGAAGCTCGCCGACCCATTTGATTGAGCAGGGACTTATGTTGCTCGGGCTTAGCTCAGGATGGTAAAACTCTGAGCTGTTGATAGGTAAATCATCAGACGCGACAATCGCGGCGATCTGTTGATTGCTGCGGATGAGCAGGTCACCGCCGTGAGTTGCAGGCAAGCTTTGACCAAGCCGCACGGTCATACCGCCGCCGATTGATTCGATTTCGTGTGAAGAGCTTTGAGCGGAGATTGAATCACCGTCTATATCAATCCTGGCGCTCTGAGTACTTAGATTGCGGACCCACAGCACCGAGTTGCCGGAAATGGCTTGGGCAGCGCCTCTTATTGATAGCTCTACCTGTTGCGGATCTTCGGAAGACAAGCCGGTCTGCGGCTGCAAGGACACAAGTCCCAGTACTAGCACTAGCAAAATTGAGCTAAGTCTTTGCTTCATGGATGTGGCTCCTTTCAGATGTGTGTTAGTTAGGAAATCTTGACCTGTCATACTAAAAGCTTTTGGTGCGACTGCCCTTAGCGTGAAAGTTAAGGCGACCTATACGTAGCATTCGGACGTATGCGGGTCTTTCTTCTCTTAGTGACGCAGTTGGAGAACACCCTCTGAGGCTAGTGGGTGGGGTCTCCTAATCTCTTAGAAAGGGAGCTATTCTGGAAGCCCGAATTACCTTTGATTGGTGGGAAAGGTAGTTCTTATTGATAAATCGGCATCGTGTTATTTGCTCCCATTTACCAAAGACGGAATTTATGTAATTAACATTGCAGTTCGAGTGAATATGTGGCTTTGCATAATAAATCAGATGATTATAGCTAATTGCGAGTGGATGCGACTTGATGGCCGCGGTGTTTATACGGCTTTATAAGCCGATGGACTTTGAAGCACAGGAACGGGTACGGAAAGAGGATGATAGAGGACATACCTGTAAATAATTAAGGTATAGGTATCCCCCCTTACAGGTAACATTCTCAGGTAACATAAACGTCCTAAGCGGGCGCAGATGAGAGGCGAGAGGCTGGCTTAAACTGTTGAAAACAACATGCGGGCTGGTGACTGATTTTCTAACATAAAAAATCGTCAGTTGTCAGTTGCCGGCAGGTCGCACCGGACGCTCATGGTCACAAGCGTCGCGCCCCACCCGCCCGCTTCCGGCGGCGCGTCACGGAAGTCGACGACGAACGGCGAGCGGGCGAGCGCAGAGCGGACGATCTCGCGCTGCACGCCGACACCTTTGCCGTGAATTATTCGCACCCACTCGACGCCACGCTCATGCGCTTGCTCGATGTAGTCTTCGACCACCTGGCGCACCTGCCGCGGCGGGATCGAGTGCAGGTCGATGACATCGCTGAAAGCTATGACGACGGGCTCGCTAAACGGATTGTCAGGGTCAAGGCAGTCTTCTTCCGGTTCTTCGAGATTTTCGGCCGCCGGCCTTTTGCGAAAGAGGCTGAGCAGGAGCTTGAAGATCATGCCAGGATCATATTTGTGATTCGGCGTGGGCTCAAGCGCGAGAAGGGCGCTACATGACTTTGTACTGAGGCAGCTCTGAAGTATTCAACCCGTCGGGTTGCGCAAGCAGGGCCTTGCGCCGGGCCTTGTTCGCATACATCGAGCGGTCGGCCGCAAGCAGCAGCTCGTCGAACGTGTCTCCGTCGGCGTCAAAGCATGCCCAGCCGACGCTGACGCCCACGAAGAGCTGGTTATTGCCGAAGCTGAAATCATGCTTGTCGATGGCCCGCTGGATTCGCATGGCGAGCTCTTGAACCTCTTCTGAGCCGACTTGCAGTATGGCGACGAACTCGTCGCCCGCGTAGCGGCTTATGAAGTCGGACGAGCGGGTCTGTGTAAGCAGCAGCCGGCCCAGCTCCCACAGCAGGTGGTCGCCCGCCTGATGGCCGAGCCGGTCATTGATCGCCTTGAACCCGTCGAGGTCCATCATGATGACGGAGAAGATGTCCTTGTGCCTCCGCGCGCGGTCCGCCTGGTCTTCGAAACGGTACCGGAGCGCGCGAGCGTTCGGGAGCCCCGTCAAGACATCCGTGAGCGCGTTCGTCTCGGTCCTTTCATGGTGAACGGCGTTGGCTATCGCGTCGGAGGCGAGCTTGGCCACGGCCTCGACTAACCTCAGGTGGTCGGCGTCATAGGTGGCCAGGTCGGCCGAGTAGAGCGCCATCGCGCCGAGCGCGGCCCCGTCTTTTATCAGCGGAACGACGGTCGCTATGCGGTACTGTTCGGGCAGCTCCAGCTTCATCGCGTCAAAGTCGAGCCGCGGGTCGCAGTTGTGCATAGGGTGTGAGTTGGCGACTACCCACCCGGTTATGCCTTCACCCGAAGTCATGCGGCGGCCTTTGAACCGCTCGGCGTAGCGACCCGTCACGTGCATCGCTTCGACCTCCGTCGAATCCTGCCTCTGGAGGTAGAGCACGCATGTGGTGTAGGTGACGATGTCTTCAAGCCTCGAAGAGAAGACCGCGAACGTGTCGCGTAGGTCGAGGCTGTTGCCTATGGTCTGCGCTATGTCGTAAAGCGTTATGACCTCGCGGTGCGCGCTTCGTATGCGCTCGAAAGCCCTCGGCCCCGTGTCGACGACCAGCGAGCCCTCGATGCCTTTCTCCTGCGGCGGCTGCTGCGACAGATTGAACTGGGGTTCGACGCGGTTCTCGCGTATCTCGGCCTCAAACTCTTCGAGGTGATCCAGGAATACGCCGATCACCGTCGGGTCGAACATGGTCCCGCTGCCTTCCTTGAGCAGTTGAATGGCCTGCTCGCGAGTCATCGCTTTGCGGTACTGCCGGTCTTCGCGCACCGCGTCGAAGCAGTCGGCCACCGTCAGTATCCTCGCCGTGATCGGTATCTGGTCGCCGCGCAGCCCGTCAGGGTATCCGCGCCCGTCCCAACGCTCGTGGTGATGGCGCACGACAGGGACCACGGGGTAAGGGAAACCGACGCGCTCAAGTATCTCCGCCCCGACGATGGTGTGCACCTTCATCTTGTCGAACTCGGCGGGCGTAAGCGACCCAGGCTTGTTGAGTATGTAATCGGGCACGGCGAGCTTGCCAATGTCGTGAAGGAGCGCGCCCGCCTTCAAGGCTTCGATCTCCGACTCGCTCAACCCGAAAAGCTTTGCCAGCCCCGTCGCGTAAATCTGAACGCGGCGGACGTGGTCGTGCGTGACTTCGTCTTTAGCGTCGATGGCTATGGCGAGCGCCTCGATGGTCCTCAAGTGGAGGTCGGCCATCTGCTCGGCGTGGCGGTTTGAAGCCTCCACCTTGTCGAGGTAGACCTTGTAGGTGAAGTAAGTGATCGTCAGGATCGGCACGGCTATGATGAATGCGTAGAAAGATATTATCGTAATCAGCTTTACGATGATCGTGGCCGCCGCCGCCCCCGCGAAGTACGTCACGGAGGTCCACAGGTAACACTGCTTCCATGTGTTAAAGAGGTTGCTGCGCGTCTTGAGCGCGGTAGCCACGCTGACAATGCCCGTGTTGAAGACGTAGTGGAGCAGCGCCAACAGCCCGGCGGCCATCGCCAGTTGGTCGAGCTGCGACGACAGCTCCGCCAGGTCGCCGAAGATCAGCGTGACGATCATGCTGGCCGCCCAGACGGACAGGCTCATCACGGCGGCGTTAAAAAAGATGACCTTGCGCTTGCCCTTGTATTGAAGCGTACAGACGGCCGCATCGACCCCGGCCAGTATTACCGAAGGGTAAGGCCCATACAACAGGACCGAGATGAATATGAACGTGTCGGTGAGCGTCATCGCGCTCGCCGTCTTCGGAATGCCTATGTCGACGCGCGAGACCAGAACCACCGTGACCAGGCTCAGCAGAACCCACTGAATGCTTATCGCGCCCGTGGCCGCCGTAAAGCCGCAGTAGGCGAACAGCGCGAGCCCGGCTACCGAGACACTGACCATGAATGGGTTAGCGGCAGAATTATTCTGCATGTAGCTCGTGCGGTTCATTCTCTCTCGCTATGCGGCTGACCTAAATTTGTGGCGGCTGAATGCAATAGTCCGAGAGATTTAAGCGAAATCCATTCCATTCCTGCCGCTCATTGTTAAGCTTTGCAATATCAGCAAATATCCAGGTTCCAGCGGCGGCCGCCCTTGCCCGGTTGTGGCGATCAGCATCAGATTGACCGAACGGTTCGGTCAAATTGCCTTTGAGCTGTGAAACCGACCTTCGATGCGCGGCCGTATATCAGTTTTGCCAGGCAGCGCTTAACTGAGGTATAAATAGATGACGCGTGTTAGCCCTCAGCAATCGGTATCAGGGCGGTTTAAGCAAGTGCAGAAGAAGTTTTTATTTATAGTTGTCCCGCTGTTGGTAGTCATCTCGGTCGTGATAGCCACTCACCTCCTCGGCAAGGTAAATTCCGAGACAGCTTTGAATTCGGCAGAAGGCGCCGCACAGCCCGTCCGCCTGGACGAGAAGAGCGTGGAGGTTCAAGTCGCGCTGCCGCTGTTTCGCCGGCTCGACGAAAACTACATGCGCGGCGGCGAGCCGGCGCGAGGCGGGCTTGGCGTGCTCACAAAGCTAGGGGTGAAGACCATCCTCGACCTGCGCTCGGACTACGACTATTCGGATGAGATGAGGGTCGCGGCCGAGCGGTTGGGGTTCAGTTACCGCCGCCTCCCGCTGAGCGTCTGGAACCCGCCGACTGATAAAGAGGCTAACGACTTCCTCCGCATCGTGTCGAACAAGACCGACGGCCCGTTTTTCGTCTTCTGCTCGGACGGCATTCACCGCACGGGCGAGATGAGCGCCATCTACCGCATAATGGACGACCAGTGGGACATCGAGCGGGCGCTCACGGAGATGGACGAAGTGGGCTTCAGTCCCTATTACTACAACCTGAGAAACTACGTCTGGACCTACGCGCGCAAGTTCCGCCCCTCGGCGGTTCCCGCCACGGGCCGCCGCCTCAGCCCTATAGAGCAGTGAATCGTTATTCGTAGCCCGTCGTCCGCAGTCAGTTGGTTAAAACGCTGTTGCGGGTCTCAGCGTTCTACGCGTCTGAGCGACGGACGACGGACGACGAACTACGAACCTGCGTGCCTGCGAATCGCTAATCGATTATTCTGGCAGTCAGCACTACACCGAAGCTGCTGACTGACGGTTCGGCTTGCCGCGCAGGCTGCGAGGAGGGGCTTGACGGCGGAGGCTGGTGCTGGACTACGCCGAATAAAAGCACCGGCTCCCCAGCGCGCACGCGAGAAATATCTTGCAGCGTACGTTGAATGAAGGTCGGAGTGAAAGTGCCGGTGCTCCTTTCGATGGCGGACTGCTCGATGTGGAGCCTGACTTCTACCATCTCGCCTGCAACAATCCGAGGCGTGGCTGTCGCGCTGAGCCCTATGTTCTCGTACTGTATTTGCGGGACAGCGACTCCGACTCCGCTGGTGCCCGGCTCATTTGAGTCCGACCGGGCGCGGGTCAAGCCGGGAAGCGTCGCAGTCTGCACGGGCACACGATGTCCTACCCGAGCGCTTGCGCTTTCGCCCGACCGCGCGCGCATCTGTAGACTTGCCACTGCTTTTGCTTTGCCCTCATTGATTAAAGAGTTGAGCCGTTGTTTATCCTTGACCATCGCTTCTATATCTTCCGCGCGGGCAGCCGTGATCTCAATAATGCTAATGTCGAGAACGACTGTCCGGTCGACTCTTGGCTCCTGGGCCGTTGCGGTCCCGGCCAGCAGACACACGAATACTACTAAAGCAGCATAGACTCTTATCATCTTTTCACCTCTCTGGTTGAAGACGCTGCGCCGAGCGTCTTCCGATATGAATGTTCTTCAGTCTGGTTAAGCGAGTGCGGCAGAAAAAAGTTCCTGATTATCATAAGCGGATGGTATCATAGCCGGGCTCGACAGACCTCACCACTGCTTGGAGACAACGGATGAGCAAGGATTACATACTGGCGCTCGACCAAGGCACGACAAGCTCGCGCGCGATTCTGTTCGACAACGAAGGCCGCCCCGTCCACATAGCTCAACAGGAGTTCGAACAGCTCTACCCGCAGCCCGGCTGGGTCGAGCACCGCCCCGACGAGATATGGTCCTCTCAGTTGAACGCGGCCCGTCGCGTGATGGCAGAATCGAAAGCGCGGCCCGATCAGATCGCGGCCATAGGGATCACCAACCAGCGCGAGACGGCCATCATCTGGGACCGCCAGACGGGCGAGCCGATTCATAACGCCATCGTGTGGCAGTGCCGGCGCACCGCCGACGCGTGCGAGCGGCTCAGGCGCGAGGGGCTGGCCGACCAGATTCAACAGCTCACAGGGCTCGTCGTCGACGCATACTTCTCCGGGACCAAAGTGCGGTGGCTGCTCGACAACGTCGAAGGCGCGCGCGCGTTGGCGGAGCAGGGAAGACTCGCGTTCGGCACCGTAGATTCGTGGCTGATATGGAAGCTCACGGGCGGCCGCGTCCACGTCACGGACCCGTCGAACGCCAGCCGCACGCTCTTGTTCAACATAGAGAGTCACGAGTGGGACGACGAGCTGCTGGAAACCTTCGGCGTGCCGCGCGCGTTACTGCCCGACGTGGCGCCGTCGAGCGCGGTCGTCGGCGAGACGGACACAGAGCTGTTCGGCGGCGCGATACCGATTGCCGGGAACGCGGGCGACCAGCAGGCGGCGCTGTTCGGTCAGGTCTGCACTCGGCCCGGCATGTCGAAGAACACTTACGGCACGGGCTGCTTCATGCTTTTGAACACGGGGCGCGAGCTCGTGCGTTCGACTAAGAATTTGCTTACGACCGTCGCGTGGCAGATCGAAGACCAGCCGGTCGAGTACGCGCTGGAAGGCAGCGTCTTCATCGCGGGCGCGGCGATCCAGTGGCTGCGCGACGGGCTGAAGATAATTGATTCAGCCGCCGACACCGAGCCGATGGCTCGCGCCGTCAAAGATAACGGCGGGGTCTATTTCGTGCCGGCGTTCGTCGGGCTCGGCGCGCCCTACTGGGACCAGTACGCGCGCGGGACGATAGTCGGTCTTACGCGCGGGACCACGCGAGAGCACATAGCGCGGGCGGCGCTCGAATCTATCGCGTATCAGACTCGCGACGTGCTCGCCTGCATGCGCGAAGACGCGGGGATCAAGCTGAGCGAGCTTCGCGTGGATGGCGGCGCGGCGCGAAACGATTTTCTCATGCAGTTTCAGGCAGACATTCTCGGCATCCCCGTCGTTCGCCCGGCCAACACCGAAACGACGGCTGCGGGCGCGGCATTTCTCGCCGGTCTCGCCGTAGATTTCTGGCCGGGCGTCGAGGACCTCGACGAGATGTGGCAGCGCGACGAGACATTCGAGCCGCGCATGGAAGAGAGCCGCCGCGAAAAGCTAGTGGAAGGTTGGGCGCGCGCGGTAGAGCGTGCCGCCAACTGGATAGCTACGCCTTGAGTTGATAAGATTTTATCTTTATGGATGCCGCTTCGATTGTATCGATCGTCTGGAAGCTGGCCGCCGTACTCCTCCTCGTGCTGGCTAACGGGTATTTCGTCGCCGCGGAATTCGCAATCGTAAGCGTCCGGCCCTCGCGCGTAGAGGCGCTCGTGGCCGAAGGCAACCGCCGCGCCCGCGCGGTGCTTCGCGTGATGGGCGACATCACGGCTTTCATCTCAGCCTGCCAGTTTGGAATCACCGTCGCGAGCCTGCTGCTCGGGTGGTTAGGCGAAAAGAATCTCGCTCACCTCCTGGAACCGAAGCTCGCCGAATGGCTCCCCGAATCCGTCTCGTCGGTCGTCGCCGCGCACACCATCGCCACGGCAATCGCGCTGTCGGTAGTCACCTACCTGCACCTGCTGCTGGGCGAATTCGTCCCGAAGGCGCTCGCGCTCGAACGCGCCGAGCGCGTGGCGCTGGCCGTGGCGCGGCCTATGGAACTCTTCTACAGGATATTCAAAGCGCCCATCTCGCTGATCAATAAATCGGGCATTGTGACGCTCAAGCTGTTGGGCCTGCATGCCACCGACGAGCACGCGAAGGCCTACAGCGAAGAAGAGCTGCGCAACCTCATCACGGCCAGCCACCAGAGCGGCCACCTGATCGCGGATGAGCAGCAGTTGATCCATAACGTCTTCGATTTCACGGACGCGACGGTTGAAAGCGTGATGACGCCGCGCACGGAGCTTGAGGCGCTCGACGCCGAGCTCCCGCTCGACAAGATGCTGGAGCAGTTCGAGCAGATAGGCTATTCGCGCATGCCCGTCTACCGCGACTCGCTCGACAACGTCATAGGCATCGCGCTTCATAAAGACCTCGGCCGCCTGGTGCGGCGCGGCGAGCAGGCGAGCATAGACCAGGTCGTGCGCCCCGCCGTCTTTCTGCCGACTTCGATGAGGCTCAACGACGCGCTGCGCAGCCTGCGCCGTTCGAGCGCGCACATGGCGCTGGTCGTAGACGAGCACGGCGGCGTCGAGGGCCTGGTGACGCTCGAAGACTTGATCGAAGAGATCGTCGGCGACATACGCGACGAGCACGACGAAGTAGCCGTGCGCCAGATCATCGAACAAGCGGACGGCAGCCACACCGTCAGCGGCAGGCTTTCGATCAAAGAGGCTAACAGGGTCTTGGACCTCGGCCTGCCCGAGTCGGACACCTACCACACGGTCGCCGGCTTTATGATGGCGCGGGCGGGCCGCCTGCTGCGCCAGGGCGAGAGCGTAGATTATAACGGCCTTCGGATGACGGTTGAGAACGTCAACGGCAACCGCATCGTAGAAGCCCGCGTCGAACGGCTTAAAGACGAGAGCGCCCCGCTCCCCACCGCCTGATTAATTGGAAGAGACACTCTTTATCATCAACCCCGCCTCCGCCCGCGGCGCGACGCCGCGGAGTTGGGCCGAAGCGAAGCGCGAGCTTGAAAGGCTCGGAATCAGATTCTCAGAGCAGGTGACCGCGCGCGCGGGCGAAGCTACCGACATTGCTCGCCGCGCGCTCCAAGCGGGCGCGGCCCGCATAGTCGCGGTCGGGGGCGACGGGACTTTGAGCGAAGTCGTGAACGGTTACTTCGACTCGGCGGGCGCGGCCATCAACCCGGAGGCCGCCGTGGGGCTGCTGCCGAGCGGGACCGGGTCCGACTTTCGCCGCTCGATCGGGATCGACTCGGGCCGGGACGCTATCGCCGCGATAGCGTCGGGGAAGTCGCGCGTGATAGACGCGGTCCGCGCCGTCACCGCTACGAAAGAGGGCGCGAGCGTGACTCGCAGTTTCATCAACGTGGCGACGTTCGGGCTGGGTGGTGACGCGTCGGCCTTCGTCAACGGCTGGCGCGGGCGTATGCCGAAGTGGGTAGGCGGTCGCGCGCGTTTCATCGCGGCGGCGCTGCGCGCGCTCGATCGTTATAAACTGCGTTCGGTTGAAGTGACACTCGACGGCGAGCTTCAGAAAAAAATAGAGAGCAACCTCTTAGTCGTCGCGAACGGCCGCTTCGCGGGCGGCGGCATGATGCTCGCGCCGAATGCCCTGCTTGACGATGGGTTGCTTGACGTTGTCTTGACCGACGGGGCCACGCGCCTTGACGTGATAAGAGAGCTGCCCCGCATCAATCGTGGAAGCTATCTGAAAAACCCCAAGGTGAAAGAGGCGCGCGCGCGCGAAGTATTGATTACAACCGACGAGCCGATGGCTATAGACATTGACGGCGAGATGGTGGGCTACACCCCCGCGCGAATGAGCGTCTTGCCCGCGGCCGTGCGCTTCATCATTTAGCCATAGCGTCGGTGACTTTGATGCGGCCCGCGATTATGTCCTGGCGGGCGCGCTCGACGGCGTCGAGCACCGCGGGCGGTATGGCCTTTTCGTTGTACTGGTCGAGCGCGTAGCCTACGCCGTCATTATTCAAACCGAAAAGATGTATGCCGCCGTTGAAGCGCCCTTCGACCAGCTCTTTCACGGTGTTGTAGACGGCCACGTCGACGCGCTTGACCATGCTCGTGAGAATGAATCCGGGCTTGACCCAGTTCTGGTTTGAATCTACGCCTATCGCGTACTTGACCCCCGCGCCCGACGCGTCGCCGGGGTTGCTGGACTCTTCGGCCGCGTCGAATACCCCGAGGCCGGAATTGCCCGCGGCCTGGAATATGATGTCGGCCCCGCGCTCGATCTGCGCTTTCGCGAGCTCTTTGCCCTTGCCAGGGTTATTCCACGCGCCATCGGTGACGCCGACGTAGTTCTTAAAGACTTCGACCTTCGGGTTGGCGTAGCGCGCGCCCTCGGCGTAGCCGGTCTCGAACCTGTGTATGAGAGGAATGTCCATGCCGCCGACAAAGCCGACCTTGTTCGTCTTCGAGATGCTCGCCGCGATCATGCCTACGAGGAACGACCCTTCGTGCTCTCTGAACAACAGCGACGCGACGTTGGGCATGTCTATCACGCCGTCGATGATGGCGAACTTCACGTTAGGGTAGGCGCGCGCCACGTTCTGCATGATCGGCGCCTGGGCGAACCCTATGCCGATAATCAGATCGTAGTTGCGCTCGGCCAGCACGAGCATCGAAGGCTCGATCGAGCTGGGGTCGCCCGGCTCCACGTCGCGCAGGTGTATGTTGTCGGGGAAGTCTTTGGCCGCGCGCACGACGCCTTCCCACGCGGCCGCGTTGAACGATTTATCGTCTTTGCCGCCGATGTCAAAGACTATGCCGACGCGCAGTTTCCCCTTGGCGTCATCGACTTTGTCGAAGACACCCGTGCAGCCCGCGGCAACGAGCGCGGAGACAAGAAGAAGGGCCAAAAAGATTCTTTTCATAATTAAATCCTAGCCGACAGACTACAAGGAAGTAAATGTAGGGGCAGGGCTTGTCCCTGCCCGGATTGCCGAAGGCAATGATCTGTGTTTCTTATCGACTACTTCGCTTGTTTCGTACCTCGTAATCGCGCTTACGCGCGATCCGGGCAGGGCTTGTCCCTGCCCTTACAGGGTTTATTTGAGCCGGTTGTATTTCTTCATCACTTCCTTGAGCCGGTCATGCGGAAGCGCCGTGACCTTGTGGTTGTCGACTCCCGTCATGGTCTCTGCCGCGACGAGCGCGTTGATGATAGCCTCTTCCGTCGCCTGGACGGTCGCCTCGAACACCGCCCCGATACGGTCGTTCGGGAGCATAGTCAACTGAGCTATGCCTGTCGGCTTTGACGCTTCGGCGTTCGCCGTTGAAAAGGCGATGAAGATGTCGCCCGACCCATTGCCCGAAGTCGTCCCTGTCCTTGCGAGCCCGAGCGCCGCGCGCCTCGCGAGCCGCTTCAACTGGTGCGGCAGGAGCGGCGCGTCAGTGGCGACGACAATTATGATCGACCCGACATCTTCTCTCGGCAGTCCCGTCTCGACAGAGCCGAGCATGTTTTCGGTTATCTCCTGACCTACGGGAACTCCCGCGACGCGCAACTGGTCGCGGCGGCCGAAGTTCGCCTGCACCAGAACGCCCACGGTGTAGCCGCCCGCCCGCTCGTCCAGCCTCCTCGACGCCGTGCCGATGCCGCCTTTAAATCCGTAACAGATCATACCAGTCCCGCCGCCCACGTTGCCCTCGGCCACGGAGCCGGACTTAGCATTATCCAGCGCGTCGAAGACATGCTTCTCTTTGACGTGAAACCCGTTGATGTCGTTAAGGTACCCGTCGTAAGTCTCGGCCACGATGGGCAGCGACCAGGGCTGATTCATTTGATTGCGCTTCACGCGCCAGGCGATGACCGCGTCGCGCGTGACGCCGACGCTGTGGGTGTTGGTTATCATTATCGGGCCTTCGAGAAAGCCCGACTCTTCGACCCAGGTCGTACCCGTCATCTCGCCGTTGCCGTTTAACGAGAACCACCCGGCGAAGACCTGATCGCTGGTCTGCTTGCCGCGCGGCATTATCGCCGTGACTCCCGTCCTGACGGGGCCGGAGCCGACCTTCAACGCGCCCTCGCCCGAGATCAAAGTCGTGTGGCCGACCTCGACTCCCTTCACGTCCGTGATGGCGTTGAGCGGCCCCGCGAGGCCATCGAACGGAACGCCGAGGTCGCGCGCCCGCGGCCTGTTCTGCCCCGACGCCGTTTGAGACAAGATCGCCATAATCACCAATCCGACTGTCATGCGAAAGCTGGCCATGACCTCTCCTTTGCGCTCACTGCTTGTCGGGGGCTTCGTAAAGATAAGGGATGTCGTGGAGCTTGTTTTCGCGCCCGTCGTGCACGGCGTACCTCACGCGGTTGCGCTTGCCTTCTCTTTCGACGGAGAAGCCCCAGAGCGTGGCCGAGCCGTGCTCGCCGTTTTTGTTAAGCGCGTAAAAGTTGATGTTGAACTCGCGCAGCTTCTTCAGGTTCCCGTTATAGCTGGCGGCCACGCGCTTGACCGCCTCCATGCATGCCTCTGAAGGCGAAGCGCCGCGCCGCATCATCTCGACGATGGTGTGCGCGCCGTTTATCTTTATGCACTCTTCGCCGCGGCCCGTCGAGCCCGCCGCGCCGACTTCGTTGTCTACGAACAGCCCGCACCCTATCAGCGGCGAATCGCCGACGCGGCCCGGAATCTTGAAGGCGAGGCCGCTCGTCGTCGTGGTCCCGGAGATGTCGCCGGCGGCGTTGATCGCCAGACAGTTGATCGTGCCCGTCGGCGGGCGGGCTATGATTCTGTCGGCGAGGGCGATAAGCTCCGCCTCTTTCGGGTCGACTGAAAGGCGCGACTGAGGCTTGCTCTCTTCCGGCGCGGCGAGCCCCGGCCCCCACCCGTCGCGAGTGCTTCTGGTCTCTTTCCAGCGGAGCCAGATCGCGCGCGACTTGTCGGTTAGCAAATCTTCCTTCTTGAACCCGTGCGCGAGCGCGAACCGTAGCGCGCCGTCGGCGACAAGCAGCAGGTGGTCCGTGCGCTCTAAGACGAGCTTGGCAACTTTAGACGGGTTCTTGATGTGGCGCAGCGACGCGACCGCGCCCGCGCGTTTCGTAGGCCCGTGCATAACGCTCGCGTCTAGCTCCACGTCGCCGTCTTCGTTCGGCAAGCCGCCGTACCCTACGGAATTGTCTTCGGGGTCGTCCTCGACTATGTTGACCCCGGCTATAACGGCGTCAAGCGTGTCCGCGCCCCGGCGAATCATCCCCATGGCCTGCTCGTTGGCGCGCAGGCCGTTAGCGCTTGAGATGACAAGCGGACGCGAGCCTTTCGATTGCGCGCGCGCGTTCAGCTCAGGGCCGAGCCCGGCAACCACTCCGGCGACAGCGCTGCCGCGAACGAAATCTCGTCTCGTTAATTTGGTCGTCATAATATCCTCCATCGCGTGCGGCGGGTTGAGTCCAATGCGGGACCGATTGTAGCTCACAATTCGAGGCAATGAAAAGCAAAAGCCATATCACCGCAGAGACGCAGAGAGCACGGGATGGCCGATGATGTGCTTCGCACGCGGCGATTACGCAGAGAAGATAAAGCCCCAAAGGGGCGACGATTCAATAGCCGAAAGCCCCGTAGGGGCATGATTCAATAGCCCGGCGCAACGCGCCGGGTCATGCGCCATACGAGACGAAGCCCTGAAAGGGCGATACTCTTATCGCGCCCTTTCAGGGCTTGTAATCTTCACAACCCGTTTCCAGGGGCGTTGCCCCTGGCTATTGAATATCGCCTCTCCGAGGCTTAATTCGCTCTGCGCCTCTGCGGTGAATAACGATCTTGAATCAGCGCAGGGCGAGCTTGATTAGATCGGGCGGGGTCACGTGTTCGCGTGCGAGCTTGAACGCCTGGGTGACGACGGAAGCGGCTTCGTCCGCGCTCGAAGGGTCGTTGAAGTGCAAGACGGCAAGCTCGGATTCCGGGGTGACTTCATCACCCAGCCTGGCTTTGACCTCAAGGCCAACGCTCGCGTCGATCGGGGTGTCGAGACGCGAGCGGCCTGCGCCTAACAACATCGAAGCGCGGCCGACGGCTTCCGCGTCGATCGCGCTCACGTAGCCCGAGCGAGGTGCGAGCACCCTGCGCTCTTCGCTCGCGCGCGGCAGCAGCGAGTAGTCATCGACGACGCGAGCGTCGCCGTGTTGTGCTTCGATGATCTCGCGCATCTTTTCTAAAGCCGCGCCCTCGGCAATCAATCGGTCGTAGCGCGCGCGCGCGCCGTCAACCTCTTCCGACGCGCGGCCGAGCACCAGCATCTCCGCCGCGAGCTCTCGACACAGCTCGTTGAAATCCGCGGGGCCGCGCCCTCGTAGAGTCTCAAGCGCTTCGATCACTTCGAGCGAGTTGCCGACCGCGCGCCCTAGCGGCTGATTCATGTCAGTTATCAGCGCGACCGCCTCTTTGCCCATGAAGCGCGCGATCGCGATCATCAGGTGCGCCAGCGCCGTGGCGTCAGCTTGATCCTTCATGAAAGCGCCGCTCCCGGTCTTCACGTCGAGCACGAGCCCGGTGATGCCTTCGGCCATCTTCTTGCTCATGATCGAAGCGGCCATGAGCGGCCGGCAGGGAACGGTCGCCGTCACGTCGCGCAGCGCGTAGAGCTTCTTGTCGGCCGGCGCAATCTCGGCGGTCTGCCCGATGAGCGCGGCCCCTACGCGTTCTAGAGTCGCGCGATACTCGGCAAGCGTCAGGTCGGTCCTGAACCCCGGTATCGATTCGAGCTTGTCGAGCGTCCCGCCCGAATGGGCCAGCGAGCGGCCCGAGATCATAGGGACCAGCACGCCCGCCGCCGCCACGACCGGCGCGAGCACGAGCGAGGTCTTGTCGCCGACGCCGCCAGTCGAGTGCTTATCGACGCGCGGGCGTCCGAGGTCCGAGAAGTCTACGACCGCGCCGGAATTGAGCATCTCTTCGGTCAATGCGAACGTCTCTTCGTTGGTCATCCCGCGGAGGAAGATCGCCATCAGCAGCGCGGACATCTGGTAGTCGGCAACATCGCCCGCGGTGTAGCCGCGCACGATGAAACTTATCTCGCCGCGAGATAATTCGCGGCCATCACGCTTCTTCGCTATCACATCGACTGCGCGCATATGACTAAAAACTGAAAACTAAAAACTAAAAACTATTAACGCGACCGCATGCGCGGCCATCGCCTCGCCGCGGCCTACGGCGTCGAGACCTTCGTTGGTCTTTGCCTTCACGCTCACAAGCTCTAATTCGATCTGCAACACCTCGGCGAGGCGCTCGCGCATCGACCGTATGTAAGGCGCGAGGCGCGGCCGCTCGGCCAGCACCACGGCGTCGACGTTGGCCACCTCGAAGCCGCGCCCTTTTATCAACTCGACCACGCGCGCGAGGAGTTCGAGGCTCGCCGCGCCGGCAAAGCGCGGGTCGCTGTCCGGGAAATGCGTCCCTATGTCACCGGCCGCCGCCGCGCCCAGCAGCGCGTCGCAGATGGCGTGCGTCAGAACGTCGGAATCCGAATGTCCCAGCAGCCCCTTCTCGAACGGGACCTCGACGCCCGCGAGCACGAGCCTGCGGCCTTCGACCAGGCGGTGTATGTCGTAGCCTACGCCTATGCGAGCTTGTCTGCTCATATCACTTAAAGAACTCCGCGTGTATAGCCTCGGCCAGGCTCAGGTCGAAGGGGCGCGTTATCTTGACGTTTATGGGCGAGCCTTCGACGACCGAGACGCGGTGGCCGAGGCGTTCGACCAGTTGAGAATCGTCTGTAGCCATAAAGCCGTCTTTGTAAGCGCGGTCGTACGCCTCGCGGATGATCGAGAAGCGGAAGGCCTGCGGCGTCTGCGCGTGGTAGATGCGCCGCCGGTCGAGCGTCCGCTGGACGCGGCCCGACTTCACCTGCTTGATCGTGTCCGTGGCATGCGTAGCCAGCACGGCCGCGCCCGTCGATTGCGCGCGCTCGATGACGGCGCGTATCTCTTCGGGCCGCACGAAAGGGCGGACGGCGTCGTGGACCGCGACGACGCGGGCGGTCTCCTCTTTGATGACCTGTATGCCGCGGTAGACCGAATCCTGGCGCTCGGCCCCGCCCGCCACTACGCGGACCACCTTCTTGATGTTGTGCCGTGAGATCAGGCCCAGGACTTCGTGCGTCAGGTTAGGCTGGAGGACGAGAATGATCTGGTCTATGGCGTCTGATGATTCGAAGCGGCGGAGCGTGTGGACGAGCAGCGGCACGCCGGCCAGCTCTATCATCTGCTTGGCGCGGTCGGCGTGCATGCGCGCGCCGATGCCTGCCGCGGCGATTATGGCTATGTTGAGTCCCGCTTCAGTCACTACCGAGTCGAATCGAGGCTATGGAGCCGAATTATGGCGCGGCCCCGCTGCTGCGCGCCCGTCTTCGGTGTAGCGACCGAAGATCATCTTACCGGCCGTGGTCTGGAGGACGCTTGTGACCGACACGTCGACGTTCTTGCCGATCATTCGGCGAGCGTTATCGACTACGACCATCGTGCCGTCGTCGAGGTAGGCGACGCCCTGGTTGTACTCTTTGCCTTCTTTGAGGACGAATACGCGCATGATCTCGCCCGGCAAGACTACGGGCTTGAGCGCGTTGGCGAGCTCGTTGATGTTGAGCACGCTCACGCCGCGCAGTTGCGCGACTTTATTCAGGTTGAAATCGTTTGTGACGATCTTGCCTTCGAGCTGGCGCGCGAGCTCTATGAGCTTGTGGTCGACTTCGCGCACGTCCGGGAAGTCGGCCTCGCTTATGACGATCTCGTAGCTGCCCTTCTTCTTCTGGAGCCGCTGGAGTATGTCTAACCCGCGCCGGCCTCGGTTGCGCTTTATCGAATCGGCGCTGTCGGCTATCTGCTGAAGCTCGCGGAGGACGAACTGGGGAATCACGAGCGTCCCGGCCAGAAAGCCCGTCTCGGCGATGTCGGCCACGCGGCCATCTATTATCACGGACGTGTCTAGGATGAGCGGGTGCGATTTGCTCGCCCCCTTCTCGACGAATATCCCCCCGAGCGCCGTCAGGTCGAGGTAATCACCTTTGACCGCGCCGACCATCAAACCCACGTAACCCATGAAGAGCGTGAGCGTGAGCGTCAGAAAAGATTTGAAGTTCGGCGAAATTGCTTCGGTCTGCTGTGCCGATATGATCCAACCGATCAAAGTGGCGGCCGCGATCCCCAGAATCGACCCGACTGCGCCTCCTATAAGGGTCCTTAAAGTAGCTTTACGAATCCGGGTCTCGAAGAAAATAATAGAGAAAGCAAGAAAAACGCCTATCGCTGCCGAAAGAATCGCCTTCCCATTAATCGGCTTAAGGTAATAACCCGCACTTCCAAGCGCCGCGACGAAGACAATACGAATTAAAGCAACGTCTAATCTCATATGACCTCCGTACGTCTTACCTATCGCTTGAGCCGTTCCTGCTGCACGACTAAGAATAGTTAAGCTGAGTTGTAAAAGATCTATTCGCGCGCCCCCGAGGGGGGCGAAGCCGACCGGCCTCGTCACAGAAGAGTTCAGGATGTGAATGATGGGCTAAAAACTATATGTCCCCGCTCTTCCGCTGTTTTACATTGGCCCTGGCCGAAAGAAGGAATGGCCGGGCCGGCGGGCGCGGCTCGCGAGCATAATAAAATATAAAGCGTCCCGCTCGCGCGCCCCCACGGGTAACTGACCGGTCCGTCAGGTCCTGTGCTCTGACGGGATTCATTATATCTGAACTCTGCCGTTTTGCTACCCAAAAGCAGTCGCCGTCGCAGATTACGCGTTCTGTCACAGCGCGCGTGACAAGTTTTGTTAGCCACAGGTTCGGCCCCGCGAGGCTTTCTTTCAAATACAAAACTTACAGCTACCTGCGCGGGCCATCGCGCGTGGCACGCGCGTTGCCAAAGCCAATGGCGTAGCTTAAGAAAGTAAGCGATGACCGGGGCAACGGGGGCTGCGTCGGTCATCGCAAAACTGAGAGAAGCGACAGACAAAGCAAAACAAAAACTGAAGGGGATGAGGCAACGGGGGCTGCGTCATCCCCTTCGGTCTTTTCTATTTCGGATTTCGGATTGATCAGAAGAGCGCTTCGAGCGCGTCGGCGACGTTGCGGACGCCGATCACCTCTATCCCGTCGTCGTATTCAAGCCCGACCATGTTGCCGTGAGGGATCACGCAGCGGCGAAAGCCCATTGCGTAAGCCTCGCGCACGCGCACGCTGGCCTGGCTGGTCGCGCGCACTTCGCCGGCCAGCCCCACCTCGCCGAAGACGGCCGCGCGCTCGTCGACGGGAATGTTGCGGAAGCTCGACGCGATCGCCACGACTATCCCCAGATCGGCCGCCGGCTCGTCTATCGTCATCCCGCCCGCGACGTTCACGAACACGTCCTCGCTCAGTATGCTCATGCCTACGCGCTTTTCGAGCATCGCCATCAGAAGCGCGACGCGGTTCGTGTCTACGCCCTGCGTCATGCGGCGGCTCGTCCCGTAGCGGTTCGACGTGACCAGCGCCTGGAGCTCGACCAGGAGCGGCCGCGTCCCTTCCATGCAGGCGGTGACTATCGAGCCCGAAACGCCGACCGGCCGCTCGTTGAGAAAGAGCCCCGAAGGGTTCAGCACGGGCACGAGCCCCGTGGCGGTCATCTCGAAGACGCCCAGCTCGTTGGCCGCGCCGAAGCGGTTCTTGACAGCGCGGATGATGCGGTGGTTGTGGTGTCGCTCGCCTTCAAAGTAGAGCACCGTGTCGACTATGTGTTCGAGCGCCTTGGGGCCGGCTATAGTCCCCTCTTTCGTGACGTGGCCGATGAGGAATACCGGGACCGAGCGGTTCTTTGCCAGTATCAAGAACTGCCCCGCGACTTCGCGCACCTGCGAGACGGAGCCGGGCGCGCTTTCGAGCTTCATCGAAAAGACGGTCTGCACGGAGTCTACGACGACGGCCTGCGGGTCGAGGCGGTCTATCTCTTCGAATATGCGCTCCAGGCAGGTTTCCGGCAGCAGGTAAAGCCCCTGCGGGTTGATGCCTAACCGTTCGCCGCGCAGCTTAATCTGCCGCTCGCTCTCTTCGCCCGATATGTAAAGCACCTTACCGTAATTCCTGGTCAGCTTATCAGATACTTCGAGCAGCAATGTAGAGTTATGAAGTATCAAGTCGTTTGCAACGAAGTTTTCATATGCAGGCACAGAGAGGTCATAGACGTTCTCTTCACCGGCCGGGACTACGCTTTGGATTTCATCCCAGTAAACATCGCCGTAAGCCAGCGCCCGTAAGCGGTCAGACGGATACGCGTCTGCGATCGCGATGACCGTTTTGCGACAAAGCGGCCGCTCGTGACGACGATCACGGATGAAGACTCCTGCTTTTGCTGAGATTTCACTGAATGAGTCACCACCAGTTACCTCCCGCAGATGTGTCCAGAACCCGAAGCCTGTAGGTATCGTGTCGTGCTGCGTTGACGCTGTTGTAGGCAATGTCAGGGATGCGATCCTCGCTTTTGCATCTTCCCGCCCAAGTATGCCTATCTCTGATAAAAAGCGGTTCACTTCAGGTATGCCGAGCAATTGAATCTCGTATGCGATATATAGCTGACCATTCACTTGGCTGCGCTTCGTGCGAAGCCTTGTGATGAAGCCGAATCGGAGAAGCAAATGCTGCACGTCCTCTGCCAATCGTTTGCTTATAGTGGAGTAAGATACCCCTGGTTGCCCCTTCTTATTCACGTAGACAGAGCCATCGCAGGAAAAAAGCACCTTCAAAAAAAGCGCCAGTTGGGGACGCGGCAGCCGGAAAACGCAACCGGGAACAGACTTGTTCTCAGCCCTCTTAAATCTCAAGCCCACAGATTGCAGGAAGCGAGCTACTGACGTAGTCATTTCTGATCGGTCGCGGGCTTCAGGCGATAACGAAGTGAGGGGTAATCCTGCGGCCTCCGCCAGGCTTTCAAGCTCTGTTGCGCTCGGACTGCATTCACCACCGGCCCACAAGTAAAGCATTCCCGAGTCGACGCCCGCTGCTCGTGCCCATTTCGCCCAGGTCATGCCTGACTCCGCGCGTGCTTGCTTGAGCGCAGCCGCCATAACCTTTCTCGTCTGCGCGCGCTGTCCAACAGGTTGGACGAAACGATACTGCTTTGCGCGATTATTTGGCTTATTATAGACCCGCAACTGCATATCAAAATGTCTAGCAATGTGGCGAAGATCAGCTTCTATCTCAGGCAAAGCGGCTGTGACATTAATAGAGCTTTGGGCCGACCCGTCAGAGAGGATGTATGCAATCAGTTTCACCTCAGACTCAGCCATCGCGTCTTTCCCGAAGTAGGGAAGACTGCGCGGCGCAGCGATGCGAGTGCCTGGAGGCAGGTCGCCAACGGGTTGCCAGCCATCAGGCGTGAGCAACGGATGAGTCGGCGTGCAGCGCAATGTTCGGCCCAGTCGAGTCGTGACCTCTACGACCGGCCGCACTCCTTGATTGCAAAAAGCATCTACTTTTTGTGTCGATATTCGTTGCGTGGCGCTTTCGAGCGATAATACAGAACGATCCTTGTGTTCCCAGGCAACTATCGGCAAGAACTCTCCAGTTTCAGGGTCTATTATGCGTGTGTCGCCAACCACACACTTACCGATGCCCGGTTCCCCGCCGATCAGAACTAATGAGCCGGGGACTATGCCGCCTCCTAACACGCGGTCGAACTCCTCTATGCCTGACGACTGGCGCGCGTCGTCCTGGCTTTCGATCTCATGATAGGCGACCGGCGCGACCTCGCGCAGTCGGAACAACCCGCCGCGCGGGCTGGCGTCCGTGCGCGAAGGCGCGGTCTTCTCTTCGACAAGCGAATTCCACTCGCCGCAATCTGGGCACTTGCCCATCCAGCGGGGCTGCTGCGCGCCGCATATCTGGCAGACGTAGACGGTCTTTGGACCTTTCGATTTCGCCATCTTGCTCCCTTGGCTTCGACGAGGTTTATGGGGTTTCTGAGATAAGTATGACCGATTGATCGCGCAGTTATCAAGAAGTAAGAGGGCATCTGAAAAGCCCCTGCGGGGCTCTATGTTTGTAGAAGGGTCGCATAACAATTATTCAACTCCTACGGAGTTGAATGTACCTGCCTGGCGATCATCTACAAACATCAGGCTCCTACGGAGCCGAGTAAGTTGCTACTGCTCAGACGCGCTCTAAGTACTAGAGGCCGATGCGCCGGACCAGCTCCTTGTACCTGGCGTCCGACCGCAGGGGGGCGAGCTGCGGGTCGACCGTCACGTAGATCATCCACCCCGAGCGCTCTTCGTAACCCCTGTCGAGCCACTCGAACGCGCGGTCAAGCTCGCCCAGGCCCACATGTATGACCGCCATGTCGTAGGGCGAAACGTAATCTCGCTTTGCGATCTCGCCCAGCTTCGCGAGCAGCCTCAACGCTTCGGCCCTGTTGCCAAAGGTCGCGTGCGCGTGCGCGTGCGCCGCTAAAATCTCCGGGCAGTCGAACGAAGCTTGCGCCGCTTCAAACTCCTCGAACGCCTCCCGGCGCATCCCGAGGTGCTCGTAAACTCGCCCCAGGTTGAGGTGCGCGCGGTGGTACTGGGGATCGATCTCTAGCGTCTTGCGGTACTGCTCTATAGCCCTGTCGCATTGCCCGGCGTAAAAATACAGCTCGGCCACGTCGGCGTTGATAGGCTGCGACAGGGGGTCGAGCCACTGCGCATGCGCGATCTCTTTCAATGCTTCGTCGGCCGCGCCCGTGAATATCAGATAGAACGCGTACCACTGGTGCGTAGTGGCGTAGTTCGGCTTCAGCTCTATGGCGCGTCGAAGCTCGCGGCTGGCGTCCGCCCATTGAAAGTTGTGCATGTTCAAATGGCCTAGCGACGCGTGGGCTTCCGCCAGCTCGTCGTCTATCTTGAGAGCCTTTGTCGCCGCCCCCCTCCCTTTGACGAATGCTTCGCGCGGCGACATCGCCGTGATCCCGACGTCGCCTAAGAAAGTGTAGGCGTCGGCCAGCCCGCTGTAGGCGAGCGCGTAGTTCGGGTCGATCTCGATGGCCTGATAGAAACAATCAATGCTCTTGCGCAGCGCGTCGGTCGCGCGCTTGTTCCAATAGTAGCGCCCCTTCAGGTAGAGGTGATACGCGCCAGTGTTTTCGGTGTATCGCTTGGCGAGCCGCTCCTTCTCTTCGCCCGTCAGCTTCAGCGCCAATGCGGCCGCGACCTTCTCGGATATCGAATCCTGCACCGCGAATATGTCCGTGAACCTCTCGTCAAACGTACCGGCCCACAACGCCGAGCCATCCTCTACCCTCACGAGCCGCGTGGTAACTCTGATCCTGTCGGTCAACCTCTGTATGTTCCCTTCGAGCACCGCCTCGACTCTCATCTCGCGGCCGGCGATGACGGGGTCCGTCTCCAGCTCCATGTATCTGCGGGCGGCGCTCGTCGGCCTCACGACCACCTGCTTGATATTGCTGAGCCTGGTTATCAAAGCGTCGGCCATGCCCAACTCAAGGTACTCGTCGCGCCCCTCCTTGCTGATCGGCTTGAACGGCAGCACGGCTATGGCTTTAAGCGCCGGCCGGTTCGTCACCTGACCGAAGCCGACCGCCGCCGCCAGCCCCACGCGCCCGAGCAGCTCGTCGAACCTCGGATCAGACCGCAGCGGGTCGAGCTTCGGGTCGACATTCACGTTAAACATCTCGCCGTCGTGCGCCAGGTAAGATTTGTCGAGCCACTTGAAAGCCTCGTCCCTCTCGCCGAGCGCCGTGTAGATCACCGCTATCCCGTAAGGCGACACGATGCGATGGGCTGACTGCTCTTTGAGCTGCTCGATCACTTCGCGCGCCTCGGCCGCGCGGCCCGACAGCGCGTAGACGTGCCCCGTCGCCCACGCCCCTTCCAGGCTGTCGCCGATCATCTCCCTCGCCTTCTGAATCTCTTCGAGTGACTTATCGTACAGACCTTGCTGCGCGAAGCACTGCCCCAGCTCCATGTGCGCGAGAAAGAAGTTCGGGTCCAGCTCCAGGGTCTTGCGAGCCTGCTCGATCGAATCGTCGTACCGGCGCGCGAAATAGAGCACCTCGCTGAAGTGGGCGTTGATTATCAGCGACAGCGGGTCGAGCTCCCTGGCGCGCTTCACCTCGGCGATGGCTTCGTCGATCTGACCCGTCACCAGCAAATACTCCGAGTACCAGTGGTGGGCCGACGCGTAACCGGGGTTGATCGTGATAGCGCGCTTCAGACCTTCCTCCGCCTGCCGCCACTCCCAGTTGTGAAGGCAGGCATGGGCGAACGAAGCGTGGGCCTCGCCGAGCTTGCCGTCTATCTTCAACGCGGTGGAGGCCGCGGCCTTCGCCATCAAGAAACCTTCCGCGGGCTCTAACGCCTCGCGTATGACGAGCAGCGTGTAAGAGTCCGACAGCCCCGCGTAGGCCGAAGCGTAGCCCGGCTCAAGGTCGATGGCCTGCTTGAAGTATTCGACGCCGCGTTTGAGCGCGTCGGTCGTGCGCTTGTTCCAGAAGTAGCGGCCTTTGAGGTATGCCTGGTACGCTTCGACGTTTTCGGTGTAGCGTTTGCCGATCCGCCCTTTGTCTTTTAGCGTGAGCCGCACGCGCAGCTTTTCGGCTATCTCCCTGGCGATCTCTTCCTGCACGTCGAAGATGTCTGCGAGCGGGCGGTTGTACTGCTCGCCCCAGAGTTGAGAATCGTTTTTGACATCGATCAGCTCGATCGCGATTATCAACCTCTCTCCGAGCTGGCGGACGCGGCCCGCAAGCACCGCCTCGACGCCCAGCGCGCGCCCCGCCTCTTGCGGGTCCGCTTCCGTCCCCTTGTAGCGAAACACGGAGCTGCGCGCGACTACGCGCAGGCGCGGCAGTTGCGCGAGCAGGTTGATGATGCTTTCGGTGATGCCGTCGCTGAAATAATCCATGCCGGGGTCGTCGCACCTGTTTACGAGCGGCAGGATGGCAAGCGACGTGATCGCCTTCTGCGAAGCGCGCCGGCGCGGCTTCGGCGACGCGCCCGCAAGGCCGATCTTTCTCAGCAGCTTGTTGAACCGCCTGTCCGAGCGCAATGGGTCGACCATCGGGTCGAGCTTGAGCCAGATCAGCCAGCCGTCGCGCTCATCGACCGCGCGGTCGAGCCACGCGAAGGCTTGCTCTTTGTCGCCGAGCCCCGCGAAGATCACCGCCACGCGGTAAGACGAGATGTACCTGCGCTTCGAAATCTCAATTAATTGATCTACGACCGCAAGCGCCTCGTCTCTTCTGCCGGAGACGGCGTAAGCATGTCCGAGGAGAGATGTCGGCAGCGTGCCTCTGCCCGATAGGGCTATTGCTTTTTCAAACTCCTCGATTGCCTCGTCATACATCCCCTTCCGCTCATAAACCACGGCAAGTTGCCAGTGCGAGTAGACGAAGTTTGGATCTAGCTCCAGAGTCTTTGTGAGCTGTTCTATCGCTTCGTCATGTCGACCCGCGACAGAGAGAAGCAGGCCCACGTTCGCGCTGATCGGGAGCGAGAGTGGGTCAAGCTCTGATGCCTTTCTGATTTCTTTCACGGCCTCGTCCGCCTGACCAATCGCAACGAGATATAACAGGCCGTACCAGTGATGCGCGGTCGCGTAGCCGGGCTTCAGCTCGAAGCAACGCTTGAACTCGCGCTCGGCCGCGGCCCAGTCCCAGTAGTAATTCGTCAGGCAGTAGGCGAGCGAGGCGTGAGCTTCGGCGAGCGTCTCGTCCAGTTCAAGCGCGCGCGTGGCGGCCTCGCGCGCTCGCGGCATCGCCTCTTTCGGAGGCAGCAGCGCGACGCCGAACGATCCGAGTATGAGGTAACAGTCGGCAAGCCCCGCGTAGGCCAGCGCGTAACTCGGGTCGGTGTCGATAGCTTTATTGAAATGCTCTATGGCCTGGCGCACGCCTTCGTCGGTCCGCTTGTTCCAGAAGTGGCGCCCCTTGAGATAAGCGTGATACGCCTCTGTGTTTTCGGTGTAGCGCTTCTCTAACCGCTTCCTCTCCTCGGCCGTCAGACGAAGCAACAGCTTTTCAGAGATCTCTTTCGATATCCTCGTCTCGACATCGAATATGTCCGACTGGTCGCAGCCGTAAGCCTCGCCCCACAGGCGCGAGCCGTCGCGCGCGTCGACGAGCTCGGTCTTGATGACGAGCCGATCGCCGAGCTGAACTACTCGCCAGGCAAGCACCGCGCGCACGCCGAGGTCGCGGCCGACCTCGCGAGGGTCGACCTGCCGGTCCTTGTACCTTGAGACGGTGCTCCACGCCATGACGTGAAGCTCGGGAAGCTCCGACAGCGCGTTGATGACGCTCTCCGTAACGCCGTCGCTGAAGTACTCCATGCCTGGGTCGGCCAGCGTGTTGACCAGCGGCAAGACGGCCAGAGAATCTATCACCCTCTGCGACTGGCTCGTGTGAAGCTGGGGCGCGGCCGGGCCGGTCGCGGCCGACGCCTGGTCAGCCGCGGCGATCACGCCTACGCCTATCACGCCGCTGCCCAGTGACCGCTTCAGCTCCTCCTCGAACTCAAGCCTCTGTTTGAGGCTCCTTAAATCGCCGAGCAACTCTTTCGCGGTCTGGTAGCGCTCGGCGCGGTCCTTGCGCAGCGTCTTGGCGATGATCCAATCGAGCGCCTCGGGCACGTCGGTCGAGAAGCTCGTTACCGGGCGCGGCTCGCGCGCGAGGATCGCCGCCAGCACGTCGGCCGGCGTCGGAGCGGCGAAGGGCGCTACTCCTGCGATCATCTCGTAAACGACGACGCCCAGGCTGAAGAGGTCCGTGCGCGCGTCGACCTTCTGCCCGCGCGCCTGCTCGGGCGACATGTAACTGGTGGTCCCCATCACCACGCCCGTCTCCGTCGTCAGCGCCATGACCGTCTCGGCATCGCTGGCGACATCCGATGGGTCGAGCGCGGCAGCGTAGGCTTCGGTCAATTTTGCTATCCCGAAATCGAGGACTTTGATGTAGCCGTCGGGGCGGATCATTATGTTCTCGGGCTTCACGTCGCGGTGAACGATGCCGGCTTCGTGCGCCGCCGCGACCGCGCTCACAATCTGACACGCGATGTCGAGCGCCTGCCGCAGGGCTACGCGCGAGCGCCTTATCTGCTGGCGGAGTGTCGGGCCTTCGATGAATTCCGTGGCGATGTAGTGAGCGTCATCGACGCGGCCGATCTCGAAAATCGTGAGGATGTTCGGGTGATTGAGCGCGGACGCGGTGCGGGCTTCCAGCTCAAAGCGGCGCACGCGGTCCGGGTCCTGTGTGAACTCGCCGGGCAGCACTTTGAGCGCGACCTTGCGGCCCAGCCTGGTGTCGTGCGCGAGGTAAACTTTCCCCATCCCGCCCGCGCCCACTTGAGAGATGATCTGGTAGGGGCCGAGCGAGCTTCCGGTGTCTAAGAAAGCGGGGTCGTTTGCGAGCATATTGGCGGCAACTTCGAGCGCGGGCGATTCGATGAAGTTCTCGGCGCGCTTATCAAACGCGAGCAGCGATTCGAGCTCCCGCCTCAGGCCCGTGTCGCCCGCGCAGGCTCGGTCGAGGAACGCGGGCCGCCGGTCTTCATCAAGCTCAAGGGCCGCGTGATAGAGTCTTTCGATCTCGCGCCACCGGTCGGGGTTCATCCGCGGCCCCCGCTCATTTCGCGCAAGAGCCAGACCTTGGCCATCTTCCAATCGCGCATCACCGTGTCGGGCGAAACGCCGAGCACGTGGGCAGTCTCTTCTACGCTCAAGCCGCCGAAGAAGCGAAGCTCCACGACCCTGCTCTTGCGTTCGTCGACTGAAGCGAGCGCCTTCATCGCGTCGTCGAGCGCGACAAGGTCGGCGTCCTGCTCCGCGCCTATTTCAATCGCCTCGTCGAACGTCACGCGCCGCGCGCCGCCGCCGCGCTTCTGGTATTTGCGCGAGCGGGCGAAATCGACGAGTATGCGCCGCATCATCTGGGCCGAGACGGCGAAGAAGTGCGCGCGGTTTTGCCATTCGACGCCCGTCACGTCGACCAGCCTGAGGTAAGCTTCGTTGACGAGCGCGGTCGTTTGCAGAGTGTGGCCCGCGCCTTCCCGGACCATGTAACGCCGGGCCAGGCGGTGCAGTTCGTTATAAACGAGAGGCAAGAGCTTCTCCAGGGCCGATTGATCTCCCTGACTCCAGGCCTGTAAGAGTTGGGTCACTTCCCTAGGCGAAGGCATTATCCCTCCCTCGGCGAGCGAGGATCAGTCGGAGGCGCGAGGATTATAGCAACAAATTTCCCGCCCGCCATGCAAGTTTTCAAACGCGGTTCCCGCTTATATAGACGAAGGTTCTAAAGAATACTCATCACCGAGGAGGCTCACAAATCATGCTCTTTACTCGAAAAGCGATATTCCTCTTTTCCGTCGCGGTGGCCCTCGTGGCCTTGAGCGCGGCAAGTCTGGCGCACAACCCGTCTGAAAGAAGTGGGCCATACGAGGTCTGGATACTCGACCAGTCGGACACGACCGCAGACGGCGGCGGCACACTCTACATCTACCGGGACACCGAGCTTGAATCGGACGACCCTTCCACAGCAACGCCCGAAGTGATAGACCTCGGCGGGGCGGCTCGCGACCTCTCCATCGAGGAGACGGGCACAGCGCCGCGCCGCCCTCACATGCTCTTTTTCAACCACGACCAGACGCACGCGATCATCTCGTTTGTAGCGACCGGCCACGTTCTCTTCATTAACGCGGCGACGCGCCAGCCGATCGCTTGCATAGATGTCGGAGAGCAGGCGCACGCCGCCGTCCCTTCGCCCGACGACAGGTACTTGATCGTCGCCAACCAGAACGGCAAGCTGCTACAGCGCATAAGGACCGACTACGCGACCAACACGTTCACGCTTGAAAGCGCGGCGACGCTCAACCTCGCCACCTGCACTACGCCTAACGGGCTCGCATGCCAGGACGCGACGCTCCGGCCTGACAACGCGCCAATCTGCCCCGACTTCGACGAAGAAGGGCGGTTCGTCTTTGTCACCTTGCGCGGCGGCGGCATGTTCGTAGTCGACAGCACGGCGACGCCGCTCGCGATAGTGGCCGAATACGACCGCGCGCACATTCACGGGAACGGCTGCGGCGGCGTTCACCTGGACGGCCAGATGTACATAAACGCGGGCGGAGGGGCGCCGGCCAACCCGCTCGAAGCGGACCTCTATACGTTCCCGCTGTCGGCTTTTTCGTCCACCCCCAACCCGCCGAACACGCCACAGCCGGCGGTGATCTACAGCCACGACGACCGCGGGTTCGTAGACTCGCACGGCATGGCGCTCAACAAAAAAGAGAAGTACCTCTGGGTCGCCGACCGCGCGGCCAACCGAATAATAGTCGTGAAGACGAGCAGCAACACCGTCGTCAACGAGATCGATCTTGTCGGCGACGTGTCGTCGGACCCCGCCCCGGATCTTCTCGACAGGTCGCCCGACGGGGACTTGATGTTTATGGCGCTGCGCGGGCCGAACCCGCTGACGGCCAACGTCGCGGGCGTCAATAACGCGGTCGGCGCGACGCCCGGCCTGGGCATCATCAAGGTCAAGAGCAACGGCAAGAAGGGCGCCTTCAAAGCCGTCGCGCCCATCAGCCACGTCGTCGGGGGCGTCGAGCGCGCGGACCCCCACGGCGTCGCTGTAAGAGTCAGATGAAGAAGTAATCAGCGACTCCTTCGGAGTGCGCAGACCCCGCGGCGCTTTTCTTTAGGAGAAGCCGTAATGGCTAACACAAAAGCGGTGACAAGTCACCGCACTCCGAAATAGTCGTCACATGCAATCACAATCCGCTATAGAAAGGAGCGATCGAAATGAGCAGGTATTTATTCATCGAATCGCGTGACCCATTCGAATCGCGCGACGTGCAGTTTGTCGTAGAGACGGCCGCGGCCCTAAAACGCAGCGGCCAGGACGTGACGGTCTTCCTCGTCCAGAACGGCGTGCTGGCCGCGCGTGCGGGAGCGCGCGCCTCTCAACTGCCGATGCTCGCCGAAGAGGGTATACGGCTGCTGGCCGATGACTTTTCTTTAGGCGAGCGCGGGCTTCGCGCGGCGGATTTGATGGGCGGCGTTAAAGAGTCCGGCATAGATACGCTCGTAGACCTTCTGGCGCAGGAAGGCACTAAGGCCATCTGGCACTGAGGAGGAGTTATGGAACGCAAAACTTTGACGATAGCTTTGATGGACCCGCCCTTCGAATCGGCGAATTCGACCACGGCGTTTCGAATAATCTCGTCGGCGTTGAAGAAGGGGATCTCGGTCAACGTGTTTGCTTACGAAGGCGCCGTCAACCTCGCCTTCAAAGAGCAGACACCGCACGCGAACCCCGTGAAGGGGACTACGGTGGAAGCTGAAGACCACCCCCTGACGAAGAACTTTGTCGCCTCGCTTCTGAAGATGGGCCGTCAGGACCCGCTTCTGACCTGGGTCAATTGCGGGCTCTGCGTAGACGAGCGAGGCGCGGCGAGCTCGGTCGAAGGCGTCAGGCGCGGAGGGCCGGGCGATTTCTTAAAGATGGCCCTTGAGTCTACGAACACGCTTGTCATTCCCACGAAGTAGGGATTGCGGAGGAAAGCCATGAAGATTTTAAACATAATCGAAACAGCCTACCGCGCGACGCTCGAAGAGCAGGACGACACGATACTGTGGCTGAGCCAGGCGCTCCGCAACGCGGGCGCGGAGCTGACGGTTCTGCTGCGCGCCAACGCCGTCAACTACCTGGTGAGCCAGGAGTGTCCGGCGCTTGCGATCGGCGGCCTCAGGATCAATCACCCCGCCCGCCCTGGCGACGACATCGCGAGGCTCTTTGAAAAGGGCGTGATGGTCTACGCCGTGCGCGACGACCTGGAAGAGCGCGGGATTAAGAACGAGAGCTGCACGGGCCCGGTCCGTCTGATTCGCAGAAGCGAGATCGCAGGATTGATTACAGAGCATGACCAGGTGTGGCACTGGTAAAAAGGTTCGAGGGAGGCTCATCTGAAAAAAAAGTTGTACCCCACGACCATGTTCTTGAGCAGCGAGCCGGGAAGGGAATTGGCTAAGAAGGCGCTCGCAAGTGTGTGGGTGAGCGCCGTCGCAAATAGGTTAGGCTCACGCTCGTACTCGCGCGCCCATATGTAACCGCCCGCGGCGCAGACGATCATCAGGATCGGGTTTGGGAAGTGGAGCAGCGCGAACATCGCCGCCGTCGCCGCCGCGCTGCGGCCGCCGGCCAGGACGCGCAGGCGGTGGTTTGCGAACGCTAAGAGCATGTACTGTTGAAGCAAGGCCCACAGCGGGACGGTCAAGAGCATGGAATAGAATTTCGTCCCGAACCTCAACGTCCCGGCCGCCCAGCCGACCGCGACCACCGACACGACGAAGACGCCAAGCGGCAAGGCGAGACGCTTGATGACGCCGAGAAGATTATCGAGCCTCAACCCGAGCAAGCGCGCCGTTCGCCTGTCTCGCACGTAGCAGGTCGCGAGCAGCACGACGGTAATAAACGACAGCCCGAGCGAAGCGGCCCTCTCGTCTCTCACCATCGGCGCGACCCACATTATCGCCTCTACGAAAAGCACCAGGCAGGCTGTCTCGCAGGCCGCGCGGCTCGCGCCAGCGTCGGGCGCGGCGAAAGGGTTGGAAAGTGTCTGTCGAGGCGCTGCCATGGGAGAGATTTTATAAGCTCTGTGGCCGGGTTTGCCACCCCTCGGCCGCTGATAAGATCGCAAGAAAAGACCGGGCGAGCCATTCTCTATTGTCGCTGTCCGGAGGCCGAAGCCCATGCTGGTCAGGGCGTTCGGCTAGATGTTATAATTTATAGTCGAATCAATCTATTCACCCAGAAGGAATCGGAACAGAATGAATAAGAGACGCTTTTCTAAGATGGTAATGTCAGCCGTGACTCTAGCCCTGGCCTTACTGCTAGCCCCGGCCGCGCCCGCGCAGACCGAAGAGCTGGGAGCGGCGATAGACATAACACGCTACAAGATCAACGCAGAGCTGATACCTGACTCGCACACGCTGAAGGCTACCGCGGCAGTCACCTTTAAGCCGCTCAAGCAGACTCAATCGGCCGTGCTTGAGATGAATGGGTCGCTTACGATCTCCGCGGTCAAAGGCCCCGACGGCAAGACGGCTTTGCAGTTCATCCAGGACAAAGTCAACGACCTGAACGTCAAGGTCAACCTCGGGCAGTTGTACCAGCCGGGCAGCGAGATCACCCTGACGTTCGAGTACGCGGGACCGCTCGCTACGCCCGAAGGCGGGCCGGTGCCGGACCGTAGGCTCGCCTACGTAGGCCCCGAAGGCTCTTACCTGTTCTATGCCTCGCGCTGGTTCCCCTTTCATGGCTACGCCGCGGACCGCGCGACTTCCGAGATCAGCCTGACCGTGCCGGGTAACTGGTCGGTCGCGGGCCACAGCGCGAGCCCCGTCACGCCTGCCCCGACAAAGGACGGGCGGAAGACCTTTACGTTCGTCGAGACGCAACCAGTCCTGCCGGGGTCGTTCGCCGCCGGCCAGTTTATCAACCGCACGATAAACAGCGCGGGATTGCAGGTCGACCTGTTCGTGCTTCCCGGCTCGGAGGCGCGCGTAAACGAGTTCGGCCAGGAGATCGCGCAGATACTCCAGTTCTATAACACGAAGTTCGGCGCTTACCAGTTCGCGCCGCGCTACGTCGTCGCGGAAGTCGACGACGAGACGCTGGACACTTACAGCGGCGCGGGCATAGGGTTCCTCGCACACCGCATGCTGGTCTCTGAAAGAGAGCTGCCCGTAGACGACCTGGCGCGCGAAGTGGCTTACCAGTGGTGGGGGCAGGCCGTGGGGTTGAAGAACTTCGACGACGCATGGCTGTCGCAAGGTCTGGCGGAATACTCCAGCGTCCTCTACCGCGAGTCGCGGCAGAGCCCGGCGGAATTCCAGGGGACCGTCTCGGAAATTCTTGAGCTGGCGCTCGCCTTCGAGCAGGAGTCTTCCATAGCCCGCGCGCCCGCGCAGCTCAACGACCAGTCGCCCGCCTTCCGCTCGGTGATCTTCTACAAAGGCGCGTACGTCTACCACATGCTCCGCAGCACGATAGGCGACGATAAGTTCTTTAACCTTATTAAGAATTATTACTCTACGTACAAGGGGCAGAGCGCGAGCATAGACGACTTCGAAGCGCTGACCGACAAGGTGGCCGGCTCGAACATGCGCGGCTTTTTCGGGCTCTGGATAGACTCGACCGGAGTGCCCGAGTTCAAAGTCGACTACGCGATCATCCGCACGAAAGAGGGCAAGTTCAAGGTGCGCGGCACGGTCCGTCAGAACCTCGATTCGTTCCGCGGCCCCGTCGGCATCGCCCTTGAGGCCGAAGGCGGGCGCGAGAGCCGCACGACGATAGACCTCAAAGGGACCTCCGCCGATTTCGAGATCTCGTCGGAAGGCAAGCCGCTTGACGTAATAGTCGACCCCGAAAACCGCTACCTCCGCATCTCGGACACGATTCGCACGTCGGTTATCGTGCGGCGCGGCATACAGCACTTCCAGCGCGAAGAGTACGCCGAAGCCGAAGAGCAGTTCCGCGCGGCGCTCAAGCTCAACCCGCGCTCGTCCTGGGCCTGGTATAATCTGGGGCTGCTTTTCATGGAGCAGCGGAACTGGGACAAAGCGAAAGACTATTTTTCGGAATCGCTCAACGGCGACCTCGACCCTTCGTGGCTGGAAGTCTGGTCGTACATATACCGCGGCAACGCTTACGACGCGCAGGGCAACCGCGACCGCGCCGTCGCCGAGTACAACAAGGCGAAGGAGACGGGCAACAACTACAACGGCGCGCAACAGGTGGCCGAAAAGTACCTCGGCCAGCCATACAAGCGCGAGCGGTCGACGGCGCAAAGCGATTAAGCCGCGACACGACGGAATCGGACTCGGCCACGCAGCGTCTCAAGCCTGATGCTGCGTGGCTTTTGTTTTGCGATTTGAGATATACTCATCCGTGATGAGCAGCAAAGGTGAATTAGAAGTCCTTAAAACTCTATACGAGATGCTCAACGGGTTGACTATCGCCGCCGAGCGCGCGTCGGAGGACAACGATTACCCGGACGTCGAGCGCTTTATGGACAAGCTGAGCGACCTGACGCTGGAGCTTGAGATGCGCATCAAGGACCTCGACCCCTCCTGGAAGTCGGAGTGGGAAAGGATGCACAGGGAAGGCGATTGAAGCGCGGCGCGGTTGCTCACCTCTTCCGGTAAGGTCTGACGGCCCGGCGCATAGTTGACTCTGCAAAAGCCCGTTTGCTAGTATTGATCTACGCTCAAAAAGCACGAGAGCGAATCCGTATGGGGCTATAGCTCAGTTGGGAGAGCGCTGCAATGGCATTGCAGAGGCCGTCGGTTCGAGCCCGACTAGCTCCACTTTCCTCCTTAAATCCTTCACGTGAGCATTGAACTCAAAATCTTTAGCCCATCGAATCTTCTGCCGCTGATTGTTCCTGGTGGTTTCTAATCGTAACCTTCCTTAATAAGAAGCGACTCCTTCGGAGTGCGCAGACCCCGCGGCGCTTTCGGGTTAGGGGAAGCCGTAATGGCTAACACAAAAGCGGTGACAAGTCACCGCACTCCGAAATAGCGGTCACATCAATTTGCAAACCGCTATAGACGAAAAAAAGGAGGGCCGGATTCTGGCCCTCCTCAAGCTTATTGATTGATTTGATCGTTAGTTGACCGGACACCTCTCGCTGCACTGGAACGGCGAGGAAGGTCTGCTGAGAGGGTTGGTCACTATTATGATGCCCGGCAGGTTACGGCAGACCCTGCCCTTGAGCGTAACCCTGTTGAACGTGTTTGACCCGGCATCAGGATCTTTAAACTTCGCCTTCTTCGGGGACTGCCCGGCTATGGTCACCGTCGCGGTATTTTTGAAGTTCCGCCCGGTCACGTCGAGAGTGAAGACGCCTGACGCGCTGCGATTGAGCCTGCACCCGTTTACGATAGCAAGGTCGAGAGGTGTGCTGCACTCAGGTCGCGGGTCGCCCGGCACACACGGCGGGCACCCCGGCGTGCCGGGTGTGCACGGCGTCGTGGCGTTGCAAGTGAAGGTCACCTGTATACCCTGCTCGTTGCCCAGCGGGCATCCCGCTGGCGCTCCCGCCGGCAGGCTCGTCAGGTTACGGCTCGTCCCTCCCGGACCAACCAGGAAGATCAGGAACGACCTCCCAGCATTAGCACTCGTGAACCGGAACTCAGCGTCCACCAGGAAGCACGACAGGTTCTTCACCGCTATCGCGTTTATCACGTTCGACGGGTTACCCACCTCCACCGCGAACGCGCTAGTTACTCCAGGCGCTCCGTTCGGCAGGCAGAAGCACGCGCCCGTAACTATCAGGTTCTGCACCGGCACCGCGCAGTTCCCATCGCTAGGCGTCACCGAGAAGACTATCGGAGCCCTCACGCCCAGGTTTATCGGGCATACGACGGTCCTTGTGAACGGCCCGAAGACGTTGTTGTCTCCTGCCGTGAACGTCGTGGTCACCGTCAAGGTCGCAGCGCCCCCG
>DATFGQ010000036.1:0-27163 GCA_035249305.1 Blastocatellia bacterium | reverse complement strand
ATGCCGAGCATCGTAAGCATGGAGCGCATCTTGTTGCGCGCCAACGCGCGCAGCGCGAGCTTGAACGTAGCAACCAGATTCATTATTCGTCTCCTTCGTCTTCGTCATCCGCGGGCGGCAAACTCTCCAACTCTTCGCGGGCCGAGCGCGGGTTCTCAACTTCATAGTCGCTCTTGATGCGCCCGTCTTTGAATACAATCACGCGGCTGGCGTACTGAGCTATGTCGGGCTCGTGCGTGACGAGCGCAACCGTTATGCCGCGCTCGCGGTTCAGCCGCTGAAAAATGTCCATCACCTCGATCGAAGTGCGGCTGTCCAGGTTTCCTGTAGGCTCGTCCGCAAGAATGATCGCGGGCCGGTTGACCAACGACCGCGCGATCGCCACGCGCTGCTGCTGCCCGCCCGACAACTGGTTGGGCATGTTGTTTATGCGATCTTTCAACCCCACGAGCTCAAGCGCCTCTTTCGCGCGCTCCGAGCGCTCGGGCTGTTTGACGCCGAGGTAGAGCATCGGCAGCTCTACGTTCTCAAGCGCCGACGTGCGCGAGAGCAGGTTGAAGTTCTGGAAGACGAAACCGATCTTGCGGTTGCGAATGTCGGCCAGATCGTCTTTCGACAGCTTCGACACGTCCTGCCCGTCGAGGTAGTACTGCCCGCGCGTCGGCCTGTCGAGACAGCCGATAATGTTCATCGTCGTCGACTTGCCCGAGCCCGACGCGCCCATTATCGCAACGAGCTCGCCCGGATGAATCTGGAGCGACACGCCGCGCAGGGCGTGTATCTCTACATCGCCCATCTGATAAGTCTTGTGCACGTGATCGAGCGCGATCAGCGCGTCGGCGGCCAGCCGCTCGCGCAGGTGGTCGGCGAGGCTAACAAGGTTGTTGTTAGCCTGCTCGCCCGCTTTGTGCCGTCCGATCTCAGATATGATTTGAGCTGCCATCTCTATTCCCTCTTCTGCTCGCTCGATTACCTTCCGCGGCTTCCGCCGCCACCGCCGCCCATTCTGCCGCCACGCTGCCCGAACGGAGCGCCTGACTGCTGCGGACGCGCCGACGATGCTTCACCGTCGTTCTGGCCCGTGACGACCGTAGCGCCCTCTTCAAGGTTGCCCGCGACGATCTCAGTCACGCGACCGTTGGTGAGCCCCGTGCGCACGAATCGCGGCTCAAGCTTCTTGCCTACGAGCACCCAGATCATCTGGCCTTGAGGCCGCTGATTGGTGTTGCCGCCGGCATTCTCCTGCCCGCCCGCCGCCTGGTCGCGCCTGCCCTGGCCGCGCTCTCCCTGCTCGCCACCTTGTTCGGCGCGCTGCTCCCGACGCTCTTCGCGCCGCGCCTGCATCTGGGCGCGTAACTCTTCCTGCTCCTTTTCCGACAGGTTCGGTTTGAACCGCAGCGCGGCGTTGGGCACTGTCAAAACGTTTTCGCGCCGCTCGACCGGGAAAGTTATGTTCGCCGTCATGCCGGGCCTGAGCTTCTGCTCGGGGTTATCGACGTCGATGACGGCCGTGTAGGTGACGACGTTCTGAAGGTTCTGCGCGTTGAGCCGCACCTGCGACACCTGCCCGTTGAAGGTCTGGCCGGGGAACGCGTCTACGGCGAAGTTGGCCTTGGTCCCTTCGCGAATCTGTCCTACGTCCGCTTCATCTATAGAAGCCAGCACCTGCATCTTCGTCAGGTCGTTGGCAATGGTGAAAAGCGTAGGCGCTTGCATGCTAGCCGCGACGGTCTGACCCACTTCAACGTCGCGCGAGACGACTATGCCGTCGATCGGCGAGGTGATGGTCGTGTGCGCCAGATTCGTTTCGGCCAACCGGAGCGCGGCCTCGGCCTGCTGTATCTGAGCCGAGGAGTTCTGGACCTGGGCCTGCGCCTGTAAGACCTGCGCCTCGGCCTGGGCCTGCCCCGCGCCCGCCGACGATCTCTCGTTGACGACGGCCTGGCTCAACTGGGCCTTGGCCTGGTTGTAGCGCGCCTCGGCGGCTTTGTAATTCGTCTGCGAGCTGATCAGGTCGCGCTGCGAGACAAGACCGCTCTTTGCAAGCGACTCCTGCTGGTCGAGGAGGCTCCGCGCGTCGTCAAGCTGTGCCTTGAGGACAGCAAGATTCGCTTCGGCGCTCGACACGCCCGCCTGCTGGTTCTGCGTAGTCGATTTAGCCGCGACCATCTTCGCCTGCGCGTCGTTCACTCCCGCCCTCGATTGCCCGAGCCCCGCCCGAGCCTGCTCAAGGTTCGCGCGGGCCTGCTCGACCTGCGCCTGAAATACCGACGGGTCGAGCTGCGCTATGACCTGCCCCTTCTTGACCACCGAGTTGAAATCCGCGCCGAGCCACGAGACAGTTCCCGAAGCCTGCGAGCCGACCTGAACGGTCGTCACCGCCTGCACCGTGCCCGTGGCCGAGACGGTCACCTCGACGTTGCCGCGCTCGGCCTTAGCCGTGATGAAATCGCTGGCGTCGGCCTTCTTGCCCCAGAAGGCGGCCGCAAAGATTATGATCGCCGAAACTGCTGCGAGAATGGTCAAAAGCCCTCGCCTCTTTTTCAAGACCAGAACTAATTTGTTGTATTTCTCTTTCATCCTTAGAATCTCCACCACTGCTTATCTAATCTCGCGGGAAGGGCGCATCCGCGCGCCATCTTTCCCTCATTTAGATAGACACCGCGCGGCCTGGTTGGGTTACATCCTGTGCGAAGGGTATCCGATGTGTATGTGAGCGCCCGTGGCAGCGCCGGGGACCGCCGAGCGGAAGGCCAAAAACGGGATTCCCGCGCCGCGAAGGTAAGCGATCAGCGCGCGCCCTTCGCTGCTGTCCGGGTGTACGGCAACATCCATCGAGTTGCTGTGATCGAACCGCATACGGTTATGCGTGGCCGACTGGCCGTAGGCGCTTACAGGAAGCTGGCGACCGAATTGCGACGTGAAAAAGCTCTGCACCTGGCTCGCGCGGGCGAGCGTCCAGCCGCTCCCGCCGCCGTAGCGCAGGATGGCGGGGCTGGCCGTGTAACTTCCCTTACGCCCGGAAATCGCAGGCGCTGTGGGTTTTAGCCGCTCCATCTCTTCGGCCTTCGCTTCGGCGATCAACTGATCGGCTTCAACGATACTGTTGCGCGCCTGGTCGAGTTTTGCCTGAGCCTGATTGATCTCCTGCTCGCCCGCTTCGAGGTCGCGCTTGGCGACCAGCCCCTGCGCGAACAGCTCCTTGCGCTTCTCTAATCTTTCGGTGGCGGCCTTGACCTCCGCTTCGTAGATCGCAATCAAAGCATCAACCGTAGTCTTATACTCGTTAGTGGCCTTGATGAGGTCCGCGGTCGCTTTCTTAAGCTCGTCGGCGGGCTTGGCCTTGTCCGCGCCCATCGCGCCGACGGAAAGGAAGGCAATTAATAAAGAAGCGAAGAGACCCGAAAGTCTCCGAAATCTTATTGGCATCACCCTCAACCTTTTGCTCGTCATCTTTAAATATAGACACATTGCATCGGAATACGGTTACACCCCGGAGAAGGTTTGTTAAGAATCGTTGTTTTTCTCTTGCTGTAACCTTTCTTTCGGAGACGGTGTCTTACAAAACAGAGGCTTGTTGGAGCCATCGAAAGGAATGAAAAGTTACTAATTTAAAGAACAAGAGGTTAGGATGAAGAAAGTGAACCGAATCAAATCAGTAACGGCCGCGCTTGTCTTGGCTGTGGCGATAGCCGTCCCGGTTGTGCTTGCGCAGAGCACGGATGATGGTGGTAGAAAAGGTCGTCGCGATCACGCGGGCCAGTTTGGCAAACGCGGCGGCGGGATGGGCCGTTTATTCAGCCAGCTTGATCTGACCGACGCTCAGAAGGCCCAGATCAAACAGATCCACGAAGACAGCCGCGAGCAGCTTCGCCCCCTGGCGGAGCAGATACGCGCCAAGCGCCATGAGATCCGTCAGGCGCAACAGAGCGGCAGCGCCGACGAGGCTCTCATACGTCAGAAGCTGACCGAGATCGCCCCGCTCGAAGCGAAGATGATGGCCGAGCGCGCGCGCATCCACGAGCAGACTCTTTCGGTGCTCACGCCCGAACAGAGGACGAAGCTTGAGCAGTTGCGCGAGCAGTTCAAGTCGAGGCGAGGTGAGCGCGGGGCTCGCAAACAGACGACAAGTCTGTAAGAATAAGCGGCGGGCCCTGCTTGAGGCCGGGTCCGCCACTTTTAATCCACTCGTGGGGAACCGCTCTGGCGATAGAGATCGAACAGGCTTCGGACCTGGAACTGGCGAGCCTGGCGCGCGACGGAGACGAGCAAGCTTTTGAAGAGATCGTGCGCCGGCACACCCCGCGAGTCTTTCAGGTGGCGAGCCGCTTCTTTCGCCAGCGCGCGCAGGTCGAAGAGGCCGCCCAGGAGGCTTTCTTGAAGGCTTACACCCAGCTTTCGAGCTTTGAAGGCCGAGGCTCTTTCGAAGGGTGGTTAGTGAGGATAACGACCAACCTCTGCCTCAACCTGTTGAGGAGCGCGCGCCGCCGGCCGGAATCCGTGGTCGCCGACCTGACAGAGCACGAGACAGACTGGCTCGATAACCGGCTGGCCGACGTGAGCATAGCGCGCCACGACGCGACAGAGCGCGGGATGGTGGCGGCCGACCTGGCGGAAAAGGTCTTGAGCCAGATGAGCGCCGACGATCGATTGGTGCTGACGCTCGTAGACGGACAGGAGCTCCCCGTAAAAGAGGTCGCGGAGATGACCGGGTGGAGCGAAGCGAAGGTTAAAGTGCAGGCGTTTCGCGCGCGAAGGCGAATGCGCAAAGCTGTCGAGGAGTTGCTCGGCCACGGAAAGTAGAGAGAGAAAGATCATGAAAGAGAGCCACATCATAACGATAATCGAAGAGCGGTGCATAGGGCAGTTGTGCCAGGCCGAGATCACCGAGATCGAGATACACGTGGCCGATTGCTCGGACTGCCGCCGGGCCTACAGGGCCGCGCAGATCTCCGGCCGCCTCGTGCGCGCCCGCGCGGCTGAAACAATCGAGGCTTCGCCCTTCTTCAACACGCGCGTCATGGCCGCGCTGCGCGAGCGTCAGCTATCGCCCGAGCTGCCCGCGCTGTTGAGGATGTGGAAGGCGGCTGGCTCCTTAGTCTCCGCGATGGCCGCCATGGTCGTGATCCTGATCGCGCTGACGATCTTCGGCGGTAATGCCGAGCCGCAGATGCAGCCCACAGAGATGGCCTCAAGCCAAAGCATCTACTCTCCCGAGTACGTCGTCTTTGAGCAAGGCGAAGGCGCGGACGACAGCCTCGCTTACGATCAGGTGCTTACGACCGTGTACGACTCAGAGGACGTCGATGGACAGTAAGACGAAAAGTAAATGGCAGGTCCGCCTGGCGGTCCTGGTTATCTTCGCTATAGGCTTCATCGCGGGCGGGCTGGCGGTGAATTTCTACCGTGACCAGCGAGAGCGAGAACCGGGGTCATTCGGCCCATCGCGCGGCGGGTTCAGCCGCGTGCTTGAACAGTTGAACCTCACGCCCGAGCAGAAGACCGAGGTCGAGAAGATACTCGAAGAGACACGCGCGCAGTTGATGGAGATCCGCAAAGAGTCTGGCCCCAGGTTCCGCGAAGTGCGCAAGCAGACCGACGAGCGCTTGCGAGCCGTCCTCACGCCGGAGCAGTGGGAACAGTTTCAGCAGATCATGAAGGAGAGCCGGGGCCGCCGCCGCGGCAGAGAGCATGGCCGGCAGGGCAGGGAAGAGAGAGAAAACAAGCCCTGAATCAATTCCTACCCCATTAACCAAAGCTATATAATGGCGGCATGAACCGTCGCAACTTTGTCGCAGGGTTAGCGGGCGCAACGCTGGCAACCACGTTCACTTCCTTCGCGGCCACGCCGCCGCAGGTCGCCATCACTATCGACGACCCACACACGGGTGAAACGCCAAGGATGAGCGCCGAGGAGCGCAACCGCGCGATCCTGGATGCGCTCGGCAAGAATTCGAACCTCAAAGCCGCGCTGTTCGTCTGCGGCAAGCGGGTCGATGACGAGCCGGGCCATCGGCTGCTCGCCGAGTGGAACGGCGCGGGCCACATAATCGCAAACCACTCCTACTCGCACCCCTACTTTCATTCGAAGAGAATCAGCGTCGAAGAGTTCATCGAAGACATACGGCGCGGCGAAGCCGTGATAAAAGATCTCTCACGGTTCCGCAGGCTGTTCCGATTCCCTTTCTTGAAAGAGGGCGACACGGTAGAAAAGCGGGACCGCCTGCGCGCGCACTTGCGAGAGCGCGGCTATCGAAACGGCCACGTGACGATCGACGCTTCGGACTGGTACGTAGACGACCGATTGCGCGAGCGGCTCAAGAAGGATCCCTCCGCAGACGCCGCCCCGTACAGAGATTTTTATCTCAGACACATCTGGGACCGCGCAACTTTTTACAACGGCCTCGTTCAAAAGGTGTCAGGGTACGGCGTCAAGCACACGCTCTTGGTTCATCACAACCTGTTGAACGCGATGTTCCTCGGCGACCTGATAGGCATGTTCAAGAGCCGTGGCTGGAAGTTGATCGACGCCGAAAACGCATTCCAAGACAAACTCTTTTCACGGCAGCCTTCGATCCTGCCCGCGGGCGAGAGCCTCGTCTGGGCTCTGGCTAAACAGACCGGAAAGCTCGACCGCCTGCTTCGCTATCCCGGCGAAGACAGCAAGTACGAAAAGGCCGAGATGGATCGGCTAGGTCTGTAGCGGCGGGTCGTCGAGCGCGAAATCATGGCTGCCCGTGCGCAGGAGGTTATATGCAAAAGAGGCCTTTCGTCGCGGCCTTTGTCGCAGTTGTGTGCTTGCTGCGGAAGATTCTCTTACAACATCAGCGAGCGGTTAGCCGTTGAAGGCGAGCTCGATTTTTTCCCTGACGATAATGACGACTTTGTCGAAGGCGGGCGAAAGACTCTGGGGGTAGCGGGGGTCAAAGCAGGGGTTCGCAAAGAGGGCTACGGTCTGTTTGCAAAAGCAAGGCCGGGATTTGTGGTCTACGGCGCGCTCATAGACTGTCCGCAAGGCACGCCCACACTAGAATTTTGCACGACGGCTTCGAGAACATACGCGGCGCTCGACCTCGGCGGCGTGATAGAGTTTTATCCCTCCGGCCGCAGCGTAATACGCTTCGACGTTGGCGACACGATGGCCTTTACCAGGGATAGGAGTTTTCTCAAGCGGCTCCCCTTTGACGAGTTCGCGTCCATACGCATCCCAGGCGGGGTTAAGCACAACCCACAGGTCAGCCTCGGGATCGGGTTTCGCTTCTGAAGAAGATCACCGCAGAGACACAGAGAGCACAGAGGCAGCGCAGAGAAATGATGAAATAGATAAAGCCCCGAAGGGGCGCTATTCAATAGCCAGGGGCACCGCCCCTGGAAAAGCATTGTCATTAATGACAAGCCCTGAAAGGGCGATATAAGTATCGCGCCCTTTCAGGGCTTCCTCTTGTTTGTACGCGTTACCCGGCGCGATGCGCCGGGCTATTGAATAGCGCCCCTTCGGGGCTTTCGGCTATTGAATCTCGCCTCTTCGAGGCTTCCTATTGAATCATGCCCCTACGGGGCTTTTTCTGCTCTGCGCCGCCGCGTGCGAAGCACATCATCGGCCATATGTGCCCCCTGTGTCTCTGCGGTGAATCTTTTATCTTTAACTCACTGTCTGTGCATTCTGAGTATGCTTATGAAGAAGCTCGAAAGAATGGTCTGAAACCCGAGCGCCGTCAGCAGAGCGCCCGGTATCACCCACCGCATCGTGCGGCTGTAGTCTAAATCCTGGAAGTGAACGTCGACCCACTGGTAGATCGCGACCAGCAGCAGCGTTAAGCCCGCGACGAGCGCTACGGCCCCGGCTATCAGCCCGCGTTCGAGGTTCGCCAGTTTCAAGAACCTCGTCATCCGGCTGTCTTCCGGCATCAGCCGCTCGCTTATCGCAAAGGTCTTTGTGAAGACCGCGAAGATGATTGATTGATAGCCGAGCAGGATCGCGAGCGTCGCGAATATCAGCGTGTGAACGTCGAACCTCACACCCCCGATCACAAGTCCCGGCATCGCCACCGCGTAGCCCGCGAGCCCCGCCAGTATCAGCAGCGAGCCAGGAACCAGAAACAGCCAACGCGGGCTGTACATCATAAGGAACCTGAGCGTCCGCCACCCGTCGCGGAACGTACGGAGGTGCGGCCCGTGCGCCTTGCGCCCGTCGGGCCGTAGCGTGACGGGGACTTCGGCCATCCGCGCGCCATACATGCTCGATTTGATTATCATCTCGTTGGCGAACTCCATCCCCGTGCACCGCTGGTCGAGCAGGTCGTAAAACTCCTTAGTGAAAGCGCGCTGGCCGCAGTTAGTGTCGTGGATCGGCGCTTTGAACCACGCGCGCGTCAGGAACGAGAAGAAAGGGTTGCCCACCCACCTGTGCAGGAAAGGCATCGCGCCCGGCATAACGCGGCCGCCGCCCGAAGGCAGCCGGCAGCCCTGGACTATGTCGTAGCCTTCGCGCAGCTTGGCGACGAACGAGGGTATCTCGCCGAAATCGTAGCTGCCGTCTGAATCTGCCATCAGGACGTACTTCCCGCGGGCCGCGTTGATGCCGCCCATCAGCGCGTTGCCATACCCTTTGGACTTCACCTCGACGACGCGAGCGCCCGAGCGCCGCGCGATCTCGCGCGAATCGTCCGTGCTCCCGTTGTCGGCGACTATGATCTCGCCCGCGATGTTGTTCTCCGCAAGCGTCCGCTGCGCGCTCTCTATGCAGTAGGCGAGCGTGTCGCCCTCGTTCAGACATGGCATAACGACCGAAAGCTCAGGGCGCGGCAGCTCAGTCAAATCGCTTTTTGTCTCTACAGTCTCCTGGTAGGTTGAACGCGACATAAAGCAAAGCTTAAAGCCTGTCATTTGGATACCGCAACCTGAACTTCGGTGACGGGCAGAGCGGCTTTGAGCTCTTTCGGGTCGATGGCGACGAGGAAGCCGCGCTTGCCGCCGTTGATGTAGATGCGCGGCAGTTCGAATATGCTCTTCTCGGCGTAAACCGGCATGGCCCGCCGCGTGCCGAAGGGGCTCGTGCCGCCGACCTGATAGCCCGTGTGCTTCTGGGCCGCGTCGGGCGCGCAGGGCGTGACAGATTTCGCGCCGATCGCGCGCGCCAGCTCCTTCGTAGAGATTTCGCGGTCGCCGTGCATCAGCACTATCAGCGGGCTGCGGTCGTCCCTCTGCATCACAATCGTCTTTATCACGTCATGCTCGGGGACCTGAAGCTCGGTGGCGGATCGCGCCGTGCCGCCGTGCTCTTTGTATTCGTACAACAGCGGCTCAAAGGCGATCTTCTTCTCGCGCAGCAGCCTGACGGCAGGGGTTACCGGATAACTCGTCTTATCCATTAAATCTATCTTAGCATTCATGAGCCGACAGTGTATGCTCTTTATGTAGGCCCACAGGAGGTTTCGATTGATAAAGAGAATCTTTTTGCCCGCCTTTTTCTTCGCCACCTTGATCTGCCCTGTCGCGTCGGCCCAGACCGCCGATGCTTTGATTAAGAAGAACATGGACGCGCACGGAGGCGCCGAACGGCTTAGGGCCATCAAGTCGACGAAAGCGACGGGCAAGATACAGATGCAGGGCATAAACGCGCCTGTAAAGATAATCGCAAAGCGGCCTAACTTTGCTCGCGTCGAGATCAGCTTCCATGCGGGGTCGTACATCGAGGCTTATGATGGCCACACGGCCTGGCGCGTCAACCCGCTCACGGGCTCCGGCGAGCCCGAGACGATAACGGGCGAAGACGCGAAGGACATTCTTGAGACGGCGGACATGGAAGGGCCGCTAGTCGACTATCGCCGCAAAGGGCACAAGGTCGAGCTTCTCGGCAAAGAGAAGGTTGAAGGCGTTGACGCCTACAAGCTGAAGCTCACGTTGAAGGGCGGCGAGGTGAAATATATTTACTTGAACACCCGGACGCACCTTGAGGCCAAGCAGGTCACGAAACGGCTGGACCACGGCGTCGAGATAGAAGTGGAGCTCTATTACGGCGATTACAGATCGGTAGGCGGCATACTCATCGCCCATTCATACGAAGCGCGCGTCGATGGTCAGACGGTCCAGCTTACCGCGATAGAGAGGGTCGAAATCAACTCTCTCATCGATGACGAGATATTCAAGACGCCGATCAAGGCTCAGGCTCACGGCCGCTGAAAACTCGCCACGCGCAACTGAGCCGCGGCCGGATCGCCGCTGAAGATGAGCACGCCTTCCTGACGCGCGTGGCCCGGTATGAAGTCGAACGTGGTCGTAGATGTCTCCGTATCGCCTCCTGCTCCGATCTTGCCTTCGACCGTCACCTCGGCCGCCGTCTGGTCGCCTTCATTAATCAGTGTGAATGGCAGGTGGAACTGCCCTCCGTCGTTGCGCGCCGCGCCCGCCTCTATTTTGAACCGCGCGGGCTGCTGGGTTTCGCTCACCCACAGCTTGACGACGACGCCCACCACGACGGCCAGCAGCAGGAGCGATATGGCGAGCGACACCCACTCGGCGGTCGTCCGGGGAGTTATCTTGGCGCTCTTGCGCTTCTTGCTCAAAATGCTATCCTCCCGGCCGCGCCGCCGATCGTGGCCGGCAGCCCGAGCACAATTGTGTAACTCAGCCACTGCGACGGCGGGTCGCCCGCGCGCAGCAACTGAAACAGCCACAGCATCACCAGGGCCATAAGAAGCGAGATCAGGTAAGAGATTATAGTTTCGGTAATGGGGCTTTGAAAAATGCCGGGCTGATCGATTCGCGCCTGCTGCAACCCTAAGCTCGCTTCGAAGACGATTACGTATGAGAGCAACAGCGACACCAATATTATTAGGAGCAGGCGGCCGGGCGAAAGCCCCGCCGCGATCATAGGTATTTCGTCGGTCGGCGCGATGGAGAAAGCGACGAGCGTTGCGCCGAGCGCCGTGGCGCCCGCGTCGGCCAGCGTGCCGTGCCAGGAATGATCATGCCACTGGTGCGATTTCGCGTCCTTGCCTTTGCCGCTCGATCCGTTACCCTCTTCTTGCGCCCTATGCAAAAAGTTGTTTGCGACACCTATGCCTATGCTGAAAGGGACCGACTCCATAACGATGCGGCCCATCGTCGCGTCCAACCCATCGTCGCCGCGCAGCACGCCTATCACCCACAGGCTGACCCCCGACGTGACGAGCGCCAGGGCGAGCGCCTCCGCGCTGTCGCTCAGCGTCCGTACCCATGGGCCGTGCTCCTCTTTGCGAAAGCCCGCCGCGCGGTTGAGCACGAGCAGCGCGGCGTAGGCCAACAGAAGCGCCGAGAGCATGCGCTGAGGGGAGGTGAAGTTGCCCTTCCACCATACTTCCATCGTGTACAAGAAAGGGACGCCGAATAAGAATGCCCCGGCCACCCCTCGCATAACGTCGTGAAGCTCGTTCATCCAGGGCGATGCGGTGTTCGCCATACAGTAGGGCTCCTTACTTATCGTTTTTGCGAAGCACAGGAATTGAAATACTAGATGCGGGCCGGTTTTTCAACACGGGCGCTAGATTTAGACAGGCGTTCCGAGTTTATTGTAAACTTGTAGTAGAGAGAACGATCCGTCAAAAGGGGGTTGATATGAGTGCCCAGACAGAAGCCCAGTTGATTCGCTGCCCTAATTGCGGCGCCACTAACCGCGTCCCACCCAAAAAGGGCCAGCCCATTTGCGGCAGGTGCAAGACCCCGCTCGCCGACGCGGCGCACCCCGTAACGGTTACCGACGAGACCTTTGCGCGCGAAGTCGAGCAGTCGCCGCTGCCTGTGCTGTTGGATATGTGGGCGCCGTGGTGCGGCCCGTGCCGCATGATCGCGCCAGTGATCGAACAACTGGCCGGCGAGTTTTCCGGCCGCGTGCGCGTGGCGAAGCTCAACACGGACGAGAACCCGCAAACCGCCGTTCGCTTCGCCGTCCGCAGCATCCCGACGCTGCTCATACTGAAGAATGGGCGCGAGGTCGACCGCATAGTCGGGGTCCAGCCGAGAGAGGCGATCATCAATAAGCTTCAATCCGTGATCTGAGCGAGATGGGAGACCCGGCGACAAACGAAGACCTCCACGGCAGCGCGCCCGACAAGGCCAACGCGGCGTTGCTCCTGATAGACGTAATCAACGACCTTGAGTTTGAAGGCGCAGAGAGCCTGCTCAAGCACGCCTTGCCTATGGCCGAGCGGATCGCCGCGCTAAAGAAGAGGGCCAGCGAGGCGGGCATCCCCGTCGTCTACGTCAACGATAATTTCGGGCGCTGGCAATCAAACTTCAACAAGCTGTTGGAACACTGCCTCAGCGACGGTGTCAGGGGAGAACCGCTGGCGCGCATGCTGAAGCCCGACGAAGACGACTACTTCGTCTTAAAGCCAAAGCACTCGGGTTTTTATTCGACTACGCTCGACACGCTGTTGGAGTACTTGAGGGCGAGGACGTTGATTCTGACGGGCATCGCCGCTAACATATGCGTTCTGTTCACGGCCAACGACGCGTACATGCGCGATTTCAAACTGGTGATACCGTCCGACTGCGTCGCGTCGAACACCGTCGAAGAGAACGAGCACGCGCTCAGGCAGATGGAGAAAGTCTTGAAAGCCGACATCCGCCGGTCCGACGAATTAGACCTCGGTCAACTGAACTCGCCCGCGGGCGAGCGCCCGTAAAAGAGCTTGCCAATGATAAAGAAGACACGCCGCTCGGTTTCATTCGCCCTGCTCGCGTTTGCAATCTCGCTTTCGGTTTCGCGCGCGCAGGAGCCGCCGCAGGAGGCGGGCCAGTTTCGCGCGCCCGACCTCGTCGAGATCATCAAAGTCGATCCGACCATCAGGCTAGAGATCAGGTACGCCACTTCAAATAACTTCCTGGGCCGCCCCGTCTATACGGAGGCCCGCGCCTTCCTCCAGCGCCCCGCGGCCGAAGCGCTCCGGCGGGCCAACCGCGCTCTCAGAAAACAGGGTTACGGCATAGTCATATTCGACGGCTATCGGCCGTGGGCCGTGACCAAGCTGTTCTGGGACTCGACGCCCGAAGATAAAAAGCAGTTCGTCGCCGACCCGAGCCAGGGCTCGCGCCACAACCGCGGCTGCGCCGTCGACATGTCGATATTCAGCTTGAAGACCAAAAAGATCGTCACGATGCCGTCCGCCTACGACGAGATGACCGAGCGCTCGCACATCAACTACGCCGGCGGGACCGCGGAGCAGCGGCGCTTGCGCGACATGCTGCGCGCGGCGATGGAGGCCGAAGGCTTTGCGGTCTACGAGCCCGAGTGGTGGCATTACGATTATAAGGACTGGCGCGAGTACCCGATCCTCAACGTCAGCTTCAGCGAGATCGTTAAACGAGCCGGGACAAAATGACCGTCGATTTGCCCGCTCGCCCGCGGCCGATTATCCTATTAAACGCAACTCAGGTCGTAGCCGAATTCATACAGGGAGGGCTTATGCCGCTTTCAAAGAAGGTTCAAGAGATAGTCGATTCGATCAACGCGGACAGGCAGGCGTTACTCGCCTCGATCGAAGGGCTGAGCCAGTCGCAGCTTCAGTACACGGCCGCCGACGGCCAGTGGTCGATCGAAGATATACTTCATCACCTGGCAATCTCGGACGAGGCCAACGGCAAGCTTATGGGGGGGATGCTGAAGAAGGCCGAGAGCTTGAATCTCGATCCCGACCCTTCGCCCGATGGGTCGGAGCTTCACTCGCTGGACGGCTTCGCCGACGCGCTCAAGACCCGCGCGCAAGCGCCCGACTTCGTGACGCCGCGCTCACACCTCCCGGCCGAAGAGTCGCTCGCCCGTCTCGCGTCTTCGCGCGATAGGATGCTCGGGGCCGTCGACCAGCTAGGCAAGTATGACCTTTATCAACTGACCTACCCTCACCCGCTGCTAGGTAATCTAAACCTCTACCAGTGGCTTATCATCGCGGGCCGCCACGAAGCGCGCCACGCGGCGCAGATCAAGAGGATTAAAGCTGAGCCGGAGTTTCCGAAAGGATGAATTTGAGATTATCAGGCGTAGCCGCGAGATATAGACCAGACGGCTTCGAGCTTCTCCCCGCGCAAACAGTAGACGCGGTCGTAAAGGTTCACGTTAGGGTCGCAATGCGGAACGATGAACTCCAGCCGGTCGCCTAATCGTATCTCGCGGCTCGGCTTTTGTAGCTCAAGCATGCCGTGCTCGTCGCCTGCGAAGTTGTATTTGACCCCCGTTACGCCTTTGATCTCAGGCCCGAAACCTCTGTCCGTGGCGAAAGCCTTGAACCCCGCGTCGACGGTCGCAACTCCCGCGTGGCTCCGGCTGATTACGGTCGCGACGACTGTGAGCGATTGGCCGAAGTCGTCGTAGACCGCCCCGCCTCTCCCGCCGATGTTGCGGTACTCAACGTCCATAAAGACGTAAGAGCCCGCCTGAAGCTCCGTCAGCCCCTTGATGGCCGGGTCGATGTTATAAGTCCCCGTGCTGCCTCCCGACACAAGGCCGACCTCGATGCCGATCTTCTTGAGCCGCGCGATCGTCTCGAACGCGGGGGCCGTCGCTTTCTCGGAATGAGCGCGGCGCGCTTCGAAGCCTACGACGTGCGCGGATGCGCCCGAGTAACATTGAACACCCTGAAGATTCAGGCCCGGTAGCTTATCGATCTTCTCGGCCAGCTCGACGGCCTTCTCTCCCGGCGGCACGCCCGTCCTGCGCATCCCCGGGTCGATGTCTATCACGACGTTGAGCTTTATCTTTGCCGCCTGCGCCGCGTCGTTTAGATCGACGGCGTGCGCGACGTTGTCGACTGCGGATGCGGTGTCGGCGGCCTTCTGCGTGAGCCGCACCAGCCTCTCCATGCGCGGGCGGCCGACCATCTCGCTCGTGATCAGTATGCCCCTTACGCCCGCGGCGGCCATCGCCTCCGCCTCGCGTATAGTCGCCGCGCAGACGCCTACAGCGCCCGCGCGCATCTGACGTATCGCGATCTCGGCGCACTTGTGAGTCTTCGCGTGCGGGCGAAGGTTGATCGAAGCCGCTTTGCAGTGATCGCTCATCTTCGCGATGTTCGACTCGAACACGTCGAGGTCCAGCAGCAGGGAAGGGGTAGGGATGTCTTCTTTCGTTATGCCGCCCGGACCTTTCCCGCTCGACATGCGCTGAGCTATCTCGCCGCTCGCGTAGCCCGTGGCCTTATTGGCGAAAAGCATAGTCGGCCCGGCGGCCGCCAGCCCCAGGCCGCCGCGAATCAATTCTCTTCTTGTAGTCTTCATACTTTCCCACTTTCCGAACCGAAGGGTGAGGAGGTCGCAAGCCCGTAGCGAGCAATTATTCTCCGCGCAACTTCGCGGGGCGTCAACGCGGAATTATCTATGCTCAGACTTTCATGGCCCGACACGGCAGAGAACATGTCGTAACGGTCAAGGAATTCTCTTAACGCTTCCACGTTATTCAGTTTTCCGTGCGAGCTTCTGGACCCGTCGATCACTCTCTGTTCCAAGCTCGCGCGGTCGCAGTAGAGCCGCACGAAACAGACCTGCCCGCCGTGACGCTCGACCGCGCGGACCACGCCCGCGACGAACGCGTCGTCGATTCCGGGCGCGTAACAGAATGTGAAGATCAGCCCGCCCAGCTTCTCCTTGGCCGCCTCTTCGATGATCTCCAGGCGGAACTTGTCGATCAGTCTGAAGAAAGGGCGCGAGCCGAATCCGAAGACAGGGGTGAGCAGGTCGACGGTCAAGTGGTTGTGAAAGAGCTTGAAGCCCGTAGCCAGGGCCAGCTCTTTAGCGACGGTCAGCTTGCCCGCGGCGGGCGGGCCATAGATGAAGATCAATTTCATGCTCGTTTTGATCCGACCGGAAAGCGTTATGGTACAATTCGTCTGGCGCGAGCGCAAACAACAAATATGAGCAATGATAAGGCGATTCATATTACAGGTGATGTGAGGGCGGCGATCGAGCGGCACGCGCTTGAGTCTCGCCCGCAGGAGTGTTGCGGGCTGTTGAGCGGGAAGAACGGGTTGATAACCGACACGCACCCGCTCAGAAACGACGCCGACCGGCCCGAGACGAGGTACTTCGCGTCGCCCGAAGACCTCTTCTCGGCCATGCGGCGGATACGCGAAGCGGGCCAGACCTTGCTCGGGATCTATCATTCGCACCCGCGCGCGCAACCTTACCCGTCCGCGGCCGACGTGGAGATGGCTTTCTACCCGGAGGCCATCTACTTTATCATCTCGCTTGAGCCGCGAGTCGACCTGCGCGCATTCAGGATCGAGGGCGCGCGGATCGATAGCGTAGATGTGGCCGTGCTGAATGATCTGAAATCGCGGCGCGCGTAAGCGCATCATCCGCCATGGGGATTTGAAATTCGAGATGATAAAGATAACGGTTCTGTTGTTCGGGCAGGCGCGCGAGACCGTCGGCGAGTCTACGGTCGAGCTGGAAGTCGGCGAGCCCGCGACGGTCGAAAGCGCGTTCGCCGTCTTAAGAGCGCGTCACCCTAAGCTGGCCCAGATGGAGCGCAGCCTGCTGTTTGCAGTCAACGAAGAGTACGCGTCGCGCGAGGACCGCATTGCGGAAAACGACCGGCTCGCCGTGTTGCCTCCAGTGAGCGGCGGCGGCGAGGGGGGCGAAGACGTATTCGAGATTACGCGCGAGCCTATCGACATAGCAGGGCTCCGCGCGCGAGTGCTTGAAGGCGCGTCGGGCGCGGTGGTGATCTTTGACGGCGTCGCGAGGAATAACACGAAAGGGCGCGCGACGCTCTTTTTGGAATACGAAGGCTACACTGAGATGGCGTTGCGGACTCTGCGCCAGATCGGCGGCGAGGCCCGCGAGCGCTGGCCGATCAATCACATAGGCATCATCCACCGCCTTGGCCGCGTCGAGATCACCGAATCGAGCGTCGCGATCGTAGTCGCCTCGGCGCACCGCCGCGTGGCGTTCGAAGCATGCCATTACGCTATCGATCGTTTGAAGAAGATCGTGCCCATCTGGAAGAAAGAGTATTTCGAAGATGGCGCCGTCTGGGTCGAAGGCGAAGCGATGCCGGACAGGCCGAGCTGAGGAACAGTATTATGAAAAAGCTGATTGCGCTGCTGTTCATGATGGTGCTGCTTGCATCGAGCGGCGGCGCGCAACAGAGCGCCGCGCAACAGAGCGCCGCGCCGGAAGACCCGCCCTGGATAAAAGAGTTCGCTCACAAGCGGATCGTTTACTCGCTGCCGGGGATGGAGCGGATCAAGGCGCGCAAAGACGTGACCTATAAACGCGTCGGGTCGGCGGAGCTGAAGATGGATCTCTACTCGCCCGCCGGCTCAGGAAGCGGCGCTCGACGCCCCGCGGTGATCTTCATTCATGGAGGGCGCGTCCCGCCGAACCTGCGCACCACGCCGAAAGACTGGGCGGTCTACGTCTCGTTCGGTCAGTTGGTCGCGGCCGCGGGATTTGTCGGCGTGACGTTCAACCACCGCTTCTACGCGTGGGAGAGCTTGAGCGATTCGCAAAGCGACGTGACCGATGTGATCGCCTACGTTCGCAACAACGCCGACTCGCTCGGCGTCGATAAAGACCATATAATCCTATGGGCCGTCTCCGCGGGAGGCATCTTTTTGAGCAAGCCGCTCGGCGAGCTGCCTGCTTACATTCGTTGTATGGTCGCTTACTACTCGGCGCTCGATCTGGAGCCCATGCGCAAACAGACGCCCCAGACCGTAAGCGACGAGACGCTGAGAGAGTTCTCGCCCGTTTACCACCTGGGCAAGAACAAGAAAGGGCCGCCCATCTTCGTAGCCCGCGCGGGGCTCGACGCCGCGCAATTGAACGCGGGCATAGACAAATTCATACAGGTGGCTCTGGCAAACAACTTGACCATCGATGTCGCCAATCATGCGAACGGCCATCACGGCTTTGACATCGAAGACGATAACGACCGCTCGCGCGACATTATCAAGCGGACCCTGGAATTCATTAAAGCGCATAATTGATTCAGGAGAGAGCTATCTTGACCCCACGCGTGAAGACGATGAGCAGGTCGTTTAGCCATCTAACAAATCGCTGATTAACTCGAATGTCAAACAGAAAGGAGATTCAGTTATGCAGAAGCAGAAGCGCAAACGGGAGCCGGCTAGCGCCGCGCTAACGAGGGTGGCTCGCAAGCAGACCAGGGGCGCGATGGATTCGGGCGCCGCAGACTCGGTCGGCGGATCGAAGAGGGCTGCCTCAAAGAAAGGCAAGCCAAAGGCGGGGGCTTCGAAAAAGGCGCGCGGGGCCGCGAAGGCTCGGAGCAGCCGCCCTGTTCGCATTGCTCGCATGAAACCGCATGAGCATCCAGTAGGAAACCGCCAGGAGCACGTGCCCGGATTGCTCGTCGTCAAGTGCGAGGAAGACGTCGTCGCCAACGTGCCGGACGTACAGTCCGCGCACGTCGCTTCGGTCCGCGCGATGGCGCTGCCGAAAGCCGTCGAAACCCCGTTCGACAACCTTCAGAAGAACGATCTTCTGAGGGAAGTGATACCGGTCTTCTCGCGGCTGACGCGCGGCCGTTCTTTATCGATAGCGCCGACCTCCGTGGCCGCCTCTTTCGCCACGAGCGTACGCGATTCGGAGAACGAAGATTTGCGCGGAATCAACGTGTTGCGGCTGTCGCGCTCGGCAGACTTGAAGAAGGTGGAGAAGGAGCTGAAAGGTACTCGCGGCATCGAGTACGTGCACCGCGTCCCGCGCCGGTGGATAACTGCCACCAGGCCGCTGCCGAATGACCCGCTTGCTGCTCAGCAGTGGGGCCTCCGCTCGATCCGCTGGACCAGGGTTGACCCGCGGCTCGACGCATCGACTGTTAAGGTCGGCGTGCTCGATACGGGTGTCGACATAACGCACCCCGATTTGAGGGACGTTGTCAACGCCTATGTCCATCTCCCGGCCACGGGTAAAGACATAATAGGGCACGGGACCCATGTCTCGGGCATAATCAGCGCGGAGATGAATAACAGAGAAGGCATTAGCGGGGTCTGCCAATGCGACTTGAACGTATGGAAGATCTTCACAGACCAGCCGGACCCCGACGATGGTGAGTATTACGTCGATGACGTGATGTACCAGCGCGCGCTCAACGCCGCGAGAAACGCCGGCATGCGTGTGATCAACCTCAGCATAGGCGGCACTGCCCACAGCCGGACTGAAGAGTTTCTCTTCCGTAGGCTGATCAACGCGGGGTGCACGGTCGTCGCCGCGATGGGCAATGAGTTTGAGGAGGGCAACCCGACCGAGTACCCTGGCGCATACTCCGGCGTAATCGCGGTGGGCGCGACAAACAGGAATAACCGCCGCGCCTCATTCTCCAACACGGGAAGGCACATCTCAATAAGCGCGCCGGGGTTCAACATCATCTCGACTTTGCCCATGGAGCCTTCGGCCGCGCGGACTGCCGATGAGATTGAGTACGCCATCTGGAGCGGCACCTCAATGGCGACCCCTCACGTAGCGGCCGCCGCAGCGCTCTTGATCGCGAAAGATCCTAACCTCAGCCCACAACAGGTCGCGCAGAGGCTGAAGTCAACGGCCACCAAAGTCACCGCGATGGGCGGCCGGTCGTTTACGAATGAGTTTGGCCACGGTTTACTAAACCTGGAAGGGGTATTATCCTGATTACCAGGATGACCGTATGAAGGGAGAGGAGAAACCTAAGCGCTGGGCACGAGTCAATGTCAAACTCGTGCCCGGAATTAACCCGAGCCAGGCGGATAAGATCCTGTCAGAGATGCCCGGCGTCAACAAGGTTATACAGCTTTTCCCCGACGAGCCTGACGAAGAGCTGCTGGGCATGTACATGCTTGAGATCGACCCGGATCAGCTCGACGCCGCCATGAAAAAACTCAGCAAAGACCCCAAGCTGGAATCGGCCGAGGCGACTGCTCGGCGTAAACTGATCCGGTGAACCGCGGGGCTTCACGTTGTATAGCGGTTTGCGATTGAGTGTGGCCGGGATAAGCAGCGCCTATTTCGGAGTGAGGTGACTTGTCACCGCTTTTGTGTTAGGCAAAACGGCTTCCCCTAAATCAAAAGCGGTGACAAGTCGCAGCACTCCGAAGGAGCCGTCTCATACAATCGCAAACCGCTATAGGCCGACGCGCCGCAGCAGGACTTGAAATCTAGGGTCGTCGCGTAGCGGGTCCAACTTCGGGTCGACGGCGAGCCAGATGAGCCACTCCGACCTGTCCTCGTGCGCCTGGTCGAGACACGCGAACGCGCGGTCATTATCGCCGAGCCCGGCGAATATCGTCGCGATATGATAAGGCGAAACGTATCGCTCGCCCGAGATTCTCTTTAATTCTTCGAGCACCCGCCGCGCCTCTTCAACGCGGCCCTCGGCCGCGTGGGCATGGCCGAGGGCGGCTATCATCTCGGCCCCGCCGCCCGACAGCGTTATGGCCTTTTCGATTCGTAAACGGTTCGCGGCTGGTTACTCATAGGCGCTTTAATAAATCTTTAATGATCATTTAATCGCTTCTAAAAGACTTCCCCGTGGCTTTCAAAGTATTTTACCGCGCGAGATGGGATGACGACCGAGGCCGGCCGTCTTAGAGCCGCGCTGATTCTACAACAAGCGGCGGCGGTTGTCAGGCGCGAGGTCTAATCCAGAATGATGAGAATTAAAGGAGAAAGATCATGTTAGCAAGAAAGATTTACTTGAGCGCGATTCTGATTACGATCATTTCGGCGTTTACGGTGGCGAGCACGCAGACTGCCGCAAGGCAAACGACTTCCGAGAGCAAGCGGAGCATAGTCGGCGCGTGGGTGGTTAACGTCGTGCCCGCGCAGGTCCCCGGTGCGCTTGGACCCGTCGGGCAACCTCATCACGACCATCCCCGGCGAGACGCAGGGGAGGCGCATCACGCTCGACGAATGAGCCGGCGGGCGGTTGTATGGCAAAGTCAGTGCTGTTAATCTAGGGCCGCAACTTCACTGGCCGGGCCGCGCCGGCCACGGCCCTTTTCTCTGTCACCACTGTTCGGATTAGGAGGACGCTATGACGGAACGCGCGACAAACATCCGCAAGCCCAGGACTGACGGCATAGTTCTGTGGGACCTTATGCTCGGGGCGTTCAACTACAACGCCGTGTCGGTAGCGCATAACTTGAGACTCTTTGACTTGCTCCGCGGCGGCCCGCGCACGCTCTCCGAGATATGCGACGCGGTGGGCATAGAGCGGCGCGCTGCCCGCGCGATACTGACGACCTGCGTGGCCGCGGGGCTGCTCGCCGTGGAAGAGGAGCGGTACTCACTCACCGCTGTCGCCGAAGACTACCTGCTTGAGACGAGCCCCGCATACTTCGGCGGCTTTCTCGACATGCTCATAGGCAACGACGCGCTCATGACTTTCGATAGCCTGAAGCGCGCCGTTCTTACGAACAAGTCGCAGGTCTATGGCGGCGACGAGCTTTTCGAGTCACACGAGGCGCAGGCTCAGCTCGCGCGCGCCTTCACGCTCGGGATGCACGGGCACAGCGCGGGCGCGTCGTTTCACTGGCCGCGGTTGATAGACCTTTCGGGCCGCCTGACGATGCTCGACGTGGGCGGAGGGTCGGGCGCTCACTCGATAGGCGCGGCCATGGCCTGGCCCGACTTGCAAGCCATCGTACTAGAGATGCCGCCCGTCTGCCCTGTGGCCGAAGAGTTCGCCGCGAAGTATTACTTGCAGGACCGCATAAAGGCGCACCCGGCGGACATGTGGGCCGACGAGTTTCCTCCGGCCGACATCCATTTTTACGCAGACATATTCCACGACTGGGCTCCCGATAAATGCCGCTTCTTGATGAAGAAGAGTTTTGACAGCCTCCCGGCGGGCGGCCGCCTGCTCTTGCACGAGATGCTTTTTGATGACGAGAAGACCGGCCCCGCGCAGGCCGCGGCCTATAACGTGGCGATGCTCTTGTGGACCGAAGGGCAGCAGTATTCGGGCAGGGAACTTAGAGCTATGATGGCGGAAGCCGGATTCACTGATATTGAGATCAAGCCCGCCTACGGCTACTGGAGCCTGGTGTCTGGCCGCAAGCCTTAGCGAATCAGCTTCAATAAGCCCCGCAGGGTGCGCGGATTCAATAGGAAGCCTCGAAGAGGCGAGATTCAATAGCCGAAAGCCCCGTAGGGGCGCTATTCAATAGCCCGGCGCAACGCGCCGGGTGACGCGTCATACGAGACGAAGCCCTGAAAGGGCGCGATAGTTATACCGCCCTTTCAGGGCTTCTCATTACTATCAATCCGTTTCCAGGGGCGATGCCCCTGGCTATTGAATATCGCCTCTTCGAGGCTCCTTATTGAATCCGCGCCTTTGACTCAATCTTTTCAGTGATGCTCTAGCTCATTCCGCCTGGATGCAGATGTTCGTCACGCGGAACTTCTCCCTAGACCCGAATTTCTTCAGCAGTATCGCGACCGTGTAAATGCCCGGCTCCGACTTATAAAGGTCTACGGGGATGCGGAACCTCTTCCCGTCCACGTCTATCTTTCCGACCGCGCCGTCGGCATAGTAAGTCCCTTCGTGCGGTATCGGCCGCAACACCACGTACTCGTCCGGCAGCCCATACGGCCGCCCCACGCGAAGCCAATCAATCTCAGCCCGTTTCGGCAACGGCTCGTAGAATACTTCCGCGTAAGCGAACTCGTGCTTCGAACTCATCAGCTTGCCTTTGATGTTAATGCTAGCTCTCGGCTTCGCCAGTCTCGGGAACGGCTCAAGCTCGATGTACTTCCCCACGTACATCTCTACGAGCCGGAGGCTGCGCTCGGCTATCGCCACGCCGAAGCCTACGTGCGTGTGTTCGGGCGCGAGTATAGTCCGGCGGTGGCCATCGTTGGGCGGCCGCTCGGCATGCATCTGCATATGCATCTCGTTTAAGGATTGGCCTATGTATTTCGCGCTCAGCGATTCAAGCTTATCCGCCGAAGAGACGTTCTCCATTACGACGTGGAACCCGCCCGCGGCCGCGTAGCGGTGATACGGCTTTCGCCCGTCGCTGCCCCAGTGAGACAAGAACTTCGCCGACGCCATGTCTAAAGCATGGCGCGCGGCGACCTCAGAGGCGAGGTCGTCCGCGGCTAAAGCCGTCACGCCCGCGAGCAGCCGCTCCGTGTTGACCAGCTTTAAAAGCTCCGCGCGGAAGCCCGCCAGGTCGTCGTCGCTGACCTGAGTAGTCGAGAGCGCGGCGAGCGCGAGAGGCGCGGCCGCGTTTTTTAAGAATGTCCGCCTTGTAATTAACATGCCTCGACTTCGCACCCGTCAATTGTAATCAGGATCTTTCGGCCGTCAATCTCTATGGCGAGCCTTCCTTGACAGCCTCGGAACCGGGTTATCATAATGAGCCAGCGACTAAAAACTAAGGAGAACAAACAACAGACATGCCAGAAGAAGGGAAGCTTTACGAGCGTCTCGACTCTTACGTAAAAGACTCACGTCAGGAATTCGAATCGAAACTTGCCGAGCTTGTCGAAGTGCCCACAATCAGCATGGACCCGGAGCGCGTCGAAGACTGCCGACGCGGGGCCGAGCTCGCGCGCCAGTATCTTGAAGCGATAGGCGCGCGCGCCGAAGTCGTCGAGACGCCGGGCAACCCCGTCGTCTTCGGCCGTATCGAGTCGGGGGCCGGCAACCCGACCGTGACTATCTATAACCACATAGACGTGCAGCCGGCCGATCCTGAGGAGTGGAACAAAGCGCCCTTCACTTTTTACAAACAGGATGGCCGTTACGAAGGGCGCGGCACGACCGACGACAAGGGGCCCGCGCTCGCCGCGATGATGGGCGCGCGCTACGCGGCAGAGGGCGGGGTGCCGCTCAACATAAACTTCGTCTGGGAGTTCGAAGAAGAGATCGGCAGCCCGAATTTCGAGCAGTTCATCAAGAGCCGCCTGCCCGACTTGAAGACAGACTCGATCGTGGTCAGCGATACGATCTGGATCTCGCGCGGCAAGCCCGCCATACCCTACGGGCTGCGCGGCGCGATGATGATGACGCTCACGCTGGAGACGGGCGCGAAAGACGTTCACTCGGGCGTGACGGGCGGGGCGGCGCGCAACCCTTTAGGCGAGCTCGCGAAGGTCATCTGCGACTGTTATGACGCGAAGACGGGCCGCGTCCGCGTCAAAGGCTTTTACGACGACGTGCGTCCCGCAACTAAGAAAGAGATTCAGAGCTTCCTCGATTCAGGGTTCACGGTCCAGAAGTTCAAGAAGGCGCACGAGCTGAAGAAGCTCCGGGTTGAAGACCCTGTCCGCGTGCTGAAAGCCATCATGGCCGAGCCTACGTTCGAGGTCCACGGCATAGTCGGCGGCTATCAAGGCCCCGGCGTCAAGACGATCGTGCCTTATCGCGGCGAGGCGAAGATCAGTTGCCGCCTGGTGCCCGATCAGGAGCCGAAGAAGATATTCAAGCTTCTTCGCGACTTCATAAAGCAGAAGAACCCCGACGTGAAGGCCGAGTTCAAACAGGCGCTTGAGCCTTACATAGGTGAGTTCGAAGGCCCATACGCCGAGGCGGCGACCGAGGCGATGAAGTACGCCTTCAACGAACAGCCCGCGTTCACGCGCGAAGGCGGGTCGATAGGCGCCGTCGTCACGATGAAGAAGCACCTGAAAGCGCCGATAATCTTCCTGGGCCTCTCGCTCCCCGAACACGGCTATCACGCCAGGAACGAGAACTTCGATTGGGAGCAGGCGTCGGGCGGGATCAAGATGTTCGTGCGCTACTTCGACGAGATCAGCCGCCTGTAATGCGAAGAGTACTGCTGGCAGTCTTCATCCTCGCGCTACCGAGCGCAATCGCCCTCTACGTCTACTTCAACGTAAGGGCTACAAAAACGCCTACGAGCCGCGACGCCGTGGGACAGGTGACGACCTTCGCGGGCTCGGGCCGCCCGGCGGTCGAAGACGACGCGGGCGAGCGGGCCAGCTTCAGCGAGCCGTTCGGCATCGCCGTCGACGCGCGCGGCAACGTCATAGTGAGCGAAGGCGGCCAATCAAATCGCGTAAGAATAATCACACCTAATGGCGCGGCCCAAACGATAACCGGCTCGGAAGAAGGCTACCGAGACGGCCTAGGCGCCTCGGCCCTTTTCAACACGCCGTCGGCCGTCGCCATCGACAGGCGCGGCAACCTCATAGTCGCAGACACCTCGAACAATCGCGTCCGCAGGATCTCGACCGAAGGCGACGTCTCGACAGTCGCGGGCGGCTCGGAGGCGGGCTACAGGGACGGCCCCGCCGCAGAGGCGCGGTTCGACTCGCCCGTGGGCGTGGCCGTCGACCGCGAAGGGAATATCTTTGTCGCCGACACGTACAACGACCGGGTGCGCAAGATCTCTGCCGAAGGCGTCGTCAGCACCATAGCCGGGGCGGGCATGCCAGGGTTGGCCGACGGCCAGGCCGAGAGCGCTATGTTTGACACGCCGTCGGGCATAGCCGTCGACGCGCAGGGGAATCTCTTTGTCGCAGACACGGGAAACGACGCCGTAAGAAAGATCACGCCGCAGGGCGATGTCAGCACTATCGCCGGGGCGACTCAGAACGCGGACGCTCCTTACGCGGCGGACGGCGAGCTCGATCTTCCCGTAGGCATCGCGATCACTCACGACGGGTTTCTCTTCGTCGCCAGCCAGGGCGACGGCCGCGTTCATCGCATCACGCCCGAAGGCGACATCACGCTGTTTGCGGGAGACCATACGGGGTTTTCAAATGGCGTGAGGAGCGCCGCGAGGTTCAACGGGCCATCGGGCGTGGCCGTAGACAACCAGGGTAACGTCTACGTCGCCGACACGCAGAATTATCTAGTGCGCAAGATCGCGCCCGTCGCCGCGGGCTCGGCTGAAGTGAACCAGGGCCGCGAGCGGGAAAGCTTTATTCAGCCGCCCGACGGCTCGCTTGACGAAACTGGCGAAGCGATTGCGCCGGACCTCGGCGCGATGATCGCAAGCGCGGCGCGGCCGTTCCCCTGGCCTTTGAACCCGCAAAACGGTTGGCACGAAGTAACGGGAGTCGTGGGCGAAGCGCGCGGGGCACCGGGCGGGATCGCGCTTCATCACCTGCACAGCGGGCTCGACATCCGCGGCAACGTCGGCGACCCTGTGCTGTCCGTGATCGATGAAAAAGTGAGCCGCCCGATCGCGGCGTGGGGTTACGGAAGCTCTAACGAAGGAATTCAGATAGGGCTGATGAGCTACATACATATCCGCGTCGGGCGAGACGCGAAAGGCGAAGTCGGCCAGCCCGCGCGCTTCGGGGCGAAGGTCGATCCTGCCGGTAAAGCTTCAAGGGTCCGCGTGCGGCGCGGCGCCAGATTCCGCGTAGGCGATTTCATAGGCACCCTCAACACTCTCTACCACGTACACCTGAACCTCGGCCCCTGGAACGCACAGGCCAACGCTATTGAGCTCGCCTTCCCCGGCCTCAAAGACACTATCGCGCCCCAAATAGAGGCGAACGGCATTGAGGTCATCGGCGCAAACTCCGGGCCGTTCAAGCAGAAGCGCGGAGACCGGCTCGTGGTTTCGGGAGACGTCGATATTCTCGTCACGGCTTACGACACGATCGATGGCAACAACAAGAGCCGCAAACTCGGGCTCTACCGCGTAGGCTACCAACTGCTCGACGACGAGGGGAGGCCCGTCCGAGGGTTTGAAGAGCCGCTCATCAACATGGAGTTCAACCGCATGCCGCCCGACGACGAGACAGTCTTTTTGATTTACGGGCCGGGCAGCGGCGTGAGCGCCTACGGCACCCCGACGAAGTTCAAATACATCGCGACCAACCGCGTCCGCAACGGGCGGGCGCGCGACGGCGTCTTGAGGACGCGGAATCTCGCGCCGGGCAATTACACGATCAGGGCCTTCGCGCAGGATTACGCGGGCAACCGCGCGTCGGGCGCGTCGGCCGAGCTTAAGATCACGATCGAGAACTGACGCATTAGAAAAGATTGTATTTCGGTTGCAATAAATAAGTTCTCGACAAAGAAACAGCGCCTTGGTAGTATGGTTGCGTAGGATTGGCGGCGCACGTGGCCGCTGCAAGGTGTGGATTTCAGGAGCGCGTCTTCTCTGTTCGGAAATGTCTGCTAGTTCTTCTGCTCGACTTCTTGCCGGATAGCCAAAGCGAGTTCCTTCTAACTAGTTTCTGAAGAGACTCAGGAGAAACAATG
>DATFGQ010000035.1:0-29428 GCA_035249305.1 Blastocatellia bacterium | reverse complement strand
GCAAAAAAATAACGGAAGGGGTTCCTCTGGCGAGTAGTCCTTCCGTTTCTGCGTCCCTTCAATGGTTGTGTCCCTCAACCAGAGAAGAAGAGGAGGTTATTTGACAGCCACAATCCAAATTCCCTCATGGTTGCCGAGTTGCCGGCAATATAACAGACGCGCCTCCTTTAAGGAATCGACACCTCGGCAAAAGCAAAGAAAAGTATCCTCATCCGTAATCAGTAAACTTCGGTTTCACAGATTCGGCCATATTCTTCAAATTAATGGATCTACCTGAAATTAAGCAACGACAAGGGTTGTCAGCTATCTGACAGTTTCTCCGCCCCCGGCCCCTTATTACGTCCGGGCAACCGGCGCTTAATCTCTACATCAAATTCCACGTCCGGCGCGGAGCGATCGGTGATACGTCTTATGAAGCAAAGCGCCTTTATGTTATCATCGGCCGGCGGTCCCGCGCCCTTTCTCGGAGTGTAGAAGGAGAATCAATGTATAGCTCGAAACGCCTGCTCTCTCTGCTGCTCGCTTTTTTGCTCCTCGCGCCCGCGCTCGTCACGCGGCAGTCGAGCGCCGCGCCTACAGACCGATTTGACGACGAGCAGGAGTCTCTCACCCTCGACAGCCTTCTCGGGGCAGACACCTACATGCTTTATGGCGAGCTCAGGAACGTCGGCGCGCAGGCACAGGCGGGCGGGCTGATGAATTTGATCGAGCCTTTGATCCCTATGTTAGGCGGAACGCCGAAAGAGCTGGCCGGAATTACCACCTTCATATCAAAGCACTCCAGCACGCTTGCGCGCTCGCGGATGATGATCGCCGCCGGGCCCGCCAGGCCCGAGCTGCCGCAGGTCGTAGTGGCCTTAGAGATGGCTTCACCCGACGCGGCCGAAGAGTTCGAGCCGGAGTTTCGACAGTTCCTGTCTTCGATCATTGCCGAAGGCAACAAAAGATCGCAGGGCTTTCACCCGGATGACGCGCGGACAAAGCAGCCCGCGTTCGCCATCAAGCGCGCGGGCGCGCTGCTGATAATTACCGAGGCGGAGTTTGAGATCAAGACTATAAGGCCGGAGGAAGGAAATCTTCTCTCAAGCAATCTTACCTTTCAGGCGGCGCGCAGCCGCTTTTACTCCGAGCCTCTGTTTATATATTTCGACATAGGCCTCAACGGGCGAATGCTCAAACAACGCTACGGGGCTGACGCGGGAGACAACGACGCGCCGCCGCCCGAAGTTACTAGGAGCGCCGAACCCGACAGCGCACTCATCCCACCGTCAAGTGAGCCGCCCGTGATAAAGCAGCCTCCGCCTCCCCAAGCTTCGCAAGCGGCGGCTTCTCCGTCACCGCGAAAGTCGCGCGCCGCCGCGCAAGCAAACAAGCCTAAAGGTGCTCGACAAAACAGAGCGGGCTCGCGCCCGGCCCGAGATGTCGCGCCGTCTCCCGCGGCCCCTGCACCGAGCGACGCCGACGGCTCGGCCGCGCGGTCAGCCGAGCAGAAAGATCTTATGTCGCGCGCGATCATGCCCCTTCTCATCGGCGGTAACGGCGCAGATCAAGACCCCGAGGCTTTAGCCATAGCGCTTGCCTACGAAGCCGACGCGCTCATCGTGCGCATGCTCCTGGCGGGAGAGCCCGGCATGACGGCCTTCGCCATACCGTTTCTCTCAATGCTCCCTTGCGGCTCTCCGGTCGCGCCCGAAGGCGCGAGCTACATGCCGGCCGACACAGAGATCTTCTTTACTGCTTCCGTCGACATGCCGCAAATGTTCGACCAGATCTTTACGTTGCGCGGCTGGCGCGAGGGCGCCCACTGGCCGCAGAGCAAGGTCAAGGCCGAGTCGGCCTTAACTGAATTAGAGAAGAAGCTCGGCTTTAAGATAAAGGAAGAGTTGTTCGCCGCGTTCGGCAGCGAGGTGGCGTTCAGCGTGCCCGCGCAGTCGTTTCTCCGTTGGACTTTCGGCGCGAACAATCAGATGCAGACAAACCAGACCGCTATGACGCTGTTGATCTCGGTCCAAAACAAAGAGGTCGTCAAAGCTAAGATCTTGCCCGTACTCGAAGCCCTGGGACTGCGCGGGCGCGGCGAGAAAGGGATCACCGAGAAGCGCGGCGCAATCGAGATAAGCGCCTACAACAAAGTCGCCGTGGCTTTCATAAACAACTTTCTCGTCCTCACGTCGGACCTCCCGGCGATGCGCCGCGTCGTCGACGCACTCGCCACGGGCCAGACGCTCGCCGCGACCAAAGATTACCACGACTACATGCGTTGGCAGCCGCGACAGACCATTGCGCAGGTTTACGTCTCGACCGCGGTCATCAAAAGCGTCTACGACGCCGCGCGGAAGTCGTCGGAAAACAATGGCGGCGACGTAAAGCAATTCTTCAACGATTTCCCCTTCATCGCGGAGCCGATCACCTACTCGGCAGGTTCCGACGCCGCCGGCCCTGTTTACGAGCTGCGTCTCCCGAAGGGGTTGGTCGCGATGCTGCTGGCCGAGATCAACTCTGAGGGGAAGCGCGCGGAGCTTATGCGCAACGAGCACGTCGCCATGTCTATTCTGGAAAGTCTCAAGGAGGCTCAATCGATCTACCGGAACGAGAAGGGGAGGTACGCGACTCTCGAAGAGCTTACGGAGGCGGGCGTGTTGAGTAAAGAGGGGATCGAAGGGTTCGGCTACAGGTTCGAAATACGCGTGGCCGGGGGCAGGTACGATGCAACGGCCACGCCCGCCGAATACGGGAAGTCGGGGCTGAGATCTTTCTTCATCGACGAAACGGGGGTGCTAAAAGCGGGCGACCACGAAGGGCGCGCAGCTACGTCCGCAGACAAACCTCTCAGCGGAAACCCGAACGCAAAATAGCCGCGGCGTCTCGTCGGCTCAAGAAGAGTTGTTGACAAGTAGTTTGGCGAGTAAGTAATATTCTCGCGTTGACAATCTGTCTGCCGAAGTTGTTCGTCGCGGAAGCGAGCAACACGGGGGAACCAACTCCGCGAAGAGTCGCGGAATGGGGCGCATCGCGAATAGTAGTTTCGCGTAGGACACTTCCAGTCCGAGCCCGTCAGCTAACCTCGTAGGCGTAAAGGGAGGGCGACTATGACTGCGACCAGCTTATAAGGGTTGCGGAGTGATGGCTCCGTGACCCTTTCCATCTCTAATCACACTACAAATCAATAGCAATCAATTGCTGCGACCTTAAAGCGCGGCCGCGCCGCTCTTCACTCTCGGGCGGAGACTATGTGGCAGTCCCCGCGAGGGCCGAGCGGTCGGGCGAGCTATATCGACCGAAAAAGGAAAACTGACCTTATGAGACATGAAAATGTTGATCGGTGGGATCGCCATATCATAATTGCCCTCTTCATAGCCGCCTTCGTTATGACGCCGTTGTTCGGAGCCTGCGGCGGGCGGCCGGCTTCCGGGGGCGGCACGGTGACTCTCATACTCGGAGCCTACACCACGCCGCGCGAAGCTTACGGCAAGGCGATCATCCCCGCCTTTCAAAAATACTGGAAAGAGAAGACCGGGCAGACCGTCGAGTTTCAAGAGTCTTACCAGGCCAGCGGGGCGCAGTCGCGGGCCATCATCGGAGGATTTGAAGCCGACATCGCCGCGCTCTCTTTGGAAGGCGACGTCGACAAGATAGCCGAGGCCGGGCTCATCACGCACGACTGGAAGGCGAAACCTAATAAGGGCATGGTCAGCACCTCCATCGTAGTCATGGCGGTCAGGGCGGGGAATCCGAAAGGCATCAAAGACTGGCCGGACCTTACGCAACAGGGGCTCAACGTGTTGACGCCGGACCCGAAGACTTCAGGCGGCGCGCAGTGGAATATCAACGCGATCTACGGGGCGGCGCTCAGAGGCCATGCGGGTGTCCCGAAAGACGACCAGGCCGCCGCCGCGGAGTTCTTACAGAACGTCTTCCGCAACGTCTCGATCATGGATAAAGGCGCGCGAGAGTCGATCACCAACTACGAAAAAGGCGTGGGCGACGTGGCCGTCACTTACGAGAACGAGGTGCTGGTCGGAAAACAGGCCGGACAAAACTACGAGTACGTCATCCCGCGCTCTACCATCTTGATCGAAAACCCCGCGGCCATCGTAGACAAAAACGTCGATAAGCATGGAGTGCGCGAAGTGGCCGAAGCGTTCATAAACTTTCTCTGGACCGAAGAGGCTCAGCGCGCATACGCGAAGTATGGGCTCAGGCCCCTGGACCAGAAGGTCGCTCAGGAGGTGAAGGCGCAGTTCCCGCCGGTCGAAGACCTGTGGAGGATAGATTACCTGGGCGGCTGGAACAGAGTGACCACGGAGATCTATGGCCCGCAGGGCGTCTACACCCGCGTCATAGAGGAGCTGCAAAAATCGAGATGAATGGCGCGAAGAGAAATCTCGGGTGGGGGAAGTGGGGGCTGCGCGTCGCCGCATTCTCTTACCTCGCCTTCATGATCGTGCTGCCGCTTTCGTCGATCATCGATAAGGGGTTTAACGAAGGGCTCGCAGCCTTCTGGAGCGACATCACTCACCCGACGGCTTTCGACGCTATGCGGCTGACGATCATAGCGGCGGTCATCATCACCGTCATCAACGGCGTGATGGGTACGCTCACGGCCTACGTGCTGGTGCGCTACCGGTTCCCAGGTCGCGGCCTCCTGAACGGGATCATCGACATGCCGTTTGCGATCCCGACGCTCGTGACGGGCGTCATGCTCGTAGCGCTTTACGGGCCGCAGCGGACGCTCGGCGCGTGGCTCGCCTCGCAGGGCGTCGAAGTGATATTCGCGACGCCTGGCATAGTGCTCGCGCTTCTGGTCGTGACTTACCCTTTCGTCATACGCACGGTGCAGCCCGTCCTGATGGAGGCCGAGCAGGGTCAGGAGGAGGCCGCTTACACGCTCGGCGCGTCGAAGTGGAAGACGTTCCGTCACGTGGTCTTGCCCGCGATAACGCCGGCGATAATCACTGGGTCGCTGTTGAGCTTCGCCCGCGCGTTGGGCGAGTTCGGCTCGATCGTCGTGGTCGCGGGCAACATACCGGGCCGGACGCTGACCGCGCCCGTCTACGTCTACGGCCAGATCGAGTCGCACAACCAGCGCGCGGCGAGCTCAATGTCGATACTGCTGTTGGCGCTGTCGTTCACGCTGATACTGCTGGTCGAGTGGATGCAGAACCGCGCGCGGAAAGATTATGTCGCAAGCTAAAGCCGAAACAGTTTCAGGCGTCCGAACACGCCCGCGCCGCGCGGCCACAAAGGCGCGGTCGCGCGCGGTCGAGTGGCTGTTGATAGCCTTAGTCGTGCTTTACGCCGCCGCGCTGTTGATAGGCCCGCTCGTGGCCATATTCTGGACGGCCTTCGGCGACGGCATATCGGCATTCTGGCGCGAGGTCACGAGCCGCGACGCGCTGGAATCGCTGAAGCTTACGATGATACTCGCGGTCGCCGCCACGGCGATAAACACGGTCTTCGGGATGGCCGTGGCCTGGGTGCTTGTGCGCGACGACTTTCGCGGCAAGCGCATTATCAACGGGCTCGTCGACATGCCGTTCGCCGTGTCGCCCGTGATCGCGGGCTTCATGCTGATCCTGCTGTTCGGCCGCGAAGGATGGTTCGAGCCGATCGGCGAAGCGCTCGGGATAAAGGTCGTCTTCGCGGTGCCGGGCATGCTGCTGGCCACGATCTTCATATCGCTGCCGTTCGTCATACGGGAAGTGATGCCCGTGCTGGCGCAGGTGAGTGAGGATCAGGAGAACGCCGCCTACACCATGGGCGCAAGCGCGTGGCAGACATTCTGGCATGTGACGCTGCCTTCGATCAGGTGGGGGCTGCTTTACGGCGTCTCGCTCACGTTCGCGCGCGCCGTCGGAGAGATAGGCGCGGTGCTGGTAGTCAGCGGCGGCGTCAGCGGGCTGACAGAGACTTCTACGCTATTCATCTTCCGTTCGCTCGACGATCGCAACTACGTCGGGGCCTATTCAATGGCCGTTGTGCTTGCGGCCATATCTTTCGTCATCTTGATGGCGATCGAGTCCTTGAAAAAAAGGACCGAAGAAAACTGACTCGCCTGACCACTCAAATAAGCTGAAAGGAGAGCCGATGACTACTCGAAGAAAAACTTATCGCCTTTATATGGGATTAGCTCTTGTAACGCTTCTGCCTTTTGCGGCCGCTCAAGCGCAGACAAGCGAGAAGCCCGCGCCCGCCGGTCAACCTTCGATCGAAGTCGAGCAGTTGAAATCGAAGCTAGATGCGCTCGTCACGCTCCTGGAGCAACAGCAGCGGCAGATGGCCGAGCTGCAAAAGCGCATAGACGCGATCGACGCTAAGACGAAGGCCGCGAGCGTGGCGACCGATCTTAAACCGGCGGCGCTCGAAACGGCTCAGACCCAGAGACAGGAGCCGAGCTCTTCGCCCGTGCAGAAAGAGACGAAGCCCGCCGACAGACCCGCGCTCCTGGCCGGGTGGGATAAAAACCATGCCTTCTTTAAGAGCAGCGACGGGCGATTCGAGACTCAAGTGACGGGCTACGGCCAGCTCGACTGGCGCGGCTACGAATCGGGCAACGCGCCGCCCAACACCTTTCTAGTCCGCCGCGCGCGGTTGGCGCTCGAAGGCAAGATCGATCGCTACTACGACTTCAAGATCGAAGGCGATTTCGCGGACACGGCCTCGACGCCGCTGCGCGACCTGTTCGTCCGCGTCCACCGCATAGACGAGCTTATGGTGAGCTTCGGGCAGTTCCGGGTCCCGATCAGCCAGGAAGAGATTCGGACCGACTCGTTCCAGGATTTCGTCGAGCGGTCTATGGTCAACAATCTGGTGCCGAGCCGCAGCCCCGGCGTGATGGCTTCGGGCATCATCAACAAAGGCGTCTTCGAATACCAGATCGGCACGTTCAACGGCAAAGGTCTGCTCGCGGCTAACAACAACGACACGCCCGAAAGCGCGATCCGGTTGCGCTTCGCGCCGTGGAAGAACGGCAGCGGGTTCTGGACGAAGGGGCTGGCCTTCGGCGGCGCGTACACGCAGGGGGCCTCGGTGGGCGGGGCGAGCGTGCGCGGGCGCACCGAAAGCCAGAGCTTCACCTTCTATTCGCCCGACGTAGTCAACGGCCAGCTCAACCGCGCCAACGGCGAGATCACCTGGCTTCTGGGGCCTGCGGCCATTCGCGCCGAATACGACCAGACGAATCAGGAGCGCGAAAACCTTGGGCCAAATGGTACGACGCTGCCGGGCGTGATCGGCAAAGGCTACGTAGCCCAGTTCACATACCTGCTGACGGGCGAACCGAAGCCCGACGCGGGCGCCGTCACGCCGAAGCGCAACCTGTTCGGCGACGAACCGGGTGGGCGCGGGCTTGGGGCGTGGGAGCTGAAGTTCCGTTACGCGAACCTTCAGATCGCAAACGGAACTTCGAAATCGAACCGCGCAGACTCTTTTTACTTCGGCCCGAACTGGTACTTGAACCGCTTCGTCCGCTACATGCTCGACTTCGGTATCGAGCGGTTCAAAGACCCCGTGCGCACGCCCAAACCGGGCGACAGGAATTTCTTTGTTGTGCTGAGCCGCTTCCAGGTGGCATTCTAATTTGAATCTCAAATCTCAAATTTGAGATTTCAAATCATCTTTTATGTCGATAGTCCTCGAACAGATCAGCAAGCGCTACGGCAACCTCTGGGTCGTCGATCAGGTCTCGCTTGAGATAAAGGATGGCGAGCTGTTCGTGCTGCTCGGTTCGAGCGGCAGCGGCAAGAGCACCATCTTGAGATTGATCGCGGGGCTGGCCGAGCCTACGAGCGGGCGGGTACTTCTGGGCGGGCGCGACGTCACGCACCTGACGCCGCAGGAGCGCGGCACGGGCTTCGTCTTTCAGAACTATTCGATATTCCGCCACATGAGCGTGGCCGATAATATCGAGTTCGGCCTCAAGATCAGAAAAGTCGCCCGCGCCGAACGCCGCCGCCGGACCGACGAGCTGCTGGAGCTTGTTGGCTTGGCGGGGCTGGGCCGCCGGTTCGCCCACCAACTGTCGGGCGGCCAACAGCAGCGCGTCGCGCTCGCTCGCGCCCTGGTCTACGAGCCGAACGTGCTCTTGCTCGATGAGCCGTTCGGCGCGCTCGACGTGAAGATCAGGACGCAGCTCCGGCGGAGCCTCAAGGAGATTCAGCGCCGCTTGGGGGTGACGGCGATCCTGGTCACTCATGATCAGGAGGAGGCGTTCGAGCTTGCCGACCGCATAGGCGTGCTCGAACGCGGGCGGCTCCTCGAGGTGGGGGCGGGCGAAGAGCTTTACGCCGCGCCGAAATCGCTCTTCACCGCGACCTTCCTCGGCGCGGGGACTGTCATAGTGGGCCGCGCGCGCCAGGGCGAAGCGCAGTTCGGGCCTATAAGTCTTCCGATTCCGCCCGACGTTCCGCACGAGGAAGGCGCGCGCGTGCGGCTGCTGTTCCGCCCCGAGCAGGTGGCGCTCAGCGCGGACGGGCCGCCCGCGGACCTGCCCGTCATCGGAAAAGGGCGGCTCGTCGAAGAGAGCTTCACGGGGCCGTTGCGCCGAGTGCGGCTCCGGCTGCCGCGCCTGGCCGGGACGCGACAGATCGCGCCCGCCCCGGCATTCGGCGAAGAAGAACTGCTCGTCGACGCGGCCTTCTCTTCGGAGACGAATCTCAACGGGCAAGAGCTGTGGGTGGGCCTTCGCGGGTGGACGATTCTTAAGCAGCCGCAGATGCGACTGCTCGTGTGCGACGGCGGCGCGGGGTCGACCGCCCCGCTTTCGATCGCGCGATTGCTTGTCGAGGGGCTTGGGGCTACGGCGACGATACTGACCGTGGCCGAAAACGCGGAAGCGGGAGAGCAGTCGCGCGCGACGCTCAAACAGAGGCAGGCGGCCGCGGCGATGGACGAGGCCGACCTGCACGTAAGATTCGGCGACGCGTCCGAACAGATCGCGGCCGAGCAGGCCGAATCTCTTTACGAGATGCTGGTGCTCGCCACGCGTCCGCGCCCGCGGGGCGTGAGGAGACCCGTGCGTGACTCAAAGGCTTACGCGCGGCTGCTGGGTGATACGGTCGTCACGGCGCTTGAGCGCGCGGACATCCCCGTACTGGTTGCGAAGGCCGAACGGCCCGCGATCGGAAAGATATTGATCTGCACTGCGGCCGGAGAGCCGGGCAAATCCGACGTCCGCGTGGGCGGGCAGATAGCGCGGCGGTTGAGCGCGAAGGTGACTCTGTTTTACGTGACCAGGACGTCGGAAGCGCCCGACGCGCTCACGAGCGATCACCTCGAACGCGCCGCGCGCACGTTGCACGCGATGGATGTCGAAAGCGACGTTCGCATACGGCCGGCGGCGGGGCCGGCGGCGGGCATCCTGGCCGAGGCCGAAGAGGGTGATTACGATCTGATAGTGATGGGGAGCCACGGCCCGCGACTGAGAAAACTCTTCAAGCTCGACGACGTGACGTTGCAAGTGCTGGCCGAAGCCGACCGCCCCGTGCTGGTCGTCCCTGCTGAAAAAGGGTGACTGGATTAAAGCTGTAGGGGCCATGGCGCATGATGCGCTTCGCGCGGCGCGGGCTTGTCCCTGCCCGGATGGCCGTTAGGCCATGACGATCATCGCGCTAACGCGCGATCCGGGCAGCCACAAGGGCTGCCCCTACAATTATATGCAATTTGATCTTGCTATAGGGTGACGCGCTCACCGTTTCAATTCGTTGGCTCTGAGAGGCTTTGCTTTACTCAACAAGAGGCACAAACGCCTCAGTTGTGAAACACGTTTGAGGCGCGCTGTAACTGCTCTTGCCGACATATCAACTTTCATATTTCTTTCTCTCAAGCGATCTTTCTCAGGCCCCAGCGGTATAGCACTTTCATCAACGCCTTGAAGCGGTCGTACCAGCGGTCCGTGTAGGGGAACCACCACCAGTTGCTTTTCATAGGCATCATGTCCCAGTTGACGTGCTTCATCCGAACAAACTCGAACAACCCCGCGCGCCCGTGCGTTACGCCCGTCCCGCTCTCTTTGACGCCGAACCAGGGCGTCTCGGCCGCGCCGTGCGTGTAGAGCGCGTCGTTGATTATGATTGTCCCCGCCTCGATCCTTCGCGCTATGCGGCGGCCGCGCTCGTTATCCGAAGTCCAGACCGAGGCGAGCAGCCCATAACGAGTGTCGTTGGCTTCGCGTATCGCCTCCTCTTCGTCTTTGACGACCATTATCGGCAAGACCGGCCCGAACGTCTCTTCGGTCATCACCTTCATGCTCTTGTCGACGCCCACGAGCACCGTCGGCTCGAAGAAGTAGCCGCCCAGGTCTTCGCGTCGGCGCCCGCCCGCAAGCACTTGCGCGCCCTTTGCCACGGCGTCCGCCACGTGGTCGGAGACTATGTTCAACTGGTTCTCGTTTACGAGCGGGCCGATGTCGGTCTCGCATCCGGCGGGCGGGCCGACTCTCAGCCGCTTCACTTCGTCGACGACGGCCGGGATGAATTTATCGGCGAGCGACTCTACGACGTAGAGCCGCTCTACGGAGGCGCATACCTGGCCGCAGTTGGCGAAAGCGCCCCAGACCGCGCCCTTCACCGTGCGCTCGAACGGCGCGTCGTGGCAGACGATCATAGGGTCTTTGCCGCCTAGCTCCAGCACTACGGGCAAGAGCCTTTTCGCCGCCGCCTCGGCGATCTTTCTGCCCGTTCTTACGCTCCCCGTGAAGAAGATCTTGTCGACGTTGGCATCGACCAGCGCCGCGCCCGTCAAGCCGTCGCCTTGAACTATCTGGAAGACGCCTTCCGGGAAACCGGCCGCGGCGAACAAACGCCGTATGCAATCGGCCACCATCGGCGTGAACTCCGATGGCTTCAGCACTACGGTGTTGCCCGCCATCAAAGCCATGACGACCTCGCCCGTGGGGATCGCGAAAGGGAAATTCCATGGGCTTATCACCGCCACGACCCCGAGCGGCTCCGACACGATCATCGAGCGCTTGTTGCGAAAGATGGCGAGCGTGAACCGCTCGTCGCGCAGTATCTTTTCCGACTTCGTGGCGTAGTGGCTCATCAGGTTGGCCGTCGGGAAGACCTCTGTGGTGAGCGCCTCGAACGGGGGCTTGCCCGTCTCGTCCGATACTATGTTGATGATCTCGTTCTGACGGTCGTAGAGCGCGCGGCGCAGCTTTAATATGTATCGCGCGCGGTTGCGGTAAGAGAGCGAGGCCCACTCGCGAGAGGCCGCGCGAGCCCGCGCCACGGCGGCGTTGACTTCGGCCGCGGTCGCTATAGGGAAACGGCCGAGCTCTTCGAGCGTGGCAGGGTTGATCGAGATTATCTCCGAGGTCTCCCGGTTGGTAGTCGTAATGCTTGCCGTCATAACCCCTCCATTCTAAGTGCTGAGTGCTGAGTGCTGAGTCCTGAGTGAAAGAAAAGGAAAGCGTGCCTACACAGGTTTTTACTCAGGACTCAGGACTCAGCACTCAGCACTGCGATAAGATCGGCGGGCGACGCTAGCGCGAAATCGGGCGCTTCGGCCAGAAGGCGGTCGCGGCTCGACCCCCCCCAAAGCGCCGCCGCCGTCAGCGTCCCGGCGCGCTGGCCCATAAGGATGTCGGCGGGGCTGTCGCCTATGACGAGCGTGCGCGCGGGGTCCGCATCCATCTCGCCCAGCGCACGCAGCACACCGTCGGGCTCCGGCTTCGGCCGCGCAACGTCGTCGCCCCATACGCGCGAGCCTATCAGCCGGCGCAACCCCGTTATATCAAGCTCGCGCTCGCCCGCGCGCCGCGGCTTGAGCGACACGATCGCCGTCCGAGCGCCGCGCGCGTAGAGGTGGTCGAGCACCTCTGATATTCCGTCGTAGGGTATGAGATAGTGATGATGGTTGGCGTAATAGTGCTCCTCGAAGCTCACTAACATCTCTTCGAGCAGTTCTTCAGAGTACCGGCGCAGGACTTCCTGGGGCGTGGTGTTCCAGTAGTCGCGGAACTCTACTTCTGTCACTTCGAGCCCCGTGTGGAGCCGTATCGAATGACGAAACGCCTCGCGGTATGCGGGCTCGGAATAAGCCAGCGTCCCGTCGAAATCGAATATGAAGCAATCAATTTCCATCCGCCGCTCACTCGGCAAGCTTGATGGTGAACATCACCGTCTCTACAAAAGAGCCCTCGCGCGAAATGAAGATCATGTTAGCGCCGATTCGCATTTTTCCCCTCTATGTTTATTATATTGCTGTTAGCGAGGTGCTCCTTTAAAGTTTCTTTCTTCTCTCTCATATCCTGAAACCAAACCCTGACCGCTGCAACTGCAACTGCAAATGGCAGGATGAGCACGTAGTCTGCGATCTCCCACCACTTTTCGTAAATGGGGCCGTAATAAGGGTCCCAACCAGACAAAGTGTAGCCCCCGTGAGAGGAGGCGTCTTCAGGCTTCGGTCTAAGGCGAATCTCGATCTCCGGCCCGAGATAAATGATGGCGGCAGAGACAGCGACAAGCAAAAATGTGATCAGCCATAGAATCTTTACTGTCTTGCTCACGTTAATCTCCGAGGCGCTCTTTATGCTTTATGCTATCTCGCCCATGACGCGGAACTTGTCGTACCTGCGCGCGACCCTGTCGGAATTGCTGAGGCTTTTTACAGAGCGGAGCGCGTCGGCCAAGTAAGCGTCGAGCGTGTCGGCCATCTCCCTGTAGTTGGCATGAGCGCCGCCCGCGGGCTCCTCGATTATCTGGTCGACCAAGCCTAGCTCAAGCAGGTCGGGCGCGGTGAGCTTCAAGGCGCGGGCCGCCGCTTCGGCGAAAGACTGATCGCGCCATAGTATCGATGCGCAACCTTCGGGCGAGATCACCGAGTAGATGGCATTTTCGAGCATCATCACGCGGTCGCCCACGCCTATGGCCAGCGCGCCGCCCGACCCGCCTTCGCCCGTCACGGTCACTATGACGGGGACCATGAGCCGCGCCATCTCGCGCAGGTTGTAAGCGATGGCTTCGGCCTGGCCGCGCTCTTCGGCGTCGATGCCGGGGTAAGCGCCGGGCGTGTCTATGAAGGTGAAGACCGGGCGGTTAAATTTTTCCGCGAGCTTCATCACGCGCAGCGCCTTGCGATAGCCTTCGGGCTTCGGCATGCCGAAGTTGCGCTGCTGCCGTTGCTTGGTCGTGCGCCCCTTCTGGTGTCCTACGACCACGCACGGCTCGCCGTGGAACCACGCCAGGCCCGCGATGATGGCTGGGTCGTCGCCGAAGCGGCGGTCGCCGTGGACCTCCAGAAAATCGGTGAAGATCAGGTTTATGTAGTCGAGCGTGTAGGGGCGCTCCGGGTGGCGCGCGAGCTTGACCCGCTCCCAGGCGTTCGGCTGCTTGGGGTCGGCCGTAAGGTTGGCCGCGTCGTCCTGCTGCAATCGACGGTGAATCTCGTCCATCTGGTCGTCGTCGGAAACCGCTTTGCTTTTCTTTTCAGCCATAAGTCAGAGTAGCCAGTAGTCAGTAGTCAGTAGTCAGTAGAATAAAGCGACTCAGCGATACATTCCGGCTACTGACTACTGGCTACTGAGAGGGCGTCTGAAAAGCCCCGTAGGGGCTCAATGTCTGTAGAACAACAGCGTAAATGCGCCCCAACTCCGTAGGAGTTGCATACCAGACATTCAACCCCTACGGAGTTGTATATACTGCCTGGCGATCATCTACAAACATCCGGCTCCTACGGAGCCGAGGATTCTCCTGCAAACATCCGGCTCCTACGGAGCCAGGTAAGTTGCTACTTCTCTGACGCCCTCTGACTACTGCTTTCAGCATTCTAAATCAAATCGCGAATCTTGACACCTCTTGCGCGCGGTTGTTACATTGCGAGCGCGCTCGCGCTCTCCGCGCGCATCAGACAGGAGGACCGAATCAATGGCGACGTTTAATGGTATAGAAGTTCCCGCCGAGGGTCAAAAGATAACCGTCGACGGCGCGCGGCTGGTGGTGCCCGACCGCCCGGTGATCCCTTTCATCGAAGGCGACGGGACGGGCCGCGACATCTGGCGCGCTTCCGAGCGCGTCTTCGACGCGGCGGTCGAGCGGGCCTACGGCGGGTCGCGCCGCGTGGTCTGGTACGAGATCTTCGCGGGCGAAAAGGCCTTCAACCGGTTCGGCGAGTGGCTGCCGGAAGACACCGTCAAGGCCATAGCCGAGTACGTCGTCTCGATCAAAGGGCCGCTGACTACGCCCGTGGGCGGCGGCATAAGGAGCCTCAACGTCACCCTGCGCCAGGTCCTCGACCTCTACGCCTGCGTGCGCCCCGTGCGCTACTTCAAGGGCGTCCCCTCGCCGGTCAAGAACCCGGATAAAGTCGACGTGGTCATCTTCCGCGAGAACACCGAAGACGTTTACGCGGGCGTCGAGTTCGCTTCGGGGAGCGAGCGGGCGGCGGAGGTCATAAGGCTGCTCAACGAGAAGTACGGCTACCGCGTCCGCACCGACAGCGGGATAGGCGTAAAGCCGATGTCGCCTACGGGGACCAAGAGGCTGGTGCGGCGCGCGGTCGCATACGCGCTCGACTTCAAGCGCGATTCGGTCACGCTCGTCCACAAAGGCAACATCATGAAATTCACCGAAGGGGCGTTCCGCGACTGGGGCTACGAGCTGGCGAAGGAAGAGTTCAGAAACGAGATCGTCACCGAGCGCGAGACCTGGATTCTGGAAAACCTCGAAAAGAACGAAGGCATAAGCGCGGAAGAGAACGCCCGCTTGATCGAGCCGGGCTTTGACCAGATGAGCGATAAGCAGCGGGCGGCCGTAGTCCGAGAGATCGAGCAGACCGTGTCGGAGATCTGGGCGACGCATGGCGCGGGCGAGTGGAAAAAGAAGCTGCTGGTGAAAGACCGCATAGCCGACTCCATGTTCCAGCAGATACTGATACGGCCGGACGAGTACTCCGTCGTCGCCACGCCGAACCTGAACGGCGATTACCTGTCGGACGCCTGCGCCGCGCAGGTGGGCGGCCTGGGAATGGCTCCAGGAGCCAATATCGGGGACAACGCTGCGGTCTTCGAGGCGACGCACGGCACGGCCCCGAAGTACGCAGACCAGGACATGGTCAACCCTTCGTCGGTCATACTGTCGGGCGTGATGATGTTCGACCACATGGGGTGGCGCGAGGTGGGCCAGAAGATCATCGACGCGCTGACGAAGACGATCGACGAGAAGCGCGTGACATACGACCTGCACCGCCAGATGGAAGGCGCGACGAAACTGAAGACGAGCGAATTCGCCTCGGCGATCATCGAGAATATGTAATTGATCATCGGGGGTATGTAATAAGTCTGCGCATGATCGGCCGCGTAATGGCCGCGTGAATTTAGCCGTGAACGCCGCTTAGCGACGCGGTGATTGCGGATTGCGGCATTGACGCCGCGCCGCCGCGCGATGGTGTTGGCATTGACGCCGCGTAGCGTCGCGATGATTTCGGCCTTTATGGCCGCGTAGCGGCCTTATGACTTTAGACCGGCGTTTCAACGCCGGGACAAGCCGTGAACATATTTGCGGCGTCGCGTCAGCGACGCATGAATCCGGCGAGCCCAGAATTCATGCGTCGCTGACGCGACGCCGTGCTTTCACGGCTCTTGATCCGTGCGCTGAAGCACACGGCTAAAATCAATCCGCCGCTACGCGGCGAGCCAAGCTAGAATCGTTATGCCGCTACGCGGCGATCATAGCTAGAAGCGATATGCTGCTGCGTGGCGGTCAAACCTAGAAGCAATATAGCGCTACGCGGCGTCGACGCCGACATCATAGCGCAGCGGCGCGGCGTCAATGCCGCAATCGATGCGCCGCTAAGCGGCCGATCATTTTTCGAATAGTGTGAGCGTGCATGGCAAAAAGAGCTCGCCCGGCCGCGCGTCCGGGCACGTTGATGTTGATAGGCGGCGCGGAGGATAAATTCGAGCAGAAGTTTCTGCTCAAGACTTTTTTCGAGCGCAGCGGGGGGGCGAAAGCGCGGCTCACCATTCTGCCTTCGGCCTCGGAGTCGGCCGACAGCGGGGCGATCTATCACCAGATCTTCACCGACTTCGGCGCGAAGTCCGTGCGCGTGCTCCCGCTCTTTAACCGCGAGGAGGCGAACCTCTCGGAGGTCGCCCGCGAGCTCGCGTCGTCGAAGGGAATATTCTTAACCGGCGGCGACCAGAGCAAGATCGTGCGCATACTCCAAGACACGGCCTCGCACCGCGCGATACTGTCGGCTTACGAGCGCGGGGCCATCGTCAGCGGCACGAGCGCTGGCGCGGCGGCGATGAGCGACCCTATGATCGCAAGCGGCCTCGTGGGCAGCCTCGCCCGCAGCGGCATGGTGAAGCTCGCCGCGGGCCTCGGGCTTACAGGGAGGCTGCTCATTGACCAGCACTTTCACCAGCGCAACCGGCTAGGCCGGCTGCTTACGGCCGTCATGTCTTACCCGCACATGCTCGGCGTGGGCGTCGACGAAGACACCGCCGCGATGGTCGCGCCCGAAGGCGTGCTCACAGTGATAGGCCGCGGGACCGTAACAATCATCGACCCGAGCGGGCTCAAGTGCGTCGACCTGGCTACGACGCCCGACAAAAGCCCGCTGCCGTTTTCTCATATGGTGCTGCACACGCTGGTCAACGGCGGCCGCTTCGATTTGAATAAGAGGGCGATCATGCCTGAGGAGTGACGTTATGAACATTCTTGAGACACAGTCCTTCCGCGGCCCGAGCGTTTACAGCCTCAACCCTGTCATCCGCCTCAGCCTCGACATCGAGGACCTCGAAGCGCGCCCTTCGAACCTCATCGAAGGTTTCACGGAGCGGTTGATGGAGATGATGCCGACGCTCTACGAACACCGCTGCTCGGAAGGGGTCGCGGGCGGGTTTCTGACGCGGCTGCGCGAAGGCACGTGGGCGGGCCACATCGTCGAACACATCGCGCTGGAGCTGCAATGCCTGGTCGGGACGGAGGTCGGGTACGGCAAGACGCGCTCCGCCGAAAAAGAGGGTGTCTACAACGTCATCTACTCTTACATCGAAGAGAAAGTCGGGCTTGAGGCGGGGCGCGCGGCCGTGCGCATAGTCGAGCACCTGGCCGACGGCGCGCCGCTCGATTACGCGAGCGAGCTTTCGCGGCTCAGCCGCATCCTCGACGACGTAGCTTACGGCCCGAGCACCCAGGCCATAATCGACCGCGCGCGCGAGCGCGACATCCCGACCATCAGGTTGAACGACCGAAACCTCGTGCAGTTGGGACACGGCAAGTATCAAAAGCGGATCGAGGCTACGGTCACCTCGATGACCGGCCTGATCGCCACCGACATCGCCTGCGATAAAGAGCTGACCAAGCGGATGCTTGATGACGCGGGCATCCCCGTGCCGAAGGGGCGCGTCGTCGAGACTGTCGAAGAGGCGCAGGATGTGGCCGAAAGTATAGGCTTCCCCGTAGTCATCAAGCCTCTGAACGCCAACCACGGAAAAGGCGTTGCAATTAACCTCACCAACAAAGAAGAGGTGCGCCAGGCTTTCGAGCGCGCCGCCGATTATTCTCGCGACGTTATAGTCGAACGCTACATCACCGGGCGCGACCACCGCGTCTTGATAGTCAACAACGAGGTGGTCGCGGTCGCCGAGCGGGTCCCCGCGCATGTGACGGGCGACGGCCGGTCGCGGCTTCAAGAGTTAATAGAAAAAGAGAATCGTAATCCTATGCGCGGCGAGGGGCACGAAAAGGCCCTCACAAAGATATTCATCAACGAAGAGTCGGAGCGGTTGATAGCCGAGCAAGGCTACACGATGGAATCCGTACCCGCCGAAGGTGCGACGGTCTGGTTGAAATACACGGCCAACATCTCGACGGGCGGGACCGCCGTAGACCGCACGGACGAGATACACCACGCCAACGTCGAGACGGCAAAGCGCGTCGCGCGCATCATAGGGCTCGACATAGCCGGCGTGGACATGCTGACGACGGACATCACGCGCCCGCTCGAAGAGACCGGGGGCGCCATCTGCGAGGTGAACGCCGCGCCGGGTTTTCGCATGCACGTGCACCCCACGGTCGGCAAATCGCGCGATGTCGCGGGGGCCGTTTTGAACATGCTCTACCCGCCGGGCTCGACCGCGCGCGTGCCCGTAGTCTCGATCACAGGGACCAATGGTAAGACGACCACCTCGCGCATGCTCGCCCACGTGCTGAAGATGGCGGGCAAGAAGGTCGGCCTTACGACTACGGACGGCCTCTACATAGACGGCAAGCGCGTGCTGCAAGGCGACCTGACTGGCCCCTGGTCGGCGCAGATGGTCTTGCGCGACCCGACCGTAGATTTCGCGGTGCTTGAGACGGCGCGCGGCGGGATACTGCGCGCGGGGCTGGGCTTCGACTATTGCGACATAGGCGCGATATTAAACGTCTCGGAAGACCACCTCGGGCTGCGCGGCATCGAGACGCTCGAAGAGCTGGCTTACGTCAAAGCGATCGTCGTCGAGGTCGTCCGCCGCGACGGGTATTCGATCCTCAACGCCGAAGACGCGCACCTCGTCCCGCTGGCCGAGCGCGCGCGCGGTCAGCTTTGTTACTTTTCGCTCGACCCCGATAACGAAGTCCTCAGGAATCATCTCGCGCAGGGCGGGATCGGGGCGACGCTCAGGGAGCACTCGATCGTGATCCGCCGGGGCTCGTATGACCTGCCCGCGCTCAACCTCAACTCGATACCCGCGACCTTCAACGGGCGCGCGATGTTCAACGTGGCCAATGCCATGGTCGCGGCGCTCGGGGCGCACCTTTCCGGGGTGAGCCTGGACGACATACGCGCGGGGCTTAAGACTTTTGACACCCACTTCTATCTTTCGCCGGGCCGCTTGAACCTGGAAGAGGTCGGAGATTTTCACGTCCTGCTCGATTACGCGCACAACGTAGCGGCCTACCGTAACGTCGCGGCGTTCATCGCGAAGCTCAACGTAGCCCGCCGCGTCGGGGTGATTGCCGCCGCGGGCGACCGCCGCGACATAGACATAGAGACGATGGGCCGCATAGCCGGGGAGGCGTTCGACCGGCTCATAATCAAAGAGGATGACAACCTTCGGGGTCGCGAGGCGGGCGAGACGGCCACGATAATGAAGCGGGGCGCGCTCGAAGGAGGGCTTGCGCCCGAAGCGATCGAGCTGTGTCTGGACGAGCGCGAAGCGGTCGAGCGCGCGCTCGGGCAGGCGAGCAAAGGCGACCTTGTAGTCATAACGGCCGACGACATCAAGCGCACGTTCGACCAGATAGTCAAGTTCCGCAACGAGCGCGCCGCCCGCGCCGCGCTTTAAGCGAGAGGTAATGGAATTCTTCGAACGCTGGTATAATCCTCTTTAACCTCTATAAGGAGAGAAGCAGCATGAGCACGGCGATTGAACTGGATGAACGACGCCGCAGCGCACTCGAACGAATGGCGCGTCGTCGAAAAGTGCCTATGCGTCGGTTGCTTGAGCGTGCAGTCGACGAGTTTATCGAGCGCGTTGGAGATGAAGACCTCTTAGCGAGTTCCGCGCTCGCCGCGCAACGGACGGGATTGCAAGAAAAGGACGCCGTCAAGGTTGTGCGTAAATGGCGCGACGCCCACAAAGGTAAGAGAGAGAGCTGATGGCGAAACGCCGCCGTCAGATCAAGGTTGTCATCGATACTAACGTCTTTGTCGGAAACTTTCTGGCCCGAAGCCCTCGCAGCCCCAACCGCCGAATAATTCGCTCCTGGCTCATTAATCGCAAGTTCAGAATAGCAGTATCTCGCCATATCCTTGATGAATACCTACATATATTCGATCAAGTTTTGAAATTCGATGGAGAAAAGCTGAGAAGCTGGGAGCAGAGATTCAGAAACAAAAAACTCGTAGAGAATGTAGAGACGAAGCAGAACATTCTATTAAGCCGCGACCCTGATGATAATATTTTTATTACAACGGCTGTCGTCGCAAAAGCAAAGTTTCTCGTTACAAACGATCGCGACCTTCTCGACATCGAGGAAAGCGATAAGCGCAAGCTAAGATTTGAGATTGTCACGCCAAAACAGTTTCTGGAGAGGTGGGATACCCTTTCTTGAAGCCCCCATGTAACCTTTCAACCGGCTCAAACGTGTTATCTGTAGAATGATTGAAAGGAGCTGAGAATATGCAGCTTAGTGAGAAAAATCAGGATGTCATAATCATCGGCGGCGGCCTGAGCGGGCTCGCGGCGGCTACAATGATCGCCCGCGCCGGCCGACGGGTGCGCCTCTTCGAGCAGGCGCACGCGCTGGGCGGGCGCGCGCGCACTAAAGAGCAGAACGGCTTTTACCTCAACCTCGGCCCGCACGCGCTTTATCGCTCGGGGCAGGCCAATAAGATTCTGCGCGAGCTGGGGGTCGAACCCGTCGGCCGCGTGCCGAGCGTATCGGGCGCGTACGCGGTCAGACGCGGCGTAAAGCACACCTTCCCGGCTGGGCTCGTCTCGATGCTCACGACCAGCCTGTTCGGGCTCTCCGCGAAGCTGGAGGCGGCCCGCCTGCTCGCCTCGCTGCAAAAGATAGAGACCTCTCAACTGATGGGCGTAAGCGTCCGCGAATGGCTGGACGGTCAAATCTCCGATCAGGTCGTCAAAGAGTTTCTGATGGCCGCCTTCCGCGTCGCGACCTACACGAACGCGCCCGAGTTGATGAGCGCGGGCGCGGCGCTAGAGCAGTTGCAGATGGCTTTCGATAAAAGCGTCCTCTACCTGGACGGCGGGTGGCAGACGCTTGTCGATCATTTGAGCCGGCTGGCCGCCGACGCGGGGGTGGTAATCGAGACCGGAACAAAGATTGAGGCGGTCGAGCGCGACGCGGCGGGCGCGGTGCGCGGCGCGCGGCTGGCCGACGGCCGCAGCTTTCTCTCTTCCGCCGTCGTCATAGCTTCGAGCCCGCAGGTCGCCGTCTCTCTCTTAGAACGCGGCCGCGAGACTTCGCTCGCGCGCCGGGCCGACGAGCTGGTTGCCGTTCGAGCCGCTTGCCTCGACGTGTCGTTAAAATACCTGCCCATGCCAAAAGTGACCTTCGCGCTAGGCATAGACCGCCCGCTCTACCTCTCGGTTCATTCGGCCACCGCGCGGCTCGCGCCCGAAGGCGGCGCGCTCATACATGTGGCGAAGTACTTGCCGCCCGGTCACACCGAGTCGCCTGACGAAGATCGCCGCGAGCTTGAAGGGTTGCTCGACCTCGTGCAGCCGGGATGGCGCGAGGCGGTTGTCAACAGCCGTTTCCTGCCTGATATGATCGTGATGAACGCCATCGCGACCGCGGGGATTAAAGGCACGAAAGGGCGGCCGACTCCCGAAGTTTCCGACGTGCCGGGGCTGTTCATAGCCGGCGACTGGGTAGGCCCGGAAGGGTTGCTCGCCGACGCGAGCCTCGCGAGCGCGAAGCAGGCTGCGCAGATAATAGCCAGCAAGCAGAAGGCGTTTGTTGCTGCTTAAAGTTTATAGTTTCTGATTCCGTAGAGAAACCAGAAACCGGGATTCATATGGCTATACCGGCTGAGGTTCTTGAGATAGATCGTAAGCTCTTGTGGGGGATGTGCTACCGCATGACCGGGAATGCGGCCGACGCGGACGACATCGTTCAAGAGACCTTCGTCCGCGCGATCGAAAACCCGCCGCGCCGCCTGGATCAACCGCTGCGCCCGTGGCTCGTTCGCGTGGCGATGAACCTCAGCCGGGATTATCTGCGTCGGCGGCGCAGGCGCGAATACCTTGGCCCGTGGCTCCCTTCGCCCATCCCTACGGACGAACGAGACAGCCCCGCTTCTTACGAGCCCCCCGCGCCGACCGAAGACGAGCCGGCTGCGCGCTACGAGATACTCGAAAGCATATCGTTCGCTTTCCTGTTGGCGCTCGAGGCGCTCACGCCCACGGCGCGCGCCGTGCTCCTGTTGCGCGACGTGTTCGATTACTCGACGGCCGAAACGGCCGAGGCGCTCGACATCACGGAAGCGAGCGTCAAGGTGACTCTGCACCGCGCGCGCGCCCGCATGCGCGAGTACGACAAGAACATGCAGCGATCGGCCGCGCAGCAGGGCGAAGAGACGCGCCGCGCGCTCGAACAGTTCCTGCTTTACATGAGCACGCGCGACACCGAAGGGATGGAGCGTCTTCTGGCCGAAGACGTGATCGACATGGCCGATGGCGGCGGGCAGGTCGCGGCCGCGCGTCAGCCCATCCGAGGGCGCGATAAAGTCTTGCGACTGATCTTCGGGCTCGCCGCGAAATTCAAGACCTTGCCGCGCTTCACCTTCCGTCTACTCAATGGAAAGCCCGCCTTACTGATCGAAGGCGATTACGACCGCCCAGGCATCGCCTCCCGCTTCACCCTGCACATCGATGTAGACTCGGCGGGGCGGATAAAACAGTTGAACTTCGTGCTCGCGCCCGACAAGCTCTCCGCGCTCTCTTAGCGGTGAGAGCTTGTCTGAAAAGTCCCCGAAGGGGACAAATTCAATAGCCCGGCGCAACGCGCCGGGTGACGCACGCGTATAACGAGAAGCCCTGAAAGGGCGCAATAGATATATCGCCCTTTCAGGGCTTCTGATTTTTGACTACCCGTTTCCAGGGGCGTTGCCCCTGGCTATTGAATGAAGCCCTTTCAGGGCTTCCCTTACACTTCTCAGACGCGCTCTGAGCCCTGAGTGAAATACAAAAAGATCATTTCCGGTTTTACACTCAGGACTCAGGACTTTAAACTCAGGACTTAGGCCTTTGGCACGCTCTTTGAGTTTTTCACGATACTGAGCTTAAAGCGGGCCGGTTTGGTACGAAACCGTACCGTAAGCACAACGCGGTGTATTTCAATAATCCACCCGTCGGTTTTGCGCGCCCGCTCGTCTCTAGTATTGACAGCGGCTAGCTCAAGCCCAGCTTCATAGGACACAGGCTGCGAAGAGCCGCGCAAGGAGTTGCGATGGCCGGAGTGATGACCCCACATAAACGACCGCTCAGCCCGTTTAAACGCTGGTTTTTTGAAGGACAGGTGAAAGAGATCGAAGGCCCTCACGAACGAGAGGGCGTGCACCACACACATCCCTGGTGGCAGGTGATGTGTTTGACGGGCGTCGACTATTTTTCAACCCTCGGCTACCAGCCGGGAATAGCTTTTCTCGCCGCCGGCGCGCTCTCGCCCATCGCCACGATGGTGCTGGTCTTCTTAACCCTGTTCGGCGCGCTGCCGATGTACAACCGCGTGGCCGAGGCCAGCCCTCACGGCGACGGCTCGATCTCGATGCTCGAGAACCTGCTGCCTAAGTGGAAAGGCAAGCTCTTCGTCCTGGCGCTGCTCGGTTTCGTCGCCACCAGCTTTATCATCACCATCACGCTGTCGGCCGCCGACGCCACGGCCCACGTCATCGAGAACCCTTACGCGCCATCCTTCTTCCACCACAGCCGCATAGCGATAACACTCTTCTTGATAGCGGCCCTCGGCGCGGTATTCCTTAAAGGGTTCAAGGAGGCTATAGGGATTGCGGTATTGATCGTGGTGATCTTCATTCTGCTGAACCTCGTCGTTGTCGGCGTGGGCTTTTATCACATCGCTATGAACCCGCAGTTGATCTCTGACTGGACCCAAAACATGCTGGCGCACCCGCAGGTGAACGGCAGCCCGCTGCTGTTAATCGCGGTGGCTCTCTTCCTGTTCCCCAAGCTCGCGCTAGGGCTTTCGGGTTTCGAGACTGGCGTCGTCGTCATGCCGCTCGTAAAGGGCGACTCGACCGACACGGAAGACAAGCCCGCGGGCCGCATTCGCAACGCGAAGAAGCTGCTCCTGACGGCGGCACTGATAATGAGCGTGTTGCTTATCGCGAGCAGCCTCGTGACGACAACGTCGATACCGCCCGAGGAGTTCAGGCCGGCGGCCGACGGCCAGCCCGCCGGCAAGGCCAATGGCCGCGCGCTGGCCTACATTGCTCACCTGTACCTCGGCGATATGTTCGGCACGGCTTACGACTTGAGCACGATCTTTATCCTCTGGTTCGCGGGCGCGTCGGCGCTGGCGGGCCTGTTGAACATAGTGCCGCGTTACCTGCCTCGGTACGGGATGGCGCCCGAGTGGGCGAGGGCCACGCGCCCGCTGACGCTTGTCTTCATAGCCATCTGCTTCCTGGTGACGGTCCTGTTTAACGCCGACGTGAACGCACAGGGCGGCGCGTACGCGACGGGCGTCCTCGCTTTGATGACCTCTGCGGCCATCGCCGTCACGCTGGCCGAATGGAAAAAAGGGCGATGGACGGCGTGGGCATTCCTGTTGATCTCTCTGGTCTTCGTCTACACCACTTTCGTCAACGTGATCGAACAGCCGAGCGGCATCAAGATAGCCTCGATGTTCATCGTAGGGATCGTCGTCACCTCGATCGTGTCGAGGATCTGGCGCACGACGGAGCTTCGCGTCGAGCGCGTAGAGCTGGACGAAGAGGCCGAGAAGATAATCTCCGAGCTGTGCGTTGGCGAGATACGGCTGATCGCCAACCAGTGCGACAAGGGCGACCCGGACGAGTACAAGCTCAAGGAGGAAGACCAGCGCAAAGACACGCACATACCTAAGGAAGACCCGGTTGTCTTTTTCGAAGTCAGGGTCGCCGACGCCTCGGAGTTTACCGACGTGCTCGAAGTGCGGGGCAACAGGATAGGCGGCTACCGCGTGCTGCGGGCGGAGAGCTCTGCGGTCCCGAACGCCATAGCCGCGTTCCTGCTCTTCCTGCGCGACAGGTGCGGGAAGACGCCGCACATCTATTTCGAATGGACCAAAGGCAACCCGCTGCCGCACCTGTTCAACTACCTGATCTTCGGCGAAGGCGACACAGGCCCGGTCACGCGCGAGGTCCTCAGACAGGCGGAGCCCGACTACGAGCGGCGGCCTTTCGTCCACGTCGGCGGCGAATGAACGGTGAGTAATGACCGGCCGGTTGCGATTTACGACGAGCCACAGTTGATATAGAATCTCTGCGCATAAAAAACAGTTTTAAGTTTTTAGTTTTCAGTTTTCAGAGAGCTGCTGAAAACTGAAAACTAAAAACTTAAAACTATCTTGGAGGATAGATGGCGAGGAAGAAGATCACAGTTGTTGGCGCGGGCAACGTAGGGGCGACCGCCGCGCAGCGGTTGGCCGATAAAGAGCTCGGCGATGTCGTGCTCGTAGACATCATCGAAGGCATGCCGCAGGGCAAGGCGCTAGACCTGGCAGAGACGGCGCCGGTCGAAGGGTACGACGCGCGCCTCGTAGGCACGAACGGCTATAAGGAGACTGCCGACTCGGACGTAGTGATTATCACATCGGGGCTCGCGCGCAAGCCCGGCATGAGCCGCGACGATCTGCTGCGCACCAACGCGGGCATAGTCGAAGCGGTCACCGGCGAGATAATGAAGTACTCGCGCAACCCTATAATAATCGTCGTCTCGAACCCGCTCGACGCAATGTGCCACGTCGCGTTCAAGAAATCGGGCCTGCCGAAAGAGCGCGTCATAGGCATGGCCGGGGTCCTTGATTCCGCGCGCATGCGCTGCTTCATCGCCGAAGCGCTCAACGTCTCCGTCGAGAACGTGAACGCATTTGTACTCGGCGGGCATGGCGACACGATGGTGCCGCTCCCGAGATATTCGACTGTCGCGGGCATCCCGCTGCCTGACCTTATGCCGCCCGACAAGATCGATCAGATCGTCAAGCGCACGGCCAACGGCGGCGCGGAGATAGTGAGCCTGCTCAAGACGGGCTCGGCTTACTACGCCCCGTCGGCCGCGGCCGTCGAGATGACCGAGGCGATCTTGAAAGACAAGAAGAAGATTCTGCCCTGCGCCGCGTACCTCGAAGGCGAGTACGGCATCAACGGCCTGTACGTGGGCGTGCCCGTGAAGCTGGGCGAGCGCGGCATAGAAGAGATAATTCAGATCAACCTGACCACCGACGAGCGCGCGGCGCTCCACCGCTCGGCCGGCGCGGTCCAGGAACTGGTCAACGTGCTCGGCCGATAATTCTTGATTGCCGGGACGACCCGTTGACAGAGCGGTAACGCCGTCCCGGCAACCCCTCGATTGACATCATCATGCGAGTCAGTTGTTATATTTGTTGACCGTTATCCTGTACTTGCGCTCTACAGGATTGATCGCATTGACCGTCACGTTCGCCAATCTCAACGTCACGGTATCTACGTCACTCACATACGCCGTCCAGAGAAGACCCGCCTCCGGCGCTCCTAAGGGGGTGGCGATGACTTCGTCAAGCTGGTCCACTCCAATCCTGGTGGCTGTCATCTCAGCGGTTGAGCGTGCGGGAATACTGGGGAAATCGAATTGCTCACGATCTGAACACACACTTTGGAGAGGGGTCGAGCAGAATGTCTGAACAGGGCCTGCGGGCATGCTCGCCGAACTACTGCTCGATGGATGAATCGCAAATACTGCGATGGAGACAGCCAACAACGTCGTGAGCGCAATTACAGTTGATAGAGATTTTCTCATAACGGAATCCTCCCTTTTGCGGCACTTGATGCGCCGCTTTGTCTCGAAGTCATCAGAGATGCTTGCCGCTTTAAAAAGCGCAGCAGGTTCATCGCTAATTGATCTTGCTTGTTCACTCGGCCAGGACGAATGGTTTAGCGAATGTAATATATAATACTTTCGTGGCATCTATCAAGCTAAGGGCCAACACTAAACTCAGGGGCTCCGTATTCTTGCCTTTTGCCTTTTGCCTCTTGCCTTTTGGCTTTTGCCTTTGCCAGAATGTCTCTTCCTCCCTGCGAACAGGCGGTATGATCAAGTTCATCGAATCAAAGCTCCGCCCGCCCGTCCTCAGAGCGAGCCTCATCAAGCGCGAGCACCTCATCAAGCGCCTGACGTCGAACCTCGACCTGAGCGCGTCATTCATCTGCGCCGGGCCGGGGTGGGGCAAGACGACCGCCGCCGCGGAGTTCCTCTTATCGACGGACCGCGCTTCGGTCTGGTACGACCTCGACTCTTCGGACGCCGACATAGCAGTCTTCTTCCAGTACCTGGTGCGCGCGCTGCGCGGGGTGAACCCCGCCTTCGGCCGGGGCACGCTCGAAATGGTGCGATCAAGCGATGGCACGCGGCCCGAACAACTCGCGGACCTCTTCCTCTACGAGCTTTCTGAAGACCTGACGGCCGAGGTCGTCGTCGTGCTCGACAACATTCACCACGTCTTCGCGACCGATTGGAGCGCGCCGCTGCTCTACCGCGTCATAGAGCTGCTGCCGGAAAACGTTCACCTGATACTACTCGCGCGCACCGCGCCGCAGTTTACATTCTCGCGCGTGCGCAGCAAGCAGATCATGAACCAGATAGACACCTCCGCCATGGCCTTCACGAAGGCCGAGGCGACGCGTCTGTTGGAAGGGGCGATCGCGAGCCCGGAGGCGATAGACCTCCTGCTCGACTGGACGCAGGGGTGGGTCGCGGGGTTGCAGATCATCCGCCAGGCGCTGGAGGCGGACCCGGCGCTCGGCGGCAGCGAGATCGAGCGCATAATCACGGAGTCGCAGGCCGAGATATTCGACTTCTTCGCGCGCAAGGTCTACAACGCGGAGCCGGCCCGAATGCGCGAGCTGCTGATGCGGTCGGCGCTGCCCCGCCGCGTGACGCCCGAGATACTGGGCGAGGCGCTCGGCGTCCGCGTGACGGTCGAAGAGCTACAAGCCATCGTGCGCGAGAACATATTCCTGAGCCGCGTGGCGGGCGAAAGCGACACTTTTATCTATCACCCGCTGTTTCGCGATTTCCTCTGCAAGCAGCTTGAAGAGGAGACGACCCCCGACGAGCTTTCCCGATTGCACAGTCGACTTGCAGACTACTACGCCGCGCACGAAGACGTAGACCTTGCGCTCGATCACTTCTTCGAGGCGGGCGACGAGCTGCGCGCCGCGCGCACGCTCCTTGCGGCAGAGCGCCAGCTTCTGGCAAACGGGTTGACTCTGACCGTCAGCAAATACTTCCCGCGGTTCCAAGCCGCGACGCTCGAAGCGCACCCTCAGCTCTACAACCTCATGGGCGACATGCACATCATCGAGGGCAAGACGAGCGCGGGCGAAGCGATGTTCGCGACGGCGCTTGAGCTTGCGCGCGCGCGCACCGACCGCGCTGCTGAAGCGGCGGCGCTCGCGGGGCTGGCCCACACCTTTACGCGGAATCACAATTTCAAAGCGGCGATAGAGTATGCGGAGCAAGCCGAAGCGTGCGCCCCCCGCCAGTCATCCTCACTTGAGTCGGCGACGCTCGGGGCGCGGCTGAAGAACGTCATGGGCGCGGTCCGCATATTCGAAGGCGAGTACACCGAGGCGAACGACTTGATGGAAGAAGCCCTCAGGCTCGCGCACGAAGCGGGCGACGCACGCCTGGTCAGGTCTATCTCGCACAACCTGGCGCTGCCGGCTTACATGGAAGGCGACTTCCGCCGCGCGCTCCGCTATTTCGCGCGCAGCCCGATCTCGGACGCGAGGGGCGATCACGGCATTCAGATGCACCCCGACTCGATCACTCTCTACTTGAACCGCGCGGCCGTCTACACCGCGCGCGGCGAGCTGGATTTGGCAGAAGCCGATCTTGACCGCGCCGCCGAAGTGGCCGAGGTCTTCAAGCTGCGCGGCTTTCTGCCCGGCATGCTCGAAGGCAAGGCCAACGTCGCGCGCGAGCGGAGGGATTTCGACCGCGCCGACGAGTTATACAACACGGCGATAAATGAGTACCGCAGGGTTGACGCCGACCCCGTAAAGACCGATCTTTATTACGAGAGGGCATTGCTGGAGCTGAGGCGGGGCAACTACGATCAGGCGCTAGACCTGATTAACCTGATGATCGCCGACCGCAAAGAGAGTAACCGCGAAATCGAAGAGGCGATGGCGCTACAGATGCGGGGCCGCATCTTGCTCGAGGTCAAGCGGGAGCGCGCGCTCGCCGACGCCGACGCGAGCGAACATCTTATTCGCCGCTTAAAGTACAATTACTATCTCGCGATAGGATGTTACTTGCGTGCGCGCGCGCTTGCGGACAGAGATTTCGAGGGCGGGCGAAGAGCCCTCGTCGAGTTCTTCACGCTCGCCGAGCGGTTCGATTACAAATACTTCATCGCCTGCGAAGAGTCTTACAGCCCGGCGCTAGGCGAGCTGTGCCGACTTTACTCGGTATCTTCCGAGTTGCAGGGGAAAGCAGTCCTGAGTGCTGAGTCCTGAGTCCTGAGTAATTATCCTTTACTCAGCACTCAGCACTCAGCACTCAGCACTTAGAATTATGTTGCCGCAATTCTTCTTGAGAACAAAGCTGTTGCCGCCGCGCTCGGGCAGCCGTGTGCTGGCGCGGCCCCGCCTGCTCGAACGCATGCGCGCCTCGCTCGACAGGCCCGCAACAATCGTCTGCGCCAACGCAGGCTGCGGCAAGACCACTCTAGTCACCGACTTCGTCCGCTCGTCGGGGCTGCCCTTCGTC
>DATFGQ010000034.1:0-102755 GCA_035249305.1 Blastocatellia bacterium | reverse complement strand
CTCGTTGCAGTAACCGGAATTCCTCCCGTCATAACGGAAGATCGGGGAGCGGAAGCATGAGTAAACGACGTATGCCTCGAAATCATGGCACTTGTACGGAGATGGGATTGAGTTCGACCAACTGCCATCGGATGGGTTAGGGATCGCTTGGAATGAGACCGCGTTCCAATTCCCGCCCGCAGTAGTATCGCGCCAGAACAACTTAACATTGGTGCACCCGTTCTGCGCGTACCCGGCGACAGTCATTGTGTTAGGCGGTCCCCAGGTGCTTTCCGATGGCGCTATCCACGATATGCTTGCCGTGGGAGCGCCACTACCACATTGCGTGGCGCAGGCGTTGCAACTGTTGGGCTGACGATATTGACCATACATCGAGTCCATTCGCGAAGACTGCCCCGGCGTGAACCTCATCTTACAGGCATCACTCGCATTACTCATGAAGTTATCGATCGGGTCAAGCCCGGCGCGGGTAGGGCAGGTGTCGAGCCCTGCCTGGCACGTCGCTACGACATCCGTATGAGCGGGGGTATCGGCTACCTGATCATTAGTAGCCGAACAACCGCCTTGAAATGTGTGCCACAAGCCGAGCCAGTGCCCGACCTCATGCACTGCGATGTCACCTAAGTCGAAGTTTGGGCGGCCGCCACCCGGCATCAGGGTGCGCGGGACAACTATTCCGTCAAGGGCCGGGTCGGCGTCATACTCCCAGGGGAATCGCGCCCAGGCCGAACTAGCGTCATTTATCGTGTAAAAATTCAGGTCGGTTGCGCCTCCAAGATGCAATGCGGTTTTGGCCGCGGTCTCCGCCGCAGAGCCGGGGCTCGACATGTTATACCAGGTCGAGTTATTTACCCTGTTGACGCATACCTTTACGAACCTGAACGGGGTGTTTGCGCCGGGATTTGCGCCGCCGGCAGTCCCATTGAAGGAATTGTTAAGGATGGTGATCTGTTGATCAAGCGTCGCGTCCGAGACATCACCATTGCCATTGTTATCCCTTATGACATGGAAGTAGACCTTTATTTCTATCGAACCGGCAGCACTAAACGACCATTCACTCTCCTGCTTAAACGCTTCGAGCACTCCTTCGATCTCGTGCTTTCTTGTTTCATCAACCTGCGCTATTCCGCAGGGGCCGCCATCAACTGGTCGCTGTAGTCGCCCCTTTGCCGAATCGACCTCTTGTTCCCTTTGTTCCCTTAACCTCTCCTGTTGAGCTAACGAAGTGGAGATAGAGCCGAACGGGGAAAGTAATAGCATTAGGCCGCCAACTGCGATTAACAGCAAGGCCATAGATTTCATCTTCATCAGTAATTCTCCTTATGGTGTTTGTCGGCACAACCTGATCATTTAACTTGCGCCGACAGCTTTAGCCCGTCCCCTGTAGAGTTGCCACAGGGGATAGGCGATTACACTTGACTAACCCCCTCATCAGGGGTCAGCGCTCCGGGTTTTGAAAGTTGTAGTGAGGATTGAATTACGCGCTTTTATCTCATTTACAGGTCCATAGACAGATCGCGCGTATGATTAGCGAAGGGGGGTTCTTAATTACACTTCTCATCTTCTATGTCGACATAGGGCTAAAACTTACATGTCCTGCTTAACATTTTGTATCCCATCTGCACCTCAGCGATATGGCTCGACCGTATGTTGTTTTGTTGAAAGCCTTAACCGAGCGGGTTACTTTTCGCGCGGGAAAGTGAGCGGCATTACCGAGGTCGATTGCTTGACTTAAAAATCAGATTTGCCTAATCTGATTTTTGTCTGGGCGCTTCGACTTTTCGAGCACATCTACCAGAAGCCAATAAAAGTAAGGTGTAAATTGATCGAACTAATGGGTATATAGATGGTTTAAGGCGTAAAACACTCGACTCTCCAATCACTGAATAGCTAATCGTCGCAGAAGTGCGAGCCATCGTAATCACCTATCAACCCGTCCTCAATCCGAGGGGATTAATTGTAAACATTCTCAACCGCTGAAATAGACTGACGCTTGTGACGGAAAAGAATTCTTCGATGTAAGTCAGGAGAGATTTAGTGATGAAAACAAGTCATAATATTGCGCGCCTACTGGCTCTGTTATTCGGCCTGACCGGGCTGTTAAACATAGCCTCTGTCCATGTTTATTCTTTCGGAACCTGCAAGTCAGCCCCTGCTGCCTCCCGTCATGACCTGGCAAGGGTTAAGGAGTCTTACGCTAGAATCCCATTGAGCTTCGTGGCCAATTACGGCCAGGCCGACAAAAAGGTGAAGTTCATATCTCGCGGAAGCGGCTATAGCCTGGCGCTTGCCCCGACTACATTTACCCTGGCCGTTGCGGACTCGCACAGCAAGAATAATGAAGAATCCATGACTGGGTCACGCGCATCCGCCTCTGTGCTACAGGCAACGCTGCTGGGCGGCAACGCCGCGGCAAATCTAACAGGGCTTGAACAACTGCCCACCAGGACAAACTATTTCATCGGCAGCGATCCGCAGAAGTGGAAGACGAACGTCCCGAATTACGCGAAGGTAAAGTATTCCGGCCTATACCCCGGCGTCGACCTTGTTTTTTATGGGAACCAGAACCTCCTGGAATACGATTTCATAGTCTCTCCCGGCACGAATCCTGGCGTCATAGCGCTCGGATTTGAGGGTATAACCGACATGCGCGTAGACGAGAAAGGTGATCTCATACTGCGCACGGATGCGGGAGAGATTCGACAGAGCAGGCCCGTTGTCTATCAGCAGATTGACGACGCCAGGCGAATCATACCGGCCAGTTACCTCATCAAAGGCAAGAAACAGATAGCGTTTCAAATCGCAAAATATGATAGAAGCAAGCCGCTGGTCATCGACCCCACGCTTGCTTTTTCTACATACCTCGGAGGCAGCGGCTCGGATAGCGGCACCGGCATCGCAGTCGATTCGGCGGGCAACGCCTATATAACAGGCGACACAGTCTCAACAGACTTCCCCGTAACGCCGGGCGCCTTCCAGACTGAGAGAGCCGGCCCTTTCCCCACTGATGACGCTTTCGTGACAAAGATGAACTCGACGGGCACGGCCCTCATCTACTCGACATACTTTGGCGGCAATAACAGGGATAGAGGCGACGACATCGCTTTGGACTCAGCGGGCAACGCCTATGTTACAGGACGGACCGAGTCGAGCGACCTTCCCACTACGCCCGGCGCATTCAGCACCACGCCCGTAGGCTCCGGCGAATCTCATGTATTTGCAATGAAGCTCAACGCGACGGGCACGGCGCTCGTCTACTCAACCTACCTCGGCCCCGCCATAGGTAGCGGGATTGCCGTAGACTCGGCCGGCAACGCCTATATCACGGGGCAAGCTAATGACGACTATCCGACTACACCGGGCGCGTTCCAGACCGTGTCCGGGGGCAGTAGCGAGGCGTTTGTGACGAAGCTGAACCCGACGGGCACGGCGCTCATCTACTCGACCTTTTTGGGCGGAAGCGGGTTCGATTTCGGCGCGGGAATTGCGATAGATTCAGGGGGCAACGCTTACGTAACAGGTGAAGCGGGAGCTGGCTTCCCCGTCACGCCCGGTGCGTTTCAAACTTCTTTCAACGGCGCCAGGGAGGCGATTGTGACGAAGCTGAACTCGACGGGGACGGCGCTCGTCTACTCGACCTTTTTGGGCGGAAGCGGAGATGACGCAGGCTTTGACATTGCGGTTAACCCGGCGGGCAACGCATACGTGACAGGCTTTACCGACTCGTTAACCTTCCCCACTACGCCGGGCGCTTTTCAGACTGTGAAGGCTGCGGGCCAGGATGCGTTCGTCACGCAGTTGAGCGCGGCGGGCAACGCCCTCGCTTATTCGACCTATCTTGGGGGGAACGGGAATGATTTAGGAACCGATATCGCGCTAGACATGGCAGGGAATGCATCTGTCGTAGGGCTGACCAACTCACTCGATTTCCCCACAACCGCCGACGCAATTCAGAGCAGTAACGCGGGCAGCAATGACGTGTTCATCACGAGATTAAACGCAACCGGCGCGGGGCTCGTGTTCTCGACATACCTCGGGGGCAGCAATGGTGATGGCGGGTTTTCGATATCGGTTGGCCCCGCGGGAAGTATTTACATTACGGGGGAGACCGGATCGGCCGATTTTCCGACCACTCCCGGCGCGTTCCAGACAGTTTTTGGCGGCGGATTCACTGACGCTTTTGTCGCCAAAATCGTCTTTTCCAACTTCGACGTTTGCTTCAGAGATGACGGCAATGGCGATTTATTCCAGTTCGACTCGACGACCGGCGAGTACAGATTTACGCAGTGTAATGCGGGCGGGTTGACATTGAGCGGCACAGGCGCGCTTAGCCGACAAGGATGTTTGCTCGTGCTCGAAGACAATCAATCCGGACGGCGAGTTAGAGCCCAGTTCAACCACTGCAATAACAAAGGCCACGCGGTAATTCAGGTAGAGTCTGGAAGGAAGAGAACTTTTGTAATTACCGACAAAGACACCTCTAATAGTAACTGCGCATGTAATTAATGCGGAGCGATTATTATTGCGGTGCATAACTAAACCTGTTGAGTTCTAAGCTAAGCGAGGGCCGGGATTGATACAAACAGTCCCGGCCCTCTATCATCGACCGCCATTGTTATTCTCCGGCAAGTTTGTATCCTGTTTGTACTCCGAAAAACAGAAATAATCATAACTCCATCGGTACAAGCTGTATAAATCCAAAATTCCATTTCTGCGTTGGGAAGTAATCTCTCTTGGGGACCCTGCGCCTAACGTCCCGCGTCACCGGGGCCGCGAGCTATACTGACGGATCCTTACAGAATTTCTTTCGCGGCCCCCGTTGCACGCGCTTGTTAGACCGCGTTGGGGATAATCCTATTCGCTTGCCAACTCTGGTACATTAGCATTCTCATAATGCTCAATAAGTACACCCAATATTTCCATCATTGATGCAAGTGGATGACTCTCGTCCTCTCCAACTTCATCGATCAATTCATCCAACAAAGCTACTATGCGGTTATATTCCTCTTCTGTATGAGGAACAAAAATAGTTCCTGCTAGAGGAGTCCAGGCATCTACCGCTTTCTCTATATCAAGATTCTCCATCTCTTATCCCTTCCATTTATCCTCGTCATATTCTTTATGTGTTAAAACAGCTCTTATGTAAACCTTCCTTCTATTATAGTGTATGGCTGCTATTAATCGCACCTTGTTCCCACCTATATTAAACACAGTCAGTTTGCCTACTTGGTCAGCGGAAGAGAACATAGATCGAAGCTCAGCAAAGGACTTAAAGTTATTATGCTTGATCAAGCGATACCAATGAGCGAGCGCGTTCTTTGCCTCTGGATATTTGTCAGCGAATTCATTAAGCCGCTTGCGGGTAATAATGTGCATATAGGATGGTACGAATCCTGCTGCCTGCTGGCAAGCGGTCTAACTACTGAGTAGATCCCATAAAAGATGGGTTATTTTACCTATTTTATGACGCATTATTCCAAAAATATTCTCAAGCAGATTAACAGCTTCGAATTGCGGCTATGTGGTTGTGGCGCGCTGCTAAGCAGAAGAGCTTGACAAGGCAATACCTCACGGCGAATCCGGCCCTCTCCCTCATGTCAAAAAAAATTCCGCCGATGATAGTTTTCGCCGCGCGCCTCCGCCTTAGCATGTGAGCGCTATCGCGCGCTCGCACTTTATTTGAAAGGACGTTTGCAATATGAGACTTCTTAAGATGACTACTTTGCTGCTGTTCGCAGCGGGGCTTCTGCTCCCCTTTGGTCTTGCAAGCACAATGCAGGTCGAACCTCCGACCGAGGCCCCGACCGGATTCAATGATCGGAGCAACGGGCTCGTCTCACAGGAACAATTCGAGCGCGACAAAGAGGTATTCAACAAAGTTAAGCTTGTAAGCGACGGCCTCGGCCCGGTTTACAGCAGCCTCAATACCTGCGCCGGATGCCACGGGTCCCCTTCGGACATGATCGCCGAGTCCGCGGTGCTGAGGGCCGGCCATTTCGACGGCTACGGTTTCATCGAGCACCCGGGCGGATCGCTCATTCAATCGGCCGCCATCGACCCGGCCTTACAAGAACATGTCCTTGACGGCAACGAGATCAAGGCATTTCGTCTGCCTTTAAGCTTGCTCGGCGCGGGCTTTGTCGAAGCCATCGGCGACGACACGCTCAACGCAATCGCAAGCAGCCAGCCCGGTCAATCCGGGGGCCGGATCGCGGGCGAGACAGTCCGCGTGCCCGTGCTCGAAGCCGGCGGCGCGCTCCGCGTGGGACGTTTCGGTTGGAAGAATCAGCACGCCAGTCTGTTATCGTTTTCAGCCGACGAATATCTTAACCACATAGGCATAACCTCTCCCCTGATGCCGGCCGAAAACACTTCTAACGGCCTCTCGGTCGCCGCCTACGACACGGTCGCGGACCCTGAAGATGACGGGACCGACGTTGAAACGTTCACACGCTTCATAAGGGCGACGACCGCGCCGCCGCGCGATGAAGTTCTAGCGGCTACGACCGATGCCCAGGCAGGCCAATCCCTATTTAATCAAGTGAACTGTAACGTCTGCCACGTTCAGTCGATCACGACCGCCCCGCCGGGCACATTGATAAATGGCGGGCGGTCCGCAGTGCCTGAAGCGTTGGGCAACAAGATCATTCACCCGTTCTCAGATTTCTTGCTGCACGACGTAGGGACGGGCGACGGCATAGTTCAAAACGGCGGGCCGTTAACCCGAAACAAGATGCGCACAGCGCCGCTGTGGGGCCTGCGCACACGCACCCGGCTGATGCACGACGGCCTATCGTCGAGCATCGACAGCGCAATCCTTCGTCATGGCGGCGAGGCTTCTCAGGTCATAAACAACTATCAGCGGTTGAGCGTCGTACAGAAACGCCAGTTAAGAACTTTCCTCAAGTCATTATAGCGACGCCGAAGAAATCTGATCCTCCATGACAGTTTTCACCGCTGGTTCTCGCTTAAGCATATGAGCGCAATCGCGCGCTCGCAATTAACTAACGATTAACTCAATCAGGAGAAATAAAATGAAAGATAGTATGAAGCAGCTATTTTACTCCCTGTCTGCTTTCTGTTTGCTGATGCTCGCGTCGAGCGAAGGGCACGCGCAGCCTTACCAGATCATCAGCACGCAGAACTCAGTCGTAGCGAACAACCTGAATAAGACTGTGACTACCGTTCAGGTCGGCAACAACCCTGTGAACAGCTTTAAGTTTGCGCGGGTCGTCAAGGATGTTCCGAGCCAGGCGATTAAAGGCACCATTTTGCTTCTGCCGCCGCTCGGCAGCGGTTTTCAGAATTACGAGGTCGGCGAGAACGACGATTATAACAACTCGTTCGTCGCGTTCTTCGCGCAGCGGAATTATGACGTCTGGGGCTACTACCAACGAGTGCAAGGGATCGTGGCGGGCTCGTGCGAGAGCGGCGCGGTCGATTGCTCGGCGATGGCAGGTTGGGGCTTGCAGACTATAGTTGACGATGTCGCCTTCATACGCCAGCAGATCGATCTCGTCCACCCCGGCGAGAAGCCTGTCGTAGGTGGGCTCTCGCTGGGCAGCATAGCCGCGCTCGCGACGGTAAATGCTCACCCGAACGATTACGCGGGCGCGATACTGATCGACGGCACGATTCACGACCTGGACGCTGCGGTCCGCGCTACAAACGCGAACTTCTGCGCGGCCGCTGAAAACCTCCTGGCCAACGGCGTCTTCTATGACGGGCAGGGCGGGCCAGGCTTCAAGCTGTTGAGCCAACTGGCGAAGAATGACCCGAACGGGCTCACGCCGCTGCCGGGCTTCCCGCCGGGATTCACCAACCACATGGTTTTTGTCGCGGCCCTGAGCGCGACGCCGCTATCGCCCATATCGCCTCGACCCGGCTTCTTCAACCTCGCCGGGAGCGTGGCCGAGGACCGTTTCTTTTACGCGAACGAACTGCTGGTGCACGCCAACGTAGCGCAGTTCGTCGACTACACCGCGATCCGCACACTGCGCGATCTGAATTGCGGTCTGGCCGGCGAGCAGACCTTTACGGGTAACCTACAGAACTTCGCGAGGCCGGTAATCATGTTCGGCGCGGGGCATGGCTTCGGGACGGGGATGATCGACACGGCGCAGTTAATGTCGTCGGCCGAAGTCACGCTTAACTTCAAGCAAGCCTACGGGCACGTCGATTACGTCTTTTCGACGAACCATCTCCAAGAGCTGGAGCACCCGATATTGCACTGGCTCCAGAAAGATGCTTTCAAATAATCGAACAATCAAATAATAAAAGTTGCCGAGTACGGATTAGCCGGTGGCGCGACCGCCGGCTAATCTCTTTAAGCGAGAAGTCATCGGTCACTTGTGATGGAGCAGCCAGATGTCTGCTTCGACAGATTCACGGATGTAGTAAAGCCAGCGGTTGTCGCGCGAGACCCTGAATCCCACGATCCTGTCGGGCGACTCTGTGAAAAAGGGGCGTTGTTTTTTTGTCGTGGTGTCGGTTATGACGATTGAGCCGTCAACAATGAAGAGCACCCGGCGATTGTCTTCAAGCCAGGTCGACGTAGTGGAGCCAGAATCGCCGATCTTCTCAATCTGACCTGTTTCGATCGAATAGACAATGAAGATCGGGAGAGTGCCGGGCCAGACCACTCCAGCAATCATTCTGCGCCCGTCAGACGACCAGGCGCCGGGCCAGAATTGCAGCGGGGGTTCGTGTTTTGGGTTGAGCAATTGCGGAGTCTGCTCGCGCCAGGGTTTATCGACTTCGATGCTCCAGGTCTCGCCCCTTACATTGGTGAAGCTGATACGCTTCCCGTCGGGCAACCAGAAGGGAATCAAAGCCCTGTCATCGCCCACTTCGGTCAAGCGCCGCAATCCGGTCCCATCGGCGTTGATGAGCCAGATTTCAAAATTGCCGCTGCGGTTCGAATAAAAAGCGATCCGCTTTCCATCGGGCGACCACCGCGGGCCGCGGTCTTTGTATTCGTCGTCGGTCAGCCACTGAGGCCCTCCGCTGCCGTCGCTGTTTAGCAACGCAAGGTCTTCTCGAGTATCGGCCACCGTCGTGCATACGAGGTACTGTCCGTCGGGCGAAATATCGAGGTCCGATCCCTGCCTCGACCACTGAGTCCTCGCCTCGGGCTGCCCTATCACCTTTTCGCGCCCCGGATCGATCCTGATGCGATAAAGGTTGCGCTTGAGGCTGACAGTGACAAAAGAGAGCCGCTTGCCGTCGCGCGAAAGACTGATGTGCTGGGTGAAAGCTGATGGCGTAGGCACAAGCTCCGGGGCGGAAAAAGTTCGGCCGGTATGCTCGTCGATCGCGACGCGCCACAACTGCATTCCCCCCGAGCGGTCGCTGACGAAGTAGAGGTGTTTGCCATCGGGCGACCAGATGGGGTTCCAGTCGGTCGCTGCGTCATTGGTCACCTGCACGGCCGCGTCGCCCGTCGGGCTCATCGTCCAGATGTCGCGCTGGCTGCTCGCGTCCATTGCCCAGTAGGCCAGCCGATGACCGTTGGGCGACCATTGCGGCTGGACCACATCTTTCGTGGTGATGAGTCGTCTTTCGAGTGTTTTGATGCTAACCGCCCAGAGACGATGCGGAGAAATTTGTCGCTCGCGGGGGTCTCTGAATCTCTCTTCGGTGTAGATGACCTCCTGGCTGTCGGGGGACCAGGCCGGTTGATACGCGTAGCCTCTATCGCTTAAACGTCTGACGGACTCGCCCGACGCGCCCATTACAAAGACGCCGCCGCCATCGCGCTCAGACCGGAAAGCTATGTACTGGCCATCGGGCGAAAAAGCAGGTTGCGTGTCGTCGCTCGGACAATCGCCGGTCAGGTTCTGCGCGTTGAAGCCGCCGACGCGCTGCGTAAAGATGTCCCAGTCGCCGCCGCCGCGCCGCGCGTAAACGATGGTGTTGCCGTCGGGCGACAGGCTGGGAAATAATTCCTCGTGCGGCAAATCCGTGACCTGAATCGAACGCGCCGCGAGCCACGGCGATGGCTCTACCTTTTCCGCCCCGCTCAGCAGCCAGAGTACAGAAAAGATCGCCGCTATCAGAGTCGCCGCCGCGATAGCGAGCGTCGATTCCGAAATGTCCAGGGCCGACCGTTTAATCACTTTCCGCCTGGGAGAATCGGCGTTCGGCTTGATGGCGGCCGAATCGAGCTCGCGCTGCAACCGTTTCAGCTCGGCCCGGAAATCACTCGCCGTCTGGTAGCGAAGGTCGCGGTCCTTTTCTAAAGCGCGGCTGATTATGCGCTCCATCTCGGCGTTCGCGTCTTTGACCACGCTCGCAAGCGGCGCGGGTTGATGGTGAATGATCGCGTCTAGGATCGAGGCCGTAGAGTCGCCTTTGAAAGGCACGGCCCCCGCGAGCAGTTCATACATCAACACCCCGAGGCTGAACAGATCGCTGCGGTGATCGACTTCTATTCCCGCGGCCTGTTCCGGCGACATGTAGGCGACCGTGCCGAGCACAGTGCCGGGGTTAGTCTTCTGGGGGTCGCGCGGATTGCGGGTGTGCTCTACCAGACCTCGCTCGGTGAGCTTGACCAGCCCGAAATCGAGCACCTTGACGTAGCCGTCCGGCCGCACTATCACGTTCTCCGGCTTTACGTCGCGGTGGACAAGCCCCGCCGTGTGCGCCGCGTCCAAAGCGTCGGCTACTTGCGAGCAAATGCCTATCGCCACTTTGGCCCGCAACGGACCTCGCCCTATCAACTGGCGAAGCGTCTGGCCTTCGACGTACTCGGCGGCGATGAAACAGGTCCCGGCTATCTCGCCTATGTCATAAATTGTGATGATGTTCGGGTGGTTGAGCGCGGAAGCGGCGCGGGCCTCGCGCTCGAACCGCCGCACGCGGTCCGCGTCCCTGGTGAACTGCTGCGGCAACAGCTTGAGGGCCAGCTTGCGATTCAACCGCTCGTCGCGCGCCAGATAGACCTCGCCCATCCCTCCGAAGCCGAGGACGGAGATCACCTGATAGGCCCCGAGCTGCTTCCCTATCAACGAAGGCTGCTCTTCGACGGCCAGGCGGCGGGCGGCCAGATCGAGAGCCGGTCGGCTGAGAAAAGATTCCGTGTGAGCGTGAGCGTCGAGCAGCGATTCTACTTCGCGCCGCAGCTCGTCGTCGCTCGCGCAGGCGGCGGCCAGGAATGCTGCGCGCGCGTTGGGCGGGCGTTCCATAGCCTGGTCGAGCAGGCGGTCTATTTTGGCCCAGCGTTCAGCGTCCATAACCGGGGAGGTTTCGAGTTCAAGGCCGGCGGTTCAGCTCGCGGTAAAGCCAGGCCTTCGCTTTATTCCACTCGCGTATCACCGTGACGGTTGAGATTTGCAGGACTTCGGCAATCTCTTCGTTGCTCAGCCCGCCGAAGAAGCGCATCTCGACGACGCGGCACTTGCGCTCGTCTATCTCGGCCAGGCTGTTGAGCGCGTCATCCAATGCGACCAGATCGTCATTGCGCCCTCCGCTGACCGTTAGGAGCTCGTCGAGCGAAACGTGAGGCGCGGTCTCGCCCGCCAGCCGCGGGCGACGGCGCGCGAAATCGACCAGTATGCGCCGCATCAGTTGCGCCGAAACGCCGAAGAAATGCGCCCGGTTTTTCCACTCGACGTTCTTCCAATCGATCAAACGCATGTAGGCTTCGTTGACCAGCGCCGTCGGTTGAAGCAGATGGCCCGCCCGCTCGCGACCCATGTACTGCCTGGCCAGCCTGTAGAGCTCGGCGTGAACCATCGGGACCAGTTGTTCGAGCGCCGACTGGTCCCCGTCGTTCCAGGCCATCAGCAGTTGGGTTACGTTATGAGGCGAGTTTGACGCCATAAGACACCACCGGAGCCGGCCGCCGGTCCAGTTTACCTGACGGCAGCGGCGATTGGTAGTGTGATTCGCGGGATGGGGGAAGCCAGTTCACCGCGGAGACGCAGAGAGCACATATGGCCGATGATGTGCTTCGCACGCGGCGGCGGCGCAGAGCGAATTAAGCCTCGAAGAGGCGCGATTCAATAGCCAGGGGCGCCGCCCCTGGAAACGGATTGATAGTAATGAGAAGCCCTGAAAGGGCGGTATGTTTATCGCGCCCTTTCAGGGCTTCGTCTCGTATGACGCGTTACCCGGCGCGATGCGCCGGGCTATTGAATGCCGCCCCTACGGGGCTTTCGGCTATTGAATCGTCGCCCCTTTGGGGCTTTATATTCTCTGCGTAATCGCCGCGTGCGAAGCACATCATCGGCCATCCCGTGTCCTCTGCGTCTCTGCGGTGAGTATCACTTTCTTAGAAGCCTCTTTACTTGCAAACTTCCGCCTGCGGGTTGTTTTGACAGACGAGCTTTCGCCCGAATGACAGTTTGTCGCCAAAACGTCGGTCGCCGAATTCATCATTGCGCCAATAGAAATTGACCGGGCGAAGTTTGGAGAAGTTATCCAGCACGTTGCCTATCGGCGTGATGCTGTGTTTGAAGCGCAAGTCTGAAGAGCAGGTCCCCGCGATGACCGTGGCGTTTCTGTCTTGAATGCAACCCGTCGTCCCCCCGGTAGCGCCTACGCGGGACGGTCGCCAACAACGTCTGGAGCGATTTCAGCCTCTCGCCCGGCGGCAAGTGGCTGGCGTACCGTCACGTCTCGGTCCAGCCGGAAGCCAGGAGCGAAGAGCCTTCAATGAGAATAGGAGTGATCCCCGCCGATGGCAGCGCCGAGCCGAAGCTATTCGACTTGCCGCTGCGTCGCTCGGGAGTCCAATGGACAGCCGACTCTTCAGCGTTTGACTACGTTGCAGGGACGCTCAACTCTTCAACCCTGCTCAGACAGCCGCTGGCGGGCGGCGAGCCTGAAAAACTATGCGTCTTCCCCGACCGCATCTTCAACTTCGCCTGGTCTAAAGACTGGAAGGACCTCGCCGTCTCGCGCGGCAAACAACAAGGCGACGCGATATTGATTACGAACCTGCCTTAGCAGGCGTCCGAGCATACGAAGCATGTATCGCATGGTAGAATGAAGGCCGCTCGCGCGCCGTTGTTTACGCTCGGAATGGAGACCTACATGAAAGCAATGTTCAAAACCGCCTGGCCATATCAGGAAGACAAGATGAACCTGCCCGTGGGCGATCTGGAGGCGGCCGTCCCGTTCTACGAAAAGATAATGGGGTTTGCGGTCGTGTCTCTCAAAGACGCGCCGTGTAAATCCGCCGTGCTCGGCAGAGACGACATCGAGATAGGTCTGGCCGAAAACGGAGGCGACCCGTCTCAGGAAGGTTGTTTCTTTGAGGTCGATGACGTCGAAGCGGCCTTCGCCGAGCTAAGATCGAACGGCTTAGAGAGGCAAGATGCCGACTTCCGAATAGATCAGCACGGGGATACGTTCTGGAAGGTCTTTTTCGTAATCGCGCCGGACGGGCTCTGTTACTGTCTCGGCGAGCGTCAGGCGCGCCCCTGATGAGTATGCGTGTAATCCGCTTCGCCACCCTGTTGATCCTCAGCCTTGGATGTAACGTGCCTCTGCGCGTGGGCGAGGTGGCCCGCGTCGCCTCCCCGTCGGGGCGGCTGGAGGCCATCGTCATAGAGGCCAACACCGGCCCGAAAGCTTCATCAAGTTACGACGTGTTTGTCGTCCCGTCGGGCGAAGATCATAACCGTGGAATTCATGTGGCGTCGCTTTACGCGGCCTCGCGGAGCAGCACAGCTTTCGGGGTCAATCTTAAATGGGACGCGCCGGAGGAATTGGCCGTCGAGTACTTACAAGCGCACGCGGCAGAGATCATGAAATCGACGGCCACCGTCGAAGGCGAACAGGTCACGGTCAGGCTGCGCGACGGGGTCGAGGACGCGACGGCCGCGCCCGGCAGTATGCTCGATAATCTCAAAAAGAGACGAGAATGAACTCCTCAACCTTGATAAGGCTCAAGAGGGCTCGCCGCACACTGCTGCGCGCTTTGGGAGCCGGGTTCCGCCCATCAAGAAAGACAAAGATAATTCTCGGGCTGCTGATCTTTCTCGTATCGTTCGCGACAAAATCTTTGATGGCCGTCGACCTGGCCCCTTCGATCTACACTTCGGCGCAGGCTTCGGGCAGGTCGGAGTTCGAGCGCGACGCCACCTCGATAACCGAAGGCAAGGGCCTGCTGGTCCCCGACGGGTGGGACCCATCTGACACCAGCCTTCTGTTTCACGCGCCCGGCTACTCGGTACTGCTCAGCGGCGTCTACAGCCTGTTCGGGCGGAGCCGGTTTACCGTTCAGCTCGTCCATAACTTAATCAATTCTGCTTCGGCCGTTCTCTTATTTCTTATCGCGGGAACTTTATTGACCTGGCCCGTGGGCGCGGTCGCGGGCTTGCTCACATCGGTTTCGCATCATCTATCATACTACTCTAACTTCTTACTGCCCGATTCGCTCTCCGCTCTGCCGATACTGATCGCCGTCTATCTGCTGGCGCGCTTTCGGCGCGGGCGCACGCGCGCTGTCTGGCTTTACGGGCTGGTCGGGCTGATGTTGGGGCTGTCGGTCTGGCTGCGGCCTAACGCGCTGTTGCTCGGGTTGTTCTTCTCGATCTTTGTGGCGGCGGTCTTCGCAAATGGATGGGGCGAGCTCAAGCGATCGTGGGTGATTGCCGCCGTCTCGCTGCTGGCGGTCACGCCAATCACGATTCGCAACTACATCATCTACGGCGAGTTTGTTCCCGTCAGCGCGAACCTCGGCATAGTCCTGTGGGAAGGCATAGGCGACGAAAGCGGGGACCGCTTCGGGGCCGTGACGACGGATCAAGCCGTGGCCGAGCAGGAGGCCCAGTGGTATGGCGACCCGCGCTATGGCGCGTCCTGGGTCTCGCCCGACGGGATCAAACGCGACCGCGACAGGATCAACAGGAGCCTTGACGTGATCGCGAGCAACCCCGTGTGGTTCGCCGGCACGATGGCAAAACGGATGGGGGGAATGTTCAAATACTCCGCGCACGCGCCGCTTGTCTATAAAGAGTGCGAGCGACAAGACGCGCCCCCGCCCGAAACGAAAGCCCACGCGCAAGGGGCCGCTGCCGACCGCACGGCGTTAGAGGTTGGCAACAGCATCTGCTGGATGCGGCCCGCGGTGAGGGCCGTCCAGAGAGTGGCGAAAGAGACGGTCCTGCTCTTTATTATCATCGGAGCAGTTATAGTCTTTACGTTGAGCCGCCGCAGGGCGTTGTTGCTTTTGATCGTGCCGATATACTTTTTGATCTTCCAGTCGATAGTCCACCTGGAGTTTCGTTACACGATACCGATTCACTACTTTCTTTTCATCTTCGCCGCGGCCGGTTGGGTCGCAACGGCGACGGCCGTTTACACGTGGGCGGGAAGATTCACTCAAAAAAAGTCCTGAGTGCTGAGTGCTGAGTCCTGAGTTGTGGGTGCTGAAAGCCTGTTTGAAAAGCCTCGTAGAGGCTCTATGTCTGTAGAACGCCGCCGCGAGTGTCGGCCAACCCCGTAGGGGTTGTATAACAGATATACAACCCCTACGGAGTTGGGGAACCCGCCTGGGATCAACTACAAACATCTAGCTCCTACGGAGCCGGGTAGATTGCTACTACTCAGGACTCAGGACTCAGCACTCAGCACTTAAAGATTATGAGGCTGCGGAAAGGTATTAGAGATAACTATTTCGCAATGATTGGTAAAGCAAATCTGTTGTATAGTGTCTCTTCCGTTAACACGGAACAGGAGGGAGTCGGTGGACGCCTCCCTCCGCCTCTTGGCCTTAACCCTCATTCAAATACAAACCTACTTAAACGCGCTCTTTCACAGGGCGTTTTTTGTCCGCTCGACCGTAGCCACGCTTTAGATCATCGCCCGTTTCTGTTGTTCGCGTTACCGGCGCTCGGACCTACGGCGATCTGGTTCTTGACGCCGTTGACGCCTTCGATCCCGCGCGCGATCTGCTCGGCCTTGGCCTTTTGAGCCTCGGTCGGCACGCTCCCGCTCAGAGTCACGACGTTATTCTCAACGTCTATGTTGATGGCGCTGTCTCTGAGGTCGTCGGCCGTCGCGAGCTCCGTGCGCGCCTTGGTCCAGATCCACAGGTCGTCAGCGCCCTCGCCGATCTTGCGCCCCAGGTCTTTAGCCTGGCGGGCGATGCTATCTTTAGTCTTCTCGAAATCCTCGCGCGACACGCCGCTGTTAGAGTTGCCGTTCGTAGCCCGCGCGTTCGCGTTAGCATTCGAGTTGCGGTTATTGCCGTTCGTGTTTGTCGTCGTGTCACACCCCGCGACCAGCGTCGTCAGGAGCAGAACGCCTGTGACAAGCGCGACTCTGTTTCTGGTCATAATCCCCCTTCGCGACTTAAAACCACTTCCAGGAAACGCCGTAACCCAGCGCCAGTTGGTCCAGGCTTTCGCGCAACCGCTGCCAGTCTTCCTGCGCGCCAAGCGTGAGCCTGTGATGGCGCATAAAGCTGTCTATGGCGGCGGCGCGGCTCAAGACCTCTTCGGCGTCGGCAGCGGCCGACCGTTTGTTGCTGAAGCGGCCTTCGAGTTTATCGGTCGCGTTCTCAAACGCCTTGATGTCCCGGTTGATCAAATCCTCGGCGTCCGAGTCGTCGAAATCTGTCTTGTCGAGCGCGTCGGCAAGGCTCTTGCGAAAAGCGTCCGCGTTCGCCTCCACGCGGTCGAGCAGACCCTTCAGCTCTTGGTCCGTCATGCGGTAAGGGCTGCTGCTTACGCCCGTCCAGTTCCACGACACATTATAAGCGCGCGCAAGGTCGTCGAGGTCCCTGCGCAGCGCGAGCCAGTCGCTCTGCGCCCGAGAGTTCATCGCGTTCGCGCCCATGAAGCCGTCTATGCGAGAAGCCCGGCGCAACACCTCTTCAACGTCCGCGGCGGCCGACTGGTCTTCGTCGAAGCGGGACTTGAGGTGGTCTGTCGCCGCCTCAAACTCCTTGATGAACAGGTTGATGTTGTCTTCGGCCTTCGTGTCGTCGAAATGGCTCACGTCGAGCGAGCGGGCGAGGCTTGAGCGAAAATGATCCGCGCCTCGCTCTATGCGCTCAAGCAGGTTTTCCATCTCCTTCTCGCTCGGGCGGTAAGAGACCTGCGCCCGCGCGGCCGAAACCATCCCGGCAAGCAAGAGAATCGTCGTTACGGCTATTTGTAATCTTAGTTTCATAATCCCCCCTGGTTCGTCTAGCGGTCCGTCGGCATTGCGCACTCCTGCTGCGCAATCAATTATGCCCCCCGTATGAGTCGCAATTCTTATACCCGTCCGCCGATCGCGCAGGAGGGCTCTATCGCCCCGCCTCTGTTTGAATACCTGTCAGCGGCGTTTGAAGTTCTTACACTCGGCGGCGCAGGATTAAAGCGGTGGTCGCCGCGCCCGCAAAGAGCCCCGCAGCCGCCACGGCGAGCAAGCCTCGGTGAGTATTGGCCCACGCTTGCAGGCTGACCGCCTTTGCGCGGTCGTCGAACTCGCCGTGCGCGCCGTGATCGCCCGGAACAGGCTCCCAGAGGTTATCCCGCCGGTCCGGGTCGACGGGCTCTTTCATCTGCTGGCCCTCGTAACCCATCTCGGCGAGATAATGATCTAACAGGCCGGGGGCGATCTTGTCGCCGACTATCGCCATCACCGTCGGCCCCCCGACGTAGATCTCGCGCCTGTTGGAGTGCGCGGCATAGACGATGGCGTGGGCGGCGATCTCAGGCTGGAAGATGGGCGGCACGGGCTGGGGCTTGCCCGGCAGCCGCGACCGCACCCAACTGAACTGCGGGGTGTTGAGCGCGGGCAACTGGACCATGGTCACGCGGACGCGGCTCTTATCATGAATCAATTCTGATCTGAGCGAGTCATGAAAACCTTGAACGGCATGCTTTGCGGCGCAGTAAGCCGATTGCAGCGGTATGCCGCGGTAGGCGAGCGCCGAGCCTACCTGAACGATCATGCCCCGGTCGCGCGGGAGCATTCGCTTGAGCGCCGCGAGCGTCCCGTAGACGAGCCCCAGGTATGTGACATCTGTTACGCGGCGGTATTCGTCCGCGGTCATCTCCTTGACGGGCGAGAAGACCGAGACCATAGCGTTATTGATCCAGATGTCTATGGGGCCGAACTCGCTTTCGACTATGGCGGCGGCGGCCTCTACTTCGTCAGCGTTCGCCACGTCGGCCGGCAGCACGAGCGCGCGGCCCCCGGCCGCTTCCACGTCGCGGCGCGCGCCTTCGAGCCCGTCGCGACCGCGGGCGAGCAATCCCACGCGCGCCCCCCTGCGTGCGAAGGCGCGAGCGGTCGCGCGGCCGACTCCGGCCGACGCGCCGGTTATGACTACGACTTCGGGTCTTCTCTTTTCGCTCATCTTTAGTCCTCACTATCTGCCGGGCATAAAACTCGTCAGCGCGTCTTTCAGCCTCTCGGCGAAGCTCGCGGTCAGCGACCACGGGCTAGGTTGCCTGATGACGTGAAGCCTCCCGCGCTTGTCGAGGACTTCGTAGGCGCTCGCGCCATCGGGCGTGCGGTAAAAGCGAATCGTGACGCGCGCGTCGCCGACCTTCAGCCCCGCGAGCGTGATCTCGGGCAACCAGTCGGGCAGGTGCGGGTCTACGAGCAGCATGTTGAGCGGCGCGTAAGGGTAGAGGCCGAGCATCGCCTGGACGAAGCAGAAGACGGCCGAGGCCGACCACGCTTGCGGCGAGTTCGCGAACGGGTAGATCGCGGGGAACGGGTGGTCCGCGTCGCGCTGGTGCCCGCTGAACAGCTCGGGCAGGCGGTAGAAATCAAACAGCGCGGCGGCCTCGAACTGCGCGCGGCAGATCATCTCCATGTGATTGAACAACCCGTAGCGCAAGAACGCGAGCGCGAACGTGCCGTGCTCGACCGGCCAGACCGTGCCGCGGTGGTAGCTGTACGGGTTGAAAGAAGGGTGCGCGCTCGACAACGTCCTTATGCCCCAGCCCGTGAACATGTCGTCGGCTATCAAACGGCCGACGGTCTTGAGCACATGCTCCTGCTCTACGATGGCCGTGGCCAGACAGTGGCCCGCGTTCGAGCCGATGGATTTGATCTGCCGCTTATCGCCGTCAAGCCCCATCGCAAAGAAGCCTTCATCTTCCATCCAGAAAGCTTCGTTGAATCGCTTCTTCAGCTCCGCGGCTTCTGTGTAAAGCCGCTTCGCGTGGTCCTTCTCGTCAAGCCACCAGAGGACTTCCGACATGTGCAGCTTGGCCAGGTAGGCAAAGCCCTGCTCCTCGCAGGTGGCGATCGGGGCTTTCACCTCCGAGCCGTCTTCGTAGACTATCGCGTCGCCGGAATCTTTCCAGCCCTGGTTGGTCACGCCCTGCGTGGAGCGCGTCTTGTACTCGTAAAGGCCGTCGCCGTCCAGGTCCGCGCATTCGTCTAGCCACGCGAGCGCGCGCAACGAAGGCTCTATGAAAGGGCGTATCAGCTCTTTATCGCCCGTCCAGTGCCAGAGCTCTGAGACGGCTACGGGGTAAAAGCCTGAAGTAGTCACGGACCCGTAGTAGCGCTGGCGCGGGTTGAAGTTGAGCATCTCAAGAGGGCCGGTGTGGGCCTCGTGAAGCATGCGGCCCGGCTGTTCGTCGCGCCAGTCGTTCGTCTCGCGCCCCTGCCAGTCGGCAAGCTCGGCGAGCGCGCCGCGCATCATGTCCGTGCTGACGAGCGACGCCTGCCACGCGGCGGTCAGAATGTCGCGGCCGTAAACGGCTACGTAGATGGGGAGCCCCGCGGCCATAACCCATGCGTGCTCATCTCTGTCGAGGTCATACATTCGCAGCGCCGCCAGGTCGCGCCGGGCCTGATCTAGCGCGCCTACGACCACGGGCGCGAGCGTAGAAGTCTCAGGCGTCGCGACGCGCGTCGCCTCATTCAAGTAAAGCTCGCGCCTGTGATCGTACTCAGTGCCGGTCGCGGTGAAAGAGCGGCAGCCGTAGAGCGGCGGCATCATCTTGCCGTCGATGAACGGAATCAGGTTGAGGCAGGCATGCCAGGTTTCGATCGGGCCTAACTCTATTTGAAAAGTGATCCGGCCATCTTCGTAGGCGGGCGCGGACCCGGCGCTTTCGATGCGCAGCGTGAGCCCTCGATGTATGCGCGCGGTGCCCTTGTTGCCCTGCACGTCGTAGTCATGCTCGGCCTTGTAATCGAAGACCAGCTCCCAGCTTCGCTCGACTTCGCGCCAGTCTCGCGTGAGCGCGCCGAACTGGCGGCGGGCGCCTTTCGTCTCGACCACGTCGGCGAAATCCGCGTCGACTTCGAGCTCCAGCCGGAACGAAGTCGCCTGCTGGGTGAAGTTCGTCAGGTCTACGTCTTCGTGTATGCCCTCTCCGACGTATCGTGACAATCGCATCTCAAGCGTCTGCTGGGACAGCTCTTGCATCTGTCCGCTGCCCTGGTCCGGCTCGGGCGTCTGTATGCCGGGCGGCAGCGTTATGTAATACCCGAGCCAGTTGTGCTGCTCGTAATTCGAGAGCACGACGGGCAGCATGCTTTCGCCATCGATCAGGTAGCGGTACTTAGACAGCAAGCGCGTCTGGTGGACGAACAGCCCGTGCTCTGGCCCCCCGGCTACAAAGCCGTCGCGATCGGTGGCCAGCACCGTGCGACCCTGGCTCACGTAAAGCGCGTCGTTGCGAGGGCGGATTCTTACCAGGTGCGTTCGGATGTGATTAGTCATGCAGAAGGCGGAAGAAGTCGATTGCGGACAGAGCAGCTCAGCTTAAGATGGTCTTATCTCACCCGACGCCCACACAGATACTTTTGTGCGAAACGACGCTTTTTGCAAGCGGATAATCGCCGCTGATTCAGCGCTCCATCTGAGTTGTTGTCATTGGCGGAGGCTGTAAAGGCGATCAACGAGGCTAAGACCGAGGCTAAAACCCGAGCGTTAGCTGGCGGGCCTTCTGCTCTTGAGCGAGCAGGCGGGCCTTGCGGTCGAGGCCCCAGCGGTAGCCGCCCAGGTCCCCGCCCTCTCTGAGCGCGCGGTGGCAAGGGATCACAAGCGAGACATGATTGGTGGCGCAGGCGCGGCCGACCGCCCGCGCGCCCGCCGCGCCGTAGCCGAGCTTACGCGCTATCTCGCCGTATGTCGTAGTGCCGCCGTAAGGGATGGCGCGAAGCTCTGCCCACACGCTCTGTTGAAACGGCGTCCCTTCGACATCGACCGGCAAGTCGAGCGGCGTCCTCTCGCCCGCGAGGTATCTCAACAGCGCGCCGGTCCACTCGGCCAGGCCCTCGTCGTCGCGAACGATCTCTGCGGCGGGGTAGTCGCTCGACAACTCTTTTTCTTGCGAGGCGTCCTGATCGCCCAGGCTCACGAAGCAGAGCCCGCGCGCGGTCCTTGCGACGAGCATGCGCCCCAGCGGCGAGTCGGTTATCGTGTAGCTGATCCTCATGCCAGGTCTTCCCTCACTGCGAGCGGTAGTTGGTGAACTGCATGTCTATGCCGAAATCTTTCTCCTTCAGCCGCGAGATAATCTGTTGGAGCGTGTCACGGTCCTTACCGCCGACGCGCACGAAATCGCCGTTGATCGACGGCTGCACCTTGAGCTTCGTGTCTTTGATGAACTTAACTATCTCGCGCGCTTTTTCTACGGGGATGCCCTGCTGGAGGGTGACGGTCTGCCGGACTGAGTCTTTAGCGGCGGGCTCGACCTTGCCGTAAGAGAGCGCCTTGAGCGACACGCCGCGCCGGACCAGTTTCTGCTGCAACACGTCGTTGAGGGATTTAAGCGTGAACTCGCTCGCGGTCGCAAGCACGAGCGTGTGTTCCTTCTCGTTGAGCTCGATGGAGGAGTTTGTGCCCTTGAAGTCGTACCGCTGAGTGATCTCTTTCGTCGCCTGGTTGACGGCATTTTTCACCTCGGCCATATCGACTTTCGAGACCACGTCGAATGTATTCTGCTGTGCCATGGATTAAATCTATCGCAGAATGGGGGGTCTATAAAGGGAGCGGGGGCGGGTTTCAAATCCACCCCCGCTTGTATCAGTTTGGACAGATTATTGACCGGCCTCCCTGGCCCTGACGATCACGGCCGGGATGTCCTTTTCGCGCACCGTCCGGTTGAAGGCCGGCAGGTCGGTCTTCATTATTTGATCGAGCTTCTGTAACTGAGCGTCTATCTTGCCCGCCAGATCCTCGTACACCATGTAAGACTGCTCGGTCGGGGCGGCGTCGGCGCTGGCGACCACGCCCCCGAGCGCGGCCAGCTTGTTGTTGAGCCGTATGGGGTAGTTGAGCGGGTCCTGACTGCTCTGGTTCTTCGTCTGGTACAGCTCCTCTTCGACTGCGGTCATCTTGTCGTTGAGTGCCTTAGCCGCATCCACTACAGGTTTGGCGTCCGCCTGATCCTTGACGCGGTTGGTGATCTCTTCCACCTGCTTGCGCACGTCGCGTATCTGTAAGATCGCCTGGTGCGTCTGGGTCAGCTTGTCGCGGATCTTCGTCAGCAGCTCGAACTGCTTCGCGTATTCGGCGGGCGTCGTCTCCACGCGCGCGTCCGATTTCACTTCGAACGACTGCGTGAGAGTTTTGCCATCGACCGTGAGCTTGACCTGATAAGTCCCAGGCACGGCGCGCGGGCCGCGCGTGTCGCCCGCCCACATGATCAAGCCGGGGAAGCGGACCGCGTCGGGGTATCTCAAATCCCAGACGAAGCGGTTGATCCCCGCGTCGGCGGTGACGCGGCTCTGCGCGGCGCCTCCGAAGAAGCCGCCCTCTTCGTCCGCGGGCTGCTGCTGCTGCGCCGCGCGGGCCGCCGGGGCGCGGCTCGTGTACCTCCTGATCGACTTGCCCGCCGGGTCTATGAACTCAAGCTGAACGTCGCCGGCTGGCTTGTTCTTCAAGTAATAATAGACCGCCGCGCCTGCCGGCGGGTTCTGCCCGATGGTGGCCGCGGGAGGCAGGAAGCCGCCCCCGCCCGGCATGCGGTAAGCCGGCTCCGGCTTGAACAGGTGTGCGTCCGCCTTCGCCGCGTCTTGAATCTGGTGGACGACGTTCAGATCATCAATTATCCAGAAGCTCCGACCCTGAGTGGCCGCCACCAGATCGTTGTCGCGCTTGTGCAGCGCGAGGTCCGTGATGGGGACTACCGGGAGGTTCAACTGAAGCGATTGCCAGCTCTCGCCGTCGTCGAACGAAACGTACATGCCCGTCTCCGTGCCGGCGTAGAGCAGGCCTGGCCGGTTCGGGTCTTCGCGGATCACACGCGTGAACGCCCCATCGGGTATGCCGTTTGTGATCTTCTTCCAGGTCTTGCCGTAGTCGCCGGTCTTATAGAGATACGGCTTGAAGTCATCCGACTTGTACATCGTCCCGGCGACGTAGGCCGTGCCGCCCTTGTGAGGCGACGCGTCGAGCGAGTTGATCTGAATCCATTGGGGCATGTTCTTCGGCGTGACGTTCTCCCACTGCTTGCCGCCGTCGCGAGTCACGTGAACCAGGCCGTCGTCAGACCCCGTCCAGATCACGCCCTTCTCGACCGGCGATTCCATCAGCGTGAAGATCGTGCCGTAGTATTCGACGCTCGTGTTGTCTTTCGTGATAGGCCCGCCCGACGGACCCATCTTCGTCCGGTCGTTGCGCGTCAGGTCCTTGCTTATGGCCTCCCAGCTATGCCCGTCGTTTGTCGACTTGAAGAGAATGTTCCCGCCCGCGTAAAGCGTGTTCTGGTCGTGCGGCGAAAAGACGAGCGGGAAGTTCCACTGGAAGCGGTACTTCATGCCTTCAGCGCCCGAGCCCATGGGGTTGTCGGGCCAGACCGTCACGTTGCGCATCTGGCCGGTGCGGTGGTCGTAACGAGTTATCAGCCCGCCGTAAGAGCCCGCGAAGACTATGCTGGAGTTCTTCGGGTGAGGCGCGATCCAGCCCGACTCGCCGCCGCCTACGTCGTACCAGTGCGTGCGGTCTATGCCGAACTCCGTGGTCCGGCTCGCGATGCGCACGGTCGAGTTGTCCTGCTGCGCGCCATACACGTTATAAGGAAAATCGTTATCCAGGGCGACGCGATAAAACTGCGCCGTCGGCTGGTCCTGCTCAGTCCAGCTACGCCCGCCCGAGGTCGAGACGTTCGCGCCGCCGTCGTTGCTGTTTATCATCCTCTGCGAATCGTTCGGGGCGATCCACAAATCGTGGTTGTCGCCGTGCGGCACGCTTATCGGCGTGTAAGTCCGCCCGCCATCGCCCGATTTGTAGAAGCCCGTGTTCAGGACGTAGACCGTGTCGGCGTTCTGCGTGTCGGCGTAGATGCGCGTGTAATACCACGCGCGCTGGCGGAGGCGGCGGTCTTCATTCACCCTCGTCCACGCGCGGCCGCCGTTGTCAGAGCGAAAGACACCGCCGTCTTCGGCTTCGATGATGGCCCACACGCGCTCGGGGTTTACAGCAGAGACCGTGACGCCGATCTTCCCGACTGTCCCTTTCGGCCCGCCGGGGTTGCGCGTGATCTCCGTCCAGGTGTCGCCCGCGTCCGTAGACTTGAACAGGCCGCCGCCGGGGCCGCCGCTCTCCAGGCTGTAAGGCGTCCGCAAGATTTCCCAGAACCCCGCGTACAACACGTTCGCGTTCGTAGGGTCGAACGTCAAGTCGACCGCGCCCGCCTTGTTGCTCCTGAAGAGCACCTTCTGCCAAGTCTTGCCGCCGTCCGTGGTGCGGAAGACGCCGCGCTCTTCGTTGGGGCCGAACAGGTGGCCCATGGCCGCGACGTAAGCTATGTCGGGGTTGCGGGGGTGGACGCGCACTCGCCCTATGTGGCGCGTGTCGCCGAGCCCCACGTGCTTCCAGGTCTTGCCCGCGTCCGTAGACTTATACACGCCGTCGCCGTGCGACACGTTGCCGCGCACGGGCGATTCGCCCATGCCGACGTAGACGACGTTCGGGTCGGATTCGGAGACGCCGATTGCGCCGACCGAGCCGGTCTTGAAATACTCGTCCGACACCGGAACCCAGTTGACGCCGCCGTCGGTAGTCTTCCAGACCCCGCCGCCCGTCGCGCCGAAATAATAGACGTTCGGCTGAGAGGTCACTCCCGCCACGGCCGTCACGCGGCCCCCGCGGTAAGGGCCTATGCTGCGCCACTGAAGGCCCTTGAGCATAGATTGCTCCTGCCCGCGTTGTTGGGCCGCGGCGTCTTGCGGCGGGATCGAGATCAACACGGCGACCGCCGCTAGCCACGCGAGCAGATAGCGACACTGAGGGCTAGATTTTCTCATCGCAAAGCTCCTTTGATTTTTATAAGAATCCAGGTGAAGAAAAGCTATTTTAACCGTCAAGCCGCTAAGACGCAAAAAGCGCGCGGCAGGTTACAGGTTTAAGATTTGAAGATCGGCGGGGTTAAGAGAAACCGTCTGGCCCCCGAGGCCCTCGCCCGCTAGACGAGCTCGTCTTCGGCGGCGGGCGCGGAAGGCGGGGCGAGCCATTCCTCGCTCAATCCAAGGTTGACTACGCTCTCCATTCCGTCCATAGGTTGCTCGGGCGGCTGGTCGTAACTGAGGAACCACCCCTCAAAATGATCGTCGAGCGTGCCGGTGGTTTCAGGGAAGAACGCGGTCATTATCGGATCGGGGTTGATCTCAAGCTCTTTCAGCTTCGCGACGCGCGGGTGAGGGCCTATGTAAAGCCTGGCCGAGCCTTTCTTGAAGAGGTTAAATCCGGCTTTGCCCTCAAAGTAAAGATTTGATTTCAGCAGCAGCCCGCGAAAAGCCGCGTAGCTGATCGTGCTCATGCTGAGCGGCACGATCGCGAGCTTAGGGCGATCGATCTCGATCTTCACACACAATTGCCCGTCAAGATCGTACTGGCTGCTGACGGTCTTGTCCGTAATATTGAAATCGAGGTTGGCTTGATGCTTCGGCATGCCCCAGATGCCCTTGCCGCCTTTGACAGAGATCTCCGAGCTGACGGGCAGATCGAGTATGAATTGGCCTGTGCCGAAATGCTGCATAAGCAGGGCGGGCATGACGGGCGGCGAGGGCTTCTCCCCATGAGTGCAGGCTATGCCGATCGCGAACTCTATATACTTGCCTATGACCGTCTTGCGATAATCGATGACGGTGAACATCAACAAAGCCTTATCGCCGATTATGAGCGGGAAAAGCTCGTTGCCCGGCAGCAGCTTTCTCGCCTTGTCGGGGTTTATGGTGAACGCAGCCATGAAAGCGGGAGAGCCCTCTTCGCTGACCGGCAGCTTGAACGGTATTCCATCCACCATAGCGAAACGCCCTTGCTGTCGCTTTATCCTATCGGGTATCCCCATACGCTCTCCTTTTCAATTAACAGGCGTGTCCAGCTCCTTAAGGATCAACGGGTAAGTCTCCTCGACGGCCTTCTTCCCCCAGAATACGTCCAGGTGGCTGTATTGGGGCAGAACGTGCAGCGCGTGATAGTTCTTGCGAAGCTTGTTGAAGTACTCGTAACTCTCGACCTGACTCTTGGCCAGGAAGCATTGATTCTTCTCGCCCGCGAAGAACGCAAAGCGCGCGTCGGTTTGCGGCGGCTGCGCGACGAAATCCGCCGGCAGTTGCTTATGCCCTTCGACCGATACCAGGTTCCCTCTGCGCACGCACTTGGCTATCTGCCGGAAGAAGGCTATAGGCACCTCTGCGAACTCATGCTTGAGCCATTCATGAGTCTCTTCGGTTATATTCTCGTGTCGCCACAGGGCCGGGAAGCCCGCGCCGTAAGTTATGCTCACCTGTTTGCACACGGCGTTTTCGCATTCGTGGTGGAAGAGCTTCGTCATCAAAGAGACGCCCTTCGCGGCGAGGTTCGACGACTTTTCAATCCCCCACCGCGGGTTCAGATACTCGGTCATGCTCGAGAAGATCGGGACCATGAAGTTGAGCTTGAAGACCGACCAGGGCGGCACGACCGGGTGTAACGATACGGCGTTGGTCACGATCGTCTTGACCTGCGGCACAAGCCCCGCCATTGCCGACATCATAAAGCTCGTAGAGCCCTGGCAATGTATTATCGCTTTGATCTCGTCCGAGCCCGTCTCTTTGGCGACCGTCTTGATGGCCTCCGGGTGGTCGTAGAGGGCGGCCTTGTCTAGCGTCCAGGTGTTCGGCTCAAACTCTATGCTTGCGCGCCAGTTCAACAGCCACACGTCGTAGCCGTTTTGGATGAGATAATCGACTATCGTAGTACGTGCCGGGGCGCGAAACAGATTAGCTCGGACGCCCGCGCCATGGACAAGAACGACAGGCCCTTTCGACCCCGGCTCCTGGCCCCGGACGTTAATTAGGTTCAATTGAAATCCGTCCCCCGCCGTAAACGGGACAACCCGCTCTTGATACTCATGTGGATGGCTTGTCATCTCCGAACTCCTTCAACTGCGGCTACAACCTAATCAGTGATGAAAAGATTGCGAGTTATTATGAGGAAACCTGATTCGCCGTCAATCTACTAGACGAAAGATAAAACCCGAACCATTCAAATCCCGTGTCATATATCACAAATGCAAAAGCGATTCAATAAGCGCGCCGTCCGATCTTCTTACGATTACATGTTTTGAGATTTGAGATCAGGGGCTTACGCGACGTGCCAGCATAGCTTCCAGGTCATTCAATATCTCGGGGGCCTCAAGCACGGAAGCGAACTGTCCGACCCAGTAGCGAACCCGCTCAAGATCGAGCTTCGGATTGGCATCTAAGAGAGACTCTATGTCCGCCACATCACGAGGACGGTGAGCGACCGCCTTCATAACCATCAGGTCTTCCGGGCTGACTACGGGGAATGATACTCCAGCGACCGTAACTACGGTCGAGCGGGCGATGCTCTCTTCTTCGAAGGGCAGGAATCCTAATGCTATGTCAACCGGGGTCTTGCTTGGCTCGTGGGACGCGAGCAGCACGCGGTTGCGCGTCGCGAATTCGACTGCGTCGCCGAGCCTCGGTTTGAACCCGAAGCGAGACCCCGCAGCCAGGAACGTCTTCAGCCTCGCGGAGTCAAGAAGCACGAGCGCGTCCACGTCGCGAGTCATCCTTGGGCGGCCTAGTACTGACGCCGCGACTCCGCCGATTATGGCACCTCGCACATTTTCAACTGTCAGCCAAGCCGTGAGGTCATCGAGCACTTGGAGTAAGGGCGATGAAACGGGATCAGTCACTCTTGTACGCCTTCTTGAGACGAACCCACCGACTCCTTACTTCGGCCTCCCCTTCGACGAGTCTTTCTTCCCAGCCCATCTGTTTTGCCGAGGCCATGAGCGCGGCAGCCTGTTCGAGCTTTGAATCAATGCTCATAGAACGCAACTCTGCGATCTCAACAGCGTTCGCTGCTAGGAACCGCTGTTTAAAGAGTTGGGCTTCTTCCTTAGTCATAAGCTCACGTATCGTGACTATATTCTACCACGCAGGCGCAGACCGGCTCCTCATTATCTTCATGCGAAAAAGCGCCGGGGAGGTTACGCGTTTCGAGTACCACTGTCGAAACGCGTAATTCCCCGGCGCTTGAAATCGCCCGTGTAGAGGAGGACCGAGCGAATTAAAACCTCGTGTTGAACCTGGCGTATACGCCGCGGCCGGGCGCGTCGAGGCCCCAGCTTATGCCGCGATAGTTGCGGTCGCTTATGTTCTCAAAATCGACCAGCAGGTCGTGCCGCTCGCCGAACCTTATGCCGCCGCGCACATTAAACGTGACGTAGCCCGGCACCGCGTCGTAAAGCGGCAGCGGCAGCCCCGCCGGCCCGAGCACGCGCAGTTGTATCTGCGCGAGCGTTTCGCCCGTCGCGATCAGGCGGTCGTCGGCGTTGCCGAACACCCCGTCCGGGCCGGGGCTCACAAGCCCGCGCGCCGTCGCGCCGTTGAGGAAGAAGTTAGCTATGCTCGTCCGCGAGCGCGTGGCCCCCGTGCGGCGGTCTTCGAGGTCGAGCGTGGAGAGCCGCTCCTGGCGGTCGGCCACGTGCACGTACGGCTCTATCCACCACCTGCGGCCGGCCGGCGCGTAGCGAATCTTCAGCCACCCTTCGGGCGCGGGCGTCCCGCCTTCGATGTTCGGAGGCAGGTCCGTCCGCTTGTCGCGCGCGTGCAAATAGGTGAAGACGGTCCCGACGCTCCAATCGCTATTTATCCTCGCGTCGAACGTGTGCTCTATGCCCCAGATGCGCACGTCGTCAAAGTTGGCGCGCACCAGCACGGGGTTGCTCGTCGCGGCGACGAAGACGACGCCGGTCGGCCCCTGCGCGGTGATCGGGTCGCTGCCGAGCAACTGCCCCACGGCGCCCGGCGGCAGTATCAGCGCCTGCTTGGCGATGTTGTCGCTGATGTCGTTGACGAAGAAGGCGAAGTCCGTATCGACGTGGCGGTTGTGGAAGCGAGCGCCCACCTCGTAATTCTGGCTCGTCTCAGACCTGGTCTGCTCGACGGGCCTCCCGGTAGAGACCGCCATGCTATTTGCCGTCGAGCCTATGGTCGCGCCTCGCGAGGCGACTTCGTTTGCGGGCACTTCGAAACCGGACCCCGTCAGACCGAGCGTGTCGAGGTCTGTAAGGTGCGGGGCGCGGAAACCTCGGCTGAAGTTGGCCAGCAGGCTCAGCCCTTCGACCGGCGTGACGACGACGCCCGCGCGGTAGGTCCAATCGTCTACGCGCAGCGAATCGCTAGGCCACAGCCTGCGCCCGTTGGGCAGCAGCGGCGAGTCTTCAGTCCTCGCCTTGTAGGAGGCGACGTTGTAACGAACGTTGCCGATTAGACGCAGCCTCTCCGGTATCACGTCGAACACATCCTGGATGAAGGCCCCGCCCTTGTCGTAGCGGGCGTTACCCGGCACGCGCCCGCGGCGTATCGTCGAGACGTTCGTCACCGGGTTGACGCCGAACGACGGCGAGTGGAGCCGGTCGTGGTAATAATCGGCCCCGAATAAAAAGCTGTTGCGCGTCCCTACGAGCTTCGAAGCCTGCGCCTGAATCCCGTGTACTTTTGTGCGCTCATACTCATGATTGATCGAGGCGCGCGGGTTGCCATTGCCGCCCTGGTTGACGCGCTCTTCGCGCTGCGAGTTGAACGAATAAGTGAGCGTGAGGCTGTCGAGCCAGCCCACGCGAACGTTGTCATACTTCAGGTAAAAGAAATCGAGCATGAAGTTTCTGAGATCGGCGATCAGGTTGCCGTCGCCGCCCAGAAGCTGGTCCCAGCGCTTGCCGCCGTCTATATGGCTGCGTATGTAAGTGCCGGTCACCTGCGAGCCGAACGTCGGCGAGTAGTTCATCTTGATCATCCCGCCGTACTGCGTGAATGCTGTGTCGGGCGTGCGGCCGTCTATAACCAGGTCCGAGCTCAGGTTGAAGAAGCGCGTCACGGCGTTATGCGAATCCCTCTCGTGGCCCGTCCTGAGAGTGTTCGCCCGGTGGCCCGCCACGTTGACCAGAAGGCCGAAGTTCCGCGTGGCGAAAGAGGTCGACAGGTTTGAGCCGAATCCCGCGTCGGCGCTGTTTACGAAGACGCCCAGCCGCCCGTGCGCGTTATCTCCCTGCGGCGTGTAGCGCGGCAGGCGCGTCAAGAACTGGAGGCTGCCGCCTATCGAGTCGCTCCCGTATTGCGCGCTGTTCGGGCCGCGCAACACTTCGAGCGCCTGGATGCTGGTCGGCTCTATCAGGTTGAAAAACGAGCTGACGCCGCCCCTTTGCGTGGAGGTCGAATACCTGATGCCGTCTATGAAGACGTTGACTTTGTTGCCGGTGAGCCCGCGCACGAAGACGCCCGAGACCGTCGGGCTAGTGCGCTGTAGGTGAATGCCCGTCTCTTCGGTTGCGACCTGGGCGATGACGGATTTGGCGCGCTCTTCGATCTCGCGCTCGTTTATGAGGTTGACCTGTTGAGAGACCGACTCGATGCTTTCGACGGTCCCTGGCACTGCCGTGACTGTGACGGTCTCGGTGATAGGCCCTGGCTGAAGCGTCACCTCGACATTCTCGGACGCCTCGCGCGCGGCGACGGCCCTGCGCTGCTCTGTGAACCCTTTCGAAGTCACGAACAGCTCATAGCTGCCCACCGGAACGCCCGAGAAAGAGAAGCGCCCCTGCGCGTCGGTCTTAGTAGCCGCTATGATGGAGCGCTGCGCGTTGAGGAGCGAGACCGTCGCGTCGGCCACGACCGCGCCCGACTCGTCGCGCACTATTCCGGAGATGCCCGCCGTCTCGGCGGCCAGGCTGACCGGGGCGAATGAAAAGAGCAGAATCAATGCAGTAAGCGAATGGCAAATCATTTTTCGGAAAGTGATCTTCTTGTTCAACGACATCAGATTCTCCTTTATTTCTTAGGGACAAGTACAAACACTGAAAGGCAATTGATCAACGCGGAATGTTCTCTATGTTCAGTACGGGGTGGACCTCGTGCCAGCGGTGGTTCTCCTGGTCGTCGTAGCGGCTCACGCCGTAGACGCGAACGCGGCTCCCGACGGAAGGCGCTTCCAGGCGTATCGGCTCGATGATCTCACAGACTATGAAGGGCTCTCCCTGCTCAAGGTCTTCGACAAGGCGGAACGTGAGGTCGCCGTCGCGGTCTATGCGGACTTCGCTCACAAAGCCTTCGGCGACGACGTGCGGCTTGGTGTTCGTGCTTATGTTCGAGATGCTCACCTCATGAAACTCTTTCTCGTCGAAGCGCTCGGCGATGGCGGGCCACGCCATTTCGCCGGCCTCCCTGCGGTCCAACGCGACGATCAGGCCCACCGCGATCAGAGCAATCACAGCGACCGCGGCGGCCAGCCTTCTGTTGAAAGAAGGCGCGCGCCAGAAAGGCGAGGCGATGGCGCGGCCCGCGGCTGGATGTTGCGCGTGCAGGCCGTCGGACTGGATCGCCGCTTCGATGGCCGACCACACGTCGCGCTCGGGCCTGAGGCGCGGCGTCTGCTCGGCGAAGCGGTGCCCGTCGCGTATGCGCGCGAGGTGCGCGCGGCAGATCAGGCAATCAAGCACGTGGTCCTCGACGCGGCCGGCCCGCGCGCGGTCAAGCTCGCCGTGCAGGTAACGCGAAAAGTCTCTCTTTATGTCGACTCGCCAGCAAATCATAGTAATGCTCCTGCCTTGCGTTTTACACTCACAAGAGTCGTCTGAGCGGCCTCAGCCGCGCTTCCATCTGCGACAGCGCGCGGTTGAGCCGCGAAGCCACAGTCCCAGTCGAACATCCGAGCACCTCGGCCACCTCATCATACGAAAGCCCTTCCAGATACTTCAGGGCCACGACGGCGCGGAGCTTCGGCGAAAGCTCGAGGACGGCTTGCCGTACGATCTCCCGCCTCTCGCTCACGGCCCACTTGTCGTGGGGCGACGAGTCGATGTCTATCTCGTCGCCGCTCCCTAAGAGCGATTCCAGCGGCACATGATGTGCGCCGTGCCGGCGGTTCTCATTGAGGCACTGGTTCAGCGCGATTCGGTATATCCAGGTCGCGAGCTGCGACTCGAACCGGAAGCCCGGAAGCCCGCGGTGTATCTTCATGAAGACTATTTGCAACACGTCTTCGGCGGCGAGCGCCTCGCCGAGCGAGTAAAACGCCAGATTGTAGACCCGGTCGCGAAAGCGGTCGTAGATCTCTTTAAACGCAGCCCTGTCGCCGGCTTGCGCCGCGACAATAAGCTCCCGCTCTTCGAGGTCCGAGTAACTTTCCTGGGAATTCATGAGTACGGTCAATCTGCGCTTCCCGCCTTTACACACGGCGACCGAAAGATTCTTCCATGATTTTTAGACACATGGTTTTACAAGTTTCTTCCGTCGATACGGAAAAAATCTCAAAAAAATATAAGGGCGCAAAGGATAAAAGCTTCACCCGACATTATACCGCGCCGAGTTAGCTTCTGTCCTTCGCGCCCCGAAAGCAGGTTGTGACTTGTTACTTCAGGTGCTTGTCGAAAAAGTCCGACGACGCGTGATAGATCTTCACCCAGTTTTCGTGGCGCAGGAAGTCGTGAATTTCGTCCGGGAAGACCATCTGCTCGAAGTGGACCCCGCGGTCACGCAAGCGACGCGCGAGCTGCACTGACTGGCTGAAGGCCACGTTGCGGTCGTCGTCGCCGTGAATCAAGAGCACGGGCGATCTCCATTTATCTACGGAAGCCATGGGCGAAGACTCGCGCCCGAGCTTTATCATCTCCGCGGACCCCGTGGCCCACGGGTCGCGCCCCACGCGCGCGCTCCAGTCATGAACGCCGTGGATGTCTACGCCCGCCGCGAACAGGTCGCTGTCGCGCGCCAGCCCCATAGCCGTCAGGTAGCCGCCGTAAGAGCCGCCCCACAATCCTATACGCTTGCCGTCGACGTCCGGCCTCGATCGCAGGTACTTGCCTGCCGCGACTATGTCCTGGTATTCGGAAGCGCCGCGCGGCCCCCGGTTCTTCGCCTCGCGGAAGGCGCGGCCGTAGCCCACGCCGCTGCGGTAGTTGACCGAAAGCACGACGTAACCGCGGCTCGCCAGGTACTGGTTGAACGCGTAGGCGCTGTGGTAGTAGCCCCTGTAATGCCATCCCAGAAGCATCTGCCGCACGGGCCCGCCGTGCATGAAGACGACCGCGGGCGCACGCCCGGTAGAGTTCTTAGGCTTGAACAACTGCCCGTGAATCTCAAGCCCGTCGGCGGCTTTGAATATCACCTGCTCGGGCTCGACCAGGAGTGCGGACGGGAACCCTTGGGGAAGGGCCGAAGGCGCGAGCGGCCTCATATTGTTCCCGTCGGCCGACGCGATGTGAGGGAGAAACGGGTCGCGCGCAGTCGAACGCAAGAAGGCGATCTGGTTGCCCGAGCTTACTACGACCGGATACATCTCGATCGTGTTGCCGCGCGTGATCTGGACTGGCGCGCCGCCGGCGACAGGGACTTTCCACAGGTGGCGGTGGTCTATCTGTCCGGCGTTCGCCGCTATGACGACGTAAGAGCGGTCGGCGGGCCAGGCTACGTTTTCGACTTCGTAATTGCCCGAAGTCAACGCCGTCACTTCGCCGCCGCTCGCGGGTATCGAGTAGAGGTGCGACCAGCCAGATTTTTCCGAGCCGAATACGAGCCTGTCTCCCGCGGCCCATTGCAAGACGTTATTGCCAAGCTGCCGCGAGAAGGCGTCCATCTCGGTGTTGGCCGATCTCCAAATCTCTTTGGCCGAGGCTGTCCTGGCGTCCGCGACCCATATGGCCCATGGCTGAAGCCGCTCTCTGTCGGCCGAATAGGTGTCCGTGACGTTGAACAGACGAATAAAAGCTATGCGCTTGCCGTCCATAGACCACCGCGGCTCTACGTCGCGGTCGAGGCTCGGCTGAATAAAGCTGATGCGCGATGCTTTGGGGTCAAAGATGCCTATGAAGCTGTGATCGCCGCGCGCGGAGACAAACGCGAGCCGCGACCCGTCCGGTGACCACTCGGGCGAGTTGACCTGGCCGCGTATCTCGAACATCTTTTTCGCCGCGCCCCCCGTGGTCGCGCCCCACCAGAGGTCGCCTTCGCGCGCGAAGAGAACTCGATCGCTGCGAGGCGTGAACGACGGCGAGCTCCCTTCGCCGATCTTCACCGTGGCGCCCGTGCGCGTGTTGACTATCCAGACTTCCTGGCGCACGCCCGCCGGGTCGCTCGCCGGGTTAGGGATCTCCTGCTCTGTGTTAGGCGGCCCGCCCCGCACGTAGGCTATCCAGTTGCCGTCGGGCGAGAAGACAGGTTGAGTAATATCCTGCCCGTCGTCTTTGTCGTAGCGCGTCAACTGGCGACCTTTGAAAGCGGGCGCTTCGGCGATCCAGATGTTTCGTCGCCCCTCGGCGCGGAAGACCCACGCGACGCGGTCGCCTTGCTCCGAAGCGATCAACTCTGAAGGGAAAGGAGAGCTTAAGACTTGCTCGATCGTAAACCCATTAGCCAGCGCGACCGCCGACGCGGCCAGCAAAAGGGCGAAAGAAAACGCAACGCGGAAACGTCCGTACCCGTTCATATCTCCCCCAAATTAGAAGTCCTGAGTGCTGAGTGCTGAGTCCTGAGTGAAAGCGTTTACTCAGGACTCAGCACTCAGCACTGTAGTTATTTGTCTCGCACTTTGATCTGAGACTGATCGCCCGCGCCCGATTCGACGTGCGTGCCGTCCTTTTTTCGCGCTATGACTTTAAAGGTGGCTGTCCCTCGGATGTCTTCGGGCACGGTCCAGGTGAAGCTGCGGTCAGAAGTCTTGCCGACCGTGTGGAAGTGATTGCCGCGATTGTAAGAGACTTTGACTTCGAAGAAGTCTATCTGGTCGACCGAGCTTTCCCAGCTCAGCTCTATCTGGTCGCCGGCCTGCGCGTTTGTCTCTTTCAACGATTTCAGAGTCACCGCGGGCGCGTAATTACGGGGCGGGAGTATCTGAAAGACCTCGCGGCTTTGTGGGAAGAGGCCCTCGTAAAAAGCGAAGGGTCGCTGATCGCAGCCCGCGCCGAACGAGAGCGTAGCGTGTGTAGTCGGTTTGTTCGGGACGGTCCATTCGATCTCGCGGACGGTTTCGCCGATCTCGCGGACGGTTTCGCCGATCTCGCGCGCCACCAGCTCATAGGATTTGCCGTTGTCGAGTATCAGGAAAATCTCTTGTTCACAAAAAGGGACGTTGATCCCCGTAGTATCGACTTCCCACCTGATAAAGACCGTCTCGCCGGCGATGAGGGTATCACCGTTCTGCGGGCTGACCAGGCGAGGTCTGGGCGGGCGAACTTTTTGAGGCGTCGCGGCTTCGATCCAATCATAAGTGGACGCGCAGAAGCAGACTAACGCGAGCGCCACGACCATCCTAGCGGCTAAGCCTTTCAGGGTCATGATCTTCACCTCCGATTTTACAATCGTAATAAAGGGTTGATTAGAGAATCATTCCACTGAATTAAGACATAAAGTATGAAGTAGGCACATCCTACGCCGAGCCCTCGCCCGTGTCAAACCGATTGCGGTCAGAGTTCAGTCACCTGATTCGCCCTCTACTCTCTTCAAAGACCGTCGCGTCATCTCTGCATATGGCGAGCCAAGCCTGTCCTGGATGCTAAGTGCTTCGCGAAACAGGTGGGTGGCTTCTGTTTTATCCCCAGCATCTTCCGCTAATCTGCCCAACTGGTGCAAGGTGCTGGCCATGGCGCTTTGGTCGCCGAGTTTCTTACTGATCTCAAGGCTCTCGCTATAAAGCCGCCGCGCCTCGTCCACGTCACTTTGTTCTTAGGCAAGCCTGCCCAATTATAACTGGACTGAATCAAGCAAGAAGTTGTTATTCCCACCACTGATTGACCGCTTTGTAGTACGTCGAGCAGATAGTATCAACTTCCTCATCCGTGATTCTGTCCTTTAGTACGCATTTGAGCAAGAGGCCAAGTAACTGTAAGGGCGTTATATCTACACCGCCCACTGATTTAATCCCTGCTAATGGAAAATCTATAACATTGTTCTTTGGCTTCTTATTTCTCCGCTTGCGCGGTGGTTTCTCTTCCCCCATCTCTATCCCTGACCTTTATGTGGATTATATTACATGGCAGTTAAATTGTCACTTATTTCCTGTAGACGTATAATCTGCAAGCCGTTTGAATGAGCGCATCAAACGCAAGGGGATACCAAAGATAAAAGAACGTTTAGGGCTCGCCGTCAGGAAGCGGCGGCACGAGCTTGGTATCTCTCAGGAAGGGCTTGCGGAGAGGTCAGGTCTGCATCGGACCTATGTTGCGGATATTGAGCGCGGTATAAGAAACGTCTCGATTGAGAATGTAGAAAAACTGGCTATCGCACTAGAGATTTCTATCTCGACTCTGTTTGCCGAATATGGCGTTGACAGATAAGACAGACTTTCTGGGCAACTTCCCTACTTTATGGGCAGTTTTTGGGCAAAGCCTGTGAGAGGCCATTCCACCACTCCCAAAACGCATCCATAGCGGGCGTAATTGTATGTTAGGAATTAACACTACGCAATCTTGCGGCTTTGTGGGCGGTCAGACGAGTGATTTATGAAAAAGGATACCCGGTTCAGGAGGGGTTGATCGAATACTTCTTTAACAGCGCGCGGGCGATAACTAACCGCTGAAGCTCGTTTGTGCCGCCGCCGATTATCAAAAGCGGCGCGTCGCGGTAATACCGCTCTACGGGGAAGTCTTTGGCGTAGCCGTTGCCTCCCAATATCCTCATCGCTTCGAGCGAGCACTCCTGAGCAGTCTCGGTCGCGAACAGCTTCGCCATCCCCGCCTCCATGTCGCAACGCTCGCCCAGGTCTTTCTTCTCCGCGGCCGTATAAATCAACAGCCGCGAAGCTTCGATCTTCGTCGCCATCTCGGCCAGCTTCAGTTGTATGGCTTGATGCTCACAGATGGGCTTGCCGAACGTTTTGCGCTGCTGCGAATACTTGATCGCCTCTTCGAACGCCGCGCGCGCGACCCCGAGCCCGCGCGCCGCCACGTTCAGCCGCTCGGCTTCCAGGCCCGTCATCACCTGCTTGAAGCCCTCGCCTTCGCGCCCGCCGATCAGGTTCTCGGCCGGCACGCGGAAATCTTCAAACAACAGCTCACAGGTTTCCAGGCTCTTGTAGCCGAGCTTGTCTATGTCGCGGCTCACCGTAAGGCCCGGCTCGCCCTTCTCGGCGATGAAGGCGCTCATCCCACGGTAAGCGGGGCTTGCCGCCTTGTCCGTCTTCGCCAGTATCAATAAAGCTTCGGCGCGGCGCGCATTCGTTATCCACATCTTCGCGCCGTTGATCTTGTAATGATCGCCATGCCTGACGGCCGTCGTGTGGATGGCTTGAAGGTCCGTGCCCGCGTGCGCTTCCGTCAAACATATGGCCCCGCGCTTATCGCCGCGCGCGAGCATCGGCAAGAACTTCTGCTTCTGCTCTTCGGTCCCGAATCGCGCGAGCACGTCGCATAGAACCGTGTGCGTGCCGAGTATCCCCGCAAGCCCCATCCACACGCGCGAGATCTCTTCGAAGATCATCGCGAAGACCGTATAGCTCAAATCCTGCCCGCCGTAGGCTTCCGGCACGTTTGCGCCGAACAGCCCTATCTCTTTCATCCGCTCGACGATCTCTGTGGGGTACTCGTTGCGGTGCTCCAGCTCGCTCGCCACGGGCGCGACCTCGCGATCGAGAAACCGCTTCACCGTGGCAAGCACGAGCTCTTCTTCTTCGCTTAGCTTATAAGCCATCGCTTTAGTTACGCCTCGCCGAGTCCGTCGATTATCGAAGCCGTGTCCGTGTACTCAATGAACCTTGCGATCTTGCCGTCGCGTATTATGAACTCGTGCGCCCAGGCGGCCTCATAGCTGCGCCCCGTGGCTTTGACGCGCATGCGCTCGCGCCCGAAGACTATGACCGCGTCGCCGTCCGCATGAAAACGCTGGGGCTCGAACCGCTCGACATCTATGGTCTGGCCGAGCGCGACAAAAAACCCTGTCACCTCTTCGCTGCCGCGCCGCTGGCCTCCCCATGGAATCTGATCGCCTCTCGGGTGAATCCATTCGACATCGTCCGTAAGCACGCCTAAGATCGCGGGCAGATCGCCCCGCCCGAAAGCCGCGTAGACTTCCTTTATCAAACTCAAGTTCTCCTGTTCTCCCATCTCTCTCCTCCGTTGATTACACGTTGCCGAGCGCAATTATCGAGCAGGTGAACGAGCCGGGGTTGCCGCCAAGGTTGTGCGCCAGCCCCAGCTTCATCTCTTTGATCTGCCGCTCGCCCGCTCGCCCGAGCAACTGGTTGTAGATCTCGTAAAGCATCCGAAGCCCGCTCGCGCCGATCGGGTGGCCGAACGATTTCAAACCGCCGTCGGTGTTGACCGGCAGATCGCCGGCGAGCGTGAACGCGCCCGCGTCGATGTCGGCCTTGGCCTTGCCGGGTTCGGAAAACCCCAGGTCTTCATAGATGATCAGCTCGGTTATCGAGAAGCAGTCGTGGACTTCGGCCATGCTCACTTCGCGGCGCGGGTCGCGAATGCCAAGCTGGTCGTAGACCTGTTTGGCGGCCGCTTTAGTCTCCGGAAAGCTCGTGAAATCGAAGTCAGGGTCCATGCGGCCCGTGCCGGGGCCTACGGCGAGGCCCATCGCTTTTATCGTAACGAACTCTTTGTTGAAGCGCGGCGCGAGCTCCGTGCGCGTAATGATGGCGGCCGCCGCGCCGTCCGTAGTCGGGCAGCAGTCCAGAAGCCCTAAGGGCGAAGCGATCATAGGGGCTTTCATCGCCTGCTCTAACGTGATCTCCTTTTGAAAGTGAGCCTTCTTGTTGCGCGCGCCGTTGTAGTGATTCTTCACGGAGATCTTGGCCAGCTCTTCCTTGCCTATGCCGTAGCGGTGAAAGTAGCGGTTGGCGGCGAGCGCGAAAGCTCCGGGCGCGGTGTTGCCCGCGCCTATGACGGTCGATGCCGCGCCGGGCAAGCCGGAATATCCCGTGTCTTTCAGCTTCTCGAACCCGGCGACGAGGACCACGTCGTAAGCCCCCGCGGCGACCGCAAACGCAGCGTTGCGCAAGGCGTCCTGGCCCGTCGCGCACATGTTCTCGACGCGCGTGACGGGAATGTACTGGAGCTTGAGCGGGCGCGAGAGCGCCTGGCCCGAGATGCCCGAAGTCAGCGTGCCGACCCACGCGGCTTCGACCTGGGCGGGCTCTATGCCTGCGTCTTCAAAAGCTTCGTAAGCGGCTTCGACGATCAAGTCTTCGGAAGACTTCTCCCAGTGCTCGCCGAATTTCGTGCAGCCCATCCCGATGATCGCAACGCGGTCACTCAAGTTCTTCATGTTTGTCTCCTTACTACTAAGTGCTGAGTCCTGAGTGCTGAGTGCTGAGTAAAAGACAATTACTCAGGACTCAGGACTCAGCACTCAGGACTTCTTATCAAATCGCGGTAGCCGAGTCAACGACGCCGCGCCGAGAGGCTCTTCACTGTATGCGGGGGTCGCACTCAAAGATTATGACGTTGTAGCTCTTCTGCAACCGGGCAAGCTCCTGGCTCTCTCTGTCTCTTATCTCCTGGTAGTCGGCCGGCGGATTGCCGAAGCAGGCGGGCCTAAAGAACTTTATCTCCCGCCCCTTGCCGTCAACGAGCTTCCCTCGACGGCACCGCGCCTTCAGCTCCGAGAGCTTCTGCTCGACGGTAATATGTTTTTCTTTCCCGCCTGTGTTAACCCCGTAAGAGACTGCGTCAGTCATCTGAAAGCCTTCGGGAAGACAATTGATTCGGGCCGTAGAGGACTTCTTGCCGTCGCCCTGAGCAGAGGAAAAGAGCAGGAAGATTAGAAAGAGTCCGGCGAGTTTAGTCATAGCTATTCAACTATGATCAATCGCGGTCAGACGGGTCAAGGCGATAACGAATGGGACGACCGGGCCTACAGGATTTATTGGCTTATACAAGACTGACTTCGCGCGGACCTGTGCAGGCTCTCGTTGGGCGTGCGGCATCGCCACGTACTAACTCCAGCCCAGCGGTCGGATATGGTTGAAGTTTATTACATCTATCTCTTTATGCTGAAGAGATTGTGACAGTCGAAAATCATCAGTCAAGACGAGATAATGATCCTTGGTTAACTTAAGTATGCTTGCGTCTGTAAGGCCCATCTTAATAAACTCGTCTTCTGCCGCCACCTCCCGACTAGCAACATAATGCTCTTCCATCAATGCAAGTTGTTTAGCAAAGGTGTAAAAGTATGAGGTTCTTGCTGGCTGGCCTAACTGATTTGAAAGACTACTGACTTCAGTGAGAATGTTTGGTGTCGTAACAAGCCTGTCGAACATCTGTAATAGGAGCAACAAGGTGTTGTAGTCTTCAACTGTGAATTGAACTGTTCGCTTGAAGCTGGAGATTAAGCTTTGATCGAAGCTGCCTATGAAATACAGGAGGAGAATATTTGTGTCGATCAGTATTCCCTTCCGAGCGTAGCGAACAACCAATCGTTGGATTTCGTCGTTCATGCAGCTCTGATCTTCATTGAGCGGACTTGGCCTGTTGCAGCATCAATCTGAAAAACCTTATATTCTCTTTGATATTTCGTATGATCTACTATGTTCTGGCTCTTCAGAATAGTTTCTTTTAGAGCCTGCACAGGGTTTGTTGAAGCTACCGGCCTAGAGAACCCTAGTGTCACATACCAATACTTCTCATCATCCGACAATGCTACCTCTTCAAGCAATATGTCATGAAGCTGCGCAGGCTCATACAACTGCTTTAGGTATCCAATAGCTATCTTCACTGCCTCTTTAACATCGATCATAGTAATCGAATACTATCACAATTTCTAAATTAGCCCTCTTGAATACAGGTGCTGCGCATAAGTATGCTTGACAGGGATTGGCTGTGGGGGCAACCACAATAGTTGCCCCCACAGGTTTAAGCAAACCGCAGTCTGCTCTAGTTGCCCTGGTTCTTCGGCACTCGCACGGTCACTGTCCTTACGACCGTGTTGTTGGCAGGGTCCTTGCAGGTGACGGTGATCGTGTAGATGCGGCCGCTGCCTTTGCCCGAACGTTCCGCGCGCAAGAGCAAGTGATGCGCGTCGATTATTGTCCAGTCAGGCGCCTGGTCGCCGTCACCCAACCCATTCACCGGCTCGTTGCTCGTCACGCTCAGAGTACAGGTCACCGAACAGTTGTCCGTGGCCGTGTAGTTGACCGTAACGGGCACCATCTGGTGGTTGGGCGGCCACAGCGTCGGCTTGTCTACAGTCGCGGCGCTGACGACAGGCGCTTCGGTGTCGTTGACCGTCACGGTGAACGTGCAGGTGTCTGAGCTGCCGTCGAGCCGCTGGCCCGTCACGGTCACAGTCGTCGTCCCTACGGGGAAGAATGATCCCGAAGCGGGGCTGGCCGTCACCGTGCCGCAGTTCCCTGTAAACGTCGCGGCGGGGAAGTTGACTATCGCGCCGCACTGGCCCGGGTCATTCGCCACTGTGATGTTCGCAGGGCAAGAGAGCACGCACGCGCCTCCGCAACAGACTCGCGTCGCGGCGAAGACCGAGACGGTGTCTATGCGCAGGCCGCCGCCCGCGGGGTTTGTCCCCGTGTCGAAGGCCGTGCGCCACCTCAACTGCGCGTTCTGGCCGTAGGAGGCCGCCGGCAGCACGACGGTCGTCACGATAAAGCCGCCGGAGCTCCCCGTCCATGCCTGACGCCCTGTCAGCACGCTGTCTGTGACGCCTATGGCGCCGCTGTAGCCTCCTTCGATGAAGCTGCCGCCGGCCGCCAGTATGTCCTGGAATGCGCCTCCGTTGATGCTGATCTCCAGAACGCCGCCGTCGAAGCCTGCTTCGAAGTTGAAGTTGTTCTGGAACGACAACCGCACACCCGGATTGGTCCCGAACCCCGGAGCGTTCGGCACGGCGATGATCGGCGAGGTCAGGCTGTTTTCACCCGGCGTCGTCGACCCGTTTGAGAACGCGGAGTTGGGCGGCGTGTTGTTCGACGTGGTCGAGGTCACCCACAGCGGCGGGTTAGCGCCCGCGCCGGCACGCGCCGTCGTCCACCCGCCGGGCAACGCAGGCGCCGTCACTCCGTCAAAGTTCTCTGTTAAGACAGGCGGCGAAGTGACTAGCTCGCCCAGTGTGAACGGGATTGTGAATGTCCCCAGGTCATCATCGCCGTCCTGCAAGCGGAAGGTCAGAGTGATCGTGTCGCCGCACGACCCGTTATTCGAGAAGCTGAAGCTTCGCGTCTCGACCGTGTTCGGCTGAACGGCGCCATACGACACAGGGCCTGTCGGGAAGGTCACCCCGCCCGTAGCCAGCAGCGTCACTACGAGGTTGAGCGTCGGGCCGGGGCCTATGTTTGAAACACTGAAGGCGACCGTAACGTCTTCGCCCGGATCGATCACGCCGTTTGCGGGCGAGCAGCCTTCGGCCGTGAGGGCGGCGCCGCCGTTTCTGAGCACCGGCAGCAGACGCCCCGGTATGCCTATCTCCCAGATGCCTCGCCCGTGCGTCGCCGCGCGAAGCACGCGCTGGACGTTGTTTATCTCAACCTCGAAGACGGCCACGCGCGGCAGGCCGCTCCCAAATGGAGCCCAGTTCGCGCCGCCATCCGTAGACTGGTAGACGCCGATGTCCGTGCCCGCGTAGACGATGTTCGAATCCTGCGGGTCGATTGCAAGCGAGCTGACCGGCACGGTCGGGATGCCGTTGCTTGAGGCCGTCCAGGTCGGGACAGGGTCGTTGAGGTTCGTGGTCTTGAATATCTGCTGACCGAGCGGCGGCGAGAAGCTCGTGAAGCTCACATAAGCAGTGAACTTGTTATTCGGGTCTATTACCGCCGCGCCGATAGAGTTCCTCGCAGCATCTGCGGGGTTAGGCGGCGGGAAGTTCGCGCCCGTCACGTCGGTCATGGTCGTTGCGCCTGTGGTCGTGGCAAAGACGCGGCCGTTTCTCATCCCGACGATGCGCACGTTGTCGTCCTCGGGCGAGATGCCTATGGCCGTCGTCACTATGCCGGAGAGGCTCGTCGGGAGCGGCGAAGGGATGAGCGGCCCCTGGCTGACCAGCGTCATCGTGTCGCCGCGATTCGTCGAGCGGTAGAGCCGGTCCGTGCCGAAGTAGATCGTGTTCGGGTTGCCCGGCCCCTGAGCCATCGGCGCGTAGAAGAGCACGTTGTCGGCGCAGCGGAAGCCGTTGTTGCTCACCGTGCCCGAGCAGCCGCGGAAGGTCCACCCCGAAAGCTGGCCGTCGGCGTTGGCCGCCGTGTTCTGGGCGCGCTCAAAACCTATCTGCGAGTTCGTCTGGTTGAAGAAGGTGTGATACATCAGGACGTTGGTCGTGTCCTGTGCGTTTGTGTCTATGATGGCGTAGCCGCCGTCGCCGTCGCGGCAGTGGCTCCAGGTCACGCCGTCCGCCGCCAGGCAGTTGGTCCCGTTGTCCTGCGTGCCTCCCATCAGGAAGAACCTGTCGTAAGGGTGTTGCGCCACGCCTTGAAACTGCGTCGCGCTGAAGTCCGCGTTGTTGAGGGTGGTCCAGGTCGTCCCATTATTAGTCGAACGCCAGATGCCGCCGTCGTTGCCTGCGTAAACGACGTTCGGGTCTGACGGGGCGATCATCAGCGCGTGCGAATCGGCGTGCAGCGTGTTGTCGTTGCGCGCGAAGGAAGTGCCGCCGTTGGTCGAGCGCTTCATAACGTCGGGCGCGCAGTTGCCCGTCGCGCCGCGCGCGGACCCGCCCAGGTGTATGGTCGCGTTGTCCGGCGTCACCGCGATGGCGATGTCGTAGAAACACTGGCCGCCGCAGAAGCCCGTCGAGCCGGTCAGCGGGGTCGACCACGTCACGCCCCCGTCTGTAGACCTTCGCACCATGCCAGCGGTCGTCGCCGCGCAGTTGGGGCCGCCCGCCGCCACGGTCGATATCTCTCCGGTCGCGGCGAATACGGTCACGTTGGCGCCGTTGCGGTTGAGCCATAATTCAGCGCGGCCGTTCGTAGCCCCGTCGGGCAGCGTGAGCGTTCGCGTGAAGGTCGGCGTCGGGTCGAGCGCGTTCGTCGTGCGGTATATGCCGCCGTCGCCCGTCGCGCCGACAACGCTCACTATCATGAGGTTAGGGTTGGCGAGGTCTGACGCCAGGTCGATCATGCTGCGGTCGTTCGGCGTCGGTATGCCCGTCACCTGGACTTGCGCAAAGGTCGGGGTCGCCGACTGTGCGTTGGTCGACCGGTAGATGCCGCGCGGCGGGAGCGCCGTCGGCGTAGTGTTGGGGTTGCCGCCCGTGCCCGACGCGGTGCAGAGGAATATGACGTTGTTGTCGAGCGGGTTGACGACGATCCGCCCTATGGCGCGGCCCGTGAAAATATCGTTGCCGACGCCGTCGAGCCGGAACGGCCCGTTCAGAGACGGGCTCGCCGAATTCGCGTTCCTGATGATGTACAGGCCGCGGCCCGCGAAGCTGTCGGCCGAAAGGTTAGGCTCGCCCGTGCCTACGTAGACGATGCCGCTGTCGGTCGGATCAATTGTGATCGCGCCGATGGCGAGCGACTCGAACTGAAACTCGAACAGCTTTGTCCAGTTCGCTCCGCCGTTCGTCGATTTATAGAGCCCGCCTTGAGCCGTGCCGACGTAGACGGTGTTTGGGTCCGTAGGGTGAACGGCGATCGCTATGGTGCGGCCGCTGACGGGCACCCTCGTCGTGCTGGTCTGCCCGAGCGGTATGGGCGCGGGGCCTAAGAAGACCCAGTTCGTGATCAAAGGGCTGGCGAGCCCATTCTTCGCACGCGCCCTGATCTGTAGCTCCTGCCTCTCCATCTGCTCGATCGCTTTCTCGCGCGGGTCGCCGGGTGCGTTTACGGGGCGGCCGCGGAGCATGTCTATGTAGTCGCCCCGCAACCGCAGGTACGCCTCTTTATCGATCTTGCCCGCCATCCACGGGGGCAGGTCCGGGTCTTCGTCCTCGCCGACCTCTTGGTCCTCGACAATCAGTATCGAAGACTTCGCCTTCGGGTCGGCGCTCCTCTTTTTCATGCGGTTGACCGTGCGCTCGACGGCCTGGCGCGGGTCACCGGTTCTCTTTTTTGCAGCGGTTGAGCTTTTCTTTACTTGAGTCGACGCGCTGGACGAAAAACTCAGTACAAGAAAGGCCAAGATAGTGAACGTCGCGAAAAACACCGCGTACCTCTGATTATTCTTCATCACGATCTCCCTTACTTCTAAATATCTTTTCAACGGTGACACTGCTAAACAGTCCTGAGAAGGGTAATGCTATCCACTGGATCTCTGACCGGCTGAAACTCTAGGCACTTGACTTCGAGGAGTATCCCTACCGGGGTTAGAGTTATTTTATCGATTGATTTCGGGCGTTAATGCAGCGACGAGCATACAGCATTTCTATAACGAAGTAAACGCGCGCGCACATCTTCTTGAAGTATGCGGCCCCGATGTGTCATATAAGAAGTCCTGAGTGCTGAGTGCTGAGTCCTGAGTAAAAACAGAAGCGCACAGTTCTGGTTCCTTACTCAGCACTCAGGACTCAGCACTCAGCACTGATATGGGCCGCCCGCTCAAGACCGGAGACCATTATGACCAAAGATAGAATCAGCCGCAGAGATTTCGTAAAGTCGGCCATCGGCGCGGCCGCCACGGCCGGCGCTCTGTCTCGCACGCATTCGGCCAACGCCCGCATACTCGGCGCGAACGACCGCATCAACGTCGCGGTGATAGGCGTGGGCGGCCGAGGGCGTGGCCTGCTCGAATGGGCCATCAACACGGGCAAGCAGGAGAAGACGCCCGCGCAGGTAGTCGCCGTCGCGGACGTTTACGCCAAGCGGCTGAGGCTGGCCAAAGAGTTCGCGAAGTGTGAAGGCTACCTCGATTACCGCGAGATCATCGAGCGCAAAGAGATCGACGCCGTGATCATAGCTACGCCGGACCACTGGCACGAGAAGATGGCCGTCGCCGCCCTCACGAAAGGGAAAGATGTCTACCTGGAAAAGCCCATGACGCGCACGGTCGAAGAGGCAAAGAATGTTTACGAGGCGGTCAAAAAGACCGGCCGCGTGATGCAGGTCGGCTCACAGACTACGAGCTCGGACCAGTGGTGGAAGGCGCGCAAGGCGATAGCCGACGGTATGATCGGGAAGCTGATAATGAGCCAGGGCTCGTATCACCGCAACTCGACCGTTGGCGAGTGGAACTGGCCCATAGATCAGGCGGCCGGCCCCGAAGGCAAGGGCGACGACTTTATCGATTGGAAGATGTGGCTGGGCGACGCGCCGAAGCGCAAGTATAACGCCGACCGTTTCTTCCGCTTCCGCAAGTACTGGGACTATTCGGGCGGCATAGCCACAGACCTGTTCTATCACGTAGTCGCGCCGCTCAACATCTGCTGGGGCGAGGCGCAGTTCCCCTACCGCGTGACGGGGACCGGCGGCATCTACGTCTTCAAAGACGAGCGCGAGGTGCCCGACACCTTCACGCTGACGGCCGATTTCGCGAAAGGCCACTCGCTGGTCCTGAGCTCTTCGATGGGCAACGAGACTCACATACCCGGCCTGATACGCGGCCACGAAGGGACGATAATGATAGTCCCTCACGGCCGCTTCGAAGGCACGGTCGAGCAGATCACCGTCACCCCGTCGCGCTTCTTCAAGAAAGAGTTTGAAGAGAAGCACGGGGCGGCCGAGGTGGTGTTGAAGTGCGAGCCGCGCGAGTCGCACATGGAGAACTTTCTGCGCTGCGTACGCACGCGCGAGACGCCCGTGCTCGACGCGCTCACGGCGTACAAGGCCATGGTGACGATCGCCATGAGCGTCGAGTCTTACCGCGAGGGGCGCGTGCTCTATTTCGACGAGCGCAGGCAGAAGGTCGTGCACGACGCGCCCTGAGCTTAGAGGGATAATGATTAGCCACAGAGACACTGAGACACAGAGAATTATTAATTAACCTCTGAGGGCTCTGTGCCTCTGTGGCTTGATTATAAGGTAAATCATGACGCCAACCGATCTTAACGAAGGCGCAATCGACGCGTGGGCGCAGCCCGCCATCAAAGAGATGCGCGACCACATGCCCGAGGTCCTGCCTCTGTTCGAGCGGTCAGGCGCCTCCCAGCTTCTGGCCGAAGGCGTGACGGCCGAAGCGATGGTCGATGCGATGGACCGCGCAGGGATACAGACCGTGATGCTTTCCGCATGGCACAGACGCGAGCGCGTCATCGTCAGCAACGACAAGATAGCGGAGTTCGTCAGGCTTTTCCCCGACCGCTTTGCCGGCGTCGCGGCGGTCGATTTAGAGAAGCCCGTCGAAGCCGTGCGCGAGCTTGACCGCGCCGTCCGCGAGTTGGGCTTTAAGGCGTTGCGCGTAGTGCCGTGGCTGTGGAATCGTCCGCCCAACGACAAGTTCTATTTCCCGCTCTACGTCAAGTGCATAGAGCTCGACATACCCTTCTGCACGCAGGTGGGCCACACGGGGCCGCTGATGCCTTCCGAGACAGGGCGGCCCGTCCCTTACCTCGACGAAGTCGCGCTCACTTTCCCCGAGCTTAGAATCGTCGCGGGACACATAGGCCACCCCTGGACCGACGAGATGATCGGAGTCGCCTGGAAGCATGAAAATGTTTTCATAGACACTTCCGCGTATCTGCCTCGCTACTACCCGCCGCAACTCTTGCACTACCTGAAGACCTACGGCAAACAGAAGGTGATCTTCGGGACGAACTTCCCGCAACTGCCTTTCGAAAAATGCATGGAGCAGGTGCGCGCGCTGGACCTGGCCGAAGATGTTCGCGCCAACTTTTTGCGCGAGAACGCGCGCCGCGTCTTCAAGCTGGGGTAAGATAATCGAAGGGATGACGATGTCGAGAATCTTCAGGGCAATTCTTTTCATGCTTCTTCTGTCGATCGTGACGGCTAACGTCTCGGGCCAATCACGGCCGGCCCTGATCGACACGCCGGCACGCGAAGGCAGCGGACAGCCGAACCTGTTCCGCAACACGCACGGGCGGGTCTTTCTTAGCTGGGTGGAGAAGGTCGGAGAGAAGCGCCACCGTCTCCGCTTCGCCGAGTACCGCCGCGCGCGATGGGGCGAGCCTCGGACCATAGCCGAAGGCGACAACTGGTTCGTCAACTGGGCCGATTTCCCGTCGGTCGTCATGCTCGCGGACCAGACGATGGTCGCGCACTGGCTCGTGAAAAGCGCGCCCGACACATACGCCTACGACGTTAACATCTCGCGCTCGACCGACGGCGGCAGGTCGTGGTCAAAGCCGCTGGTCCCTCACCGCGACGGCACGAAGACGGAGCACGGGTTCGTGTCGCTCGTCGGGATGGCCGGCGGCCGGGTCGGGGCTGTCTGGCTCGACGGGAGGAACATGAAAGAAGGCGGCCACGACGGTCACGATTCGCACGGCGGAGAGATGACGCTGCGCTTTGCGACTGTAGACGCGTGGGGGCGCATCTCGGGCGAGGCGCTGCTTGACGGCCGCGTATGCGAATGCTGTCAGACATCAGCGGCTATGACGAGCGAAGGCCCTGTCGCCGCCTATCGCGATCGATCGGATAAAGAGGTCAGAGACATCTCTATCGTCCGGCTTCACAAAGGTCGCTGGACAGAGCCGCGCACTCTTCACGCGGACGACTGGAAGATCGATGGCTGCCCGGTCAACGGCCCGTCGATAGCGGCCAACTCTCGGCGTGTGGCCGTCGCGTGGTTCACGGGTGTCAATGACGCTCCGCGCGTGAACCTGGTTTTTTCAGACGACGCCGGGGCGACTTTCGGTAACGCGATTCGAGTCGACGACGGCTCGCCGTTGGGCCGAGTCGAAGTCGTGTTGTTGCGAGACGAAGCGGCGCTCGTCATATGGCTTGAGCGCACGGAGAAGGGCGCGGAGGTTCGCGCGCGTCGCATTCGTGCGGACGGCTCGCGCGACGAGGCCGTAGTGGTGACCGATACGAGCGCCGCGCGGGCGAGCGGTTTTCCGCAAGTAGTCTCCTCAGGCGATGAAGTCTTCTTCGCCTGGACCGAAGCCGGGTCGTCGCCGCGCGTGCGCGTGGCCGCGATGTGGGTGGCCGGAGGCAGGAAGTGACCTGGCGGCTCTAGCATCTCTTCGTTAAGTTGCAAAAACGGTCCAATCCTAAAATTACCCAACCCAAATTTGTTGTATTAGTTACATTAATGGCGTATTATCGCGGTCATTACGAACAATAAGGCCTGCATCGAGGAATCACAAGGTAGTTAAACTCAGCGGACCGCAGGCCGGGGCCTAAGTGGGATCCCCGGTCTATCATTAACATTGAAAGGAGAAGCTTCTGATGAGCACAGCACAAAACATCGCGATTTACGTTAACAATTTCGGCCAGCAAAACCCCACCTCACAACAACTCGCGGAGCTGCAAGGTTACGCCTCGGCGCTCAACACGTCGGGCTTCACCACAGGTATTCTGTGGGCGCTCCACGTTGATGCGAGCGGCGATTTCATATACAACGACGGCCCCCCTATGATTGTCGGTGGCCAGCTCCAGAGCGGCCTGAGCGATTTACCGGGATTGCTTTCGACAGTAAAGCAATCAGGAGGAACGGTTAATAAGCTGCTCTTTTCTATAGGCGGCTGGACCTGTGAAAGCGACTTCGTAAACATAGGCAACTTGATTACCCAGTACGGCATAGGCTCCCAGAACCCGCTTTACGCGAACTTCCAGGCGTTGCAAAGCGCCCTCTACATCGACGGGATTGACCTTGATCTTGAAGCCAATTCGTCTCCCCCTCCTTACGGCCACTCGTACTCTTACTACACGGATACGGTGGTGCAGTTGACGCAAATGCTAAACAGTATCGGCATGGAGACGACGTATTGCCCGTACATGGATGAGGACTTCTGGCTCAACTGCATGGCGGAGGTCTACTCGCAGAACAACAATCAGCAGATCGTAAGCTGGTGGAATTTGCAGTGCTATGCTGGCGGCTCGTCTAATGATCCGAGCAGTTGGGTTCAGCAGATGAAGGACTATTCGTCACCGACGGGCGTCAGTGATCCGGCTGCCTTCATCGTTCCGGGCTACTGGTGCGCGAACCCCGGCACGAGCTGTCAGCCCGAGACTTATCAAGGGGTTATGTGCCCGAGCGGGATTGAAGATACTTTTTCCAACCTTATGACGACCGACGCCGGAATAAACGGCGGGTTTATCTGGAACTACGGCGACCTGATCAGTTGTGAAAACTCCGGCCAGTGTAGCGGTGATCCCATGACTGTGAACGCCTATGCTCAAGCCATCATCAACGGGTTGAGCACAACAAAGACTTTAAAGGCTCCGTAATGCCAGCACCTCCTTCGGAGTGCGCCGACAAGTCACCGCACTCCGAAGGAGACTTTGTTTATCTGCACATCTCGGCGTCAGGCCGCATCTGACAGACGACTCTTTTCAATGCCGCGATCTCTTCCTGCTGTCGGCGCAGCGACTCTTTCAGGTTGTCGTTCTCAATCTTAAGCTCCTTGATGGCCTGCACGCTCATCAGCGGCAGCTTCGAGTAGTTCACAACCTTGTACCCATGCTCGTCGTCCGTCACAAGCTCCGGCATTACCCGCTCGACCTCCTGCGCGATCAGCCCGTATGACTGCCTGTCGCCGAAGACCCTTTCCGGAAACTCCTTCGCCCTCCAGAAGAAATGGACGGGGCGCAACTGCACCAACCTGTCGAGCAACGCCGGGAAAGGCGTGATCGCATGCTTTAGCCTCGCGTCCGAAGAGCAACTGCCAGTCAGTATCGTGCCGTCGGCGTCCTTGACGCACCCCGTAGTCCCCGTGCCTATTCGTATGTCTCCTACCACGTGCAGCCGGTCCGACGGCGTCGTAGTCCCTATGCCTACGCTGACCGTGGCCGTAGCGCCGTTGACTCCGTTTATGGAGCCGAGCACCATCGCGTTGCTTTGCGCCACAAGAGCGCCTGAGCCTATGGCGGCGGCGTTGTTCAGATTGTTTGCCCCCACATCCGCACTGAAGCCTATGATCGTGTTGTTGCTGCCGGTGATGTTGTTATCGCCGGCCAATCTCCCGAAAAACGCGTTGGCGCTGCCCGTCAGGTTCGCCACGCCCGCTTCCTTCCCAAAAAACGAGTTCCCGAAGCCAGTCGTACTTGCCGAGCCGGCGCCAGCGCCAAAGAACGAATTGCTGTTGCCGGTTGTGTTACTTGCGCCGGCATCGCTGCCAAAGAATGAGTTGAGGTTTCCGGTGTTACTTGAGCCGGCGCTAGCACCAAACAAGGAATTATCGCTGGCCGTTGTATTAGACTGACCGGCAAGCCTTCCGAAGAATGTGTTACGGGAGCCGAAGATGTTAGCCGCGCCCGCCCGCTCGCCAAAGAATGAGTTGTCGCGGCCCGATACGTTAGCCGCGCCGGCGCCTGCTCCCACAAACGTGTTGAACTTACCGTCGTTCGAGTCGAGCGTATCGCCCGGCGTTGTATTAATACCCGCGCGGTCTCCCAGAAATGTGTTCGACGATGCAAAGACAGTCGGGCCGATGGAAAACGGCCCTGACACGCTTAATACGCGCTGCCCCGCTATGTTGTACTGCGTCCCAGCGTTGACGACACCACCTGACAGCGCCCCGCCGACCGCGCCATCTCCGCTTATGTTGAAATTCGCCGCGGCCTGCTGCGCCGTAGAGTTTTGAATGTAGTTCGCGCTCCCCGCGGGGATGCTCGCGACAGGTATCGCGCCCGTCACCGCACCGCCCGCCACGCTCTGTATCTGGCCGCTCGTCACGCAGCCAACGCACGCAACGCTCAAGGCGTCGGCCGTCGCGGCCGCGTTGCTCCTGATAGCATACGGCGCGCTCGTCAGCGGCTGGCGCGGGCTGAGCAGAGTGTAAGGCGCGGGGCTGCCCGCGGGCCGTATGCCTATCTCAAGGAAGCGGGCCGCGCCCGTAAAGATCGCCGCCCCGAAATCGAGCTCGATCGTAAAGACTCCGTTCGTCACCTGGACCGTGGAGTTTGTGACCGTAGCGCCTTGCTGAGAGCCCGCCCCCACAGTCGCCGTGTCGAACAGCTTGAACTGCATGTCGAACAGACCGTCGGCCGGGTTGCCTGAGTCGGTCAAGCGGCCCTGATACGAGAAGGCCGTGCCCTGCGCGTGAGCCGCGCCTGACAGGATCAGCAAGAGCATGATCGAGAATAGTAATGCGCGTGTGCCGAGATATAATCCGTTCATAAAGTGGATTACGGCGACACGAAGAGGAGAACTCTAAAGGTTCTAGAAATAATCTCTAAAGAAAATATAAATGGCTTGTGCGAGCTATGAGGTCGGCTTTTCGGGCAGCGGGGCCGTGGCGTAGAAGTCTTTCAAAAACCGGCGCGTGTACTCTTCGAGCAGTCGCTCGACCGTCGCGGCCTCCGGCGACGCGACGATCAGCCCCGCGTGGTAGCGCTTGTTTAAGCGCCACACCACTTCCTTGTCGTCATAGGCGGAAGTGTCGGGACACTCCTGGCGCGCGAGCGATATGATTATCCCGGAGTAGTCGTCCCGGTGCGGCGGCAATTCATAATTATGCTCGCCGCGGCCTATCTCTATCCTCGCCCACTCGCGCCAGAGGTTTACACCTGTGGCCGCCTCGACGACTTCGGCGATGTTCGCGCCGCCCACGCGCGAAGCCGTCTCCAGGAAATAGAACCGCCCGTCGCGCCCCTTTATGAACTCCGTGTGAGTCACCCCGCGCACCAATCCCAGCGTCGTTATCAGCTCGCGGTTGAGCAGCTCAAGCGCCTGCGCGTCCGCCGAATGCGCCTCTATCCTCCGCGTAGTGAATATGCCGCCGCCGTGCGCTACGTCCATGGGCGGCTTCCCGTATTTGTGAGGGATGGCGAAGACGACTTCGCGCTCGCTCACCACGGAATCTATGTGATAGATGTCACCCGCGATGAACTGTTCCAGGAGGTAAAACGACCGCCGGTCGCCGAGCTCTTCCAGCAGCCGCCAGACCTGGTCGGCGCTCTCGGCCTTCTTGATCCCTATGGCCGACGCCTCCGCCCTCGGCTTTAAGACCCAAGGCGGCGGGACGCGTTCGAGGTAGTCGCGTATGCGGTCGTAATTCAGGACGTGGACGAATTCCGGCACGAGTATCTGCTCGTCGCTAGCCTTCACGCGCATGGCGAGCTTGTCTCGGAAGTGGCGCGCGGTCGTGTCGCCCATCCCCGGTATGCGCAGGTGCTCGCGCAACACGGCCGCCGTCTCCACGTCGTAGTCGTCGAGCGGCACTATGCGGTCGATGGCCTGCGTGCGCGCAAGGTAGCTTATGCCTTTGATAACGTCTTCGCGGTTGTAGAGGTCCGGCAAGTAGAAGATGTCGTCTATCACTTCGCGCGGCCAGTCGGCTTCGGCCAGAGACTCGACCGTGACCAGCAGCACGCGGCAGCCCTGGCGTTTCGATTCGCGCAGGAACTCTTCGCCCTTGTAGTAGCTGGCGAGGCAGAGTATGGTTACCTGTCCGTCTTCACTCACTTTGCGCTCCTGTGGGTCAACCCGTCCTGGGCCGGAACGATTATACAGCTAAACAATCGGGCTCCAAAATAATCGTTGACCTGGCCGCAGAATTGAAATAAAACCACTCGCGCAAAGTATGCGTATTGCAGTTGAGAGGTGAACCTATGATGGCACGCTCACAGACCTTCTTATCGATCATCCTTTTGATCTGCGCCTGTCCGGTTCGAGCCGAAAACCAACCCTCGAATGACGCGCTATTCGTCGCGATCAGAAAAGGCGACGCGGGCTCTGTAAGAAAGCTCCTCGCGCGCGGCGCAAGCGCGAACGCCCGCGACGCCGACGGCGACACGGCCTTGATCCATGCGGCGCTTTCGGCGAGCGCGGACTGCCTGAAGCTGCTGTTAGATCGCGGCGCGGACCCGAACGAGAAGAACAACGACGGGATAACGCCCTTGATGGTTGCGGCGGGCGAAGCGGCGAAAGTCCGCCTGCTTTTAGCCAGGGGCGCGGACGTTAACGCGAAATCAAACTCAGGCTACACCGCTTTAATGATAGCCGCGGGCCACGCGGGCTCTCTCGCGACACTCAAAGAGATGCTCGCGCGTGGGGCCGAGCTCAACGTCAAAGACAAGGCGGGCCGCACACCGCTGCACAACGCCGTGATGAGCGGCGACAAAGAGATCGTCGCCTTCCTGCTCTCGAAAGGCGCGGACCCTAACGCAAAGACCAGCTCCAACGAGACGCCTTTGATGTGGGCGGCGACCTACAAGGACGCCGCGACAGTGCGCATGCTTCTCGACAAAGGCGCGGACCCTAACATTAAAGACATGGGCGGGCACACGGCCTTCCTGTGGGCGAACGACGTGGACGCGGCCGAGACGCTCAAGCTTCTGGTCGAGCGCGGCACGGACGTGAACACGAAGAACGACGAAGGCTACACGGCTTTGATGTGGGCCGCGCTCAGCGAGAGGGGGAGCGTCGAGCTGGTCAACCTGCTGCTTGCGCGCGGCGCGGACCCGAACGCTAAAGCCAAGAGCGGCGCTACCGCTTTGATACTGGCGAAACGAAGAGGCGACACCGCGGTCGTCGCGGCCTTGAAGAAGGCCGGCGCAGCCGAGTGACGCCGAGAGTCAGACTTTTTGGAGATCTTATGAGATTGACGATTGCTCTCGTTTTCATACTGGCCGTTTCGGCGCTCTTCGCCGAGCGCGCCTTCACGCAGGACGGCGATTCGGCCGCCGCCAGAAGCGCCGTCGAAAAGAGTCTGCCGCTGTTGCAGAAGGTCGGCCCGCCGTTCGTGGAGCAGACGGGATGCGCCTCTTGCCATCACAACGTACTGCCGGCGATGGCCGTCGCCGCGGCGCGCGAGCGCGGATTTCAGGTCGACGAGAAGGTCGCAGGGCAGAACCGTGAAGGCGTTCACAAGCTGGTCGCCACCTCGCGCGAGAAGATGCTGCTGGGGTTCGGGCTGCCCGGCGACGCGACGACGGCCGCATACTTCTTGATGCAGCTCGGCGTCGATAAACAACCCGCCGACAAGTCTACAGACGCCGTAGTCCATTACCTGATGGGGAAACAGTTCTCCGACGGTCACTGGCAGCCCGTGGCCTACCGCCCGCCGATAGAGTTCAGCGACATCTCGACGACCGCCGTCGCGGCCCGCGTCATACAGATGTACGCGCCGGAGGGCCGCGCCGAAGAGACGCGAAGGCGCATAGCCCTGGCCGCGGCGTGGTTGGCGCGCGCGCAGCCTGCGACGGGCGAAGAGAGAAACTTTCAACTCCTGGGTCTGGGCTGGGCGAAGGCGAAAAAGGAAGATGTCGAGAAAGCCGTCAAACGTGTAATGGCAAGCCAGCGCGCCGACGGAGGCTGGTCGCAACTGCCGGGGATAGAAAGCGACGCTTACGCGACGGGGCAGGCGCTCGTGGCCTTGCACGAAGCGGGCGGCGTGAGCGCCGACGACCCGGCTTACCGGCGCGGCGTGGCATTCTTGTTAAAGACACAGCGCGAAGACGGCTCGTGGCTCGTCCAGACGCGCGCGATACCTCTGCAACGATATTTCGAAAGCGGCTTCCCGCACGGCAAGAACCAATGGATCTCCGCGGCGGGCACAAGCTGGGCGACGATGGCGCTTGCGATCGCGGTCAAGCGATAGTTCAGAACACCGGGCGGTGAATCTCGAAGCAAGTCACCCAATCGCAAACCGCTATAGAGGTTGTCTGAAGAATCCCAAAGGAGACACGCTTCAATAGAAAGCCTCGAAGAGGCGGCATTCAATAAGCCCCGCAGGAGCATGATTCAATAGAAAGCCTCGAAGAGGCGATATTCAATAGCCGAAAGCCCCGTAGGGGCGTGATTCAATAGCCCGGCGCAACGCGCCGGGTGACGCGTCATACAAGATTAAGCCCTGAAAGGGCGCGATAGTCATATCGCCCTTTCAGGGCTTTTCATTATTATCAATCCGTTTCCAGGGGCGGTGCCCCTGGCTATTGAATCAAGCCCTTTCAGGGCTTTTTCACACTTCTCTGACACGCTCTAAATAACTGCCAGCGGATTACTTGAACTGGCCGAATCTCTTGAGGAGCTTGTAGATGCTGAAAGCCGTGCTGAGCAGGCCGAGGAATAGCCCTATCAGAAACCACACGGGCCACGTCCCGGCGCGCTTGTCTATGTACCAGCCTAAGAACGCGGGCACGCCTATCATCCAGGGTATCGACAGCGCCATCCCGACGGTGGTCATGGCCTGACGCCAGTTGACCCCGCCTTTATTGTCGTCGTCGGTAGCCATCGATTTACTAAAGAAGGGCTCTTTACTGAGGCGGGCTGCCGGAAGGTCTTCCGCCCGGCGTGCGCGGCCCCGCGGCGGGCGCTGCGGCCGGGGGCGGGCGCATCTCTTCTTCGGTCTTGAGCCCCTCGGAGGTCGCCGCTTTTTGAGTTATGCGGATAAGCGGTTGCGGGTAGACGCCTATGAATATGACGAGCAGCACGGCCACGGCGAGCGCGGCCTGGAGCGGACGGGCCACGCGCACGGGCTGCGGCTCGGTCTCGGGCTCGATGTACATGGCGCGGATGAATCGGATGTAATAATAGAGCGAGACGGCGCTCATCAAGACCGCCAGTATCGCGAGCCTCACCATCCATGGGTTGCCACTCTCTATCAGCCCCATGAAAAGATAGAGCTTGCCTATGAACCCGGCGGTCGGCGGTATGCCGCCCAGCGACAGCAGGAATATCGTCATCATCACGGTCAGCCACGGCGCTTTGCGCATCAGCCCGTTGAAGTCTTCCATGCGGTCGCCCGCGATCCCGCGCCGCCTGAGCGCGATGATGCAGCCGAACACCCCAAGGTTCATCACCGTGTAGATGAACAGGTAGATTATGAACCCCGTGTAGCCCCTCTCGTTTCCGGCCACCAACCCTAAGAGCGTGTAACCCGCGTGCGAGATCGACGAGTAGGCCAAAAGCCTCTTGGTGTTGTGCTGGGTGATCGCGGCCAGATTCCCCCACACCATGGTGATCGCGGCGACCGAGCCCAAGAGCACGGCCCAACCGGGCAGGGCCGGGATGTTGCCGGCCGCGTCGCCCTCAAGCGCCGTGCGCAGATCGGGCAGGCCATAGAGGAACAACCTTCCAAACATCGCGAAGCTGGCGGCCTTCACCGCGACAGACATGAACGCGGTGATCGAGGTGGGCGCGCCTTCGTAAGCGTCCGGCGCCCACATGTGAAAAGGGACGGCCGCCACTTTGAAGAACATCCCCGCCGCCATCAGCACCATAGCCAGCAGCGCGAAGTAACGCATGTCGGCCACCGCCTCGCCGCCCAGCGGCGCCCAGTTCGTCACGGCGACGATCGGCAGCGCCTTTGCTATGCCCGCAAGGTTCGTAGTCCCCGTCAGCCCATAAACCATCGAGATGCCGTAGAGCAGAACGCCCGACGAGAAGGCCCCCAGCAGAAAGTACTTCATCGAGGCTTCGTTCGACTTCCGGTCCCGCTTGAGGTAGCCGACCAGTATGTAGACGGCGATCGCCATCAGCTCAAGCGATATGAAGAGCGACAGCAGGTCTACGGCCGAAGCCATAAACATCATGCCGATGACCGAAAACAGGATCAGCGAGTAGTACTCGCCGCGCTGCTCGCCTTCGACTTCGAGGTACTTTATCGACAGCAGTATCGACAGCGCCGCGCCGATCAGGAACATCAGCTTGAAGACGATCGCGTAATTATCGACGACTATCATGTCGTAAAAGCCTGTCTGCGACCCGACCTTGCGCACGAGGTTGAAATAGAGCAGGTCGAGCGAGACGAGCGACGCCCCGACGCCGGCCAGACTCACCCAGGCGACTATTTGCTTGCGGTCGCGCGGCAGCATCACGTCTAAGACGAGGGCCGCGCAGGCAAACAGCGTCAGTATCATCTCAGGCATGATGAGCTGCACGGCCTGATCGATTAACTCTTGGAAGCTGGGAGTCATATCTAGTCCTGAGTGCTGAGTGCTGAGTGCTGAGTCCTGAGCACCTGATTTAACTCAGGACTCAGGACTCAGCACTCAGGACTTTATTATCTCGTTTGCCCTGCGCCGGAAGCCGCCGGGGCCGTTTCGGTAGTGTCTGCCTGGCCCGACAGCCGCTCTTCGGCCGAGGGCTCGGCCGCCGCGGGCTTGAAGTAACCAGGGTTCACCTGCGCGACCACTGTGTTTGTCTGCGGCTCGATGTAAGACAACAGCGGCTTCGGGTAGATGCCTATCCAGAAGATCAAAAAGATCAGCGGCGCGAACTGCCACAGCTCGCGCTTGTTCAAGTCGGGCAGGTTCTCGTTGGCCCGGTTCAACTGGCCGAAGAAGACGCGCTGGTACAGCCACAGCATGTAGGCCGCGCCGAGGATGATGCCCGTCGTCGCAAAGGCCGCCCAGACCCAGTTGGCCTCGAACGCGCCTCTGAGCGTCAAGAACTCGCCTATGAAGTTGTTCATCAGCGGGAGCCCGAGTGACGACAGCGTGACGATCAAGAAGACGGTGGAGAAAGTCGGCGTCACGTGGGCGAGCCCGCCGAACTCGGCTATCTCGTAAGTGTGCCGCCGCTCGTAGAGTATGCCTGCCAGCATGAAGAGCGCGCCCGTCGAGATGCCGTGGTTTATCATCTGCAACACCGCGCCGTTGATCCCATTCGGATTGAGCGAGAAGAGCCCGAGCATCACAAACCCCAGGTGCGAGACCGAAGAGTAAGCTATCAGCTTCTTCACGTCCTTTTGCGCCATCGCGACCAGCGCGCCGTAAATTATCCCGACTATCGCCAGTATTATCATCCACCGCCTGACCGTCGGGTGGTTGGCCGCTTCGGGAAAGATCGGCAGCGAGAACCTCATAAAGCCATACGTGCCCATCTTCAGCAGCACGCCCGCAAGTATCACGCTGCCCGCCGTCGGCGCGTCGTAGTGCGCGTCGGGCAGCCACGTGTGGAACGGGAACATAGGCACTTTGATGGCGAACGAGAGCGCGAACCCTATGAAGAGCCAGATGACCACGCCGAGCCCCATCACCGAGCCTATCGAAGGGCCGGCGGCCGTAAGCCCCGCGATGTTGAACGAGCTGTTGACGTAGCCGGCGGGGATCTGTGCGGGGTCGGTGCGCTTTATCGCGTCTTCCATCAGGTTGAGCATAGGCCCGTTGACCTGCCCTGTGACGGGGCTGGTCGCGAGCGCGCGAGCGCGGGTCTCGACCGCCGGCCGCTGGGCCTGGACCACGTCGGGGAAGATGAAGAAGAGCTTGAGCACGGCCAGCAGCATGACGACCGAGCCGACCAGCGTGTAGAGGAAGAATTTGATGGCCGAGTAGAGCCGGTTCTTGCCGCCCCAGATGCCTATCAGAAAATACATAGGCACGAGCATCACTTCCCAGAAGACGAAGAACAGAAAGAGGTCCGCCGCGACGAACGCGCCTATCATGCCCGACTGCAACAGCATCAGCATGATGTAGTACTCTTTCTCGCGCCCCTTCTCCCTTATGTAAGACCAGGAGCAGATGACCGAGACTACGCCGAGCAGCGTCGTAAGAATAACGAGCACGAGCGATAGCCCGTCTACGCCGAGCTGGTAGCGCGCGCCTATGAGCGGTATCCACTCGTGGTCTTCGATGAACTGTAGCCCGCTGAGCGCTCGGTCATAGCCGGGCTTGCCGCTTCCGAGGCCGGTAATTAAAGGCACCGAGATCAAAAAACAGAACACGATCCAGAGGTTGGCGAACCAGCGGATCTGGTCGTTCTTCGTGCGGCTGAAGAATAGCAGAAAGATGGCTCCGAGGGCCGGAAGCCATGTCACCCACGAAAGTATCCCGATGCCGAAAAACTCGATGTGACCACCCATGGTCAATCTCCTTTAGAAGAGGCCTGTTATTCTCTCCCACAACATTGCCGCCGTGGTGGTTATGGCCGACCATTCATAAATGATTACGATTATGAAGAGTCCTAGCGTGAACAGCAGCGCGTAGTTATGCCAGTAGCCCGTCTGCGCGGCGCGCATGACCCAGGACCCGCCGCGCGTCACCCAGGCCGTCGCGTTGACCGCCATGTCTATGCCCCACTTGTCGAACAGCCCGCTCACCCTGGCCCACAGCCGCGTCATCCACGCGCTGCCGTTGACCCCGCCATCTACTACGCCGGCGTCGACGGCCCAGAGGCCGCGGTTGACGGCCTTGCCCGCCTCGACGCCTTTAACGTCGAGCAGGTAATCCCAGTACCATTTGTTCACGCTGAGCGTGTAGAGCGGGCGCAATCTATTCGCCCATACGTTAGCCAGCTCGGTCCGCTTGACGTAGATCAAACGGCCTAGCAAGATGCCGCCCGCCGCAACCAGAAGCGACAGCACCATCAAGATTAATTCTGTGCCCACGTTGCCGTGCGCCGCTTCCGCGCCCTCCATTCTGGTGACGGGTTCGAGCCAGTGCTCGAACGGGTTGAACAGGTGCGGGATGCCTACGAGCCCGCCGACGACCGAAAGGACCGCGAGGACTATGAGCGGCAAGGTCATGCTGCGGGGCGATTCGTGCGGCTCGAAATGGTGATGATGTGATCCGTGCGCGGCTAACGGGTCAGTACTGTCTACTGCGCCGACGTGCTCGCCGGGCTGGTGGTGCGGGCGGTCGCCCGCCGCGGCGACCATCGTATCGTGCGGCGCTTCGTCCTTATCGTGAGCCGCGGCGTGAGCCTCGTCGGCCTCGCCGCCCGCGTGAATGCGGCGGAAGCGCTCTTCGCCCCAGAAGGTGAGCGCCATCAGCCTGGTCATATAAAACGCGGTGATCCCGGCCGTGACCAGCCCGACGAACCATAAAATCTTCTCGCCGCCGAACAGGTGCGCCGAAAAGGTCTTCCACAGAATCTCGTCCTTAGACCAGAAGCCCGCAAACGGGATGATGCCGCAGATCGCAAGCCAGCCCGCGAGCATCGCCTTGTAGGTCGTGGGCATGTACTTCGCAAGCCCGCCCATGCGCGGCATCTCCTGTTCGTGGTGCATCCCGTGTATGACCGAGCCCGACCCGAGGAAGAGCAGCGCCTTGAAGAAGGCGTGCGTGAAGACGTGGAAGATCGCCGCTACGAACGCGCCCACGCCCGCGGCCAAAAACATGTAGCCGAGCTGCGACACGGTCGAGTAAGCCAGCACCTTTTTTATATCCGTTTGCGTGATGCCGATCGTCGCGGCGATGAAGGCTGTGAGACAGCCGATCAGGGCTACGACCATCATCATCGTGACGGAGCGCTGGAAGATGAAGTTAGTGCGCGTCACCATGAAGACGCCGGCCGTGACCATCGTCGCCGCGTGTATCAGCGCGCTGACGGGCGTCGGCCCCGCCATAGCGTCGGGCAGCCAGATGTAAAGGGGGATCTGCGCGCTCTTACCCGTCGCGCCTATGAAGAGCCCAAGCGCCAGCCATGACATCAGCCCGAATTGCCACAGCCCTTCAATCGGGACAGAGGCGGTGCGCGCGGCCAGCTCGCTGAACTCCAGCGTGCCGAACGCGGCGAATACGCCCATGATCGCGAGCGCGAACCCGAAGTCGCCTATGCGGTTTACGACGAATGCTTTCTTCGACGCGTCGCCCGCCTCCTGTCGGTCGAAGTAGTAGCCGATCAGAAGGTACGAGCAGAGCCCCACGCCTTCCCACCCGATGAACATGATCATGAAGTTCGAGCCCATGACTAGAAGCAGCATCATGAACATGAAGAGGTTCAGGTAAGAGAAGAAGCGGTAGAAGCCCTTGTCGCCGTGCATGTAGCCGGTGGCGAAGACGTGTATCCAGAAACCGACGAAGGTGACGACGAACATCATGACGAGCGACAACTGGTCTATCTGGTAGCTCCAGTTTATGTTGAAGTCGAACAGCGTCGAAGCCGTTTGGTGAGACTGCTCGCCGGCTTCCGCGGCGGGCTTGAGCGTCTGGTGCGCCTTGCCGCCGGGCAGCCACGTGAAGTGGTTACTGATGTAAGGCTTCGTCTCGTTGTCGGGGTTGAAATTCCAATGGTAGTCATAAAACGCCCCGAGCGTGAGCAGGAGCGAAACCAGTATCACGCCGCAGCCGATGATCGAGACGGCCCGCTCGCTCAAGCGCAGCCTGCGGCCGAGCAAGAAGTTCACGAGAAAGCCCGCGAGCGGAAGTATTGGAATGAGCCAGACGAGTCTTAACATAATTCCAAGTCCTGAGTGCTGAGTCCTGAGTGCTGAGTGAGAGCCGTTGACTCAGGACTCAGCACTCAGGACTCAGGACTTTAATTCACCACTTGAGCAAATCGATCTCGTCGATTGCTATGGTCTCGCGGTTGCGAAACAGCGATATAACTATCCCGAGCCCGACGGCAGCTTCGGCCGCGGCCACCACGATGATGAAGATGGTGAAGACGGGCCCGGCCAGCGGGTCGACTTCCAGTCCGCGCGAGGCGAGCGCCGGCTGGTTGAGCTGAAGGTAGCGCGAGAAGGCGACCAGGTTGATGTTGACCGCGTTCAAGATCAGCTCGATCGACATGAAGATGATGATGATGTTGCGACGGCTCAGCACGCCCGCCACGCCCACGACGAACAGCAGGAAGCTCAGCATCAGAAAGTGGACCAGCGTCGGCTCGAACCGCTGTACGCCGACGCGGTTCAACATCACGTAGCCGCCATAGCCCAGGGCTCCGAGCACGACGACCCATATCACAATGTTGGTAAGATTGCGGCGCTCCGCCACACCGACCTCCCCAGCAGGATTTCAAATCGCGGTGCGCGTAAGCGCATCATCCGCCATGCAAATTTGAGATTTGAGATTAAGATTCATTCGTAATATTTTTCTTGCTTTGCCCCGCGCGCCAGCAACACCGCGCCGACTATGGCAACGAGCAATAACAGCGATGCGATTTCGAACGGAAGCGCCGCCTTCGTGTAGAGCGCCTCGCCTACGGTCTGAGTGTCTTTAGATATCAGCGGGCCGGCGCCTGCCTTGCTCACTTCGCTTTCAACGACCGGAGCAGCGCTTTCGGTTCTCGGGGCGTTTTCCGGGGGCCGGAACGCCGCCTGCGCTGGGTTCATCGCGAAGAAGAATGCCGCGGCGAACAACAGCGCGATGAAAAACGCCGGGTACATCTGCCCCGTGTAAAGCTTCACCCGCTCTTCTTCCTCGGCGCGCGTCTGGACCAGCATGATGACGAACAGGAACAGGACCATCACGCCCCCGACGTAGACCAGAATCTGCACGCCCGCCACGAACTCCGCGCGCAGCAGTATGAACAGCAGCGCCACGTTTACGAGCGTCGAGATCAGGCAGAGCGCCGAGTGCACGGCTATGCGCGCCGTCACCACGTAGACGCCCATAAAGAGCGTCCCTATCGCCAGCACATAAAACAGCACCGCTTCCCAGCCCTGTAGTTGCATGGTTTTGTCCGTCTGCTACTTTGTGTATCGAACGTAATTGATGCCCTTCTCAAGCATCTCGCGGTCCCAGCGGAAGCCCGAGCGGTGATAGACCGCAAGCTCGAAGCTCTGCGTTAGCTCCAGGCAATCCGTGGGGCATGCCTCTGAGCAAAGGTTACAGAACATGCAGCGCGACGTGTCGAAGATGAACGTCGTGAGCACCTTCTTTTTATTAACCTTGTCTCCGTCGCGCACCTCGCGGCGTATCGAGCCCACCTCTATACAATCGACGGGGCAGGCGAGCGCGCAAAGGTCGCACGCTATGCAAAGCGTCCCGCCCGTCTCCGGGTCGAGGTTCAGCCGCGGCGCTCCGCGAAACCTTTCAGAGACCCGAGGCCGCTCCTTCGGGTACTGCTCCGTGTATATCGCCTGATTGGGGTTTCCGCCGTCGCGCGGTTCGTACAGCGCGCGCGCGTTGTACTTGAACGTGAGCCCGAGGCCTTTAATGAGGTCGAGCAAAAAGAGCCGCCTTATTATCTGGCCAAGGGTCCGCTTATTACTGCCTTGTGTTGTTGCTGCCATAAACCCTCTGATACTTATTCCGCCGTCTGGGCTTCGGTGGCCTTTTGCATCCGCTCGCTGCGCAAGCGTATCTGAAGCTGGCGCTGCTCGTGCAGGTTAAAGTCGCGCGACCGCCGATTGATCGTCGCCAGCACAACCCAGACTAACGGTATCGTGATTGCGAATCCTGTTACTATGAAGTATATCTTGCCCGCGCCCGTCGGCACGAGCCTCCCGCCTTCCTGCCGCATGAAATCGAAGAGCCCGCCTCTCGACTTCGGCAACGCGAGCACGTACCAGACGCCCGTCAGCACTATGTTGGCGAGCCCCGCCGGTATCATCCACTTCCAGCCCAGCTCCATCAACTGGTCGTAGCGGTAGCGCGGCCACGTCCAGCGGAACCACATGTAGGCGTAGATCAATATGAAGACCTTGGCCGCGAATATCAGCACGCTCAAGACGACGCGGAGCCACTCGGTCGTTATGAGGTCGAGGCCCGGAAACGACCAGCCGCCTAAGAACAACGTCACCGCGACGGCCGCCGTTATTATCATCGCCGAATACTCGGCCATAAAGAAGAGCGCCCAGCGGAACCCCGAATACTCCGTGTGGTAACCGGCGACCAATTCGGATTCCGCTTCGGGCAGGTCGAACGGCGCGCGGTTCGTCTCGCCGAGCGCGCTCACCAGGTAGATCATAAAGCCGAGCGGCTGGAAAAAGACGTACCAGATCCCGTCGGCGCGCTGCGCCTCGATTATGCCGGACATCGAAAGCGTCCTGGCGAACATAAGCGCGCCGATGATCGAAAGGCCCATCGCGACTTCGTAGCTCACCATCTGGGCCGACGACCGCAGCGCGCCCAGAAGCGAGTACTTCGAATTCGACGACCAGCCCGCAAGCACGAGCCCCAGCACGCTAACCGAAGAGACGGCGAGTATGAAGAGCAGCCCTATATTAATGTTGGCAATCGTCGCCCACGCCGCGCCCCACGGGATCACGGCGAGCACGACGAGCGCGGCTATCACCGAGATGATCGGGGCTATGGCGAAGACGAGCTTATCGGCCTTGATCGGGATGATGTCTTCTTTGAGCAGAAGCTTGAGGCCGTCGGCCGCGGGCTGGAGCAACCCCCACGGGCCGACGCGCATGGGGCCGAGCCGCGCCTGCATGAAGGCCGACACCTTGCGTTCGACGTAGACGAGGTAAGCGACTATCGTGAGGACTATGAACAGCACCACGAGGATCTGTATCAAAGGCCACACGACGTATTCGGCCCAGAAGGCGTTCCCGCGCCGCTCGCCCGTCAGGTATTTCGAGACCCAATCGGGCGCTACGAACATTAGCTTTATTAAGAAGGCCGGCATAATTTAAGTCCTGAGTGCTGAGTGCTGAGTCCTGAGTCCTTTTCTTTAACTCAGGACTCAGGACTCAGCACTCAGCACTGAAGTGTCACCTATCGACTTCGCCCAGCACTATATCGATCGTGCCGATCAGCGCCACCACGTCGGCCACGAGATGGCCTATCGACATTCGTTTTAGCGACTGCAAATTGATGTAGGCCGGCGGGCGAATGCGCATGCGGTAAGGCTTGCCCGTGCCGTCGCTCACCAGGTATACGCCGAGCTCTCCCTTGGGCGCTTCGATCGCGTGATAGACTTCGCCGACCGGAGGCTTGATCACCTTCGGCACCTTCGCCATCACCGGGCCTTCGGGCAGGCCGTCGAGCGCCTGCTCTACGATTGAAGCCGACTGCCGCATCTCGGCCATCCTTATCAGGTAGCGGTCATACGTGTCGCCGTTTTCGCCCAGCGGGACCTCGAAATCGAATTCGGAGTAAGCCGAATAAGGCTGGGCTTTACGAAGGTCATAATTGACTCCCGACCCTCTGAGGACCGGCCCCGTGAGGCTCAGGTTGATAGCCTCTTCGGCGGGGAGAATCCCAATGCCTACGGTGCGGCTCAACCAGATTCGGTTCGTGTTGAGCAGCGTCTCGTACTCGTCTACGCGGCCGGGGAATATCTTCAGGAAATCGCGCACGCGCTTTTCGAACTCGGGGTAGACGTCCCACCAAAGCCCGCCTATGCGAAAAGCATGCGCGGTCAATCGCGCGCCTATGAAATCCTCGAATATCTTCAGTATCTCTTCGCGCTCGCGGAAGCAGTAGAGCAGGACCGTCACCGCGCCTATGTCTATGGCGTGCGTGCCCAGCCACAACAGGTGCGAGGCGATGCGCTGAAGCTCTGTGAGAATCACGCGCAGGTATTCGGCGCGGCGCGGGACCTCGACCTGCAACAGCTTCTCGACGCCTTCGACGTAACAAAGATCGCCCGACACCGCGGCCACGTAATCGAGGCGGTCCCAGTAAGGCGTTATCATCGCGTAGGTGTCGTGTTCGGCGATCTTCTCGACGCCGCGGTGCAGGTAGCCAATGTCGCAATCGAGGTCCACGACCGTTTCGCCGTCGAGCTTCAACAGGACGCGCAACACCCCATGGGTCGAAGGGTGCTGCGGCCCCATGTTGAGCACCATCTCCTCGGTGTCGAAGAGCGTCTCTTGCGGTTTCAGCACTTCTTGGTCTTGCATCGCTACCTTCTCTCCGCGTACTTCACGTCGATCAAGCTGGTGTCGTAATCGACTTCGCGATACTGAAGATGCTTGTCGGTCCACTCGTTATCGCGATACTCGATAGGGTACTCTTTGCGCAAGGGGTATCCCGGCCAGTCGGGCGGAAGCAGTATTCGCCTGAGGTCGGGGTGGCCTTCGAACCGAATCCCAAACATATCATACGCCTCGCGCTCCATCCAATTCGCGCCTTCCCAGATGTGCGTAACAGACGGGCAGGTCTCGCCGTCGGCTATGGCGACCTTGATGCGCAGGCGGCGATTCTTCGGCACGGAGTAGAGCATCACTACGACATCGAACTCCTGACCCGAGCGCTCCGGCCAGTGCAGCGCCGTCAGGTCGCTGCACATATCGAAAAGCGTGTCCTCGTCCTCTTTCAAATAGAGGCACAGTTCGACGAACGACTCTTTCTTGACGCGGATGATCTGCTGGCCGAACGTGGCGACGGCTTCGGTGACGGCCTCGCCGAAACGCTGTTTGATCTTATCGATCAGAGCATCGCCGGTTATATCTACGGTGACGATCGGCCCCTTCTTAGCCGGCGGCGCAGGCTTGTGACCGGCCGCCGGAGCCGCTTTCGGCGGAGCGGGCTTTTCACCCGCCGCCTTTTCAGCGGCGGGAGCGCGCGGCGGCGCGGGCTTTACGGAAGCGGCGCCTTCTTTCGGAGGTGTTGGCGCAACCTTTTCAGGCGTGGCAGGCTCGCCCTTTTCGCTCGCCCCTTCAACGGCAGGAGTCTTTGACGGCTTCTCTACGCCCGGCAGCGCCTCTTCGGCCTTGGCTTCGGTCTTCGGTTTCTCTCCGGCGGGCAGCGTATCCTTGGTCTTGGCCGCGATCTCGGCGGCAGGGTCGACGGAGCCGGCTTCGGGCGGAAGCGGCTGAGCTTTTTCAGGAACGTCGGCCCCGGTAGTCTTCGGACTCTCTTTCGACTCTTCAGTGCTCTCGGTCGTCGGCTTGTCTACTTTATCATTGCTTTCGTCTGCCATTGTAAACCCCAAACGAGGCGCGCATGAATATAATTATAGCGCGCGCTAAGACTGCTCGGATCAATACTGACTTCTTAAAGAGAAAAGAATGCTGCCGGTTAAACACAATTTGCACTTGTCGCAGATGCTTTTAGCACACGGCCGAAAGCGTTGTCAATCTGAGGCCAGATATTTAAATCATGGCCGCAAACTGTTGATTATCCCAAAGATATGCCTGAAAAAGATCGCTTGTGGAGGTAAACGCACGAATAAAAGAAGTTCTTGACTTGGAAGGGTGAAATGCGTATGATGTTGCGGTGCGCTAGGTCGTCTAATCGACAAGCCCCCTTGAACATTCAGTAGCCCCCTTTCTGAATGTTCCTTCCCCCAGCGCACCGCCAAAACAGAACCGCTTTATGGCAGGAACATAAAGCGGTGTTGTTTACGGGCGTGGTTTATACCATACCTCTCAATGGGATGCAAGCAAAAAGTTAAAGTAAATTATTAAGACTCCGCAATAATTCCAACCAATCACGATAAACTCTTCAAAAGTCTGTGTTTACAGACCTCGAATATTTTGATCTTTTTTTCTTTACTTTAACTATTTTCTCCAAATGCACCAGCTATTACACTAAGAAGTATGGACAAGAAGACGTTGGTTTATGGCCTGAGGCTGGTTTCGGGCGAAGAGCTTGCAGCGGTCGAACATGGGCAGATCCTGATGGAAGACGGGCAGACGCGCCAGGTGACTCTGCACACTATTGAAGGCACGCCGGAACAGATAAAGCGGCAACTGCTTGAAAGCATTGATGCTTTTTTCGAGATATACGAGTAAAAGGCAGTTTTAGTGCGGCAAGGCTTGCGGCGATAAAAGAAGACCGGCGGGCCGATAGTGCTTCGTTTTATTTCATTAGCTTTTCAAACGGGGCCGTCAATTGATCCAGCGTAGCGTGCCGGGCACCATCTCAAGCTCCCACGCGCCCAGCTTTTCGTTGAACCATTTACGGTAGATCGCAATGTAGCGACGACCTTCCGACATTGTCGTGATAGTCATAAACTCCATAACAGCCTCCGCCGGGAGGGCTAATCTGTCGGGAGCAATTTACGGGTTATCGTCAGACGCCTGCTCGCCGTCAAAAGGCTCGACTTGCTCGGGGCGCATGATGTAGAGCCCCGTGGGCTCGTTTGAGAGCGTCACGTAGATTATCGAATCTACTCGGCTGATGGCCGATACCACCCCCGGCCCGAACCCCGTTAATACCTTTTGCCCTGTGACGAATGATTCCACGCTTGGAAGTACTGCTGACATTCTTACCAATCCCTCCTTTGCAACCACTCTGTTAGAAGAATGATAAACGCGATCCGTTGCAACTGCCTTAATAGAGGGTGAACTTTCTATGAAAATACTGCGCAATGAAGCGAGCCACAAAAGTCGACGTCGCCCCCATGACCTCGACCTTTGTGGCATTTCCAATTTAGTTCTGTCGCTTCTCTCAGTTAAGAAGCAGAAGGCATCGCCCCCTTGACCCCTTCCGCCAGACAGCCTTCTCAGGCTGCGTTTCTTCACTTGAGCAACGTGCGTGCCAGCTACCATAGCCCTTTCGGGTAGTCTTAACTCCTTAAAATCCGTAAGCCGCGCGCGGCGCTACCCAAGAGGGTTAACAAATATCGGAAATCGCGATGACAAACGGTGTCACTCAAACAGCGGAAGTTAGATGGCGAGATTTGAAAGCTGCATAGCCCGAGGCTGAAGACTACAAAGCCGAAGGCCGCCTCGGCGGCTTCAGGCGACCAGATGGTCTGCCCGCGCTCAAACGATGTGAACCATCTTGTACTCTTCGAGCCGCTCCACAAAAGAGCTGACGCTGCGGCGAGCGCCCTCTTCGTCGACGTCGAACCGCTCGCAGGCGCCGCGCACAAGGTCGTCGAGCATGATCGTTTTGCTCTCTTCGATCTGCTTCCACAGCGCCGCGCCCGTGCGATTCAACCTGTAGTAGAAGAGTGTGTCGAGGTTCAACAAGACGGCCCTCCCATCGTCGAGAGGCGTGAAGACTGTTGATGAACTTTTCTCGATTCGCATTACAGTTAAAATAAGCTCTTGGTTGCGGCCAGCGCAAGCCTTCAGATGCCGCTGTCGAGCAGGCGGCTTGCCAGCTCGGACCGCCCCCGCACCCCGGCCTTTTGATAGACCTTGTCCAGGTGCTTATTGACCGTCTCTACGCTTATCCTGAGCCGCTCGGCTATCTCGAGGTTCTTTTTGCCGCGCAGGCACTCGACGGCCACCTGCGCCTCGCGCTCCGTAAGCCCCCAGGTCTGGCGCAAGTGTTCTTCGTAGCTCGACCACCGCGACGCCGAGCGCTTTATGAGGCAGAGCACGTAGCTGTCAAGCCCCAGCATCCCCTTGGGCATCAACGTGCAATGAATCTCGTGGTCGATCCGGCCTACGGTAACGTCGCGAGCGAGCGAAACAAGGCCCTGCTCGTCGCCCGCCGCGCGGTCCGATGCCGTGTAGAGTTCCTGGTAGAAGTCGCCCGCGAGCTCTATGACTGCGGCGACCAGATGGTGGCCCTCGCGGTTCTCGACCAGCAGCCGGTCGAATGCGCGGTTGTGCCAGACGAGCTGTCCTTCGCAGTTCATGAAGACTGCGCCTTCGTTTATTTCATCAAGTGCGGTGGCAAGGTTGTAAAGCCTGTCAGTACCCTGGGACACGGGCATTTCGACGGACGCAGATGTGTAAGACCCTTGAGCGAGCATAGAAGAATTCCTCGTTACAGTGCTTGCCGGAGGGAGCCGAGACGGATAAAGCGGTGAGGCAAATCGATCTTTCGATTCGGCAGCACGATTCTCGTTTCAGGGGCATGAGGGCCGGTCGCGGTGAGAGCAATTATTTGCCTGACCCGACCCGCATGAATTACCCAGGTCCGTTCATCAGCAGGACCTATCAGGGTAAGGCAGCTTCGGGCACGTTATAAAACAACACCTATGGGTTGTCAACAGTTTTAATTCTCAAACTTTAGGACGCTTCTTCCGTCATGACAGGCCCGCCGACGGCCATAAAATGAACCCTTCATATCCGGCAAAGCGCCTTCTGGAAAGCGCGCGTAATTCACCCTTTCATTAATAACGAAGGCCAATGCTTGCGGCAGTTTAATGGACGAGCTTAATAGGCCGGGCCCCGAATAAAACGACGATGACTTCGCCCAGACCTCACAGCCCCTTTAAGTTTATACACATAGCGCGCCGCCACGCGTTGCTGATCCTCATCCCCGCAATCATCGTCATCACCTCTTCGGCCATCGCCATCAAGCAACTCCCCGACCTGTACGAATCGTCGGCCCGCCTGACGATCGAGCCTGCTTCGGGCAGCACCCCGCAGGCCGAGCCTTCGCGAAGGCTCGGCGCGCTCCGGCAGCAGATCACAAACCGCGCCAGTATTGAAGAGCTGATCTCCGAGCACGGTCTCTATCAGGATTTGAAGAGCTCAGGCGCAACCGCCGACGAGATCGTGAACCGCATGCGTTCTGACATACGCGTTGAGCCGGATTCAAAAGACGCAAGCCCGCCCTACGGTTTCACAATCTCCTATCGCGCTAAGGATGCCGCGACGGCGCAAAAGATAACGGCCGAGCTTGCCGGCTCGCTCCTAGTCGACGGCGGCGCAAAATCGAGCCAGTCGCAATCTTCCGACGAGACTGCGACGCTTCGCCAGCGCGCCTCCGAGCTTGCGGCGCAACTGCGCGAGCAGGAGACGGCGCGCCCCTGGCTGCTCGACCTCAAGGAAGAGGCTTTCGCGGGGTCCGCTTTTGTCGCCCCGCCGGCCGCGCCCGCTCGAGCGCCCGCGCCTGTGCAAGCCGACACGTCACGCGCGCAACAACTCTTAGTCGAAGGCTACCGAGACAAGCTCTACGCGCTCCAGCAACAGATGGCCGACGTAGACCAGCGCATAGTCGAGCAGCGCCGCATAGTCGAGCAGCAGAAGAGAACCGGAGGCGTCGCGTCCAACCCTACCTACGCGATACTGCTCGGAAAGCGCGCCGAGCTTCAGGGACAGCGCGACAATCTCATCAACCGGCAGGAGCTGACCGAAAAACACCCGCGCGTCCTGTTGATCACAGACCAGATCGCGGCCGTCGATCGCCAACTGGCGGACCTGCGCCAGCAAGAGGCCGGAACGAGCACGCAGTCGCCCGAAGCCAGAGAGCTGCGCGCACTCGAAAGTGAGCGCAATCGCATTAGGATCGAGCTTGAGGTCACTAACCGCGCCATAGCGCGCCAGGCCGCGAGCCCGCAACCGGCAGCGCGCCCCGCTCAAACGGCCGCGCATGATTCCGGCCAGCGCGAAGGCGTCTACGCGCGACTGGCCCAGGAATACTTCTCCGTAAAGCGCGCGCACAAAGAGGCGGTCGCGGCGCTTGAGCGGGCGGAAGCAAAGCGACAGCCGACGGGTTCGAAGCCCGAAGCCGTACGACTGCTTGAGCAGGCGAGTCTGCCCGGCAGCCCCAGTCAGCCCGACCGGGGATTGCTTCATCTGATCGCCCTGGCCGCAGGATTGGCTCTAGGAGCCTGTTTCGCGGCACTGGCCGAGCGGCGGCGCTCGCGCACGCTTCACGACCCGGCGGACGTAGAGCGCTACACGAATCTGCCGATGCTCGTCGCGATCCCGAAGAGCATGACCGACTACGACCGCAAGCGTGCGGCGGGCCGCGCGCGGCTTCGTTTCGCGATAGGCACGGCGGCGGTAGGCGTAGCGATATTCGCGCTGACAAAGTTTCTTGTCGTCTCTAACCTGTTCGCGCTCATCGGCGAAAGGTAGTAGCTAAAGGTAAAAAGTGCAGGCCATTAAGCATTTCTCTCAGTAGAGGTTGAGAAGAAAGTAATGTACCAGCAATTCTACGGACTCCGCGACATACCATTTAGCCTCGCGCCGGACCCCGGCTATCTGTTCCGCACCGAAAGCCTGCTCGAAGTCTTCGCCAACCTTCAGTACGGCATAGAGAACGGCAAGGGCCTCGTGGTAGTCACCGGAGAGGTCGGCAACGGGAAGACGACTATCCTGCGCTCGATGCTCCAATCGCTCGACCGCTCGGTGCTGGCGGCCTACATCTTCAACCCGCTGCTCGCGACCGGAGAGTTCTTCGACCTGTTGACGGGTGAGTTCCGATTGCGCGCGCAGTCTTCGAAAGCGGCGATGCTGCGTATGCTCGGCTACATGCTGATGACGCGACATTCGCAAGGGCTGCGGACGGTGCTCGTAGTGGATGAGGCGCACCTGTTGCCCCCTCACCTGCTCGAAGAGATACGACTGCTTTCGAACTTCGAGACGAACCGCGAAAAGCTCTTGCAGATAATCCTCTGCGGCCAGCCGGAACTGCACGACCTTCTGGCGCAGCCCGAGCTGCGGCAGCTCAAACAGCGCGTGAGCCTCAAATGTTCGCTCAAGCCCCTGGCCGCGCACGAGACTGCCCAGTACATCCTCTGGCGGCTGCGCGTGGCGGGCGCGAAGAACGAAAACCTCTTTGAGCCCGACGCCGTCCGCATGATCCACAGTTTTTCGGGCGGCATACCGCGTATCATAAATAACATTTGCGACAACGCGCTGCTGACGGGGTTCGGCGCAGCCAGCCCTCGCATCACGGCTTCGATCATCGGCGAAGTAGCCGAGGCGCTCGACCTCTCGCCAATCGAGGCCGCGTCTATGCAGACCGTGGGCGAGCATGTGAAAGAGCCCGCGGCGACCAACGTCCGTTACATCAACCGCCAGTCGCCCGCCGACAAATCGGGCTTTGCAATCGAGACTGAAAGTGATGATGACAATTTCGCGCCGCTTAAATTCTTCTCCCGCGTGCGCGTGACAAGAGGCTGACGGCGAAGGCTAGTTTTATGGGCAGAGTCTACAACGCACTACTGAGGTCGGAGCAAATGAAGGAGGGCGACCGCCCCATCTCTCGCCCCGCCCGCGTACAGACTCCGCCCGCGCGCGAGATTAAACAGCCACAAGCTCGCCCGTCGCCCGTCGCCATACCTGGAGCAGAATTGATTCATGCTCAGCCCGAAAAGGTGGTTGTTGAACTGCCTAAAGTTGAAGCCGAGCTTCCAGCGCCGTTGGATTTCAGCGAGCTCATCGCGCTCAGCGAGATGATCGCCGCCGCGCCTCGCCGCGAGCTAAGGGCTCAGACGCGCCCCCGCACGACAAGGGCTTCTAATGATCTGCGTGTCGCGGCTGCGACCGCGCCTGCTCCTGCTCCTGATTTCGTCGAGCCGCGCCATCAGTTCACGATTTCAAAGGAGGCGGTAGCGCCTTGCCTCACCGCCGTGACCGGCGATGACGCCGACGCGGGTGAGCGATACCGCACGCTCGCCGTGCGGCTGTTGAACCAGGCGGCGAAACGCAAGCTCAAGACCGTAGTCGTCACGAGCGCGCGCGCCGAAGAAGGGAAAAGCACCGTCGCGACCAACCTCGCATGGGCTATGTCGAAGCCCGGCGAGCGCCGCGTCCTGCTGATAGACGCAAACCCCGACCAGCCGTCCGTCTGCCGCATGCTCGGGGTCAACCCGCAGCGAGGCTGGGCCGACGTCATAGAAGGCGGCGCGCAGATTTCAGACGCGATTGCCCGCATAGACCCCAGCGGGCTTTGCGTTCTTGCGGCGAACGCGGGCCGCGGCTTTGATCGTAGCGATGTGATCTCCTCGCCTCGCCTCGAAAAGCTCATAGCGGACCTCGAACGCCATTTCGATTTTGTGATCATAGACGCGCCGGCTATCAAGAGCGTGGGCGCCCAGAGGCTAGCATCGATAGCCGATGGGACGGTCATGGTAGTCCGCGCCGGTCGTACCCCTCACGACGAGGTGACAGAGGCTCTTAAGCTCGTGCCGCGCGACGCTTGCGCGGGCGTAGTGCTTAACGAGTCGGACACGAAGGAACCGTTCACCCGTAAAGACCGAAAGACGCTGCTGGCGAGGCTATTCAGTCGCCGGGCGTGATTGATCGAGAACAGGAAGTAAAAATAATGAAGTTAATAATCGATAAAAGCCTCACCCCGGAAAATACCCCGCACAGTTGTTTGAGAGGGGCAACTGAGGAGGAACGCTTATGAGACGTTTATCCTTGGTCATGGCCGAAACGACGCTGCTGTTGGTTGTGGGACTGACGGCCGCTTACCTTCGGCTCGCGCACGACCTCTCTTACGAGCTCTCGGAGCGGCAAGGATGGCTGAAGCTGATATTGACGACGCTTGTCATTCAACTGTCATTCTATCTTTTCGATCTCTATTCGCTCCACGCGACGCGCGTTTATCGTAAGGTCGTCGTCAACCTCGTCAAAGCGCTGGGCGCGGCTACCGTTCTGCTGGCGATACTGTTCTTCGCGCTGCCCATGCTTGAGCTCGGCCGCGGGGTCTTTATCGTCAACCTGGCGCTCACGTTCGTAGTTATATCGGCGTGGCGCAAGGTGGTGGCCTGGAGCACCGGCCACCCGCAGCTCGGCGTCCGCGAGCGAGTTCTGATACTCGGGTCCGGCAAGCAGGCGATAGAGGTCGCGCAGGCGACGCTCGAACGCCGCAACGCGGGCTTCCATATCGTAGGCTTCGCAGACAACAAGCCCGAGCTGATCGGAAAGAGCCTCATCAACCCGTCGGTCATCGGCCTGACTTCGGACGTGGCCGTCCTGGTCGAAAGCCATCAGGTAGACAGGATCGTAGTCGCCGTCGAAGACCGCCGCGGGCAGTTCCCGACCGAGGAGCTGTTGAACCTGAGCTTGAGCGGGCGCGTCGCCGTCGAAGAGTCGGCCTGCTACTACGAGCGGCTGACCGGCAAGATCGCGACCGAGCTCCTCAGACCTTCGTGGCTGATCTTCGCGCGCGGCAGCCGCTACTCGGACGTGGCCCACCACACGCGCAGGATCGTCAACGCGCTGCTGGCCGCCTTAGGCTTCGTCGTGTCGCTGCCGGTGATGGTAATTGTGGCGATAGCCGTGAATATAGATTCGCCGGGGCCTATCTTTTACACGCAAGAGCGCGTGGGCAAGAACGGGCGGCGGTTCAAGATAATCAAGTTCCGCTCGATGCGCACGGACGCCGAAGATGCGTCGGGGCCGGTCTGGGCCGAAGAGGCGGACCCGCGCGTGACTCGCGTCGGACGGATCATTCGCAAGCTCAGGCTCGACGAGCTGCCTCAGTTCGTCAACGTGATCCGCGGGGACATGAACTTCGTTGGCCCGCGCCCCGAGCGCCCCGTGTTCGTCGACCGTCTCGGCGAGCTCATCCCTTATTACTCGCAGCGCCACCTGGTAAAGCCGGGCCTCACGGGCTGGGCGCAGATCAAGTTCCCCTACGGCTCGACCGTCGAGGACGCGATAGAGAAGCTCAGATACGATCTCTACTACATCAAGAACCAGACCTTCTTGCTAGACCTCGGGATAATCTTTGAGACGATCAAGATAGTCCTCTTCGGTCGCGGAGGGAGATAGCACGCAGCAGGATTTTCGGGAGTAAGGATGATTATGAGAATCACAATGAAGATGTTAAGCCTCACGTTGGCCGCGATGTTTACTATAGCCGCTTTCGCTTCAACCGCAAACGCGCAGAAATCGAAAGGCGACAACGGCCGCCCGCGCACAGTCTCGCAGACGATAAGCGCCGTCACGACTACAAACAGTGAGCACCTCGGCGCGACGGGCGCGAGCGTGTCCGACGAGTCGGCGATACAGAGTCAAATAAACTCTGTGTATCTGAGCTTCCAGAGCAGTTATCGCCTCGGCCCAGGCGACGTGATAGCCATCTACGTCGACAAGCACCCGGAGGACACGCTGGCCAAGGCCATAGTCTCGCCCGTGGGTCAGGTATATTACCCGCTCATGGGCAACGTCACCGTCGTGGGCAAGACGCTGCCGCAGCTTCAAACCTATTTCACAACGTCGATTTCAGAATTCATCAAAGAGCCGCGCGTCACGGTCGCGCTGCTCGAAGTCAACAGCGCGAAGATAGGCGTGCTGGGCGAAGTCCGCACGCCCGGCGTGATAATCATGAACCGCCCCATGCGGGTGCTCGACGCTATCACAGCCTCGGGCGGCATAACGGACCTGGGCAACGCTTCGAGCGTGTCGATCTTGCGCCAGTACGAAGACGGCAGGGTCGAGATGGTGACTAGCAACGTGAAGAAGATACTGAAAGGCAAGGCCGACCCCGAGGAGAACGCTTACCTGCGGGCCGGCGATACGATCATAGTTCACGGGAACCTGTACAAAAAGATCGGAAAGATTTCGGGGTTGGTAGGGGTTACTAGCTTCATCACATTCTTGACCAGCGGCGGGCGCTAGATTGATCGATAGGGAAGACAGACCTTCGAAAGAGATGGCTCCTCTCGCGGATAAATGGAACGACACTCAAGATAGAGGATCATGTAATGTCTAAGCCGACCTCACTACTCTCCGTGCAATGCGCGAGCACAGCTTCAAACGGCGACAGCGACAACTCAAGAGGGGACCAGCGCCGCAGCCCGCTGGCCGATCTGGTCAGCAGGCAACTGCGGTCAAAGGGGTTGAGGCAGATCGATTTCTGCCGCCAGACGGGATTCGACCAGGGGCTTTTGTCAAAGATTCTTTCGTCGGTCGTCAACACGCTCAACGTCGAGACGGCGCTCAAGCTCGCCGACGGCCTTAACCTCCCGCCGGCCGTTGTGTTCGAGGTGATAGGGAAGAAAGATGTCGACGAGCTGCTGCGCAAGTTCTACTGCAACCACGATTCGTCGGGCAGGGTGATGTAATCTATGCTTTGATCGGTTACGCGATTAGTGTCTGAAAGCCCCGGAGCTATAAGACTTAATAAGCCCCGCGGGGGCGGCGATTCAATAGCCCTGCCCGCGAGCCTCGAAGAGGCGTAATTCAATAAGCCCCGTAGGGGCGACGATTCAATAGCCGAAAGCCCCGTAGGGGCGTGATTCAATAGCCCGGCGCAACGCGCCGGGTTACGCACGCATACAAGACAAAGCCCTGAAAGGGCGATACTCTTATCGCGCCCTATCAGGGCTTCTCATTATTAACAATCAGTTTCCAGGGGCGTTGCCCCTGGCTGTTGAATAGCGCCCCTACGGGGCTTAAGTGAGCGGGAGCGATGCTTGGCTATAGAATCATACCCTATCAGGGCTTTATGAATTCTTCTGCGCTTTCATTAAGCGGGAAGTATGCTCGCCGTTCTCTGGACCAATCGCTGCAACGACTCTGAGAAGACCGCGCCGTCTTCGACCGTCAGCCGCAGCTTCTTAAGCTCGTATTCGATCAGCCGCCGGTTATCGCTCACAAGCGAATCGCTCACCCCGAGCAGCCGCGCGATCTCTAGCTGCGAAGGCGATTGCGGGTTGTAATAACAGTGGTAGAGCGTCGAAAGCAGCCGCGCGAACCGCCGCTCGTTGTTGTTGACGGCCCGCCGCAGTCGATTCAGGAAGTCGTCGGCCATCAGCGCGATCCGCTCGTGCTTCTCTTCCCTGAGCAGCGCCGCCTCGGGCGTCTCGCGCGTGTCGGGCGCGTCGCGACGCAGCCCCGCGCCGTTGTTTGCGGGGCTCAGCTCTTCGTCGAGCGACGCGACGTTGTAATCCTGTAGAGGGATCTTCGATAAGACCAACTGGCGGACTGTCCTCACGTCGGCGGGCGAATCAATCGCCGAGAAGACCTCGACTATCAAAGCCTCAAGCTCGGGGTTCGACAGTATCAACTGCGACGAGCCCGAGCGGCCCACCAGCCGCGTGTCGCGCTTTCTCATCGGGACGCTCTTAATCAGGTCCGCGAAATGGCCTGAGTCGCCGAGCAGTTTTGAAGCGGGCCACTCTCTGAGGCCGAAGACCTGATTGACCATGCGGCGGCGGCGGACGCCGTTGCCGTTCTTTTTGGCGGGCGGCTCTTCTTCGTAGGTGTCGTCGATCAACTCGACATCCTCATCGTTGTCGTCGAGGTTGTCGGCAATCGTCACCGGCGCGTCGGCGGCCAGCTTAGCCTTCGAAGAGCCGGGCGGTCGCCCCCGGCGGCGCGCGGGCTTCTCTTGCTGCTCGACCGTTTCAGTCGCAGCGTCGGCCCCCAGGCGGCGGAAGCGCTCGCTCGACTTCAACAGAGAGCTTACGCGCCGCGCCATGCGGAAAGACTCGGGGTAACGCTTGCGCAGACGTGCGCCGACCAGGTTAGGCACCTCTATGTGCGCGATCTCGTTTTCAATATCTGTGCTGGAATAGCGATTATCTGAGTAATGGTCGAAGCGTTGTTTCTGAAACAGCTCAAGAAAGAGTTCTTGCGTGAGGTCGGCGTTGATCTCCACTTGCGAGGCCACGGCCGCGCCGTCCGTGGCGAAGTGCAGGGGCCGCACGGCCGGGTGGCGCGAGACCATTTGGTAAAGCCCGTTCCAAAGGCCTTCGACATCCCCTTCAGTGAGCAGACCCGCCCAGTCTATCTCGGTCATCGCTCAATCTCCCACTTTGCGCCGCCCGCGGGGGCAGCCCTACTCAAGATCACGCGATCTATAAGCCGCGCTTTATTCTCTTCCAGCTTCGTGCTCTGAAAGATTCCAAATTGTAGAGGCAAATCGATGCAACGGGGAGCAGGTACGAGTGCGCCCACTGAGAGGCCCTTCTCGTCGGAGGCGCATTCAATAGCCGATCCACAGAAAACCCGTATTGAAACCGGCTTGATCGATTAACGCAGGAGTTGTCCGCGTTATTCCCGCCCTCTTATACCATTTTTGGATTGAAAAAGGAACACTATAAAAAGATGGGGTATAGGCAAGAATTGTAGGGGCAGCCCTTGTGGCTGCCCGGATCGAGCGAAGCTCGATGACGAGATACAAAACAAGCGAAGTGGTCGATAAGAAACGCACATCATTGCCTTCGGCAATCCGGGCGGGGACAAGCCCGCGCCGCGCGAAGCGCATCATGCGCCATGGCCCCTACAGGTTACTGCAATCCGGCTTAATCACTCGACGAACGCGGTGACGCAATAAAGCTGGCCCACGACCTCGACGGTGTGTCTGGCGAACCCGGCTTCTCTCAAGAGATTCTCGATCTCTTTGGCGGAGTAAAAGTAGACGTCGCACCGCTTCAACCCGAGCCGCGCCTTGCGGACGGGCGCGCGCCAGGTCCAGCGGCGCGGGAAGCTCATTATCGCGCGGTCGGTCACCGATTCTCTCATCCGCTTGACGACCGGGAGCGCGTCTTTGATGTAATCAAAGAGCCCTATGCCTATCGCCACGTCGAACTTCTGGTCGGGGATGTAGTTCGTCAAATCGCTTTGAATGAAAGTGACGTCGTCGGTGACTTTCTGCTCGGCGGCGCGGCGGCGGCAAGCCTCGACCATACGCTCGGCTATGTCCAGGCCGACGACACGTGCTGCGCCCAGGCGCGCGAATTCGAGCGAGTAACGGCCCGTCCCGCAGCCCACGTCTAGAAAACTCTTGCCGCGAACCGGCTCGGAGTTCCTTATCGTGTAGTTGAACCGCTCGTACATGTCCCAGCGGAAGACCCTGTCTAAGAAGTTGCTGAACTTGCTCTTCTGGTGCGAGTAGATCGAGTCGAAATTGTTTATCTCTTCGTCCCAAAAATTCTTCTGTCTGACTAGCTCCTGATTCATAGACCAATCACCTTCCTTACCGAAGTGAACTCGAAGTCGCCCAGCAAACGGTCGAGCCGCGCGAGCGTCTTGTCGAGGTTGTAATAATGGCGAAATTTCTTGAGCAGCGGGAGCTTCACGCGGGGCTGGCCGGGGTCAAGCTCCCAAGGGTGGAGATAAAAGATCGCGGGCCGCCCCTGCGCGTTGCAGCGCTTTAACAATCGTTTCGTCAGCGCGTACGGGAAGATGCGAAAGTACCCGCCGCCGCTGCAAGGGATGCGCTTGCCTACGAACTCGGCGCAGCTCAAGGGCACTTCCACGAGCGAATCGTTGTGGCGGTAGACCGAAAGCGAAGCGTTCGGCATCCCGTAATCGGGGTGAAACCCGACGGGAAAGACCGACGAATCGTACTTGATGCCGTTGCGCGTCAAAACCTCTACGGCCCAGAGCGTATCCGCCGTGACCGTAAAAGACGGCGCGCGAAAACCTACGATCTCTTGATCGACGCAGGCGCGCGTGACGTGGATTGCACGCCGCAAATCTTCTTCGAACGACTCGGGCGTCATGTCCGTCAGCAGCGTGTGCGAATAGCCGTGAGTGGCGATCTCGTGGCCGCGGGCTGCGATGTCGCGCACCAGATCCGGCGCGCGCTCGGCAACCCAGCCGAGCACGAAGAACGTAGCCTCGGTCTTGTGTCGGTCGAGCAGATCGATAATCTTGCGGGTGTTTTCGACTACGCGCATCTCGCAGGCGTCCCAGTCGCTCTTGTTGATGGCCCGCTCCATGTTGTGCACGCAGAACCAATCTTCAAGGTCAACGGACATGGCGTTTTTCATCAAGCGTCGCTCCTCACATGGTTGTAAAGCGCCAATAGCCGCAGTTTTCCACTGGAAATAGCCTTGTTTTGAGAATTTCCATGATGGTGAGAGGGTTCTGGTTTTTCCGCACTTTAAGAGTTGGCATGGCAAGGACGCTTTTTTGGATCTCCGCCGCGGCAGTCTTTTACACCTTCATCGGCTACCCGGTGGTGGTCTGGCTGCTCGCCCGGTTCGCTGGCCGCAGGGTCCGCAAGGCCGATCTCAACGCGCATGTGTCTGTCGTTATCGCATGCCATAACGAAGCCGGGACGATCGAAGCCAGGATCAAGAATCTTGTCGAAGCCGATTACCCCCCGGACCTGCTTGAGATCATCATCGTGTCGGACGGCTCGACCGACCGGACCGAAAAGCTCGCGCGCCGATTGGCCTCGCCGCGCGTCCGCGTGATCGCCTACCCCGCGCGTCGCGGCAAAGCTGCCGCGCTCAACCTGGGAGTGGCCAACGCCAAGGGCGACATCATACTCTTTGGCGACGCGCGCCAGACCTTTGAGCCTGACGCCATCCGTCGGCTTGTGGCGAACTTTGCAGACGAGCGAGTCGGCGCGGTCTCCGGGGCGTACCTGCTCAACAAAGGCGCGAACGCCTCGGTAGGCGAAAGCGTCGGCTTTTATTGGAAGTACGAAGAGTGGATAAGAAAAAACGAAGGCCGATTAAATTCGGTCGTCGGCGCGGCGGGAGCGATCTACGCCATACGCCGCGAGCTCTGGCGGCCGGTCCCCGAAGGCACGATCCTCGATGACGTTTACACGCCTATGAGAATTGCCCTCGGCGGCCACCGCATAGTCTTTGAAGAACGTGCGCTGGCGCGCGACATCTGGACCGGCACGGCCGGCCGCGAGTTCTCGCGCAAGGTTCGCACGCTTACAGGCAATTACCAGCTCTGCCAGTTGATGCCGCGATTGCTGCTGCCGACCTACGGGCTCTTCTTCCAGTTCTTCTCTCACAAGCTGATGCGGTTGGCCGCGCCATTCTTCTTGATGCTTTTGCTTGTGACGAACCTTATTATCGGCGGCGAGCAGGTATTCTACTCGCTCTGTCTGGCGGGACAGGTCGCGTTTTATGCAGGCGTCGTGACGGGCGGCGTTCTTGCGAAGCGCAACCGCAAAGTCCGCCTTCTGAACGTAGCTTATATCTTTTCAGTTATGAACGCGGCCGCGCTCGTGGGGCTTTTTTATTTCATACGCGGCAAGCGAGACGTGTGGGCCGTCAACGACAAGCAGATTTGAAATTTCAGATTTCAAATTTCAAATCAAGCGTTCATGCAGTGAGCATACACGGCGTCGGCGAATCTTCCCTTGACCTCTAGCATGTCGCGCAGCGCCTGTTTGGCGCGCTCCCTCTTCTCGTCCGTATCGGCGTAAGTGGTGATTGCTTCCAGCGACCGCCGCGCATGGTCTTCATCCTCTCCGACGTGAACCAGCAGGTACTCAACGTCCTGGCTGCTTATGCCGTAGCTGGCGGTGAGCGCTTTGGCGAGCGCGGCGAAAAACCTGGGCGAGAAATACTCTATGCCTATTCCTATCGCCGCCATCCCTTCGATGAATGAAGATTCGCGAGTGGCCTTGAAGCAATAGGCGATGTAATCGGCCGTCTCGGCGAGCGGGCGGGTCCGATCAAGCTCCTCGTCGGTCGCGCCGAGGCTCCGGGCCAGCCGCCTTATCAACGAGTAATGGTCGCGCCCGGCAACGCCTTTGCCGTGCTCTTCCCAGAGGTTTTCCGCGAGCAGCAACTGGGCGTCCGCGTGCGGGCAGTTCGCGTGCATCGCGCTTATGAATCGAGTGAACTCGCGCACGACCATCATCGCCTGCGCGACCCACAGCTTCATGCCCGCGCGGCTCATGCGGCCCGAGCGGATCGCGTCAAGCAGCGGGTCGCGATAAGGCTTCTCGGAGATGACTGCCAACAGCTCTCGTGCGAACGCGTGCTCGGTCGTCTCAACTTGTTTCGTCATGTCTTGGCCCTCTCAGAGTTCGATCAAAAGACCGGGTCGGCAAGCCGCTGGAGCATCACGGCCGAAGCCTTTTCGACATCCGCGTGGAGCGAATTGCCGTGCGCGTCCATAGTGACGATCGCCGGAAAATCGCGCACGCGCAGGTGCCACATCGCTTCGGGTATGCCGAACTCCAGCAGATTTACGTCCAGGACCTGCTCGATGCAGCGCGCGTAATACTGCGCCGCGCCGCCTATCGCGTTCAAATAGACCGCGCCAGACTCTTTCAACCCTTCCAGAGTGCGCTTGCCCATGCCGCCCTTGCCCATCACGGCGCGCACGCCGTAGCGCTTGATGATGTCGGCCTGGTAAGGCTCTTCGCGTATGCTCGTCGTAGGGCCGGCGGCGGTGATGCGATAACTGCCGTTCTCCTTCATCACGACCGGGCCGCAGTGATAAAGCACCGAGCCGCTCAGGTCGACGGGCGGGTCGTGCTTCATCAAGTACGAATGCACCGCGTCGCGGCCCGTGTACATCTCGCCGGAGATCAGCACTACGTCGCCGACTTTGAGCGCTCGCACGTCATCCGAATTAAGCGGCGCGACAAGACGTTTCTCGTGCCCGGTCGTTGCAAACCCTTCGCCCGCGGCCATGCGCTTGGCGGGTGCGGCCTGGTCGCGATAAAGCCACCGTTTTATCTCGCCCGTGCCGGCGTCGAGTATCACGCCGAGGCGGCGAAAAGCCCAGCAGTCGTAGGCGACCGAGACGAAGAAGCTGGCAGGGAGGCGATTGAGCGCGCCCACCTTGCAGCCTATCAGAGTCACGCCGCCCGAGAACCCCATCGTGCCGATGCCGAGCGTGTTGGCGGCCTTCATCACGTACTCTTCGAGCGCGTGAAGGCGCGGGTCCGGGTTCGCGTCGTCGAGCGTGCGGAAGAGCTGCTCTTTGGCATGCTGATAACCTGAAGTGCGGTCGCCGCCGATTGCTACGCCGATAGCGCCCGCGCTGCAACCTTGCCCCTGCGCCTGCCATACGGCGTGGAGTATGCACTTTCTGACGCCGTCCAGGTCGCGCCCGGCGCGGCCCAGGTGCGGGAGCTCTGTCGGGAGCGAGTACTGAATGTTCTTGTTCTCGCAGCCTCCGCCCTTGAGAAGCAGTCGGACTTCGATCTCGCCGTCGTTCTCCCACTGGTCGAAGTGCATCACGGGCGTGCCAGGGCCGAGGTTGTCGCCAGAGTTCTCGCCCGTTATCGAATCGACCGAGTTAGGCCGCAGCTTGCCCCGCCGCGTAGCCTCGGCGATGGCCTCGCGAATCTCGCGCTTCATAGCGATCTGGTTTGTGCCCGCAGGCGTTCTTATCTCGAACGTAGGCATGCCTGTGTCCTGGCAGATCGGGCCTTCGTCGTCGGTCGCCATATCGATGTTGGTCGCGATGACGGCCAGCGCCGAGCCCGAGCGCGAGCCCTGATCTTCAGCGCCGAGGGCTTCGGCCATGGCGCGGCGCACGTCGGGCGGGAGGTTGGTCGAAGTCTGTGTGATGAGCTCGACCATGCTCTCTTTGAATGCTTGCATGATTTCTTGTCTCCGATGAAAGTTATGATCACGCGTGTGATTTCAGATTATCATAGCTTCTGCCGCCGCGCACAAATGAAAAAGGGAGGCCGAAGCCTCCCCTCAATCAACGCCGCGGGCGTCTTACCTCGCGGGCACTATGAACAGCGTCAAGAACGTGAAGAGCACGAGCGTCTCGATGAGCGCCAGGCCCAGCAGCAGCATCGTGAATATGCGGCCGCCAGCGCCGGGGTTGCGGGCCGTGCCTTCGCAAGCCGCGGCGATCGCCTTGCCGTCGCCGAGCGCGCCGCCGAACGCCGCTATCGCGACCGCGAACGCCGGGATGGCCGGGAATACCCAACTGCTGCCGCCGCCCGCGTTCGGCTCACCGGCGGCCCCTGGCGCACCCTGCGCCATAGCGGTCCCTACGACCAGCAGCATCATCAACGCTGACATCACAAACAATCTGACTTTAATCATTTCTCTCCTCCAGGTTTTGCGCCGCGGGTCGCAGACGCCCGACTCCGGATGTCAGCTTGATTATAAAGAAGGTATACGGCTGGCATCCGACGCCTGGCCTTAGCATCCGCCGCGCGGGTTATCAAACGGAGGAGCGTCGACAGTAAAGCTCGGGCATTATTTCCACGGACCCGGTATGCGCTTGCTTCCCCCTAATTGTCGCAAGGCTCCAGCGATGCGTGCTGCGAACTTCTATTAAGAGCTCTACCCCGCGCGCCCCAAATCAAAAGCAACGATTAGTGCGCTTCTGCTACCGCTTCGTGTCCGTGCCCGTGCGACTCTTCGTCGTCGTGCTCTTCGTGCGGCACGGTCTCTGACAAATAAACCATCGAGAGCATTATGAAGATGAACGTCTGCACGAACGATACGAACACGCCGAGCATGATCGTAAAGATCGGAACGAGCCACGGCGCTAAATCCAAAAAGACCCCGGCGATCTGATGGTCCGCGAACATGTTTACGAACAGCCTGAGCGAGAGCGTGACCGGCCGCACTGTGTTCGATAGTATCTCGACTACGAAGATCAGTATGCCGAGCGTCGGCAGCATCACCCCGGTCAACCCGCCCGTGAAGTGCTTCAAGTAGCGTATGCCCTGCTGGCGGAAACCCATCGAGATGTAATAGAGGAACGACGTGAGCCCGAGCGCGCCCGTGACGTTTATGTTCTCGGTCGGCGCTCCGAGCTCGGGGATAAGCCCCATCAGGTTGCCTATCAAGATGAAGACCGCGAATGTGCCGACGACCGGGACGTAGCGCCGCCCGTACGGGCCTATGACCTGATCGAGCATGCCGCGAATCTGCTCGACGACCACTTCGAGCACCTGCTGCCCCTTCGACGGCCTGTCGACCGATAGCTTCCCGCGAAGAAGCAGCACGGCTACGGTGACGATTATCATCAAAAGGATCGCCCAGATGACGTGCGCGGGGATTATCAGCTCGCCCGGCGCGGGCTCGTGCCAGTGCGCGCCGAACAGCCCGTATATCGAGGGCATTATCGCCTTCTGAATCTCAAGCACCGGCGGGCCGAGATAGTGGTTGACCTGCTCGACTATGAACGGGACGTGATGCGCTTCGGCGGCTAACATTCGTTACTCTTCTCCGTTGCGAACTATGGTTTTGTATGTAACGTATCCTGCTTCTATCATGACGGCCACGGCGGGCGAGAGCAAGCCTGCCAGGATCGCCACCGGGTTGAAATAACCGGTGAGACTTGCTACATAGACGGCCGCCCCTATGATGACCCAGCGGAGGACGAATTTCATCACGGTCCCCGGCGCTGCCTTCCCCGTGCCGGTGGCGAGCGCCACCTTCAAAGAGGCGTGCAGCCACTTGTAGTTGAACAGCGCCAGCGCCCCGCCGAGCAAGAGCCCGAGCATAAAGCTTAGGTCCGCCGCAAACGCCGCCGCGACTATGGCGCACGCTATGACGGCAAAGATGTTGCGCAAGACGCGGCGCTCGACCGCCGCCGGGTCCGTGAAACTATCCGCACGGTCTTCACTCTCCTGGTCGCCGTCTTCGCCCATTTCAAAGCCGCTGATTTTATCAGCGCGTTCGCGCGGTTGTCCAGCAAGGGATTTTAAAGGCTCAGAGCCTATTGCAAATCATCTGTAGGGGCAGCCCTTGTGGCTGCCCGGATCGAGCGAAGCTCGATGACGTACGGCGCTTACGCGCCGCCGGGCAGGGACAAGCCCTGCCCCTACATTCACTTTGCACCCGCTCTGTTTTAAGGCTGGCTGTCGGGCTTCGTATTCTCTTTAGGCTTCGCCAACTCGTAGTCGCTGTCGATCTGGTATTTCTTATAGTCGCTGTAGCGGCGCTCCATGCTCCGGTTGAATTTCGCGAACAACATTATCCTGGCCGATATGTTCGCTTCGCCGTAAGAAGGGAGCCACAATTCGTCGCCGACCTTCTCCTGCTCGAAGGCAAACGCCGACGACGGCGATATAGACGCCAGCAGCCCGCCGCCCATCTTGAAAGAGTTCGTAAGGCGCGCTTCGAGCCGAACGATCTGGCGGGCGTTTTCGTCGACCCATGTCGTGCCGGCGAGCTTGCTGACGATCGTCTCGGCGCGGTTCTTAGGCTTGAATCCCTTGCGCGGCTCGAAGTCGAAAGCGATCACTTCATGGCCGCGAAAGATCTCGCGCCTCACGGAAGTCACTTCGCTGATGCGCAGGAAATCGAGGATGGTGATGTCGTCGTCCTCCTCCTCTTCTTTCTTGCCGCGCTCGCGCGCCTGCGCCTCTTTCTTCAACCGCTTCTCGCGCCGCTTGAGCGCCTCTTCGACATCTTTCTCGACGCGGCGGTCCTCCTTCTCGCGCTCGGCCGGCGTAAGCTCTTTGCCGTTGACGCTGATCAGCCGCTCGACGAACGAGCCCGCGACCGGCGTCACGTCGTAGACCTTAGTCTCTGTCTCTTTGACGCGGCCGTCTTTTTCGAGCTTGCGCTCGGTCTCAGAGGCGCGGAAACTGTACCGCTCGCGCATCTCTTCCACCTTTTCCTGATTCGCGATCACGGCTTTGAATAATGTTTCGAGGTCGGGCAGCGGGCGCGCGCCTTCCACCTGCGGGTGGCGGAACGCCGTATCGTCGACCGAAGCGTTGTGCGCGACGCGATCCAGCGCGACGGTCAGTTCTCCCGCGCCGTTCTTGATCCTGATAGAGAAGGGCTCCATCACGCCGTCGACGGCGCGGTAATCGCCATAAAAAATCTCTTCCAGCCCCTCGGCCCTCTCCCGCTCCTGCTTGACGGGCAGGTTGGTCTTTGCGTCGAAGAATATCTTCACGCGCGCGTCGTCTTTCGACAGCTCGATGGCGTTCGCCTCGCGCCCTTCGACCGTCGCCTTCGAGGGAGGCTCGGCGATTATGCGGTTGCGCGAGAGCTCTTGCAGGCGGCTGTTCGCGACGAGGGCTTCCAGGCGCAGCCGTTTAGCTTCCGCGCCGAGCAGGGTCCTGAGGCCACGCCCGTCCATACGCCAGGCGGACTTGCCGTTGTAACACTCGCTCACCTTGAAGCCTTCCACGTCGATGTCGGTTCTCAAGCGATCCGGCCCGGCCACTCTGTAGACGAAGCGGCCCTCTGCGCCGTCGGCCCCCTTCACCGTCCCGGACATCGAAGTGCTTTTGACGCGCTTGATCGCGCCCCCGCCCGAAGCCTTCTTGTAGCGGTCTATGATCTTGTTAGCGCTGTCGGCGGCGAATGACGTTTGCGCCAGGATGGCAACGATAAGTAATATCAAGGGCGTGATGAATCTTTTCATAAATCCTCTTATTCGCGGGCTGTGAGTTGTTATTATGAAGCTCATAATCAAGTACGCGCAACGGCCAAGCAAATATGCAGTTTTTTGCGCCGCCATTTTTCTCATCGCCGCGTCTGGCCCGTCGGCGCAGGCTCAAACCAAAGAGATCAGCGAAGGGTTGGAGTTGGTCTTCCAGGGCAACTACGCGGAAGCCGCGCGCCGTTTCGATAAGCTCTCGCAGGATCACGCGACTTCGCCCGCGGGCGATTTTTACAACGCGGTGGCGCTCGTGTGGAAGTCCTACGTCGACGCGGCGAAGCTCGACCAGGGCGTTCGCGATCACGACAGCGCGATTGAAGCGTTCCTCGCGTCGGCGATCAAGAAAGCAGAATTGATTCGCGCGCGCGCGGCGAAATCTAAGGCCGACGAGATAGAGGCGTTCTACTATCTCGGCTCGGCCTACGCTCTGAGGTCGCGCTTGAGCCTGTACCAGAATCACGCCATACCGGCGGCGCGGGCGGCGCGCGCGGCGCAGAACAACTTTGACGAGCTTATGAAGCTCACCCCGGATTACGCGGACGCCTATTTCGCGGCGGGGAATATTTATTACCAGGTCGGGTTGCTGACAGACACTTCGCTGGGCCGGCTCGCAACGGCCGTGCTCGGGGCGAAATCGCTCCCGATCGGCGACCGCGAAAAGGGCTTGCAGTATTTGAAGACGGCCGCCGAGCGCGCGCCGCTCACGCGCGTCGACGCGCAGCTCGCCTTAGTCGAGATATACACGTTCAAAGAGAATCTTTTCGATCTGGCCGAGCCCGTCGCGCGCAAGCTTTACGAAAGGTATCCCGACAATCAGACTTTCGCGCGTTACATGATGAGGATATACCAGGGGCTCAAGAACCGCGCGAAGCTGAACGAGACTTGCCGCCGCGTGCTTGCGCGCGCGAAAGAGAACCGCCCGAATTTCGGTCCATTCATGAAAGCCGAAGCAGAGCGATTCCTGGCCGCGGCGAGAAGGCTATAGCGATGAGTGACGACAAGAGCGTAGAAGTGACGCGGACCTACTTAGAGATGCGCGCGCCCGAAGAGCTTGAGCCCGCGCGCCTGAACGACAGCCGGCTGCGGATCGAGCAGGTGCGCGAGTGCCCGGCCTCGTTTTACCGCTACCTCTACAGAGAGGTCGGGCGGTTTTACCACTGGGTAGACCGACTCGCGTGGACCGACGAAGAGATCCGCGCGCATCTGGCTAATGAATCGATCACGCTCTGGGTGATGTATTATGACGGAGCGCCTGCCGGGTATTTCGAGCTTTTGAGGTACGAAGACGGCTCGACCGAGATCGCCTACTTCGGACTGCTGCCGGAGTTCTTGGGCCGCGGGTTGGGCAAGCACCTGTTGAGCGCGGCGGTCGAGCGCGCGTGGTCGGAGGGAGCCAACAGGGTTTGGCTACACACCTGCACGCTCGACGATCCGGCGGCGATGCCTAATTACCTCAAGCGCGGGTTCAAGCCGTTCAAACAGGAGAAGTACTCTACGACCATCTCCGCCGACGAGGAGCTGCGTTGTTAGAGGGTCACTGAAAAGTCTGCAAAGGCAAGCTCCGGAGGGGCGGCGATTCTATAAGAAGCCTCGAAGAGGCGAAATTTAATAGCCAGGGGCAACGCCCCTGGAACCGAGTTGTTAATAATGAGAAGCCCTGAAAGGGCGATACTCTTATCGCGCCCTTTCAGGGCTTCGTCTCGTATGACGCGTCACCCGGCGCGTTGCGCCGGGCTATTGAATGAAGCCCTTTCAGGGCTTTTACTCACTTTTCTAATACACTAGTAGAACATTCACCCGAGATTGAGCGCCGGCAACACGTCGCGGCCATATTGCTCGACAGTATCCTCTTCGTCCCCGCTCATCAGGTAGATGTTGAATTGCGTCACTCCCACGTCGGCCAGCTCGCTGAGCCTTCGCACGTGCTCTGACGCCGGCCCGACTATCGCGAAGCGGTCGACTATGTCGTCGGTCACGAACTCCGCGTTCGAGCTTCCCACCTCGGCGTGGTGCAGATAGTTGTAGCCCTTGCGGTCGCGTATAAAACTGGTCAGCTCTTCAGGCAGCTCTTCAGGCTTGTAACGAGACACAAGGTCTACGACGTGGTTGGAGACTAGCGCGGGGAACCAGCGCACATGGTCGCGCGCCTTAGCCAGGTCGTCCGAGACCCAGACCGGCGCGGCGCTCATCACGCGAATCTTCGAGAAGTCGCGGCCCGCCTCTTCGGCCCCCTCGCGCACGAACCCCAGACACCACTTGATCAGGTGCGGGTCGGCGAACTGTAGTATCACGCCGTCGCCTATGCGGCCGGCGCAGCGCAGCGCCTTCGGCCCGTAGCCCGCGACCCAGACCGGCGGGACTTCGCCCGTAGCCCACGGCATCTGTATCTCGCGCCCTTCGTATTCGAGCTTCTTGCCCGCGTTCAGGTCGCGAATGACGCTGACAGTCTCTTCTAACCGCTCAAGCGTAGTAGGCTTCTTGCCCATGACGCGGCGCGAGCTGTCGCCACGGCCTATGCCTAGGTCCATACGCCCGCCGGATATGCGGTTCAACGTCGCAAGCAGGCTCGCCGTCACCGTCGCGTCGCGCACGGCCGGGTTAGTCACGCAAGTGCCCAGCCGCATGCGCTCGGTGTTTACGGCGATGAGCGTCATCAGCGGGTAGGGCTCCTGCCACAAGACGTGCGAATCGAATATCCAACTGTAAGTGAACCCCGCGCCCTCGGCCTGGCGGGCGAGCGATACGATCCGCTCGTGCGGCATGTCGGGCTTAAACGTGATTGCGAATTCGAGCATAAGCGTCCCTCAAAAAGTGCTGAGTGCTGAGTGCTGAGTCCTGAGTGAAAGACGATTACTCAGGACTCAGCACTCAGCACTATTCCTTTACAAGCGGTTCGTAAGTTTCGGGCCTGCGGTCGCGGAAGAATTGCCAGACGTTGCGCACCTCGCGTATCTGCTCCAGGTCGAGGTCGGCCACGACCAGCTCGTCCGAGTCGCGCGACGCCTGAGAGATGATCTTGCCGCGCGGGTTGCAGAAATAACTCTTCCCGTAAAACTCGCCTATGTCCCACGGCTGTTCGTGGCCCACGCGGTTTATCGCGCCGACGAAATACCCGTTGGCTACGGCGTGCGCGGGCTGCTCAAGCTCCCAGAGGTATTCGCTCAGCCCCGCCACCGTCGCCGAAGGGTTGAAGACTATCTCTGCGCCGGCCAGCCCGAGAGCGCGCGCGCCTTCCGGGAAGTGGCGGTCGTAGCAGATGTAGACGCCTATGCGCGCGAAGGCCGTGTCGAAGGCGGGGTAGCCGAGGTTCCCCGGCTTGAAGTAGAACTTCTCCCAGAAGCCCGGCGCAGTGTGCGGTATGTGGTTCTTGCGGTACTTGCCGAGGTATTTGCCGTCGGCGTCGATGACGGCGGCCGTGTTGTAATAGACGCCCGTGATCTCTTCTTCGTAGATGGGCACGATGATGACCATCCCGTGCTGGCGCGCGACCTCTTGCATCAGGCGCACGGTCGGGCCGTCGGGTATCGGCTCGACGGCCTCGTACCACCGCTTGTCCTGCTCCGCGCAGAAGTAAGGCGTGGTGAAGACCTCCTGCATGCAGATGATCTGGACGCCCTGCCGGGCCGCCTCTTCGATGAATCGAATATTCTTCTCTATGTTGGCCTGCTTGATCTTCTCGATAGGCTCGTCGATCGAACAGGCGTTCGACGCCTGGATCAATCCGCACTTCACTGTCCTTGGCATGATTTCTACTCCAATCCTCAGTGGTCAGTAGCCAGTAGAATCTAAGCTACTGGCTACTGACTACTAAAACTTCACATCGATATTCATCCATGTCGTCTGCGGCAGTCCGCCCTGCTTGGCCGGGATGAATCGATACTGCAAGATAGCTTCTGCGGCCCTGTGGTCGAGCCCGTGGCCCAGGCGGCGCGTAACGTAAGCCCGGACCGCCCGCCCGTCGGCCCCCACAAGAACTTTGAGGGTGACCGCGCCCTGGACCTTCGCGCGGTCCGCCCGCTCGGTCGGGGCAGGCTGGACCGATTCCTGAATCGTCGCGGGGGTGATCGCCATCGAGTACGTCTTAGGCTCATTCGGGCGGTCGGGCGGCTCGACTATGCGCTGGCGCGTGCGCTCGACGTATTCGGTCGTCCTCAAACTTTCGAGCGCGTTCTGGGCGTTCTGACGAAATGCTTCGCGCAACGTGTCGCTCACCTGAAGCGAGCTTAAGTTCAACAGCGCTGTGTTCAGCGGTTCGACCGCGTCGGGCTCGCCTATGTAACCGAGCGCCCAGACGGCGTCATACCTCACGTCGAAAGACGGGTCGTTGAGCATCGCCACCAGCTCGTCCACGGCCTGGGGGTCTTGCATCAGCCCGAGCGCAGTGGCCGCCGCCGCGCGCACGGCCGGCTCTTCGTCGGCCAGAGCGTCCGAAAGCGCCTGGAGCGATTTGCGCTCGCCGATCATGCCTAAGGCGAAGGCCGCCGACGCGCGCACCTCCGTGTCCTTATCGGCCAGCGCGCGCGTCAGGGGGAGCGAGGCCGTGGCGTCGGCTATCTGCCCAAGGGCGAAGGCCGCCGCTTCGCGCACCGTTACGTCGGCGTCCGCCAGCGCGGCGATCAGCGGGCGGACCGATTCGCGCGCTCGAATCTGCCCGAGCTGGGTTGCGGCCGCGCGGCGCGTGTCGGCCTTCTTGCTCTTCAGATCCGAAATCAACCGCGGCGGCGCCGCTTGAGGCTTCGAGCCCTCTTGCGCGAGCGCGGGGGCCGCCGCGACCCAGCTCGCGAAAGCGGCCGCAATCAACACAGCCACGCGCGCATTCATTTTTACTCTCGATTTCAACAACTGAATCACCCGTCTTATATAATGAACTGACCCTGCATAGAATATACTTTAGCCCGCAATGCTTCAACGGCCAACCGGCTATCTACCACGTCCGCGCGGTCGTAAACAAGCGCCCGTTGTCGAGTGCGGTAAGTATTATTAGATTATCGTCGAACTGCTTGCAACAAACGCTCCCTCGGATTAGTATCCTTGGCGGCCAACGGGAAGTATCTCACGTCAGCAAGCAACGCGTACTAAGGCGGCGAGCCGCCGCGGCCCTGTGACCTTCGCAGCCTCTTGAATGGCCGGTGAGAACGGATGAGCTTGACTCGTTTTGCCGAAGCGGGGCGGAACTGTCATCTACCTATCCGAAACAAATCGTTGCCGCGAGACATTAAGAGTGAATGTTGAGTTTCTCGGGGGGTTGGTCCGGCCCCCCGCTGAAACGGTTTTTTGACTCTAACCGCATCCTTACAGAAAAGGAGAGTGACTGAACATGGCCGTAACGAAAGAATGGACGATTATGTTCTTTTTCGCAGGCGACAACCCGCTTGCCCCCTATGTGGTTCATCAGCTCAAACACATCAAAGATGCCGGCTTTCAGAAAAGTACCGATGTCCTCGTCTACTTCGACTCAAATGCGCCGGGGGTGCCGACGAGAATTTACGATGTCAACCAGAAGCGGAAGAAGGAGCGGATAAAGGAGCGGAAGGCGGCGGCGCGGAAAAGAACCGAAACGAAGCCCGAGTCTGAGATAGGCGACGGGAGAGATTCGTTCGTCCGCACCCTGAGAGATGACATCGTCACGGCTGACATGATTGATTTGCCTGGCGACGCAGAGACAGAGAAGCTGCTTCGCCAGATGTTACTAGGCGAAAGAGAATTGGAAGCCGAGGAGGCGCTGAAGTCCTTTCTTACCTTCTGTCGCGAGCAGCACACGGCAAGACGTTACATTCTGTTTCTCGTCGGACACGGCATGATAGTCGGCAACGATACCTTTTTGCCCGATGACAATCCCATCAGCGCCATCACGCTTAATGAGCTCGGGGTGATCCTGCATGATTTTGCTGACAAGGTGAAAGAGCAGAAAGGGGGGGGCGCTTTAGAGCTGGTGGGCCTGCATAGCTGCTCGATGAGCGGCATTGAAGTTGCCTACGAGCTGAAAGGCTCAGCTAATTTCATGATGGCGTCCCAAGGTCCGTCGTTCGCCGGCGATTGGCACTATCGCCAGATACTGAAAAGGAGCTTTACCTTCGCAGATGATGAAAAACCCGCGAAGCCAGGGGTGAGGAAAAGGGGCGGGGAACAGAGCGATCCGAAGATCTTGCGGTTGATCGAGTCTCTCTACTTCAGGACCTTATTCAGCACCAGAGACGGTTCCGATGCGGGCTACTCTCATGACCTGACCCTGTGTAGCCTCGATGAGGAAAAATATGATGGCCCCGAGGGCCTCACCACCTTGATCAAGAATCTGGTGGTTATTCTCAGGGAAGGGATATTGCAATCTCGCCCCAAGGACGGCTCACAGCCTACGCCGCGCGGGAAACGTATAAGAGACCTGGTTCAGTTGGCCCACCTGGAGTCGCAAAGCTACTGGGCGGAGAGTTACACAGACCTCTTTGATTTTTGCCAGCTTCTGAGCGAAAGGTGCGACCCGAAGGTCAACCCGGAGTACGAGTTGGGAGACATCCACGGGGCTTGCGCCAAAGTGATGGACAAGCTGAAGCCGGCCAAGAAAAAGGAATTAACGGACGACGATATAAAAAAGGAATCAACGGACGATGAGATGTATGAGCGGTTTAAATCGCTCATAATACATTCGGAAAACTTCGGATGGGAGTTCCAGTATTCTCACGGCCTGTCGATCTATTTCCCCTGGTCAAAGCCGATTGAGACTACACCCGGCAAGGCTGATGACAAGGAGGCGGAAGCCAAAAAAGATGGGGAGGTGCAGGAAGGTGTTTTGCAACGATACGAGAAATACAAGTTCACCGAGGACTTAGGCACAGACTCCTGGTTCAGTTTCCTGACAGCCTACCTGGACAACACCGAGCGCCTACCCCTCGTAGATCCTAAGGGCAGATCAGATGTTTTCAAGGAGGCCAGCCAGGAGTTTGTATTCGCCCCGCAGGCCAAAACAGACAGAGTGTTTCCTCAACTGAAAATAGACCCGGGACAAGGGGCGGATTGCGCCTGTCCTTCGCTCAAGAACTTCCCGAAAGACGAAGAGCGACAGGTGAATGGCAAGACAAAGAGAAACCTGCCGCTTTTCGCGGCAACCGAAGAGGCTCTAAAGGGAGTCACTGAGGATTAAGGCCATATGATTAAGCGACGCCTCATACTGCTGTTGACGCTCTGCCTGTTGTTACCTGCCGCGGCTCCGCGGGCGCAGGACGAAGATGTTCTGAATCGCGAAAACGACGAGCGCGTGACGACGAGGGAAGAAAGAGAGCGCTCTTTGGCGACGCTTCTGGCCGCCGCCCGCCAGGCGCGCGATGCCGGCGAATCGTTGCAGGCGGCCCGCTTCCTTAATCGCGCGGGCCGCCTTCAACTGAGGTTGAACCAGTCACAGGATGCTATAGCCACTTACCAGGAAGCGCTGGCCATACTCAATCAGACGCCCGACCCGGTAATACAGGTCGACAGCCTGAACGGGTTAGCGTCGGTCTACCAGCGATTGAGCAAGTGCGACGAAGTGCAGACCTTCATCCAACAAGCTAAGGCGTTGAGCGAACAGCAAGGCTACGTCGCGGGCAAGGCTCGGGCTTTACTGACGCTCAGCGATTGCCAGAACTACGGCAATCATGCTTTAGCGGCCGCGACGGCGCAGGAGGCCCTGGAGCTGTGGCGGTCGATCGACGACAAGTGGGGTATCGCAGAGGCGTATGCGGTTTTAGGTAATTACCAACTGGCCAATGATAATCTGCCCGAATCGACGCGAAGCCACCAGACGGCTTTGAGTATCTGGCGCGAGCTTGATTTTGCCATCGGGCAGGCCGATTCGCTGATCATCCTGGGGTTTATTGAGTACCGCAAGGGGGCCTGGCAACAGGTCTTTGATTTTCTCTCGCAAGCGCAGAACCTCATCGACGGGGAGGCCGAGCCCTACAAGATGGGACAGATTCACATGGGCCTGGCTTATGCCTTTATGCAAACCGGCATGCCCGAGATCGCACTCGCCAAATTCTTTGAAGGGATGGAAGACTACCGCCGGGCCGAGAGCCGGTACGGCGTAGTCGGGGCGGTTCTCAACATAGGGATGTGCCACTACTCCTTAGGCAACTACGCGGAAGCCCAGACCTATTTGCAGCAGGCGCTCGCAGAATCCGAGCCCATCAAGGCGGTCAAGACCGCGGCGCTCTGCAACGATTACCTGGGACGGACCTTCAATGCGATCAGCAACGAGGCCGAAGCCCTACGCCATTTCGAGGTCGCCATTGAGTTGTACACGCGCCTCTCATGCCCTATGGAAGTAGCGCGCACGCGCGCCCTGGTGGGGCAGGTGTACCAGCAGCAAGGGAAGGTCGAGCAGGCAAGGGCGTATTACCAGGACGCGCTGAAGACTTTCCGCACCCTCTCCGACCAGATCAACCAGTCGGCCGCGCTTTACGCGCTAGGCGGCTTAGAGCTGAAGCAGAATAATCTCGACCTGGCGGAAGGTTATCTGCGCGAGTCAATAGAGGTCACCGAAGAGATTCGCCGCGCTTCGACGAGCAGCGACCTGATGGCGGCCTTCTCGGCCACCGTCTACGACCGTTACGAGAAATACGTGGACTGCCTGATGCGTCGATCGGCGAAGGGCTCCGAGCAGGGTTTAGTCGTGCGCGCTTTCGAGACCAGCGAAGTCGCGCGGGCGCGTTCTCTGGCCGAGCTGTTGCGAGCCACGCAGACCAGCCTCATCGAAGGTCTGGACCCGGAGCTTGCCGAGCGTGAAAAGTCGCTCAGGCAAGAGCTCAAGGTCAAGGAAGATTTTAAAGTGGCGCTGCTCGGCAGGTCGTACACGCCGGAAGAGCTGGCCCGGTTAGACGCACGGATGGCCGAGTTGCAGTCGCAGTACAAAGAGGTCAGCGAGACTATACGGGCGCGCTACCCGTCTTACGAGCGGATGACCAGGCCCGCCGGCTGGGGCCTGCAACAGATCCAGGAGCAAGTCATCGCCGACGACCAGACTTTGCTTTTAGAGTACAGCCTCGGCTCGGACAAGAGCTACGTCTGGGCCGTGACGCGCGACCACATCAAGAGCTATGAATTGCCCGCGCGCGCCGAGATCAACGAGGCGGCGCAGAGAGCCTATAAGCTGTTGGCCGCCCCGCCCTCACCCGACACCGCCAAAGAGCTGACCGCGGCCATCGAGGAGTTCGCCAGGAAGGTTCTGTCGCCCGTCGCCCAGGAATTGACCAAACGTCGCATCATAGTCGTAGGCGACGCCACGCTCCACTACATCCCCTTTCAAGTCCTGCCGACGCCGGGGGCGGCAAGCGAGCCTATGGTCGCCAATTACGAGATCGTCACCTCGCCTTCGGCCACCATCCTCGGGGAGTTGCGCAAAGAGGCGGCGCGGCGGCAGCCCGCAAAGGTCCTGGCGGCTTTCGGCGACCCCATCTTTGAGACGAACTACGCGCAGCGCAAAGCATCTGGCGAGCAGTCGGACGGCCTGCTTGCGATGGAGGCTTCGCCTTTGCAACATGCTCTGCGCGACATAGAGCTTAACAAAGACTCTTTCGACCCATCGGTCATCAAGCCGCTCTTTTACGCCAAACAAGAGTTAGCCAACCTGAGCAAGGCGGCTTCGAGCGGCGAGAGTTTCATGGCCTCGGGCTTCACCGCCTCGCGCGAGCAGTTGCTCAGCACAGACCTGACCGATTACGCGATCCTCCATTTCGCCACGCATGGGTTGCTCGACCCGCGCCGGCCCGAGAATTCCGGCCTGGTGCTGTCGACGGTCAACCGCGAAGGGCAGGCGCAGAACGGCTTCGTAGGGCTCGAAGACATCTATGGTTTGCGAGCGCCCGTCGACCTTGTGGTCTTGAGCGCGTGCCAGACGGCGCTCGGCAAAGACGTGCGCGGCGAAGGGTTGCTCGGCCTCACGCGAGGCTTTATGTACGCGGGCGCGTCGAGCGTAGTCGCCAGCCTGTGGAAGGTCGACGACGAGGCGACGGCCGAGCTGATGCGGCAGTTTTACACCAACATGCTGCAAAAGGAGATGACCCCGGCCGACGCTTTGCGCGCGGCGCAGAACAGCATACGGCAAAGGCCCGAGTGGCAGGAGCCTTACTACTGGGCGGGCTTTACGTTGCAGGGCGAGTACCGCCAGGTCATCAAGCCCGCCTCGTCAGGACTGGGGTGGAAGATAATGATCGGCGCGGCATTGATATTGATGATGGGCGTCGCCTTCTGGTATAGCCGCCGCAGAGTGCTGACGCCGGCGGAGAGCAGATAGCTACTCGACCGTGAAGAGGTAGCTGCCGCTGACGCGTTGCTCGGAGCCGTCGGCCCTCACGGCGAAGAGTTTTAAAGCATACGGCCCGCGGGCGAGACGGTCGGCCGGGATCACCGCAAGCACCGCCTGGGCGTCCGCCGCTTTGACCTCCACCGGCATACTATTCCCGTTATTATCTTCTAGAACGACGCGGTAGCGCGCGGCCTGGGGCGAAGGCTGGGGCAGCGTTAATGTGACTTCCAGCGCGCCTGCGTCGGGCGGGAGTTTTATTTTACTGGCGTCGGCCCCTTCGGCGCGGTTGACGTTTGTGATTGACAGAGTGAGAGCGACCGGGGTTCCGGGCGACGGCGGGGGTAAAATGAGGAGCCACACGACGGCAGCTATAAAAGCTACAACGGCGACCGAAGTGGCTACGCGGAAGGTGGGGCTGGCCCAGAAGGCGCGGAAGCGCTCGGCCCACGTCGGCGTCGGCTCAGGCGCGTCGGCGTCCTTGGGCGCGGCGTTGTGCTCGTCCACATGTCGCAAGAGCGCGGCCGCCATAACGACGCGCTCTTGCCTGGCTTCCGTGGTCAGGTAGTTTGTTTCGAAGCGCCGCCGCCTTTCTGCCGAGAGCTCGTTGCGCAAGTAGGCGTCTATCAAATCCTCTTCAACCAGCCCGATCTGATCCGGCCAGCTCTGCTGGGCGAAACACTCGTCCTCGAACCGCTCCAGGTCCTCCTCGGGCAGTTCTTCAAGCAGGTAAGCTATTATCTCTTCGTCAGTCATTTATTTATCGCAACCAGGACATTCAAGAGCCGCCAAAAACCGTTTCCACAGACGCCCTTATAATAGAGATGCCCCTAATGTCGGGTTTGTTACATAAAAAAATGGCGATCTCAAACCGCGTTCGAGCGTTTGCGAACGCAGTCGGTCAAGCTGTTGCGCAGCCGCGTCACCCGGACCCTGAGCGCCAGCAGGGTCATCTTCATCGCCTCGGCAAGCTTGCGGCGGTGTTCGGCGCGCGCGCGGCCCCGTATCTCATGGCAGTAAGCCAGCAGCAGTTGCCGCTCGTCGGCGGCAAGCTGCTCGAAGCAGGGCTTTAATATGTTGTATATCCTCTCGACCTGCTCGGCCGAAGAGTTGCCGAGGTCTTCGACGAACTTGTGGAAAGCTCGGGTCTCGCGCACGATCAGGCGCGACCTCTCCTTGGCGATGTTGCGGGCGATGCCCAGGCAGTACTTCTCCACGTCGGGCACGACCGCGCCGGCGTAAATCTTCACCGCGGCGCGATCTATGGTCTCGTCGGCGGCGTTCACGGGGTCGGAAAGCCCTTTCAGGGTGAAGAAGCCTATGAGCCTCCTCTGGAGATTCGTATAACGGCGGCCCGCTTCCTCCGGGTCCGGTGAGAGAACCCGCAAAAAATCCATGAAGACCTCCGGGCTCACATTCGGCGGGCCCTTCGAATTATTCCCATCAGAGTCTGTCATTTGCGGTAACTGTCCCGATGCCCGCTGCCCGGTCGACAAATCAGTCCGATGCCTGACCTGCATTCAAAGGCTGTTCGGCTTTCTTCGCGGGCGCGATGCTCATTAAAGCCACATATACTAACCCTGACGCCAGCAGTCCGACAAACCAGGCGTAATCATACAGCGGTTTGAGAACCGGTATCACAAAGCCGCCCCAGGCCAGGGCGCAACCGAGCAAGGTGGCTATGACAGCTCTCCAGTTCCAGCCTTTCATGTAGCTGTAGATGCCGCGTGTCTTGAACAGGTCGGCGATCTCCAGGTGCCCGCGCCTCACGATCCAGTAATCGGCTATCAAAACGCCGGCTATCGACCCCAGCCCGCCGGAGTAGCCTAACAGCCAGACGTAGATGTAGCCCGACGGGTCGGCCAGCAGCCGCCAGGGCTGCATCAGAATCCCTATGATGCCCGTCAGCAGCGCGCCCAGCGCAAAATTGATTCGGCGAGGGAAAGCGTTAGCAAAATCGTTTGCCGGAGAGACGACATTCGCGGCGATGTTGACCGACAGCGTGGCGACCACTACCGTGAACATCGATATAATGACTACGACGGGTTGCTTGAACTCGCCTATGAGTATGACAGGGTCCCAGATGATACGGCCGAAGATTATCGCCGACGCAGAGGTTATAATCACGCCCATCGCGGCGAAGACCGTCATGGTCGTCGGCAGCGCCACGACCTGGCCGAACATCTGCTCGCGCTGGCTTCGGCCGAAGCGAGTAAAGTCCGGCATGTTCAGGCTGAGGGTCGCCCAGTAACCTATCATCGCCGTCAGCGAGGGTATGAAGACCGGCAGGAATTCCGAAAGGCTGTTGAACTTCCCTTCAGATTCCATAATCACCCCGAGCCCGTCGGCTTTCCATATTGCCCAGGCCATCAGTATCAACGCCATGACTAACACGAAGGGCGCGGCCCAATTCTCCACGCGCCTTAACAGATCCATGCCGCGATAGACTATATAGATGTTCAAGGCCCAGAAGAGCAGGAACGAGATGTACTCGGTCGGCGTGTAACCCGCTATGAAGCCGGGCCAGGTGATCGGCCCGCCTAACAGCCCTGGCCAGCTCGGTATGAACGACCTGAGCAGTATGTGGACGGCCTGCCCGCCGATCCATGCCTGTATGCCGAACCACCCGCAAGCGACTATCGCCCTCATCAACGCGGGCAGATTCGACCCGATAGTGCCATAGCTGGCGCGGGCGAAGACGGGAAATGGAATGCCATACTTTGTGCCGGCATGCGAATTGAGCAGAATAGGGATCAACACTATTACGTTGCCCAGAAGTATGGTCAAGAGCGCTTGCCACCAGTTCATCCCCGCGCTGATCAGGCCCGAGGCTAGCATGTAGGTCGGTATGCAATGCGCCATGCTGACCCAGAGCGCCGCAAAGTTGTATGTCGTCCACGTGCGCTCCCGAATCGACGTGGGCGCGAGGTCGCGGTTCCACAGCGGCGAGTCGGACACGTCTTCATGAAGCTCGACGAAATCGCGCCCGGTCGGGCGTGCTGCTTCTGTCTCAGCGGCCATCGGAAGACCCTTTCTCCTGCTCGCAGTCTTGGTGTAGCGATTGATGGCGGAGTTTAACTCTTTGCCCTGGAAGGTGCAACTCTCAGGGTCGCGTAGTGGCCTGCTAAAGGTTGGGGACCTCTACGTCCCGCTCGCGGTGCAGCAGCACCCAGTCGCCGTTTTCGCGCAGCGCCTCTTTGCCGAGCTCTACTATGAGGTCCAGGGCCTGCTCGTGCTCGCCCGCGTCAAGCAGGGCGTTGAGCCCCTGCCCCGCCAGCGCGAATATGGTCCCCATCTGCGCGTACTGTTTTATCTGCTCGGCCAGCGCGCGCCGCTCGCCGTAGGCGGCCATCAAGCCCGCTACGACCAGCAGCATCCCCATCGAAAAGATCAGCGGGTTCGAGCGCGCCACAGCCAGTTGGATGAAACTCAGCAACAGCGAGACGACAAACAACACATAGACTCCGAGCTTCAGCCACTTGAGGTATCTTTCGTTACTCTTCAGACGCTGCTCGAAGTAACCGCGCTCGGCTTCGACCCACTGGCCCAGCACGAGCCGCAACGGTTCGGAGCCGCTTGCGGTCCCGCCGCGCGGCTTTTCCTTGAGCTCTATCAAAAGCGTCCAGACGCGTATCGCCTTCCTGATCCAGTCCAGCTCGCTGCGCTGCCTTCGCAGGTAGTGATCGGCGACAGAGTCCTTCAACCCGGCGAGCCTCCAGAAGAACTGCACGCGCAGCCCCTCGGCCAGCGCGCGATAATCGAGATACTTCGTGTGAAGTTCATTACGCCTGGCTCGCCAGTAAATGAGATAGGCCAGGCCCAGGAAAACTATGTAGACCACAAGCGACCATTTCTCCGTGTAGACTGCGAGCGGCCATTTCTCGGTGTCGAGGTCGGAGTAGGCTTGGAGGAAGGCCACGCCCACGAGCGCAAGCACGAATAAGACGGTTGTAACGCAGAGCCTGAAGGTCTG
>DATFGQ010000033.1:0-109312 GCA_035249305.1 Blastocatellia bacterium | reverse complement strand
AGAGGTTGTTTGCATGGCTGCAAAACTACCGTCGGATTTTGGTCCGTTATGAATATCACGATGACAACTATTTGGGCTTCGTTCATCTCGGTTGCATCCTGATTTTACTCAGAGCCTATTTTTGAGATAGCTTCTAGTAAGCTTTTTGGTACTCTTCATTGCACTGCTTGAAGCTTCGGGAGAGCTTTATTTCAGAGCGCGGAACCGGCTGGCTCGGCTTGAAATATATGGTGAAGACTTTCCCGACCATAGATTTCGGCGCGCGATAGATCTTCGCCAGGCTGTTGGTCAGATAAGTGAAAGTCACTTCGCCACCGTCGACCTTGATCGGCCCGATCAAAGTCCCTTCGTCGGGTCCGGGCTCGACGCCCAGCACGCGCGACACGTCGTCGGCCGACGACCGCAACGGCGTGATACCGCGCCAGGAATTCTTAGCATCAACCGCGCCGGCCTCACCCGTTAGCGGCGCAATAAGAACAAGGAGTAAAAGTGCGCAAAAAAACTTCAAGCTTGATAGCCTCCGAACGGATTCATACGAAAGTCAGTTTTTATGATACGCGAACAGTCCTCGAAGGGCCAACAGGGAAACTTATTCGAACACCTCTGGATCAACCTGGCCGAAGAATACCGTGTGGAGGCGGGCTATAACATCTTCAACGTCGTCGTAGCCTACGATGAAGCTCATAGCGATCGGCGACGACCCGTGCAGCACGAAGGCCGGCGCTGTCTCGTCAATGGCGTTGAATATGCGGCTGCCCACGGACGGCGCGGCGCGAAGCTCTTCGCCGACCAGCGTCACCAGGGCTTTGTTGCCTTCCACATCAGCGCGGCCGAGCGCCGAAAGATCTTCGATTAAGTCTCGCTCGTCGCCTTCTTTCAGCGCGTGCGAGTCGATGACGACGGCGGCGCTGGAAGCCGCGGCCGCGGTTATGAGCGGCTGCGCGCGATGCCGAGCAAGTCTGTCGAGCAGCGCCTTCAAAAAATCTTCAGGCGAAGCGTTGGCCGCCGCGCGGATCACGGTCACGGGCCGTTTGTAGGCGATCGATTTAATCAGATTGGCGCACGGCGCTCGATCGGCGCTGATCGCCGTGCCGGTCGCGGCCGGCCGCTTAGAGTTGTAGATGTGGACCGGGATGTTTTTGCGCGCGGCCGGGTGTATGGCTTTCGGGTGAAGCACCTTCGCGCCGAAATAGGTGAGCTCGGCGGCTTCGGTGAAAGTGCAGAGCTTCACCGTGCGCGCGCCCGAAAAGACCGCGGGGTCTGCGGTCATCAACCCCGAAACGTCCTTCCAAATCTGTATGTCGTCGGCGTCGATCGCCGCGCCCACGAGCGTCGCCGTGTAGTCCGAGCCTTCGAAGCCGAGCGTCGTCGTCGCGCCTTTGCGGGTCGAGCCGATGAAGCCCTGTATGACGGGCACTTCGCCGCCGTCGACGACGGGCGCGATCGCGTCTCTGGTCTTCTGGTTTGTGATCTCCAGTATCGGCGACGCCTGGCCGTAGCGGTCATCGGTCTTGATGAACTCGCGCGAATCGAGCAGCCGCGCCGGAATGCCGCGCTCGCCGAGCGCGCCAGCGACTATCGCGGACGAAAGCAGCTCGCCGTAAGAGAGGATCTTATCAAGCCCGCGAGGCGGGACTTCCCCGAGTATCGCGAGACCCTCCAACAGCTTCTTTAACTCTTCGAAGTATTTTTCGATGAGCGGGAAGACTTCGCTCGCGCCGTTTTTCACGAGCCGCCGCGCCTCGCTCGTGTGCCTCGTCTTGAGGTCCGCGACTATGGCGAGGTTCGTCCGGTTATCGCCCGCGGCTGAAGCTTCGGCGGCCTGTAACAACCGGCTCGTGGTCTTGCCCATCGCCGACACGACGACGGCGGGCCGGAGTTGTTGTCTGGCCTTTATTATCTCGGCCACGCGCTCTATCGAGGCGGCGTCCTCGACCGAGGTGCCGCCGAATTTCATGACGATCATATTGTCAGTAGCCAGTAGCCAGTAGCCAGTAGCAGCAGTAGTCGCTACCGGCAACTACTGACTACTGACTACTGGCTACTGGCTACTGATCTAATTCCCCTCTGGCTTTCATTATCTCGGCGTTGAGGATGGCCGCGCCTGCCGCGCCGCGCACCGTGTTGTGCGAGAGGACGACGAAGCGGGTGTCGAAGACCGGGCAGGGGCGTATGCGGCCTACGACGGCGCTCATGCCAAAGCCTGCGTCGCGGTCGAAGCGCGGCTGAGGCCGGTCACGGTCCCAAGTCACTATGACTGGGCGCGCGGGCGCAGATGGGAGCTTCAGCTCCTGTGGGAGCGCGGTGAAACTTTCGAGCACGTGCGCCACTTCTTCGGGCGCGGGCTTCTTTTCCGTCTCGACCGAGACGCATTCCATGTGGCCGTCTTCGACAAAGACTCGGTTGGTGTGCGCGCTGATCTTCATCTCGGCGAAGCGAATCCCGCTCCCGTCGAACGCGCCCATGATCTTGAGCGGCTCGGTTTCGACCTTGTCCTCTTCGCTGCTAATGAAGGGGATGACGTTGCCGAGCATGTCTATGGCAGACTGACCCGGATAGCCCGCGCCCGAAAGCGCCTGCATCGTCGTCACGATCACGCGGGTGACGGTGAAAGCCCTGTGAATAGGAGCGAGCGCCATCACCAGCCCTATCGTGGAGCAGTTCGGATTGGTCACGATCGCGCCCTTCCAGTCGCGCCGCTCGCGCTGGACCTTTATCAGGTCGAGGTGGTCGGCGTTGACCTCCGGCACCAGCAGCGGCACGTCCGCGTCCATCCTGTGGTTCTTCGAGTTGCTCAAGACTGTGTAGCCCGCGCGCGCGAAATTCTCTTCGACCTCGCCCGCGACCGACGAGTCGAGGCCGGAGAAGACGACGCGGCAATCAAGACCGGGCTCGCATGGCTTAATCACTCTCTCTTTTATCTTCTCCGGTATTGGCGTGTACTGTCGCCAGATGGTCGCCTCTTTGTAAGCCTTCCCCGCCGAGCGGTCGGACGCCGCAAGCTCGGTCAGCTCGAACCAGGGATGGTTCTCAAGCAGCTTGATAAACTTTTGGCCGACGGCCCCCGTCGCGCCCAGCACCCCGACTGAAATCTTCTTCTGCATCAGGCCCCCTCCCCGAGATTTGAAATATCAGATTTCAAATTTGAGATCATTTCAGCGTAAGCGTCTACTGCTCGCGCAAGCTCCTGCTTTGAGATTTTCTCATGCTCGGTGTGCGCGTCAAGTATCGATCCAGGCCCGAACAGCAAGGGCCTCCCCCAGTTCGTGAGCAGCGGTATGTCTGTAGTGAAGGCCACGACCGTCGTCTCGAACCCATCCAGCCGTTCGGTGAATACCGGGTCGCAAGAGAACGTGTAGTCGACTTCGACACGGCCGCGCGCCGCGCGCTCTATCAAGTGCTTCAAAGAGTCGGCGTCCGTCACTACGCGAAACATAAGCTCCGCCTCCGCTTCTGCCGGTATGACGTTGGCCGCGACGCCGGCTTTGATGACGCCTATGTTCATCGTGGTTGCTCCGAGCGTCGATGACTCAGGAAGCTCCACGGCGCGCAGATCGTTTAACACATCGAGCAGCTTGTCCGTAGCCGACTCGCCCATCTCGGGGTAGGCCGAGTGCGCGGCGCGACCCGTCGCCTTGAAAACGGCTCTGAGAGCCCCTTTTGAGCCGAGCGCGAGCTTCGACTCCGTGGGCTCGCCGTTTATCAGGTAGCGCGACCGGTTAGCGATACGGTTCGCCTCCCGAGCGCCGGGGCTCCCCGCCTCTTCGCCCACGACCAGGAGCAATCCGAAATCGGTTTCGCCCGCCTCGGCGAGAGTCTCGCAGGCTTTGACCATTGCGGCGATGATCCCCTTGGCGTCGCACGCGCCGCGGCCATAGATAAACTCGTCGTCTTCCCTAAGCTCGACGTAAGGCGGGACCGTGTCGGTGTGCGTCGAGAGCACTACTTGAGGGTCGCCCCTGTAGGCGTACACGTTGGGCCGTCCGGCGGCGTCCTGTAACTCGACTTGAAAACGGGCGGCGCTCAGGCAATCGGCCAGGAAATCCGCGACGCGCTTTTCATCGCCGCTGATCGAAGGGATGGCAATCAACTGCCTGGTCAGCTCGAATACGTCCATGAATAGAGTCCTGAGTGCTGAGTCCTGAGTGCTGAGTGAGAACTATTACTCAGCACTCAGGACTCAGCACTCAGCACTGTTTCAAGGGCCGTGGCGGCAGGCTCGCCGGTCGCGCGGTAAGGCTCGTAACACATGCGGCAGCGGGCTTCGTAGCTTATGTCGCCGATCTCTATCTGCGAGTTGCCGCCCGAGACGCGCTGGGTGTAGTGAGCGGGGCTGCCGCAGCGGACGCACACGGCATGCATCTTCGAGACGTACTCGGCCACGGCGAGCAACTGCGGCATGGGGCCGAAGGGGCGGCGCAGGTAGTCCTGGTCCAGTCCCGCGACGACGACTCTGAGGCCCGCGTCGGCCATCTCCATGCAGATTTCGACTATGCTTGAGTCGAAGAACTGCACCTCGTCTATGCCTATGACCTTTACGCCGAAGACAAGGTTGGCGCGAAGCTCGGCCGGGTTGGCGACGGCTATGGCGTCAAGGCCGCGGTTATCGCGCGAGATGATCCGTTTGCCGTCGAAGCGAGTGTCTATACCAGGTTTGAATAATTGCGTGCGCTGGCGCGCTATCTCCGCGCGCCGTATTCGGCGGATCAGCTCTTCGCTCTTGCCGCTGAACATCCCGCCGGTGATCACTTCTATCCACCCGCCCCTCGGATTTATACCGTCCATTTATCGGTTCTCCCCACTTTAATATTATTAGTTGAGCTTGCTCTGCAATTTTCTGAAGGCGCGCACGGCGAGCGCGTAACCGGGGTTAAGATCGATCGCAGCCTTGTACTCGCGCAGCGCATCGAACAGGCGGCCCTTCGCCTCGTAAACGCGCCCCAGGTTGAAGTGCGGGTAAAAGTAAGATTCGTAACGCGCGGCCTTCTGCGCCCGCACAAGCCAATCGATCGCCCCGCCCGCGTCGCCTTTCTCTATCAGGTAGGCGCCGATGTCGTTATAAGGGTTCCCGAAATCCGGGTCGACCTCGATAGCCACCAGGCATTCGGCGATCGCCTCGTCGAGCAATCCCATGAAGCTATAAGTCCATCCTAAGAATGTGTGCGCCTCGGCGGTCGGGTAAGCCGCTATAGACTGTTTGTAGAGGTCGGCGGCCTCGTCAAGCTCGCCGCGCATCTGGGCTTCGTAAGCCGATTTGAAGAACCCGAGCGCCTCCCGTTTCGCCGCGGCCTGCTCGTCGGTCAGAAACTCCTCGCCGCCGAACGGCATATCGCCGATGCCGGTTTGAAGCGCGACCAGCCGCACGGCTGTGGCAGTCTGTCTGGCCTCTTCCTTACCCACGTTACCCCTGTTTATTCCGGCGGACGCGGCTCACCCCTATGACAGGTGTAGCAGGTGACGCGGCGACCTAGCTTGGCCGTCGTGTCGCGCGTGATGGCTATCATCTTGCGCGCCATCTGCTTTGCGGCCTTGTCGTCCTTTTCGAATTGGTCCTTCACGTGGCAGTAGGTGCAATCGACGCCCAGCGAATTCTTGAAGGCGAACATAATGCTGTCGAGACGGCTGGCGGGCAGCCCCTTGAGCAGTTGAATGTTCTTGTACTTCTGCTCGGTTCGCTCCTCTCGGCTGGATGCCGGGAGCGGGTCGAGCGACGGAAGCTCTGTAGTCTCGCCCGATGGCGAAGTTCTGCCCGGCGTCTCGGCTTCGCCGGCCAGAGGCGGCGCGGGCACATTCTCGCCGGGGTTGATGGGCGGGTGACCGGGCGGCAACTCCTGACTGCTGCTGTTAACGGTCCTTGAGCCCGACGAGTTGTCATTACTCGTCACGGCCGGGCTCGCGGCCGGGCCGGGGCTCGATATGTTCGCCGTGAAAAACCCGATCACGGCCCCCAGCAAAACGCCTATGATGGCGTAAGTAATCTCATCCTTATTCATCCAACAGGCTCCACGAATTCAGATATGATCTCTATTAGTTTAACTCCCGAGAACGCTAAAACATAATAGTGCCCGCGCCGTTGTAGCACAACCTTCGCGAAGAGGCATTTATAGCTGAGTTTCGGTGAGTTTGCTAGGGTGCTATAAACTTCGTTCTAGTTTATCTTACCGGACTCAGTTATTACTTTTGCGTGTTGCTGTGTTTTGACCTGTTTGGCTGAGCTGGCACACAATTGGCACACAAGAATCTGCATCATACTTTGCAAGACCATGCAGAAGATTATTTGCGATTTCCCTGACGCAGCAGGCCCCGGCGCTAACTGCTCGATAAGACGAACTCGTAAGAATTTTTTTGGTTTTCCTTCCATTTGGCCTGTGTAATTAAAACTCCGATTGACAGGGATTTGTAATCGACATATCATCAGCCCGCCTCTCAACCCATGCGAAGAGGTTATTACACACGGACAATAGCATTAACTGAAACGGAAGTTTGTTGTAAGAATTAAGTTATAATCACCTCACTTTCGCCCTAGTCGGATCAGCACAAATAAGCACGAGGCAGTTTCGCTTTGAGAGCAAAGGTCAGAGCTGCCTTTTGCATAGGTAATCACTATCCGCCTTTAAGCGGAGCAACCTTTCTTGTGTAGGCTTCGGAGGTCCCCATGTCTACTACCCGCGCTTCGCTCTCTCGTCTCTACCTTTCCTATACATCTAAATCCCAATCCTTTCGCGGACTGTTTCTCGGCAGTGTTCGCAGGAGAATCCTTAGCGTCGTCCTTATTCTGAGCCTGCTGAGCTTACCTGTTTCTCTATTGCCCTTCGCTCAGTTGCCCGTGATGGCTGCAAGCGTGGCGGCAGAAAAGGGCTCTTCTGTTTTTGGCATAATAAAGTTCATTGCGTCCTTCTTTGCCTCCAGCCAGTCGCCGCAGCAAGCCGAGACGATGGGGGTCCGCATTGCCTACGTCTCTCATATAGAAGTGTCTCCGAGCAGCTTTGTAGGGTATCAAGGCCAAACCGTGGTCTTTAATGCGCTCCCGACAGACTCCGCAGGCCGCACCATCCAAGGTATTAGATTCACATGGCAATCCTTGAACACAGATAAGGTACAGATAGATGAACAAGGCCGCGTTACATTCCTGGAGCCTGGGCTTGCTCGAATCTCTTGCCGCGCAGGAAGAGTTGAAACTTCTGTCCCCTTGCTTGTCAGGCCAGGTCAGCGTCCTCGACAAACCGATACCCAGTGGCGAGCCGATCAAGACCTCATAGATGACGCGGGAAATATTATCGGCCAAGCTAATGGCATATCTTCTATTGGAAGTATAGCCGAGGCTCTGCTTGATAAGCTTTCCCCGACCGCTCAAGCGCAGATTACCCCTCCTTCTTATGACGACTTCTTCTTTGACGAGTTTTATACCGAGCCTCGCAACCTTGTAGGCTCACCACGCAACCGCGCTTGCGAATCTGCGCGGATGGGCGCGGTTATGCCCGAAGGCAGCAACTTCAGGTTTGCCTTACCGATTCTCAAGCTCGAAGGCCGGGGCATGGGTGTTGACTTGACGCTCTATTACAACTCCCGAGTATGGTTCCGCCATGGCAACGCGATAACCTTCGATCCCGTCTATAGCTGGCCCGCCCCGGGCTGCTCGCTAGGCTTTGGGCGGATTATCACTTACGGGCCAGCAAACGCCCTCAAGTACGTCTTCATTGACCGCGACGGCACTCGCCGCTATCTAGGACAGGGCGGCACAGCATCGCAGACCGTCACCTTGCAGACTTCCGACGGCACACACATCACCTACGTCGGCAACGCGACTACTGGGGGGATGCTCTTCTACAACAGCGGCATTAAAGTGACCATTTCCAGTGCTAACAACCGCCTGCTGGCAACCGTCATCCAAGACTCAAACGCAACTACATCACGATAACATATAGATCAGATAAGGCTCCGATGGCTATTGACTACATCACTGACACGCTTGGGAGAGTGATTCAATTTGGTTACGGCCCGAACGGACTAAGTGACATCGGAGTGCCGGGCTTCGGCGGGACGAGCCAGAACCCCGTGACTCGCAGCCTAGTTCAGTTCGGATACCAAAGCCAGGCCATCAGCAACAGCTTCAGCGGGCTTACGGTGGAAAACGTGCCGACATTGAATGTAAATCTACTGCGCGACATACGCGACATGGCGAAGAATAACCAATACCGCCTGAGCTACTCTGTGTATGGGATGGCATACCACTACTCACTGAGGAGGCAGGTAAGCACCCTCGGGCAGGTGGGACTGGAGCGCGCAGCGACTAGTTTCAACTACCCTACCAGCGCCTCATCATTAACAGACGCGCCGGCATTCAGCCAGAGGACAGAGACGGCAACAAGCAGCCCTACCTCGGTTTACAATTACGCAAGTATCACGGCCTCTGGCGGGCAGACCATGACGTTCACCGTCACACGGCCAGATAATTCGCAGCTTTTGCTCACGCGGTCTACGAATAATTCATCTGTTGCTAATGGTCTGCTCGTGCAGAGTGAGATCAAGAGCAACCTGAGTGCATCCATGTCAAAGGCTGTCTCCACCTATGCAAACGATCCAGGAGGCTCGCCGCAGGTCCAATCGGTTACCAGTTATGACGATGCTGGCACACCGACGAAAGTGGATTTCGATTATGACCAGTATGGGAATGTCACGAACAATCGCGAGTACGGGTTTAAGGATGGCGGGATCTGGAAGGTGAGGCGTCGAACGCATTTTGCCTATAAGACCGACGCGGCATATATAAACGCCTACCTGCGCAGTCTTGTCATCGAGCAGAGCACCTCTGACGCGAAGTTAAACACAGATGATGGAGACGACGCTCCTATCACAAAGTCGACGGTTACTTATGACGATTATGCAGCGATGGGAGGGATGGAGGAATACCGCGACTCTGAAACAGGCGAGCTGCCGCCGCCACCACCTGGATGGGCTACGGGCTATAGCGCGAGTTTTACAGTGAGGGGTAACGTGACCGGTACAACGCAATGGCACGACCTAGCCAACAATCTGTCATACACGCGTCTAAAAAAGTATGATGTGTTTGGGAATATGATCAAGGAGCAGAGTGCTTGTTGTAACGAACAGACCTATACGACCACGAAAGATTCTTACTGGTCGCTGGCTCAGACGGTGACAAAAGGCGCGACAGGCGGGCCGCAATTGACAATCGGCGGCCAGTACGATTTCAACACGTCTGCAATCAAGACGAGCACCGACCCAAATAGCTTGCAGAAGACGTATGGATACGATGCCGCGATGCGGTTCAATAATGAGACGGAACCCACCGGCGCGACAGTCTACACAGTGTTTAACGACGACAACCTTACGAGCACGACGACGACGACTTACAACGATGCAGGCACGCAGAAGGTTATAACTACGACGAAGACGTATGACGGCTGGGGCCGTGTGATACAGGAGGTGGACGCAAATAATGGGCAGGTGAACATAAGCTTTGACGCAATGGGGTTCGTTTCGAGCCGAACTAACCCGTTCACAGCAGGCGGGCAGCCCGGACCCGTGAAGAGCTATACCTATGACGCACTAGGGAGAACCACAGAGGTGACGCTGCCCGACGGCCAGAAGGTGGCGAATGCTTACAATGGCAATATGGTCACGATGACCGATCAAGTGAATCGCAAGGTTAAGCGACAGACAGATGGGCTTGGCCGTCTTGTCACTGTCAACGAGCAGGACGTGACCGGTGCGCTCGCCCAGAGTACGAATTACTCTTATGATCTGCTCAACAACCTGACGCAAGTGGACCAGGGCGGGCAACTGCGTAAGTTTAAATATGACGCTCTGAGCAGGCTGCTTTTTGAGCGAATACCCGAGCAGCAGGCGACTATAGCGGACGGTCCGAACACATGGACGAGCAAGTTTACATACACAAGTTTCAATGCAGTAGCTACTCGCCAGGATGCGAGGGGAGTAATCACAACATACACTTATGATACGCTGAATCGACTAGCTCAGAAGAGCTACAACACTGTGAGCCCCATACCGACCGCGCCTGCTGTGACCTATACCTATGATTCATACGGGGCAAGTACATCAAATGGGGACCTTATGCGAATTCAAGTAGGCACGGACTATGAGGAGTGGTACACGTTCGATTCCCTCAAGCGGCTTACAGAGGTGACGCGCAGGCTCGGCAGTGCTTTCTACACTACCGGCCATCAGTACAATGACATTGACCAGTTGACAAGGCTTACGTATCCATCCAATCGGGCCGTAACAATCGGACATGACTCGCGAGGCAGAGTGGACGGTTTAACGGAGGTTGGAACAAGCACCAACTACTTGAGCAGTATAAGCTACAATGAGGCTGGACAGGCGACGGGATTGACCTTGGGTAACGGCGTTGTCGAAGTCTACGGCTATGACGCTAATCGAATGCAGATGACAATCCAGAAAGCTGGGACTATCGCACCCTACACAAACCGTTTGGACCTGACGTACAGCTATCAGGCAGCAGCAGGTCAAATGGGGGCAGGCTCGACGGCAGGCAATGCGAGCCAATTGATGAATATCACAGGGACAATCAATGGGACGGCAGAGAGCGCAAGCTATACTTACGATTTACAGGGTCGCCTTGTCACGTCGAGCCAGACCACGAATGGAGCTAGCGCGCAGAGGCGATTTGGGTATGACAGATGGGGCAACCGCACGGGGGCGTGGGACGCTACGAGCGGCGGCAATCAAATCCAATCTGTGACTATAGATCAGACCGGCTCCGTAGATAATAATCGAGTGAAGGCAGTAAGCGGGCAGGTTTACGCATACGACGCAGCGGGCAACCTGCTAAATGATGGTGCGCACACTTACACATACGACTCAGAGAACCGCCTTGTGAGCGTGGACGGGACGGCAGGGCAATATAGCTACGATCACCAGAACCGTAGGTGGAAGAAAGAGGCGGCAGGCACAACGGTGCATTATGTATGGGAAGGCCCGCAAGCAATAGCCGAACACAACAGTAGTACCGGCGCAGTGCTAACAGATTATATCTATTTAGGCAGCCGGATGGTTGCAAAGGTGGAGGGCGGCACACCGAGATACTTCCTTAACGACCGATTGAGCGCGAGGGTAGTGATGGATTCGGGCGGGGTTGTGATAGGTCGCCAGGGGCATCTACCTTTTGGGGAAGATATTGCTGTGGGTGGGACGACTGATAAGCATAAGCTCACAAGTTATGAGCGCGACGGTGAAAGTGGATTGGATTACGCTATCAACAGAGGGTACTCGCCTGCGGTGGGAAGGTTTTTGCAGGCTGACCCGTACAGAGCAAGTGGTGGTAAAGAATTTCCACAAAGCTGGAACCGATACAGCTATGTACAGAATGTACCTACGAATCTTGTTGATAGGACGGGGCTGGATTTGGCAGTGGATTGCGAAACCACCTTTGTGCCGGAAGAAACCAACACAGACGGCGGCATCATTACACACATCTACGCAGATACAAGTTGTCAAGTGTCGGGCTCTAGCGGGTCAAGTAAGGAGAGAACAGGCGGAGGTCGTTCACCCGACCCGCGGCTGGTAAACAAGATGGCAAAGAAGCTGTTAGAGAAGTTTCTACTGGATAATCCAGGCTGCCGTAGTGTAATAGATCAGAAGGCCGGACAATCAGGCGTTCAATTGCGGCTTTCAAACATTTGGGGCTCAACGTTGCGGTTCCTCGCCCAACGCGAAGCACTGATACCCTAGCAACAACGATGCATGCTCTTGGCTTTCCTGGATTTGGCCCTAATGACACTGTAACACTGGGGCAACAATTAAGTGGTGCCTATGCGGTTGCGAATTCAGTTACGAGAACCATTTACCTTGGAGATAATTTCTTTGCGAGTGAAGGCAGGCAACCCCAGACAGTTCTTCATGAAATTCTCCATCTTATCTTTTATAACGGTGCAGATCTTAGTGGTGATCACCTTTCGGTGGCTAACGCTCTGGCACTGGAGTATCCTAGTATTGAGGATTTGCGCTCTCAGTATCCAGCTGGAACCCCCGAGGTTGTGCTTCGTGCTATTCAGGACCAAGAAGCGAGTGGTGCCGTAGATGATTTCTTGACGAGTAATTGCGGAGTGCCGAGGAACTGATCAGAAACACTGTACAATACGAGGGATCAAGCATAATCTCTTTTCCGAGGGAGGAAATATGCTAAAGAGAACTGGAATCGCGGCGTTTGTTTTACTGTTGTTATGCTTTGCAATCCAATGTCTTGCAAATCCCCCTCAACAGAAAGTAGATACACACAAAGAAGATTGGCCTGTATTTCGTGAGCACGGGTTCCCATATTGGATAGCTGCAAAAGGATTTTGGGTTGACATTTATATCATCTATGTATTCATCGAACCGCTGGATTTTACTAGGGAGAACGTAGAAAAAGTCATTGCCGATCTCGCCAGAAATCACAATCATTCACCACTCTATATCTATGCATTTAGTAGCCGCGACAATATCAAGAGTGTTTTTGCCTCATCTCGTTGCTTCAGTGGACGGAATATATTTAGCGACACTCCCGAGGATCGGGAAGCGCGGCGATATTTTCTGGAATGGATGTTGCCTGCTGAAGTTTCACCTCGCTTCACTGCGTCATATGATGTCATGTTTTGGCGAACGGACAAGGGAGAACAAAAACTAAACTGGCAATTGGATACAAATCCTTGGCGAAAAAGAAACCAGAAAAACTGAAATGTTTTATTGACTGCTGGAGGCGGGCGGGTTCTCAATATAATTCCTCCTTCATCTCCAAAAGTGGCACACAAAACACAATTTGGGGGAGGATACAGGTAAAACTGTATAGGTGTAAATGATTGATTCAATTACTCATTTCAGCAACTGGCCCGCGATGACGAGCCGCTGAATCTCAGACGTGCCTTCGTAAATCCTCAGCGCGCGCACCTCTCTGTAGAGCCGCTCGACGACCGATCCGCGCACGACCCCCGTCCCGCCGTGAATCTGCACCGCCTGATCGATGATGCGCTGCGCGGATTCGGTGGCGTAAAGTTTTGCCATCGCCGATTCCAGCGTGACGCGGCCGGCGGCAGTGTCTTTTTTCCAGGCCGCGCGATAGACCAGCAGACGCGCCGCGTCGAGCTCCGTAGCCATGTCGGCGAGCTTCGCTTGAATCGTCTGGAACTCCGCGATGGGGCGGCCGAATTGAGCGCGCCGCTTCGCGTAACCTAGCGCTTCATCCAGCGCGCGCGCCGCCAGCCCCGCGGCCGCCGCCCCCACCGTGGGGCGAAACGTGTCGAGCGTCGTCATCGCGATCTTGAACCCCGCGCCTTCTTCGCCTAACAGGTTCGCCGCGGGCACTCGGCATCCCGCGAAGCGTATGCGGCCGATCGGGTGCGGCGCGATCAGCTCGATCTTCTCTTCGAAGCTGAATCCCGCCGCCTCTTTCTCTACGACGAAGGCCGATATGCCTTTGCCGCCTTTGTCAGGGTCGGTCTTTGCAAAGACTGTGTAGAAATCCGCGAGCCCCGCGTTCGAGATGAAAGTCTTCGCGCCGTCGAGCACGTAGCTCGCGCCATCGCGCCTCGCGGTCGTTAGAATGGCCGACACGTCCGAGCCCGCTTCAGGCTCCGTGATGGCGAAAGCCGCTATCTGACGGCCCGCGCGCACTTCGGGCAGCAGCCGCTTTTTGATTTCGCTCGATCCCGCGATCGTCACGGGGAAGCTGCCCAGCCCCTGCATCGCAAACATCAAATCCGCGAGCGATGATTCGTAGCAAAGCTGCTCGCGAACCACCGAAAGAGCGCGCACGTCGAGCCGAGTTTCGTCCGGCGTACGGGGGACCGTGTGATCGAGCAAGCCCTCTTCGGCAAGAAGACGAACGAGCGCGCGCGCCTGCTCGTCTTCAGTCTGGTCGGAGGGAAGCTCCCTCACCTGTTCGCGCGCCAGGCGGGCGACTTGCCCGCCTAGCTTCGCGTGATGATCTTCTAGAAACGGTATGTCGAGCATGCTTTGTTCCTGTGCTCAGTGAGCGGCTTTATTCGAACGTCGAGACGTTCGCAACGCGGACCCATCGCCCGTCGCGTTTTTCGTAAGTCATGATGCCCGCGTAAACGAACTTCTCCTCTCTCTCCGCGCCGGAAGCGTCTTTCTGCGTGCGCCTGACCTTTGTGCGCACGATCATCCACGCCATGCTGGCGTCGGTCGACACGCGCACGATAGGCGGCTCAAGGTCATCCCACTCAAAATACTTCGCGTCTTTGAAATAACTCTCGAACATCTTCCTCGTATCTTCGCGGGTTGATCTGCTGATCTTCCCGCCGCTGACGGATATGAACTGGTCGGGCGCGCCTTCGAGCAGCAGGTTCACGTCCCTATTGAAATGCGCGCGGCGGCCTTTTTCATGGAGCTTTAATAGCTCTGCTTTCTCCTTCTCTAGATCAACTTTAGTTTGAGCCTCCGCGGTGAAGACAAACGACAGGCTCAGTAAAAGCATAAACGCGAATTTCATAATTATCCTCCGACTACAAAGATAAACCGGCCAGGGCTTCTTGCGCTTTTTTGCTTGACCATCTTAGCTCGCGCGCCATCAACGTCGCCACACGCGCGGCGCACACGCGCCCGTGATCGCGCGCGACCAGAGCTATTCGCGTGCGGCGCGCGAGGAAGTCTTCAACGGTCGCGGCCATCTCCGCGCGGGCGGCGTATATGACTTCGGCCTCTATGTGCGGCAACTCCGCGTCGAGCAGGTTCTTCAGCTCTTCGGATTCGCTTGCGATCTCAAGCACGGCGCGAAAGTTTCCTCCATAAGTCTCTATGAGGTGAGTCGCCGTCTCTACGCTTACGCCGTGATCCGACGCCGCCCGCTCGGCTTCGGCCTTAACATCGCCCTCGACCCGCCCGCCCGCAAGCTCGATTCGCTCGGTGAGGCTTCGCCCTTTCATTCGAAATTTGTCTTCGAGCTTCCGCGCCGCGAGGTCTACGGCGCGCTCGGCCATACGGCGATAGGTAGTCAGCTTCCCGCCTATGATGGTTATCACGCCCGACTCGCTCTCAAACAACTCTTCTTTGCGCGAGAGGTTTGCGGTCGACGACTGGTCGCCGACGACGAGCGGCCTCAGCCCCGCGAACGCGCTTATGCAATCGGACTCGGAAAGATCCGCGCCGGGGAACATGCGCGCGGCGGACTCGAAAACGCGGCTCGTCTCTTCCCGCGTCGCCGGAGGGTCGTCCAGGTCTCCGTCGTAGTCCGTGTCGGTCGTTCCGATCAGCGTGCGGCCGAGCCAGGGGATGACGAAAAGAAAACGCTGCTCGCCCAGCGACGGCACCAGCACGGCCGTCCGGTTGTCGAGCTTTTTCGAGTCTACGATTATGTGGACCCCCTTTGACGGCCTGAGCCTCGGCGGCGCGCTCGCGTCGGAAAGCCGCGCCACGCTGTCGGCCCAAACCCCTGTAGCATTCACTACGACTCGGGCGCGGAGCGTGACCGTTCGATCGTCGGCCGTGTCTTCGACCTCGATCCGGTACGAGTCGTCGTCCAGCTTTGTGACGGCGCGCGCCGCCGCGTAATTAGCTACGGCCGCGCCCATCGCCGCCGCCGCTTTTATCACTTCGACCACGAGCCGCGCGTCGTCCGTCAAACAGTCGTAATAAAGAAAGGCTCCGCGCAGCCCGCGGGGGTCGAGCGCGGGGGCGAGCTTCAAGGCCTCGGCGGCGGCAAGCCACCTGTGGCGGCCTACGTTGCGGCCGCCCGCGAGAAGGTCGTAAAGCGTGAGCCCCAATCGAAGCTTCAGTTTATTGCTCCCGAGCGGGGACCTTAACCCTCGCCTGTAAACTGGCACGAGGAAGGCGAGCCTTCGGCTCAAGTGCGGCGCGATGCGCGAGAGCGTTGCTCGCTCGCGAAGCGCCTCGCGGACGAGCGAGAACTCGAAATGTTCGAGGTAGCGCAGGCCGCCATGAATAAGCTTTGACGAGCGCGAGCTGGTGCCGCTGGCGAAGTCGCTCTTTTCGACGAGGGCGACCGAGAAGCCGCGCGAGCGGGCGTCGAGCGCTATGCCCGCACCCGTGATGCCGCCGCCTATCACCGCCAGGTCGAACGTCTCGCCTTGCATGCGGCCGATATTATCGTCGCGCTTTAGCGTCGCCAGGCGCGGGGCGGCTACAGGGTTCGCGTCTTGATTCATACGAGAGATTTATCTTTCAACAGCGCCGCCGCAATGTCAAAGCATCCTTTGGAGTGCGGCGACTTGTCGCCGCTTTTGTGTTAGGCAAAAGCTAGACTCATTTTGATAAACGTCATAGCTAACTCGAAAGCGGCGACAAGTCGCCGCACTCCGAAGGAAAGCATGTCTTTCAAACAAACCTGCATTACTCGGTTGAATTAACTCTTCGCAAAAGGTAGGATGCTGCGCGATATGACAAGACCGCTTGAGGGGATTCGCGTCATCGATTTTGGCCGATTCATCGCCGCGCCTTACTGCGCCATGATGCTCGCCGATTTCGGCGCGGACGTGATACGCGTCGAGCGGCGCGGCGGCGGCGAAGACCGCAGGGTCGGCCCCGTGGTCGAGAGCGGAGAGGGCGGGCTTTACCTGAACGTCAACCGCAATAAGCGCGCCGTCACGCTCGACCTGGCCAACCCGCACAGCGAGCAGATCGTCCGCCGACTGGTCGAGAGCGCCGACATAGTTATCGTGAATCTGCCCATCAACGTGATGAAAAAGGTGCGGCTCGATTACGAATCGCTCCGAAAGATCAAGCCCGAGATCATACTCGTCATGGCCTCAGCGTTCGGGCCCGACGGGCCTTACGCAAACCGCGTGGGGTTTGACGGCGTGGCGCAGGCTATGAGCGGCGCGATGAGCCTGACAGGGTTTCCGGATGCTCCGGTCCGCGACATCGTTTCGTTCGTCGATTACGGGACCGCGCTCCACGCGGCGTTCGGCGCGATGGCGGCGCTTTACGAGCGACAGCGGACAGGGCGGGGCGCGCTCGTAGACGTGTCGCTCCTTGCGACGGGCGTAACATTCATGACGCCTCTGTTGATGGAGCGCGCGGCCCGCGCCGTGGTGCGCGAGCGCCAGGGCAACACGGGCTACTACACCGCGCCGAGCGACGTGTACCGGACCAGCGACGGCTGGATCATAGTGCCTACGATAGGCGACGACATGTTCCGGCGGTGGGCGCGTCTCGTGGGTCGGGAAGAGTTGATCGACGACCCGCGCTGCGCCGACGACATCACGCGCGGCAACAACGCCGCGCTTATCAACGAGGCGATGTCCAAATGGTGCTCGGCGCGAACGCGCGACGAAGCGATCCGCGAGCTTGAGCAGGCCCGGATTCCGTCAGGCCCGGTTTATGACCTGGGCGAAGTCCTGGCCGACGCGCAGGTAGCCGCGCGCGGCTTGCTCGAAGCAGTCGAGCAGCTCAGCAATGAATCGGTTCCGCTCGCGCAAACGCCAGTGCGCTTAAACAGCGAGCGGCAGCCCTTGCGTCGCGCGCCCGCGCTCGGCGAGCATACGGACGAAGTGCTGGCCGAGCTGGAATTCAGCGCCGAAGAGATAGCACGGTTCCGCGCAGCCGGCGCGATCTGATCCGATCGTTCAACTCAACAACCAGGAGAGATTATGCCCGTACGCACCATCGAAGGGGTCGAAGAGTTAAGAAGCCTCGTAGGCCAGGAGGTCGCTTCAAGCGATTGGTTCGAAGTCACTCAACCGCGCATTAACGATTTCGCCGACGCGACCGAAGACCACCAGTGGATTCACATAGACCAGGAGCGCGCCGCCACGGATTCACCGTTTAAGACGACGATCGCCCACGGCTTTCTCACACTCTCCCTCTTGCCGCACCTGGCGGCTCAGGCGTTCTCGGTTAAAGGCGACTGGAAGATGGGAATCAACTACGGGTTGAACCGCCTCCGCTTCATTTCGCCCGTGCCGTCGGGCTCGCGCCTGCGCGCGCGCTTCACGCTGCAAGCCGTGGAAGAAGTGCAGGGCGGCATACAGCTCACATGGGCGGTCATCGCGGAGACGGAAGGCGGCGAGAAGCCTTCGCTCGCCGCCGAATGGCTTGTGCGGTATTACCAATGACGAACGAGCTTCCGGTTTACCGCGTGCGCGCGCGCAACACGTCGGCCGAATCCGAAAACAAGATTCACGACGACACGATAGCGGCCGGCTACGGCTTTCGCGGGGGGCTTGTGCCGGGCGTCACGGTCTTCGCTTACATGACTGCGCCGATCGTGGAGGCGTTCGGGTCGGCATGGCTCGAACGCGGATCGATGCAGGTGAAGTTTCACCTGCCGTTTTACGAAGGAGACGAGGTGACCGTCCGCGCGGAAGTCGACGCCGAGACCGAGCCCGTGAAGATAGCCGTGAGGGCCGAGCGGAGCGAAGGGACGGTCTGCGCTACGGCGCTCGCTACAGTCGATGACCGGGCCGAGTGGATGGGTGAGGCTCGAATCGAGAGTTACCCGGAGGCGGCGTTGCCCGACTACGAGGCGCGGCCCGAAGCCACGCGCGATTCCATAGTGATCGGCGCGTCGCTCGGCACGCTCAAAGAGAGAATCGACCTTGCGGACCGAACGCAGGTCGAGATGCTCGACGAGCGGCTCGATATTTATTATGGCGCTGGGGCAATCGCGCACCCATTCGTTCTGCTCGGGCTCGCGAACAAAGTCTTGATGCATAATTTTCGGCTCGGCCCGTGGATTCACGCGGCGAGCGATATAATCAACCGGGGCGTTGCGCGCGACGGCGAAGAGATCTCCGTGAGAGGGCGCATCGCCGATCGTTTCGAACGAAAGGGGCACGAGTTCGTCGTGCTGGACCTGCTGCTGGTGGCCGACGAAAATCGCGCGGTCGAGCAGGTTCGCCACACGGCCATCTATCGCCCCAGAGTTAAGAACTGAAATGGCGGAGTTATTTCCAGAAACGGCGGAGCGAGTAAAAGAATTGGCTTTGCGCCCCGAGGTGCTCGGCGTCATTGTCGTGGGGTCGAAAAGCGCGGGCCACGCGGATCATCTTTCGGATGACGACATGGAAGTGATACTGACCGAAGAGGCGCACGCGCTGCTCTCCCCCGCACAGTGCAGCGAAGTGCTCTACGCGCCCGAAGGCGACGTGCGCCGAATAATCTACGACGCTTATTACGAACCGCTCTCGGCCCTGGCGCACAAAGCAAACTCGCCGCGCGACCTGGAGCACTGGCCTTACGAGCGGGCTCGCGTGCTCTTCGACCGCGACGGCAGGGTGAGCGAGGCGGTCGCGGCGGCGCGCGTTATGACTCCCGAGTTCCGGCGCGCGAGGTTGCTTCACGCTACGGTCGACGCCTGGGTCGCCGGTCGCCGCGCGGAGAAGACTTTCGGCCGCGGCGCAGAGGCGGCCGCGCATCTGGTAATAGCGCGCGGCGCGAAGGCTCTTTCGCGCATTCTGTTCGCACTCGAATGGCGATGGGTCCCGCTCGATCACTGGCTTGAGCCGGAGCTTAAAACGCTTGACGACGCCGAGGGCGCGGGGCGGCTTTTGGTCGACGCGTTGAAAGGCGGCGCGGCTCAGCCGCTGAAAGAGGCGGTAGATGCATTGGAAGACCGTCTCTTCGCCGAAGGGGTCCCGCGCCCGGATGAAAGGATAGCCCTCTTCCTTGAGCTCATTCACCCGTCGCGCGAGGCGGAGCGAATGGTCCACGGGCTTTACTGACAGGGTTACTTGATCTTCTTGCCTTGAACGTCCTGGCCGTTGAGGTTGACCGTCATGTGAGTTACCTTGCCCGACTCGTCTTTAACGAACCTGATCTTCGCGTTGACGTTCGTCACTGTGAACTCGGTGTCGGAGATCGGGACGAGCTCTTCTTTAGTGTCTCCCGGCGGCTGTCCGAAGAGCTTGTCACCTTCCCTGGTCACGACGAGCGTAAACATCGGGAGCTCGTACTCGCCCAGGTACGAGTCGAGGACTTTCGGGTCGACCTTGACTGCCGCGCCCTCGTTCGATTTTGGCGCGTCGGCCTTCGGCGCGGGGATGGTGCTTAAATGCGAAGAGACCACTTGCCACCGGCCGCCTCTCTTCGCCCACACGTCCGTGTAGCGCGACCTCTCGACGACATCTTTGCCGTTCATCTGCCACTTGCCTATGACGACGCCCGACAGTATAGCAACGTCGTCGCGGATGAAGCGCACCGTCGTCCCTTCGGTGCTGAATTGAGGGGGCGGTCCCGCCGGCGCGGGCCGCTTGAGCCTGTCGACCTCTTGAGCCTTGTTGCTCATCGCCCCGTTCGAGTAGGTGATAACGAAGTCGTCGGCCTCTATGCGGTCCATCGCCGCCGCGTCGCGGTTGGTGTAGGCGTCTAGCCACTCGCGCTCCAGCTTCAACAACTCACCCTCGACGGGGTTGGCCGCAGCGGGCGCGGGCTTATCGGCGGCCTTCGGCGGCTCGGCCTTTGCCGCCTGACTGCCGGGCTTGTAATCGGCCAGCCATTCGACGTCGACTACGTCGGCCTTGCGCCGTTCCTTCTCCGCCACGAGCCACTTGCCCCGCTCGTTCCAGGGCGGGCCGCCGTCGGGATCGACGTGGCAGAAAGTGCAGTCCTTCGCGCCGAACTTTCTCGCCTTAGCCAGAAAAGGCGGGTAGGCAAAAGCTTGTGTTGCGAGCGATGCGACTATGCCGACTAAGAAGATGAACGCCACCAGAACTTTGATCGTCTTCACTTTCCCTCTCCTCTGACAGGTGAAAATCACAGCAGGCGCCAACAGTATATCCGCGCGCCAGGGGGCAGGCAAGAAGCGTAGCCGCGGGCGTTCTATCACAAGAAGCCCGGTCGCTCGATTGTGTTAGCCTTATTCACAGGGCAATACTTGTTATGATGAGAATGGCCTGGCTCGTTTTAGCCTGCACCGCGCTGGTCGCCCCGCCCTGCTACGGCGCGCAGCAGTACCGGCTGGGGAAACTAAGCATCACCGGCAACAGACGCACAGACGACCTTACCGTCAGGCGTATGATACCGCTTAACGAAGGCGACATCTTCAACCTGGTGAGATGGGAGCAGGGGCTTGAGCAGATAAGCCGCTCCGGGCTGTTCGAGCCCGTCACTTCCGCCGACGTTACGCTCACGTTTGACGAAGCGAACGGCGTAGTCAACGCCGAGCTGCGGCTCAAGGAGCGCGATCACCAGAGGATCGACGTTAGCGCGGGCGGCGGCACTACGGGCGGGTTCGCGGCCGGGATCGATTACGCGAACATAAACCTGACGGGCGGCGGCGACAGGCTGTCGGCCCGCCTGCGCGCGGGCAGCCGCGAGCGCAGCGCGGGCGCGCAGTATTCGACCGCGCTGTTGTTGAAGAACCCTGTGAGAATCGACCTCGCGGGTTTTTATAACCGGCTTGAGTTCGTCGACGCCAGGGCCGCGCCCGAAGAGCGTGAGCCGCTGTTTGTCGAGCGAACCGCGGGCGCGAGCTTCGGCATATCCTTTCCCTTCACCGCCGCCCGCTCCGCGCTGGGCGCGGCGACACAGGCGAGCCTCGCATACTCTTTCACCTCCACGAACCTGCTGGACGCGCCCGTCAGGTCGAGCGTGAACATCGGCGAGATCGATCAAGAAAGGATTCGCGTCGCCTCGATCACGCCCTCGATCATTCATGACACGCTGGACCGCGACTTTGATCCGCGCGAAGGCAGCAGGCTGGTCGTCGCGACCGAGCTGGGCGCGCGGCTGCTCGGGGGCAGCCTCAACGCGGCGATGCCGTCAATCGACTTCCGCTGGTTCCACAGGCTCGACCGCGAGCGCAGAGAGCCGCGCGTCGTCGGGCTGCGCCTTCGCGCTACGCACATCGCTGCCTTCGGAGAGCGGCTCAGCGCGCAGGCCCTCGCCGCCGTCGACGGCGTTCCAATCTTCAGGAGGTTTTTTCTGGGCGGCGAAACGGAGGTGCGCGGCTACGACGTGAACTCAATCGCGCCGCTCGCGCGCGTAGACCGCTTCCTCGCGCCGCCGGGCGAGACTCCCATCCTGCTTTCGAGCGAGGTCCGCCCCGTCGGCGGCGACTCAAGGATAATCGTCAACGCGGAGTATCGCGCCCCGCTCATCTGGCAATTTTCAGGAGCGGTTTTCTTCGACCTCGGGGCCTCGCTAAACGCGCGCGGCTTAAAAGAGGAGAGGTTCGAAAGCACTACCATGGTCGAGCCGTTTCCAGAGCCGCTGCCGCTCATCACCGTCCTCAGGCCGCTCGACGCTGGCGAAGACCGCTTCCCCAATTACCGCGTATCGCTCGGCGGCGAGCTGCGTTTTCAAATCCCCTTTTTCAACCTGCCCGCGCGGCTGATACTGTCGTTCAACCCGAACGCGCAAAGGAACCTGCCGGAATCTCTCTTGCTCGCGCCCGAAAGAAGAGTGGCGTTCAGATTCGGCGTCGGCCGCACGCTGTAAAAGCTTCGCCGCGAGTTTTAACCATTTTGTAACATCCACTTCACGATTACTTAATACGAGACTTATATACTGGCCCTCTAGTTAAAAACCTGTTACATACACAGTAACTCCCGCTAAAACGATGAAGCATCTCGGCAGCGCAATCGCGCTCGAACACAGCTCTGATTCACAAGGAGAAAACCATGTTTAACAAGACGGCCAATAAAGTGCGCCTGGCATTGATGATTGCTTTTTTCTTCTCTTACGCAATGACGGCGGCAAGCGCAGCGCAGCAGGCCGTGAACAATTCTGGTAGCAATTCTGGAAACAACCCCGCGCCCGCGGACAGCCGCGCGGCCGGCGATAAGCGCGACGCGGCCCCAACGCCCGTCGCGGTAGAAGAGAGGCTGAAGGCGCTTGAGCAGGTGATCGAGCGGCAGCAGCGCGAGATCCAGACGCTTCGCGAGTTGGTAGAGAAACGCGGCGCGGCGCAGCCTTCCTCCAGCGTTGCGGAAGCCGCCATGGCGGCGCACGCTCCAGCGCAGACCCACGCGGCGGGCAAGAACGAAGCCACACCGGCCGACCCCACGCAGAAGAGGGTCGACGAGCTTTATAAGAAGTTCGGCGCGATAAGGTTTAGCGGCGACATAAGGTTTCGCGGGGAGACTTTTAGCAATCAAGGCTTCGACGCTCTGGTCGATGCGCCCGCTAGGAACCGGCTGCGAGTCCGAGCGCGGGTGGCGCTTGACGGTTCGCTCGGCAACAACTTCGATTGGGGCTTTCGTATCGCAACCGGCATCTTCACCGACCCCATCTCTACCAACCAGACGCTCACCGATTTCTTCGAGCGCAAGCCGTTCGCCCTCGAACGCGCCTTCGTCAGGTACGACTCGAAGACGGACGACGTGGGCGTGCAGCTTGTCGCGGGAAAGTTCGAGCCCACTTTCCGCAAGACGCAGATGGTGTGGGACGACGACGTGAACGTCGAAGGCGCGTCGGAAGCGCTCTACTTCAAGACCTCTTCGAGCCTGAGGCAGATTAAGCTTGTCGCCTTCCAGTTGCCTTTCGACGAACAGTCGGGGCTCAAAGACGGAGTGCTTTTCGGCGGGCAGGCGCAGACCGACTGGCAATTCTCAAAGACCGTTTCGGCGAACGTCAACGTGGCCTACTACGATTGGAACAGGGCCGACCGCGTATTGCTCGCGCTGGGCGCGGCGACGACTCAGGTCAACGGCGGCATCGCCAACAGCGCGGGCCTGTCAGGCGGGCAGAATGGCGCGCTCGGCACCACGAACCGCATCATCAGAAACGCCGCGGGCAACCCGATCGGGTTCCTGGCCAACTTCCACCTGCTTGACATACTGGGCAACCTGACCTGGCAGGCAGGCTCGCGCGTCCCTGTCTCTTTCGTTTTCGATTACGTCCGCAATATGAGCGGCAGGATAGACAACGAGCAGGACGGCTACTGGGCGGGCGTTCAGGTCGGTCAGAACAGAGAGCCGGGCGACTGGCTGCTCGGGTACACATTCACGCGCATAGAACAGGACGCCGTCCTCGTGCCGTTCAACTTTAGCGACATCCTGGCGTCGAACAGCCGCGTGCATATGCCCACTTTCGGTTATCAGGTCGCGAACGGCGTGACGCTTCAATGGACGGGGCTGTTCTCTCAAAGAGCGAACAGGGCCGTTCCGCTGTCGCCCTTCAACAGGTGGCTCAACCGCATGCAGTTCGACGTGATATACAAATTCTGATACGGCTGCGGAACACGGCTCTGTCCATCGGTGTCAAATAATAAGGCGGCGAGAAGGCGTTTCAGTATGGATGCAAGTTTGCTGAAGCATCCCATTCCAGAAGCATAACGAGATAAGTTCTAAGGAGTGCGAGATGAAAGTCATCACAATCGTTGCCCTGCTAGTCGTGTCTCTGCCCGGCGCTTACGCGCAGTCGCGCGCTATGCGTCGCGCGTCGCCTGTCAAAGCGGTCTCAACAGCTCAAAGCCCGGCCCCTGTCTTGCCGATACGCCGCGTCGTGCTCTACAGCAACGGCGTCGCTTACTTCGAGCGGCGAGGGACAATCACGGGCCAGGCCGAGATCAACCTGCCGTTCAAACAATCACAGGTCGACGACGTGCTCAAGTCGCTCGTCGTGCTCGACCTCGGCCGCGGCCGCATAGGCGCGGTCAGCTATAACTCTTCCGCGCCGCCTTCCGCGCGCTTGAACGAAATCCCGTTCTCGATCGATGCCGCGACCGAGCAGGAGGAGAGCTCTCCCGCGGGCGGGCTCGCGGCCGTGCTCACTCAGCTCCAGGGCGCTCACGTCATCGTGACGACTCAATCCCGCTCCGTCCGCGGCGCGGTCCTCACGGTCGAAGAGCGCAAATCACAGATAGACGCGAATAAGCCTCCTCTCGTAACCAATCTTCTGGTCATAGCCTCGGACAACGGAGAGCTTTCGAGCTTCGACCTTTCCGAAGTCCGAAGCATTCGGCTGCTCGACGAAGGCGCGTGGCAAGACATTTCGGAGTTCGCGCGCGCGACGGCCTCGACCAGGCGACGCGACGCGAAGACCATCGTCGTCACCTCGACGGGCGAAGGCGTGCGCGAGCTGGCCGTCAGCTACACGGTCGCCGCGCCCATCTGGAAGACAACTTACCGCGTAGTGCTCGACGACACGGGCAAGCCTTTCTTCCAGGGGTGGGCGATAGTCGACAACGTCGGAGATGAGGACTGGACGGGCGTGGAGCTTTCGCTGGTGTCGGGCACGCCCGTATCTTTTATACAGCCGCTCCAGCAGCCGCTCTACCGCCATCGCCCCGTCATACCCATTCCCGAAGACCTCGCGCTTGAGCCGCAGGTACACGACACAGGCTCGTATGCGCCGGGCGGCATACCGGGCGGAATGGCCGGGGGCGTAGGCGCAGGGTCGGGGAGCGGTGTCGGTCCGGGCGCGGGTTCAGGCATGGCCGGCGCGGCCCCTCCGCTTGCTGACGCCGCGGCTCCGTCGGCAGGCCCTAGAACAAGTATTAGCGATGCGATAACGAGCGAAGAATCGGGAGTGAAGACGGCCGCGACCGGCAAGAAGGTCGGCGACCTGTTCGAGTACCGCATAGACCAGCCCGTCACGCTCAGGCGAGACCGCTCGGCCTTGATCCCGATTCTTCAGATGCGCATGGAAGGCGAGCGCGTCTCGATCTACAACGAGGCCGCGAGAAAAGATCGACCGATGAGCGGCATCCGTTTGAAGAACACGTCACCGCTCACACTCGAAGACGGGTCGATGACGGTGATCGAAGGCGAGGCTTACGCGGGCGAGGCGTTGATAGAGCGGCTCAAGCCCGAGGAGGAGCGCTTCATCTCTTTTGCGCTCGACCTCGGGACGCTTGTGACTGCGCGCTCGAAGATAGACCGCGAGCCCGCGGTCCTCGTTCGCGCCTCGAACGGAGTCCTTCAGGCTCATTACTATCAAACGGACAAGAAGGTCTACACCATAACCAACCAGACCGACCGCCCTCGCGTCGTCTACGTAGAGCACCCCGTCCGCGAAAAATGGGTTCTGTCTGACAAGACTCAGAAGCCCGCCGAGACGACCGCCACTCTCTACCGCTTCCGCGTGGAAGTCCCGGCGCAGGAGACTATCGAGTTTCCCGTGACCGAGCGCCTGCCGCTGATGGACAGCTACGCGCTGTCGAACCTTACGCCAGACGACATAAAGCTCTTCGTCGCGCGCCGCTACATCGACGAAGAGACGCACGCGGCGCTCGAAAAGATAATGGAGATCAAAGCGAGGATCGCCGCGCTCGACCGCCGTCTCGCTTCGATCGAGCGCGAGGCGGCGGAGATAGCCGCCGACCAGGGGCGGCTGCGCGAGAATATCAAGGCGCTTAAAGATACGGCCGAGACCAGGCAATTGATCGCGCGATACGTCGCTAAAGCGGGCGAGCAAGAGACGCGCATGGAGCAGATCGCGGCGGAGCGTCGTGCGATAGCGGCCGACCGCGCGAAGGTTCAGAATGAGCTTGACGATGCGATCCGCAGCCTTGCCTTAAACCGCAAGCTGTCATAAGCCTCGAAAGAGCGCGAGTAAAAGCAGAGGCGACGGCGCGCATTCGCAAGCCCCGCAGGGGCGCTATTCAATAGCCAGGGGCAACGCCCCTGGAAACGAATTGTCGTTAATGAAAAGCCCTGAAAGGGCGGTATAACTACCGCGCCCTTTCAGGGCTTCGTCTCGTATGACGGCTTACCCGGCGCGTTGCGCCGGGCTATTGAATAGCGCCCCTGCGGGGCTTCCTTATTGAATCACGCCTCTTCGAGGCTTATGTGCTTGTGCTTTACTCGCGCAATTCGCGACTGTCAAATTCACTCTAAGAGAAATCTAGGCCGGCGAGGGCTTCGCGAATAGCCTGTTTATCGGCGAGCTGCTCTTGCTCGCGCTTCTGCTGCTTTCGCGCGTTTTTTTCCGCCTTCTCCTGGACCTCTTTCAGGTACTCGTCATTCGCCTCGGCGGCGGCGGTCTTGAGGTAGCCGAACAGCTCTCTGACGTTATCGAGCGAGCATTCGAGCACGAGCTCGCCCTTCTTCACCTGCGCGCTGGCTTTAGCCGAAGAGTCCGATTTCTTGCGAGCCGATTGCCAGGCGTCATCAAAACTCTCTTGCCAGGATCGCGACGGCTTGGCCGACAGCGTGAACGGAATTAGATACTGCTTCTTATTGCCCGAAGCCTTTTTGACTCTCTCTTCATCGCAGCCGATTATCTTGATAGGCACAAAGTCCGGTTCAGCCATTCTCGCCGCCTCCAGTTCGTAGTGCGAATTTAATGCTAAAAAGTGCCGCCCATATTACCACGCGGGGCAGCCATCGAAAAACGGTGCGGAGACTATTTTACATGAATTTAACTTCGCCGGAAGTGCGAATGCCGCGCTTTGACGCTATGCTGATAGTAATGACGGATACAACCGTAGGCGGGAGAGAAAGGGAGCGGCCGAGTTCCGCCAGGTGCGCGACATGATAGAGGCGAAGGTCAAAGAGCTTCTGGCGCGGCTGTGAGCGTCATTCGCGCCTTCAGTCCGTCACGAAACTGAAGAGCTTGAACTGGCCGTTCATCTCAAGCATCGAGCCGAAGAGGCGGACCTCCTGCTGGCGGCCGCTTTCGTCTTTGACGACCACGCGCGGCTCTTTAAGAACTTTGTAGCCCGCGTACGAATCAATGCCCTTGGCGAAGCTGAGGGAGACCAGCTCGTAACGCTTGCCGCCGTGGCTCGGGAGCAGGTCGTAGAGCCCGCCTTCGCTCCTGAGCGTCGCCTGATCCCAGGCAAAGTCGCACGAGAGGTTCTGTATCCTGCTCGAAGGCAGCTCCGGCCAGACCAACCGACAGAACTCGTCTTTAGTGATTCGCATCTGTCGCAGCTCAGTCAGGTCTTTCGCCGCGACCGCTTTTAGAAAATGCCTGGCGAGAGCTTCGGGGCTTGAGTGCGCGTGGTCGAGAGTGCGCGGCCCCGCAACAGCAAGCGGCGCGGCCTGCTGCTGCACGGAAGAGACGGCGCAGCCCGTAGACATCAACGCCGTGCAGAGCACGGCCGTAAGCATGAAGGCCGCCTGCCTGTTGAAGCAGGTGGCCTTCGATTCGCAAACATAATTGATTAATTGCCGAATACCCAATTGGTCCACCCCACGGTCCAGTCCGTGTTTCCGTCGAATGCCCCTAAGAAGTTCGCCGTGTCGAAGAACGGGTCGTTAGCGAAAGGCGGCTCGGCGTTGGCCGCTACCAGAGCGGGCGACCCGGCATTCGGCCGGAAATCGGGGGCGGTCGTGTTGAACGGGCTCTTGAGCTGCGGGTCGCTCTCAATCACCTTTAACGACCCGAGCCCTTTCGCAGTCAGCGCGTCGAGTGTCGGGGGTGTGAAATTCGCCCCCTGCGGAGTAGGCGCCGCCGGCGCGAAGCCGTTGTTGAAGATTATCAAGCTTCGGATCTGGAGCGTGTTGTTGTTGAACAGCCCTATCGTGACGCCGCCGTTTAATTCGAGCCCGGCGTCCTTAAAGCCCGTGATGATGAAGTTGCGCAGCTCGCCCGCGGTGCCCCTGCGCAGTTGCACCCCGCGCCCGCTTAGTGCAGCGCCCGAATTGCCCGTCCCGACCAGCGTGAAGTTCATCAGGCGCGGCGCGGACCGCGGCGTGAAGTTATTATCGTTCTCGTTGTTGTCGGCCTCTATGCCGTTGTTGGCTTCGTCGTTACGCTGCTGGCCGACCATGAACTGGACCTTGCCGTTCCAGCCGAACGTCCAGTCGAACGTGTCGTCGCCCGCGCCCGTGACGACGATGTTCTTCATGTTGACCGAGCCGCCGAACATCTCTATGCCGTCGTCGCCGCCGAACGCGGATTGAACGAAGCTGATGTCGGTCCCGCTGCCCACGCCTTGAAAGGCGATGGCGTTCAGCTCGTTTTCGGGGCTGATGGCGAACCCGCCGTACTCGACGCGGACAAACCGCATGACGCCCGAGCTTTCGGTCGCGTTGTTGCCGCCGTATTTGCCGGTGGAGCCTTCGCCGTCAGCTTCACCGCCTGGGACGTTGATCGGCGCGTTGCCGTTAAAGATCAGCCCGCCCCAATCGCCTCTCCGCTTGCGACCGACCGGCGCGATGCTCGTGAAGACGATGGGCTGTTCGAGAGTGCCGACGGCGTTGATAATCGCGCCTTTGTCTATGACGAGGAAGGAGCCTTGCGTGCCTAAGACGACCGTACCGGGTTTGGCGACCAGCTTCTTCTTGATGAAGACGCCGCCTTGCAGAATGTAGGTCTTGCCTTTCTTCAGCTTGATCTTGTTGATGTTCCCCTGAAGCACTATCGGGGCCTGGGCTTCAGCGGTCTCATTTTGCGACCAGAAGACGGCGAGCATGACGCCCGCCATCAATAATGCGATTAACAGTCTACGAATCATTAACCTTCTCCTCCTTGAGAAAATCTTTTGGATCAAAAGATTGTGTAAGAGACTCCGAAGCCGATCGTCCTGCCCGGACGGTAGACTTGAAAGGCCTGGTCCGCCTGCCTGAAATCCACACGCCGGTTGAGCACGTTCTCGACGGTAAACTCCGCGCGCCATTTCCGCTCGCCGCCGAACCGCTTCGCAAACAGCAAGTCGAGGTTCGGGTAATGGTGCTCAAGGATGTCCGGCAGCCCGAATGCGCCTACGTCCGATATGCGCTCGCCCGTGAAGTTGTACAGCGCGCGCGCCTCCGCGTCGAAGCGCGGAATCTCGTAATCGAGTATCAGGTTGACGATGTTTTCGGCCTGCCCCACGAGCGGGCGCTTGATGTTGGTCAACACCAGCCGGTTCTCTTCCCCTATGTCGACGCGCGACCTGACGTAGGTGTAATTCGCGTTGAGCGAGAGCCCACGGAAGCGGCCCCAGAATTCGCCGAGGTTCTTGCGCGTCTCGATCTCCACGCCGGTGTTGCGAGCCTTGTTCACGTTGCGGAAAGTCGTCCTCAATGCAGCCGTCGCTTCGACGACATTCTCGATAGGGTCCTTAAGATCTTTATGAAACGCGCTCACGGCGATCAACTGCGTCGGCGCGAAGAACCACTCCCATCTGAGGTCGTAGTTGGTTATCAAGGTCCGCACAAGCTCGGGGTTGCCGACTGTGGCGCGGCCGCCCGTGACGTCTGTGAACTCGAAAGGCGCGAGCTCGCGGAACTGCGGGCGCGCGACCGTGCGGCTGAAGCCGAAGCGCAAGCTCATCGACCCGTTCTTCACCGCGTAAGCTACGCCTAGGCTCGGTAGCACGTCCGTGTCACTCAGTTCCGCTAAGACCGGCGCAGAGATTGGGTTGAACGGCTCGAACGTGGTCACGCGCTGTTCGGACTTCTCGACCCTTGCGCCGCCGATGAAACGCCACTTCTTGAGCGTGATGTCGGCCATCAGGTAGCACGCCGAGATATTCTGTAGCGCGTCGTAATGATCCGTAGGCCGCGTCTCTTCACGGATCTCAAAGCCGCGGTCGCCTTCGATGTTCTCGGGCACGAGCAGTTGTTCGGGCCGTTGGGTCAGGTCTAAACCGGCGAGGCCGCGAGGCGTGAAGCGGAAACGGCGCGAGTCGAAGACGCGGTCGCGGTTGACGTAGCTGGCGCCCATCTTTGTATTAAGCGATACAGAGCCGAAGTACCAGAACTTTGACAGGTCGAACGCGGGCTCGCGCACGTTCTCGCGCATTTCATTGAACATCCTGAAGAGGCTCTGAGTCTGGTTCAGGTATGTGAAGTCGCCGGCCGAAGGGTTGAGCTCGTAGAGCGACTCGCGCAGGTCAGGCTCGTCGAGCGTGGCGCGCGAGTAGGTGTAGCGCCACGTGAATATCGTGTCGCGGAGCCAGGTGACGACGTGGTTGCCTGAGAGCTGCCCCGTGTAGATGCGCTCTTCGGCGTAGCGCAGCCGCGTGTTGAAGAAGTCCGTCCTGCGGTCTTCGTTAAAGCCCTGGAATATGCGCGCCTCGTCGGTCGCCTGATTGGTCAAAAAGTTTTTGAAGAAGAAACGGTTGTTGGGCGTCAGTTGATAACTCAAGTTCACGGCGCCGCCGAGTCGCGCGGCCATCTGGCTTGAGGTGTATTCATACTGGTTGCCGGGCCTTATCACGCCCACGTCGACTATCTGGTAAAAGTTTCTGATCTCGTCGAGGCTCCGCAGCTCGTTCTTAAAGCTCAGTGCCCCGACAAGGCCGAACTTGCCAAAGCTCCTGCCGCCCGAAATGGACCAGCCCACGTCCGGGCGCGTGCCGTCGTCGCGCGGGTCCCAGATGTTTTCGAATGACTCGCCGATGGCCTCCAGTTGTTCGGGCGTGAAGCCATTGGGGTTGATTATCGTTGCCGGCGCTATCCTTCTGTCATCGGGGATCGTGTCGGGCCGACGCCTTGCGCTCCTGCCGAACCCGAAGAAGTCTCTCGCGCCGCCGCCCTGATAACCTAGAAAGTTCTCGCCGTGAGTCACCGTGTTGAACCCCATCGAGAACGAGACGGCAAGCGATGTGGCTTTGGGGAAATCTATAGTTTCAAGGCTCACCAGCCCGCCGGAGAACTCGCCCGGCTGATCGGGCGTGAAGGTCTTGAGTATCTTTATATTCTGAAGCAGGTTGGCCGGTATCAAATCCATCGGCACGACTTTGCGGTCGGGCTCAGTCGTAGGCAGGAGGGCGTCGTTGAGCGACGTGTTGCTGTAGCGCTCGCCCAGGCCCCGAACGTAAACGAAATCTTTAACGACCGAAACGCCGGGCGCGCGCTGGATGACGCCCGCTGCGCTCGACGCAGTGTCTTTGGAAATCTCCCTGGACGAGATAGTGTCCTGGACAGTTGTCGCGGCCTTGCGGTCTTCGATCATCGCGGCGACCTGATCGCTGTTGCCAGCCGTGACCGTTACGCTTTCGCCGTAGCCGACGGGGGATAAGACCGCGTTCAGCTCTTTGGGCGAGCCGGGCTGTACCGTGACGTCATCTATGGTCTGCTCGATGAACCCGTCACGGACGAAGCGCACGCTGTAGGTCCCTGGCTCAACGCTGATGGAGTACGCGCCGTCGACTCCCGTCTCCGCGCTCACGGCCTTGCCGACGACTTCTACACGAGTCTTGAGCAGCGGTTCGCCGCTGGCTACGTTATAGACCGTGCCCTCGATCTTGCCGGCCTTCGCTTGCGCGTTCTGCCGGGCGAGCCCCGTCGCGGGAGTGAGGGATGACGCGGCAAGTATGCAGATAGCGGCTACGAATCGTCTGAGATTCAAGACCATTTCCTCTCCTTATCAAACGCGTGAAACCTGAGGTGAGCGCAGAGAGAACGGCCTCAACATATTGTTGCTCTGCGCACCGGGATGACAGGATGTAGTGATTCAAGAGAGGAATCTAGCAGGCGAGAATTAACGATGTGTGAATGAGGCTTTAACTATTTGTTAATAATCCCGGTGCCTGCCCACGCTCGCGGTCGCGGCTTATTTTGACAGTTCCGCCAGGTCTTGGTTGATTCGGTCGATGAGGCTTTGGGCTATTGCCTCTTCTTTCGCGGCCCGGCCTTCGTATTGCCGGAAGTCGCGCAAGGCCGCCTCGGCATATGCCCGCGCCCGGAGCAGACCGGCGCGCTGCTGGGACGGCTGGCCATCCCTTTCTGACGCCCGGGCATACATTACGGCCATGTTGTAGCGCGTTTGGCCGGCGCCGAAATGGTTGCCGGCCTTCTCATGATAATGCGCGGCATGCTCATAATGCTCGCGGGCGCTGTCGGGTTGGCCGACATCTTGATAGAGAATGCCGAGTTGGTTGTGCATCGGCGCAAGGTCAGTTAAGGCGTCCTTCAGACACAGCCTCAGCGCTTTAAGGTAATGGGCTTCCGCCGCCTGTACGTGACGCAGCAAGGTCTCCGCTGGCTCCTTGCGGTTGCGGGCTTCGCGGAACCGCTCGTAATGCACCATGCCGATTTGCTTGATGCACTTGGAGCGGCCCAAGGCGTCGTTCAGTGCACGCAAATCCAGGCTGCGCTGGTAGGCCGCCTCGGCGGCATCAAGATCGCGGATGGCGGGGAGGTTCTTGTAAGCATGGCCGATGTTGTATTCATCAACTGCCTGGGCTGCCTTGTCTCCGATGCGTCGGTAAATTTCCAATGACTCTTGATACGGTTTCAGACATCCGGCGTCGCCCTGATCTTGTAGGATCTGACCCAGCACAAATATACTCACACCGAGCGACCGCAGCCGGTTACGCTGTTTGTCGTCGAGCGGCGCGTCCGCAGGCAGGGCCAGGAGGGAGGCTGCGCGCTGGTGATCCAACTCAATCTGCTTCTCCTGGAGCGCGGCGGCTTTGGCCAGGTCGCGATCGTGCATCCTCGCCAGTCGGACACGGTATTCCAGGACCAGACTATAGTTGTCTCCACGACCTGGGATGGGCTCGTCGTCCTCGGTGCAGTAGTCAGGCCGGATCTCCTCCACAAGCCTCGCCCATTCCGCCAAGCGCCCCTGATATTGGTAAAGGACATGCAAACCTTGCATGCAGGAAATGACCTTTGACCACCACCGGTTCCGGCGCGCCAGGTGCCGGGCCAGCAGCAGGTTGGCTTCCTCCAGCTCCAGAAAGTTAATCGCTCGGCGGTTACCTTCCTGGAACTGCTCGTGGTAATAGCTACCCAATGCGCCAACCGCCTCGACCCACGCCCGCACGGCCGCCTCCGACGTGGATCGGCCAGCCTGCCCGTCGTAGTGGCGCGCGAACAGTTGCCTCAGGAACCACGGCAGCGCCGGGTGGATAGTGAAGTAGGCCGGGCCAATCTGGGTGAGCAGCCCTGTCTCCTTCGCACGTTCCAGCAGCCCCGTCAGTTGCTCCTTGCCCCTGCCCTCCAACTCCGGCAAGGCGTGTTCACCAGCGCGGCCCATCAAGACGAGGGCATTTACATCCACCATCCCCTGGAACAGGTGTAGCAGCGCGATGGCCGGCAGCTCCCCCTCCTTGAACGCGTTGCGGAACCCGTAGTCCAGCGACGCCCCCAGCGACTTGTCCCGACCCTCCCTCTCGTCTGCGTCCTCGATCTGCTTCTCACCGCTACGTATTGCTTCCACGAACTCTTCGATCGCCTGCCGTCCTCTCAGGCCGGCCTTGACCGCCTGCCCCACCAGCACCCGCAAAGTCAGCGGGTTGCCCGCGCAGTAGTCCAGCAGCGGCTGCCACTCGGCCACCTCAGTCCGATTGAGCCCCCTCTCCTGGCCCAGCTTGAGGGCCAGCCGCGCCGCGTCCGAGTCCCCCATGGGACGCATGGCAATAGGATGCGGGATGGCCCCGAGCCACCTCTCCTCGTCCCGCCGCGACGTGAGCAGCACCTTCACCTTGCTGGCCGTGTCCAGCTTTAGCTGCTGGAGGAAGTCGCGCAGCTCCCTCTGCTCGTCGGCCGTCCACTGCGACTCCGCCCCTTCCGGGAACCCCGCAACAGGCTCGACGTTGTCCCAGATCCACAGCACCGGGATTTGGCGCAGGATTTGGACAACAATCTGCCTCCGCGCTTCCGCGTCGTTTATCGCGCTCCAGTCTATCCCCTGCGCCGCAAGCATCGGCGCAAACGGCTGCACGACCTGGTTGAGAAGGTCCCCGAGGTCCGTCGGGCTCTCGAACGATGCCAGCAAGACCAGCGGGTGCGCGCCCAGCCCGCCTGTGACCGAATACCACCTGGCGAACTCCACGGCCGTAGAGCTCTTCCCCTGCCCGGCGTATGCGTGCAGCAGGACTACGCGGTGCTCGTCGAACGCCCGGTCCAGAGCAAGGATCGTCTCGTCCCGCCCCACGAACCCCTCCTCTGGCACATATCGCAGCAACTGGCGGTTCATCTGCACCGGGTCGAGCTCCGCCTGCCCGCTCAGCACTTCCACCGGCCCGGCGGGGCAAAGCTCCATGGGCGAGGATTCATAGACGACCGGCACGAACCAGTCTTGCAGCGGCCGGGGCTTTAGGCCGACCCATCGCTCGGGATTGAGTCGCAGATGCTTGCGCCCCTCGGTTGCAGCCTGCCCGAAGCCGCGGCCCCCGGCCAGCGCGGCGTAGAGCTGCCCGATGTATTGCGCGGCCGTGACGACATAGACGCTGTAGCGCATGCCGAGCACGGCCGGTATGCCTTGGTCCACTACCGCTTGCGCAAGCGAGCCGATGGCCCGCACTTCGTCGTGAACGTCGCCGGCGGTTTTGGGCGCGGCGGCCGATTCGTGCATGGCCGATTGGCAGGCGTTGAGCACGAGCACGGGCACGCCATTATCGTGTAGAAGCTGGCCCAGCGTCTGCCCATCTACGGGGCGCATCTTCTCTTCGCCGGAGTGCTCAAACAGCAGGTAGCCGTGCTTGCCCGTTCCCTCCCCGCCCAGCGTCAGGCCCGACAGCGTGGCCATCCACTCGGCGAGCTTAGACTTGCTCAAGTCGGTGTAGATGCCGTGCCCGTCGAAGTGGACGATATGATAAGGGCGGCCGTCCTCCTTGGCGTCGGCCAGCTCCTTTTGCAGCCGCTCGAAGGTGGGCGGGCGCAGCGCGTTTATGTCGAAGCGGGCACGGTCTGGGCCGAGGTCTTGCAGGAGGCGGTTAGCCACGGCGCGCAGCTCGACATCCTGCGATCCGCTGGGGCGGCACGCGATGTATAGGAGCCTGATGCGGCCGTCCTGCGCCGGCGGGACAGGTACGAACGAAATGGCGGGCCTCGACTCGACGCGGACGAAGGCTTTGACCCGGAGGGAGATGGGCGAGTCCATTTTCGGGTCGCGCATCAACTCCCACGGGATCGAAGCAGCCTCGGCAACGCCTGTGGTGATTTCGACGCGGAGGTCGGCCAGGTCATTGCGGATCGAGAACCAGAGGGCCTGCGTGTCGCCATTGGCGGCGAGTACCTTCGAGTAAAGCTCTTCGCCGCGCGCCTTCATGCGCTGCTCGACCTGCTCGACTGTTACTGCTTCGACCACGTCGGCGTTCTGGAGGTAGTCTTCGAGGTACCAGCGTATGTCTTCCTGCTCCTGGTCGGTGAGGGCGAACTCGATGGTTGCCTCGGCTTCCAAGACCGTCTGCTCGCGCCGCCTCAAAGTGAGGCGGACGGGGTAGTGGCCGTCTTTAGGGGCGTCCTGGCGTATGTGGAGCGTGTTCATGGTGCGAACCTCCGTTTGGCCCTGTTAATGTTTTCTATGCAAGCCCGCCACCTGAAGAGCTGCCCCCTGATAAACCACCATTAGGTTTGGTTGCTCCCCCGCTTAATCCACCACTGCCTCCAGAACCGCCCCCTGATAAACCACTACTAGGTTTATTTGTTCCACCGCTCAATCCGATGTCGCTCGCCACGCGTCCGCCGCTCAAGCCGCCGCCAGCTTTCTTAGCTGCTGAGGCTTTCCTTGCTCCGCCCTTTTTTGCCGCGCCTTTTTTTGCCGCGCCTGCTTTCTTGGCAGCTCTCTTCTTACCACCTTTCTTGCTAGCGCCTGCGGCCTTCTTCGAACTTTTCTTAGCCGATTTGGACTTGCTCGCTTTCTTGCTTATCGCCATACTTGCCTCCCGAGTGAGTGTTCAAATCAAGGTTGAGTCGCTTGCTTGGGTTCCGCTTCTATTACTTCAAAGCCAGTTACTTCCAGGCCCAGTAGATTCTTGATTCCCTTTCTGACGTTTGGTTGGCCTAGCCCTACGGAGATCGTATATAACTGTTCGCCACGTGGCAGGTAGATGAATTTATTTACAGACCCGCCCGACGGCGGCACCTCTTCAACACTCTCCCAACTTAATCCGGTCAGGTTCTGCAACTGTTGGCTCGACAAGTCGCCTAAGCCCCTGCGTAAGGCCGGTATAACCCCTCCGGTGAATACGACGTGTCCGTCTTTCCAGCCGGGGCCGACCCATTTGTCTTGTAAAACCACAGCCGCGCCTAGCGTAGCTACTGCGTCGAGCCAGTTAAAGAATTTTGCCTTCACGCCTTTGACTTTATTATATGCATCGAAGTATCCAGAAACCGCCGCCAGCGGGATCGGGGAGATAGTAGGAGGTCCTTCGAGGTACTCAGTTCCATTTCCGGCTTGAGTGCTATTGCTTCCAGAGCCTCCATGCGCCCAGTCTATTTCAGCCTGTATGGCGGAGAGAGGGATTGCAACCTTTTTCGTCCCCGTGTTGACTATGGCGAGCTGAATTACATAGAAGTTTGCCGCTACGCCCGGTCCAAAAAGCGATTTGGCCGATTCATTGTCGAGAATTTGAAATCTATATTGCAGGGTGTCATCGCGCTTTGGCCCTATCTCTTTTGTAGCCAGATATGTTTCCGGCCCGCTCACCGTTGCTATCGATCCGCCCTCCTTTATTGTTTGGACGGTCTTGAGCCCCGGTTTCCTGATGGTCAGGCTCGTGCGGAGAGGTCGAAAAGGCCGGCTGTATCCGTCAACGCTTGAGAACTCGAAATAGACGTCGATCATCTTGTCGTCAATGCTGAGTATCTCTGTCCTCCCGACTCGAAGGTCTGTATTGCGCGGCACTACGACCAGATTAATCCTGTCATCGATCATAGCGCGCCATAACCTTACGTTTTCAGCCGAGCAGTCGACCGAGAATGGGTCGGCCTCGATCGGCGTGATGTTGGTCCGCCGAATGCACTTGCGCAGGAAATCGTCGCCAGATATCGGGGGCGCGGCGTATTGCCCGAATCCGCTCCCTTCGATCTTCAACCGTCCGGTTCCTTTGCTTCGCTGCAAGAAGAGGATTTCAGTGCTGGATATGGTTGGCTGATTCGGGTCAGCCTTCGCGGGCTTCTCTTTAAAGGGCTTGGCGATGGCTATCATAGTACGGTTATCCAGGCCGCCCCGGTCGTAAACGGTCACGACAACCCCTTTGACCTCGAATTTCTCTGGGGCAAGAAAATCTATGAGCAACTGATCGGAGTTGCTGCCGGACCGGATTCTTACGTCAGAAGCGCCGGGCGGAAGTATTTCCACGTGCATCTGGTTCGGATCAGAAACAAACTTACCTGCTCCGTCCTGCCTGGTAACCATTAACGTGAAATGATTCGGGTAGGTAGGACTTTTGAACTGTTCGAACTTTATCTCAATCTCCTGGACTGCCTGTGGCTGTTTTTTCTCTTCTGCGATACTCAGCTTGAAGTCTTCCGCTTCTACAGCTTTCCCGCCAACCGTCAGTATAATTCTATTGATCTCCGTCGGGACCGGAGCCGTAGCCGAGACGACTACTCTGTTTTCTGCGGTTGATTCGATCTTGGCCGTTATGCTTTGACCGCCCAGCGTGTTGAAGGAGACGGCTGTCGCGCCGCCGATCTTCTCGCCTATGATCTCTATTGTTAAGTTGGCCGTCTTATCCTTTGAACTGAAGTTGAGGATTTGCACGCCGGTAATTCTCGGTTTCTCATTGCCGGCTGCTTGCCCATATGCGACAACTGCCGGGCATAAAACGAACAAAAGGTTAACTAATGCGAGAGCAATTGGTAATCTCCTCACCTGGGGGCCAATGAAGGTCATGCGTTTTCTCCTCACTGAAAACAAGATGTTCTGAATGCCAAACCTAAACCTTGGAATGGAGCCTGCGGGCCAAATCTAATTGCAAGCCAAAAAATGCGCGACCAAATGTATTTTGTTTAACTCCCTTTGTCAATCAGTTTTTTAATCTGAGTCATGCGCAGCGAAACAAACCCTTGCGCCCACGTTTTAGATTACGGCGGGAGCAGATTGTAGCTCGAAGGACTCGCTCGCGGCTCTCGGGTGCATGTGCTCGTTAGACCTCAATAGGGCGTAGTGGCGGGCTTTATGATGCACAGTTTTATGGTATCGCTAACTGCTATGTTTTAAGCGCTAGCGCCATTCATCTTTAATAAAGGATAAAAACTCATCATAGAAGTTATGACGCCGCGGCCGGTCATCAATCGTTCGTCTTCACGATGAACGGCCTCTAACCCGTTGAATCGGTTAATAACTCATAGCTCGGTCAGATCGCGTTGAATCCTGGCATCAGCCTTGCCTTATGTCGGGAGTCGGGATGTGGTGAAGGGAATGACGACTCGATGTACACCTGTTCATCTACCAAGCCCCGGATATACCTTGGTCGAATACCCAAAGGATATGCCGGGACAAAAAAGACTATCGGGTTCATCGCTCAGTTGGTCAAGCAGGGAGCGAAAGATTTCTGCGTTCGTCAGAAGGCGATCAACATTCTGGTCGAGAACGGCATCCGGCCGAAGGATTATATTCAAGAGATCCAAACGCTCTTTGAGTGGGTAAGAAGAAACATTCGATATACTCGCGATATTTTTCGAGTGGAGCTGCTTCACTCCGCGCGACGTATGCTCGAATTGCGCGCCGGCGATTGTGACGACATGACGATCTTGCTCTGCGCAATGCTGAAGTCGGTCGGCCATCCGGTGCGCCTCGTCCTTGTAGGCTTCAACCCAAGAAAACATGAGTTATTCACACACATCTATCTTGAAGTTCTCTACAGGGGCAGGTGGATACCACTTGACCCAACCGTCAGCCGGCCGATGGGTTGGGCCCCGCCGGCTTTCCACAGAAAGATTTTTATGATCGATTAGGAGGAATGTCATGCCTTTTGCAACTACTGATGTGACTCAAATGATGGGCATAGGTAACTACGTCGGCGAGATGCGCCCCGGCCCGGACGGCAATCTTTATGAGTGGGTGCAAGGCGTCGATGGGCTGGGCAATCCGATCGGGTTCTGGAAAGTTTTAAAGAAGGCGACCGGCTTTGTCCGCAGCGCCGCCCAGCAAGTCGCGAAACGCGCTTTGCCCATGCTCAGCATGCTTATCCCCCCTCCGCTAAAGAGCATAGCCAAGCGGACCTGCACTTTCCTGCCTAAAGTGGGTCCGGTCGTCCAGACCATCCCGGAGGCGCGCGTCCCTTTCCAGATGGCGAATAAGTTCTGCGGCGTCCTTCGCAAAGCAGGGATCGCAGGGGTGGATGATGGGTTCATGGAGGTGGCCCCGCTCCCGAACCTCTCAAGGACAGTTCCCGCCCCGGTAAGAGGAGCCGCGAAGACCGTGTGCAACGTCGTCGATAAGTTGAGCCCGATAGTTAAATTCATCCCGCCCGTCAGGCCATACGCCACGGGCGCGACGGCGCTTTGCCGTGTCCTTCGCGGGACGGGGATTGCCGGAGTCGATGACGGGATCATGGCTGCGCCGGATGGGCAGCTTTATGAAGTTGTCGAAGGCATAGGCGAGTTCGGCGAGCGTCGAAGGTTCCTGCGCCGCGTGAGAGTCAACATAACATTCCCCGCCGTCATAACACGCCGCCGCACACGACGCCGCGTCGGCCCGCGCCCGGTGAGGCGGCTCCCGCAGGCGGCGGCTCGTGTTCCCATCGCGACGCGTCCAATAGTTGCTGCCCCCGTAGCCACCGCCGCCCGTCCGCCGGTTGTGATTCGACCGGCCGCACCGGCCGCACCGGCCGTACGCCGGTACAGATAGGAGAAGAGCTATGGCATGCGGTTGCGGTTGCGCTCAAAAACGGATCGGTTCTATCTGCCCGTCCGCGATGGTGCGCGTGAGGGTCTTCCGCATGGCGCGGCCGCCGGTCGTTCCCGTCGGGGAGCTGCGAGGCGTGATCTACAGAGCGAGCCGTTCGCCCGGCGAGCCGCCGAAGAACTACGTGCACTTTTTCAAAGAGCGTCTTCCCATTCTTGTTACAGACAGGACGGGCAAACGGCTCTACATCGTTGGCGGTCAATATCAAGTCACCAGGAAAGGTATAGAAGGTTGAGGAGGTGAATCTTGGCAAACCAGGGCGAGCCATTCGACGAAATTATGATCGTCAACCCTTCGGGTCATAAAGGAGGAAAACGCATGAAATTCTATCGACTCGATCAACCACAGATGTCCGGCTACTTTGCCGAAGCGCCGCAAGAGATGGGTTACTTCGCCGAGGCGCCCGAAAGCGTAGGCTATTTCTACGAAGCGCCCGACTCGGTTGGTTATTACGCCGAAGCGCCCGAGGCCGTCGGCTACTACGGCGAGGCGCCTGAAGTAGGATACTTCGCCGACCCGCCGCCGGGGTTCGTCCAAGGTTATGACGGATACCCAGGCATAGCTTACTACGCCGAAGCGCCGGAGACGGTAGGCTATTACGCCGAGGCTCCCGAAAGCGTAGGCTATTTCTACGAAGCGCCCGACTCGGTTGGTTATTACGCCGAAGCGCCCGACACTGTGGGCTACTACGGCGAAGCGCCGGAGGTGGGTTATTACGCCGAGGCGCCCGAGGTCGGGTATTTCGCGGAGAGCCCCGACGCGATGGGTTACTACGCAGCTCCCGAGTTCGCTGAAGCGCCCGACGCGATGGGTTACTACGCCGAAGCGCCCGAGGCGGTAGGCTACTGGGGCGAATCGCCGGACGTAGGTTACGTCTACGAAGCGCCGGAGACTGTGGGTTATTACGGCGAGGCGCCGGACTCTGTGGGCTACTACGGCGAAGCGCCCGACTCGGTCGGCTATTACGCCGAAGCGCCTGAGGTGGGTTATTTCGCGGAGAGCCCCGACGCGATGGGTTACTACGGCGAAGCCTCGCCCGAAGTCGGTTATTTCGCAGAGCCCGCAATCGAAGGCTATGTGCGCGAGACGGACGGGTCATTCAGCCCGCGAGTAGCGCCGATCGATAAGATCGGCGGCTTTGAGGGTTATGCGACCCCGAAGTCTATTAACCCCACAGTCACGTCTTTCCGCTCGCCGGAAGAAGAATCTAAACCATCAGCCGAATGGTTCAAACCACTCTGGTAATTATTAGGAGGTAGCTATGGCTGTCGTAAAAGGTGTCAAAGAGAAAGTACATCTGCCGCTCTATGATTCGATCAACGTCAAATCTAAAGAGCAGTTCGGCAAGAATCAATCTTCGAACGTGCTGAGATTCTTTCAGGACGTGACGGGAAAGACAAAGCTTCAGACCAACATGCAGGCGGCGTCGCTATTGCCTCACTGGAACACTTTCGAGGCCCGCTCGATGCGAGTGGTCATATCAGACCTTCCCGCGCAGTTCCCCGACTCGGTCACGGTCGACCTGGAATTCGATCTTCTTTCCGCCGATCAGCCGGTGAAAGGCAAACTCTTTTTCAACCTTCGCCACTTCGTCGCTCTCAAGCGGCTGGTCGAAGGGCCGGGCGGCAAATCGGTCGTCTTCAGCGGAGATGGCGACGGGAACAGTAGGCTTGCGGACCTTGAACTCAAGCTCAGAGTTACCGGCAGGACAACCAGTCCCGCTCCCCCGGACGATCAACTGGTCGGAGGCGAGTCTATAACAGTCGACCGCGGGGCGCTCAAGGCCGTCGAGGACAAATTCAGGCAGAACGGTCAGGCGGTTCCGCCAAACGAGCAAGTCTTCCCCAATGACGGTTTCGGCACACTGATAGGCAAATTCATCTACAACACGGTGACGACGTTCTTTGTCGGCGAGAAGGTGATGATACAGGTGCCGACTTGGTTCTTCCCCGCCGGCGCTGGCCCTTACTCGGAAGACGGCAGGGTTACGACTCACGGATACCCGAACCCGCAGGCGACTTTCCGATTTGCCGAACCGATCTTTATCGACACGCAGCAGAATTTCCGCGTCGAGATTGAAATACCCGAATCAGACGTGCTCAGCGATTTGCAGAAGCTGTACGGGCCTCTCTTCATTTGGGTCGTGCTCGACGGCTACATGACACGCGACGTGCAGTAGCTTTGTCAGGCCGTCTGCTCACCGAGCAAAAGAACGCAGATGGGCGGGACGATTCTCGCCCATCTGCGGCTGTCGTAAATCGGAGAGATCGTTATGGCGGTGCTTAAAGGAATCAAAGAGAAGGTACACCTGCCTCTTTACGATTCGCTGTTCGTGCGGCCGGGGAAGCAACTGCGGGATGTCGAAAGCTCAAGCGTGCTGAAGTTCTTTGTCAACCTTCACGGCAAGACAAAGCTTGAGACGAACATGCAGTCGGCCTCTCTTCTGCCGCACTGGAATACGTTCGAAGCGAGGGCTTTGCGAGTAGTCGTGTCCGACTTGCCCGCGCGATTTCCGCAGGAGATCAACAACTGCCTGACGGAACCTGGCGCGGGCGAGGCGGGCGTAAAGGCTTTGACCGCGTGCATCGATCAGCTCTCCGGCTTGATAGTCGGCCTGCCCACGCTCACGCAGCAGGAGGCGAGCCAGGCCGATGAACTGCTCGCCGCCATTCAGGATATTCTCGGAAGCGCGGAGCAGATAAGACCCGATTACGAGCAGTGCGTCAGCAATCTGGGGAACTTCCGCAATCGGGAAATGGTCGCGCCTATGCTTGAAATGCAACGCGACTTGAAGGGCGTGCGCGCGGAGCTGATCGACGTGCTCAGCAGAACTAAGATTGAGCTGTCGGGCGGCATGAGAAAGTTTATAAACAAGCTTGAAGCCGCTGACCCCTGGCCTGAGACAGAGGCTATCCCGCTCAAAAACCGCGAAGTGGATTCTATAGACTGCACAGGCGCATTCAATGAAATGCTCAACATCGTAACAAAGCTACAGGAAGCGCCGTTCGTAAGGCTCCAGAATGTCATCAATGCGTCCAAGCAGTTCATCTCCCGCGCAGAGCAGTTGACTCAGGTGAAACAATGCCTGCTCAACGCCGAGGCCGGGCTAAAGCAATACGATTTCCAGTCGGACCAGCTACCGTCTTCGGTCATCGCGAGGTGCCTCGGCGAGAAGTTGCTCGATAAGCGCGCGATCCCCGTCGACGAGCAGCTAGCGGGCAAGAGCCAGGAGATTCTGTCGAAGTTCATCTACAACACGGTGACGACGTTCTTTGTCGGCGAGAAGGTGATGATGCAGATGCCGACGTGGTTCTTCCCGTCGGGCGCGGGGCCGTTCTCGGAGGATGGCAAGACGGTCACTCATGGCATTCCCGCGCCGGAGGCAACTTTCAGATTCGCCGAGCCGGTCTCCATAGACACGCAGCAGAATTTCCGCGTCGAGATCGAAATCCCCGAAGCCGCCTCGCTCAACGAGATACAGCGAATCTATGGCCCATTCTTCATCTGGGTCGCCCTGGACGGCTATATGAGAAGAGATGTTCAGTGACGGTCGAGCTAAGGAGCAGGCATGAGACCAATGAACCAGTTTGACAGGCGCGAACGAGCACCCGGCGGCGGGCAGATGCGCGACCTGCCTGCCACGAGAGTGATCCCTTACGAGTACGTGGCCGAGTTCAAGCTCAACGGCGAAGTAGGCCGCCTCGTTCAGGATGTCATCAACATCAGCGTCGAAGGAGTCTTCGTAGCCTCCTCGATCGGGTATGGTTTCGAAAGCGGGTTTGGGTTCGAGGAGGAGCGGCGCGAATCGTTTGACCTGATAAACCTCGCGCCGGGCGCTAGCCCTTCGCTCGGAGAGATTAAGCTGTCCAATATACCGCCCGATTTCCTGATCGAGGGCTTCAGGATAAATCCCGAGTTCGAGTCTATAGCGATAAGGGGCGGGGCGTTGAATTCCGACCTCCCTTTCGACGTAGCAAAGGGATTGTTTCAACGGCTGGGCCACGCCGAGAATTTCAGCTTTCTATTCAGCATAGTGGATACGGCGTCGGGCAGAGAGTTGCAGAACGAGCCGGTGCATAGCCTGGCTACGCTCGGCGGTATTGATGGGCGACGGCCGTTCAAGATGCTTCCGCAGCCCGTGACTCTACAGCCGCGCTCGACCATACGCCTACAGGTCGAGGAGAGAACGAAGGGCGTAAAAGGGACTCTCTTCATCGCGCTGCACGGGTACAAGATCCTCGGCATGGCCGGGGCGGTCGAAGAAGAGGTGCGCAGGCTCGGCGAGTATAACCACCGGCAAAAGATCCCTATCTACGACCACGAGACGGGCAACTATCGCACGCTCGGCGAGGCCGTCGAGCGAAACATACCGACGAACCGTGTCGTCCCGTTCGATTACGTATCGACGCTTGATCTGGAAGGCCGCCGCGGCAACATAGCCGAAGACGAAGTGCCGGTCAACGTAGACGGGGGCTACGTCGCAACGGCGATCGGCTACAGCCTGGACGGCGGGGATACGGAGGTCGGCGTAGACGCCGAAGTGCAGAAAGGTTTCGTCGATTTGAGCCAAGTAAAGCTGAAGGACTTGAAACCGGCCGAAGCGCTCTTAGACGGCATACGCATCCATCCCGTGCGCGCGAGATTTGCTTTCGACAGGGAGGGGCGGTTGACGAGCGTCGATAAAGACCTGACGGGCCGCATGTTTCAAAGGCTCAACCGCTCGGAAGACGTGAGGTTCCTCTACAAGATCAGCGATTCGGGCACGGGTCGCGATTTACAGAATCAGAAGGTGCACAACATCGCAGGGCTTGGGACCGCGAGCGGCGACCGCCCGTTCAAGGTCCTCCATAAGCCTATGATGTTTCTGCCGCGCTCTACGATTCAAATTCAGGTGGAAGAGATAACCGGCCGGGGGCGGCTCTTCATAGTCTTTCAAGGCTACAAGATCCTCAGTTGAATTCTACCGAAGGCGACACGATGAAGAACTTTAATTACCAGGGTCAAGCCGTCAATCCGTCGCTCAACCGCGCGCGCGCGGCGCGGCCGGCGGCGAAGACGGTTCCGTTCGATTACGTCTTCCAGTTCGCGTTGCAGGGGCAGCGCGGGAACAAAGTTCAGGACGTGGTCGAGATCAGCATGGAAGGCGTCTTCGTCGCGCTGTCTGTTGGCTACAGCCTCGTGCCGGACGAAAGGAAGACCCCGCAAACTTTTGCGCCCGTCGTCACCAAGCCCCGGACGGCGCCGCTCCCGACGCTCGTCCCCTTTTTCGCGGGCGACGACGGGGTCACGATGGTCGGACTGGAGGCCGTGGGCAGCCCCAACGCCGATGTTTCAGTCCTGCATGTCAGCAGACTCCCAGGCGGCCCCGTCATAACTAACGGCCCCGTGCCGGGCATTGACCCCTCGGCCCCCCCTCGCACTCTTGCGAAAGCCAGATTAGGCCCGGACGGGACCGCGAGGATACAGGTCGAGATTAATAATGGAGACATCGTTTGTCTCTGGGACAGGACGAATGATCTGCTCGGTCAGTTGTTCGAGTTCCGACAGCGTACGACTCCGGTGATCGGCCCCGACCCGAAGACGGGGAGATTACCTGTTGCCGGTGATACCCTCGTGCATGTTTACGGTTTGCCGGGCGGCGTCCTAGGCAACAGTACTGCCAAAGTGTCGTTGGTGCAAAACACGAGCGGCAACCGTGTATTTGAAAAAGACGGCGTCCTGATCGGCGACACGGCCTCATTTCCGGGTCAGACAACCGGGAGAGCCGCGGTGGAGCTCAGCGTGCCGGGCCTCCCGCCGGTCCCTCTGTCCCCCGGCGATCTTTTATTCGTCAATGCTGTGTCTCTGTCGACGCAACTGCTTCAAGTCCCTTTCAGCATGTACGTAGTGCCGCGGACAAAGACCGTATCCGACATCACTATCGGAGAGATCGAAGCGGGGCTTGAAAAGAACGGGAGCGACCTGTCGCACGGTTTCAGACTCAATACTAACGGCGGGGGCCTGCGCGCCGTCGATCTCCCGCTGAACAGACTTTCCGAAAGCACCGCGAGCACGCTCTTCGCGACAAGCTCGGCGTTGGCCGACGAAGTGAGCTTCCTCTACAGCCTTGATATTGGCGGCACGGGCCGGGAGTATCAGAACAAGGCCATACACAACATCGCCGGGCTCGGGATCGCGAACGGCGACCGACCGTTCCGACCCTTCGCGAAGCCTATACTGTTCGAGCCGCGCTCCTTCATACGCATACAGGTTGAAGAATTATCGCGCATACCCGGAACGCTCTTTATAGTGCTCCAGGGCTACAAGATGTTGGGCACTTCTCAAGCGCCTCAGTAATCAATTATGACCAGAGCCAAAGTATCGATCGATAATTGCTGTACGGTCTGCGGCATCCCCGTCGACGCCGAATACTTCGACGTGCACGGGTTCATAGGCAGGGAGCCCAGAGAGATCATCGTGTCAGGCGAGGGGGGTCAAATGTTAGAAGATTTCTTCGAGCATTTCGATCTCCCCCAACCCGACTCGCTCCCGCGCAAAGGCGAGCAGAAGATCCTGGCGAGCTTCCAGCTTCACCCGCAGTATTGCGGGATGCTGACGCACTTCGCCCAGTTCACCGATCTTTACGCGCGGGATAATTCGCAGATAGAGACGCCCGGGTTCGAGTGGCTTGTCTTACAGAACGGCAAGCCCGTCTTCCCTTACATACGGCTCGGCAGGGTCATCAACCCATGGGGTTACAACTGCCTGCCTATCTCCATCCGGCTCGACGAGAACGCGAGGGTCGAGCTTGCCATCCGCAACCTCTCGATCCCCGAGAAGGAATTCGGCAATTATCCGATCAAAGTCTTCGGCGGGCGGCTTGTGGGCCGCTACTGGTACAACGAAAGTTTCGGAGGTCGTATAAGGTAATGTCGCGAGTTATTATCACACCCGATGGACGAACGCTCGGCCCGCGAGCAGTGCGGCTTTATCGCCTGACGGCCCCGGTCAAACAACCGGCCCCCGCCAGTCAACAACCGCAACGTCAACAAACGCAACGTCAACAAACGCAACCGCCCGTCTCTCAAAATCAAACGGTCTCTCAAAAACAGGCGACGCCTGGGCCGCGTCCGGGGCTCCGGCCCATCTCCGGCGGCCAGTATTACCGGCTCGCGGAACAATCCGACAGCGGCGCCATCACGCCCGAGCTTGCCAACGAGCTCGGCCGATTTCTGGATCAGTTCGCGCAAGCAAACGGATTTACCGCCGATAAGCCCCTGACGCTATTCTTTCACCCGGGCACGCTAGGGCTTCACACTTCGGGCCGCGCGGTCGACATCTACGGCGTCGGCGGCAGGGGGATCGCTCAATGGGCGCAGGCCTGGAGCGCGGCCATGCGAAAGGCCGCCGCCGCCAACCCTCAGGAGCGCGCCAAGATCGCCGCCGAAGAGAAGGCGAGGAATCTGGGCTACAAGCTTTACAAGGCTCTGCAAGCACACGGCCGGTGGGCGCAGCCGCAAGGCTATCCCGTCCAGCTCTTCGGCCCGTGGACCAGACACGAGGGGCCGCATAAAGCTATATCGGACCGGCTGCTTTATCTGCACCGCGATCATATACACGTAGCTCATTAGACTCGCGACCGAAAGGAGACAGCATGAGAAAGCATCATCCGCCGCCGGGCAGACGAGTCCCCTCGCAAGTCTTGAGCCGTCCGGGAGCGCAGCGGGCCGGCGCGAGTATGTTGCTCGTGGCAATCCAGGAAGAGTTTCAGCCCCCGTCAGGTCAAGGCGAGCCCGTCGCGCGAAGAATGAAGATACTGCGAATAGAGCAGACATCGATGCTCGCCGAAAAGGATGCCGCCTCGCTCTACAACGGCGGGCGTCGTCGAGGAAGACTCGCCGCGCCGCAAGCCGAGCCTCGCAGCCTTCTGCCGGAAGCGCCGACCGGCGCGCAGGAGATAGAGTGCTGGATCGATGGAAAGCGCGCGGGGTTGAGGAGCGTCGGCGAAGTGGTTACGGATGAAGCCGGAAACTTTTATGAGGTTCAAGGCCGTGAGCTTCGTCGGCTCGGCGAGCTTGTGAGAGACGAGGGCGGAAGAGTCTTCGAGGTCTGCCCCGCGACGGGCGAGCAATCGAATAAAAAAGCGCCCGACCCGGAGCCGCAGGCGGCTCAAACAGAAGTCCGGCAGCAAGACACCATTCGGGAAGAGGCTCACCAAGCCGAGAGCCGACCGCAATCAGAAGAATCGCCGGGCTACCGAAAGATTCTCGAAGACCCCGGAATCTATTTAAAGCTCCCTTTCTCGAAGATCGGCAGAGAGCTTGCGCCCCAATTAAAACACCCCGGGCGGCTGACGGATGAGGTGATCGAGTGCTACGCGCAAGTTTACGAGGCCCAGCGCACGATGGCCGTCGACCGTATGGCCGCCGCCGAGCTCGGCGACAGCGGTCTGCATACGCAGTTCCATCCGCTGACGCGAGACAAGGCGCAGATGCTCAACGTGCCGGAGCTTTTCAAGCCTACTCGCTATCCCTTCGAGACGCGCGCCTCAACCAGACAGCTTTATCCTGGGCAGCGTGTCTATCGTCTCTGGCCCGTTTTTGATCCGACGGCGAGCCGCGACCGTAAACCGACGGCGCGCGACAAGGCCCCCGCGAAAGAAAGCGCCGCCGCCGCGCGTGACCGGATTCCGCAAGAGTATTTGAGCAAGGCGCAATACAAGTATTCGCGTGAAGAAGTCATCTATGACATGAAACGAATGCTCGGCACGTTGCCGCCGGAAGCGGGCCTGCTGGCGTGCTGGCTTTTGATCTATCCGGCGCGACTGCTGAAGCTGCTAGGCACTTCGGTTCTGATCAGGGGGCGGATGAAGAAATGGCGCGCGATGATAAGAGGCAAAGCGCCCGACCAGCAGCTCTGGGCGGTGACGCCGCCGCGCGGTTTTTCTTACAACACGGCCGTGCGGCGCTGGGCGGAAGAGACGCTCGGTGAAGCAGGGTACGACGCGCGGCGAATGCTCGTCGAATGGGAGATTTTCTGGCGGCGCAAGGGATGGATTTGAATAGCACCCGACTGGTTCGTTGATTGGGGCCAATCATGTATATCTATCGCAGTCGATTATCAGGCTTATTGGCCGAGCAGACGCCGCTTAATACGTGCGAAGGTCCAGGGCAAGAGCGGGCCGGCCCCCCTCCAGATTCAACATCGGCTCGCTTTGTGCCGGCACACAGTAACCGATGGTGCAGCTTTCAAAACCAGCCTAATAGTGATACCTGTCGCCCCATTACGACCTGGCCCCGAAGAATCTGCCGTGTGGTTATACATACTCTGGCCGGACTGGGCACCAGAACGGAGTCAGCCGCCCAAAGGCAAATAAGAGCCTGGGTAGCACAGCCCACGGGCGAAGGGAAGAGCGCGCACTATATCATCGACCGTGATGGCGCGATTACTCAAATGGTGCGCGAGGCGAACGTAGCCTTCCATGCTCGACCCTACAATCAGAACAGCATCGGAATTGAGCATGCCGACATATGCAATGATTCGGCGCCGTATACCACGCTGCTTTATGAGCGGTCAGCAGCTCTCGTGCGCGAGATCGCCAGCTTCCACGGGTTCGCCATAAAAGTCTTTGGCATAGACACAAACAACATACAAGAGGCAACAGTGATCGGGCACAGCGACCTTGTGCCCGGCCATCACTCCGATCCGGGACCGTATTGGGATTGGGAGTATTACCGGAGGCTTCTCCTGTGGGATGGGCGCACTCCGTCCACCCGTCCCATACGACTCGTAGCTATGGCGGCTAGCAGCCCTAGACCGCCTTCGGGGTGGGCAGCGGCAGGCCGTAGACAGATTGCCAACGCTTTTTGCGCTGGGCCACGCGACCCGTATGGCTCCCGCTTCTGGAGGACTAGGCCGAGCGCATCGGGCACGCCCGCGATGCTGAGCGTCAATCTTCCAGAGGCGGGTCTCTACAAAGTATCGCTGTGGTGGCCCAGAGTTGCAGGCGCAAATCCGGCCGCACCGGTCGACATCCAGGTCGTCAGCCCCTTTAGTCCTTCTTCGCAGTCGATCACCGTTGATCAGCGAACGCGCTTTGGCCGGTGGAACGATGTCGGGGCACAGCTCACGGTGACTATGGTTCCGGCCAGAGTTGATGTCTTCATACGGCGTGACACGGAGAGAGTGCGCCGCGGGGAGAGAGATACCGGCTTCATCCTTGCCGACGCCATGCGGTTGCTACGGATTGCTTGAGAAAACTAAAGATATGTCAATAGCGCGTCTGCCTGCGAAATAGAACGAGGTTTGCCATGTACGTGAGGACGAGGGATCAATTAGGGCGACTCCCGCCGTCATACTTTTATGGCTCGCATATAAATGGGCTCGGAGAGAAGACACCGAAGCCGATTCTGCTGACGCATTATCACGTGCGGAAGGCTCTCCATCCCGGTGCGGGGCTGCTGTCGGACACGAACGCCGACGTGATGACGGTCGCGCGCATGAAGCCGGGCTACGTAGAGGTGACCGACTCGCGGCGCGCGAACCTCCAGAAGGAAGTAGACAAGCTAATTCAGACCAAGTACTCGTCGGCGGTGTCGCCGAACGTGAATCTGCGGATAGCGCTCGTGGACCTGACGGAAGTGAAGCACCACACGCCTATCTTCGGCGGCTTCTGGTCGTTCAACCCAGGCAGTGAGATGGAGGGAGCGAGCCTGCCTAAGATACTCGCGTTGTACGCGGCCTACCAGTTGCGCTTCGACTTGGACACCTTTGCCGCGCTCAAAGGGATCACGAAGGCCAGCGCGCTGCAACTCTCCATCGCGAATGAGTGGAAGAAGGCGGGGCTTACGACTCAACCAAAACTGGCGGGGCTTTTCACGTTCGTAGAAAAGTCCGGCAGCACGGTGGAGGCCAAGCTGCGGCGGAAGCCTGCGATACATTCGAACTCGGACGCGCGCGCCCTCATCCTTGCTCTGGGCTTCGAGTACATCGGCTCGGTGGCGCTTCAGTCGGGCCTGTTCGATGAAAAGCAGGGCGGGCTGTGGCTGAACGCCGCCTACGCCAAGCCTGCGATCACATGGTCGGGCAGCCCGTTTCCTAAACTGCCCCGGCACTGCATAACGGCGCTATCGGCGGCAACCTACTTCACCTTGCTCGCGCAGGGTCGCCTGGTCAATCAGGCGTCATCGAATGAGATCGCCAGTGTGCTGAGGTTGAAATGCATGGAGCCTGGGCTTCTCGACGGAGTGAATTCGCTCCCGGGCGTAATTGGGGCATCGCCGAACAAGTGCGGCATTCTCTCTCCCTATTATCACGAAGCGATACACGTGAACCGCCAGCCTCCGGGAGGAAGGCGGCTTGAGTACGTCGCGGCGGTCATCTCGAAAGAGCCGCCGGCGCTGGACTTCGTAACGCTGGGGAAGGAATTGGACAGCATTATTGCGAAGCTGAATCCTTGAGCTGCGAATGCTAACGATGGCTTATTTCTACGTTAAAGAGGAGTCGGCGCGCGGCAACAACCGCCCGACCGCGCCGACGAAGGGGCCGGGGCGGCTGGCAGGTCACGCCGCCGCCTGGGGCGGCGCGCTGTCTGAAGCGAGTAGCAATAATTTTGTTCGCTGGGTGCAGAGCTCCTTGAACCGCGTGCTCGGGAGCGGCCTGGTCGTCGATGGCGTTGTCGGGACAAAGACCCTTACCGCGATCCGCGCCTTTCAGCAGCAGCAGGGATTATTCGTCGACGGCGTAGTAGGGACGAAGACCGAAGCGGCGTTGCGGGCGGCGCTGATGAGGACAGAGGTGACTTCCGTCTGTCCCTCGCTTGAACGAACCCTCCAGCGAACAATATTAGGATGGGGGCGATACCTCCGTCGCGTAGAGGAGCTTCCGCCTGATCAACAGGCCATCGTTGCGGAGGTCGGCAATACGATAATCGCAAGTCACCAGCCGGGCTGCAAACCTGTCCGTTCGGTACAGATCAACGGTCATGCCGATCACGACACGCCGCGGAATTTAGAACGCGAAAAGCAGATGAGCGAGGAGCGGGCCAATCAGGTGCTGGTCCGGCTCCAGGCTCACGTAGGCGCTTCTATCGCGGCTCGGATCGAATGGCAGGCGCGAGGGTTCGGCGCGACTCAACTAAAAGCGCCGCCGACAACGGAAGCCAACCGCAGGCAGAACCGCCGCGTAGAGGTCTTTCTTTCGACAACCGTGGTGAGCGAGCAAGTCGAAGACATTTTGAAGCACATTCGCGAGGAGGCCAGGAAAGCCGCCGAGCGACCGAAGACGGTTGCGGGAAGCAATTTCTCCCGAGTCTTAAGGTCGCGTTATCTGGCCGAGTATCTTGCGGCGCCCAATCCCGCGACGGCTGCGTTGGCAATAGCGCGCATCTCGCAGCAGAACACCAGCGGCTTCGTCACCAACCTCTGCACGACTGCCGGCTGTAGTCCGCAGCACCCGCAATGTCTGACCGTTGACTGCGACAACTGGGAGTGCAGCACTCCCCTGTTCAACTCCCCGCTATCACCGTTGCTGCGCACCGTCCCTCAGTTCCAGTGGATTCCCGCGAATTTCGGCGGGGCCGCGACCGAGATATTGAGGGTGGCTAATCGCCGCACGCTCGATCATATCGACGTGGACTTTCTGATAGGCGGGCGGCGCACATTGAACTGGCTCGACTGCGCTACGAGGAGGAGGCTCGGGGCGGGTCAGGACACGGACCTGGTCGGCGACGATTTCAAGAATGAAAGCCAGCTCATGCATTGGGCGACCGGCGTTAAGTTTGCTCATTTAGGCAGGGACCGCATTCGCGAACTCTTTCTAGCTTACGAGCTGTGGCATCTGGAGCAATGGGACATATTCGGGCCGGACCCGCTCAACGACATGATCGCCGAAGATGCCGGCCGCAACATGGCGGACGAGATCAGAGCTTTGAGGCTAACGGACGCCAACTTCATACAGGTTTTGGATCGTGGCTTTGCTGAAGCTCGCGCATGGGTAGGCGCGCTGCTGCGGCTGCGACGGGTTGAGCTCGACAATCAGATCAGGGCCGAAGCGCCGCCGCCGTGGGTCTATCACTGGGTCGAGCCTCACCCGCCGACGGGGGCCGATCACCCGTATCGATTACCCTCGATCCGGCAGATGTTGGCCAGCGGCATGTCGGTCGATCAGGTTAAAGCGTCCGGCCTGGTGGCGCGTTATATAGACGTCTACACGCTGCTGTTCGAGGCGGACGCGCGGGAGAGGCGCGCCGGGCCTGTGGCCGTATCGCTCCTGCAAAGGAATATGGCTCTAGGCATGTTGAATAATGTTTTCCGCGCTCTCGCCGCCGCCGAATCGGGACAGCTATCGAGCCTTCGCTCGCGCTCCGACGTTCGCTATGCGTTGCTTCCAGGCGCTCCGGTCAGAACAAGATTGATTGCGAGAAGGGCCGCGGGTTGATGAGAAAGCGGGCTCGTCACTAGCCCAACACAAGGAGGGTGCGATTCGTCATGTCTTACTTGCGTTTTCAACAAGAACCGGCGCTGGGTTATGTCGGCTGCGGCGCGGGGTGCGGGTGTGGCCCTTGCCGCAATAAGGGTATCGCGGGCTTCGTGGGAGAAGGCACCGCGCCCGCTCGGGCGCCGTTGCCCCGCGTTACTAATGTGACTTTCGTGAACACGGGGACCACCCACGCGGATAATTGTTGTAATTTCTGTCCTATAAATCTCGGCATCAGTGTCAATTTCGGTGGCGGGCCTACGGCAAGCAACGGCATGGAGCTCCAATTCACGATCGCCGGCCATCGACCGGGCATGGAGTACGACATCGTAAGGACGAGGCGCAATTCATTCTGGCAGCGAAGGGCGGGAGTATGGACACGCCTGCAATTTCAGCCCATGGGCACACACGACGATCATCGCGACGATGACGAATGTTTAACGCCGAGGCACAACAGGATATTTGCGATAGATGCGCCGGGGTTCCCCGACGTCGTGCTCCCCGCGGCCAACGGCCTGCGGCTGCGACTGCTCAACGGCGCTATAACCCAGGCCGACGCAAGAGACTTAGTAGATCGAAAGAGTTTCGCCGAATGGGTTATCACGAGAAACAGGGCTGAGGGCATTCCCTGGACTCGTATCAGTCCCGGCCCATTTACTTTCTGGCACAGCATCGTGTGGTTGACTCGCAACGGCGCTAACCAATGGGTGATGGATCACGCGCGAAGCAGAATCAGGCTGGGAGCTTTATCGGCGGCCGTCCTCAACGCCGCCCCCGTTTGATGATTACGCGGCGGGCGCGACCGGCGTCAATCTTGAGGCGTTGTCTTTAACGGAGTGAGACGATGGCTTATATATACTTTCCAGAGCGAAAAGAAGGGGTCGCGGGCATAGGCACCAGCCCGACCCCTCCCACTGTAATTCCGCGCGTGCTTACCTACACGACGAAGGATGTCATAGACCCGCGCATCAGCATACCCGCTCAACACGCTCTCGTGCGTGGGTCTAAGAACCCCGCGACCAGCGCCGACGCCGTCGAGCTGCTTGAGGCCGTCAAGTCAGGCAAGTTAGCCGGCATCTACTGCGTGAACTGGGAGAAGGCTGCCAAGCGAGCTTTGAAGTTAGGCAAGACCTGGTGGACGGTAATTCCACCGGACAAGGACGCGATACTGCTGCCTGACCCGGATAACCCATCGGGACCGCCGATGATCGTTTTTCGCCGCGAGTTCTCTCCTGATTGTGGACCGGCGAACGGTGGAAAGCGAATTGGCGAAACACCCTTGCCACTTAGTTCGGATTTGCCGTCGCGGCTTCTCGCGGCTTTGCTGAAGGTATTGGCGGATCTCAAGCTTCAGCAAACCCCTCTCCGGCGAATGCGGCTCTCGGTGTGGGCCGCTCCTCAGTTCGTCACCGAGCCCAACATTTCGGGAGGAAGAGGGATCATCGATGACGTGACGCTGTTGCGCACAATCAGCAATGATGGTGGTCCTATAACGACGCCTTTGCTCCCGTTGAGAATGACATTCGATAGGATGTTTCTTCAAGGGGCCACCGATAATCAGCGCAGTAATTTCTACCGGGACATGGTGAGGATGTGTCACTCTCAGGGAATCCAGATCCTGGCAGGTTACGGCATTGTGACTGAGCCGCGCATTGGAGATCGCTTCAACGCATGGCTTGAAAACCCAAACCGTTCGCCGACTTTCGATGAATACGCCAGGATGATCGTTCACTTTCTGCTCACTTTGTCTCTGGACCCCGCCGCGCAGGTTCTTGAAGCCCGCAGCAGGTTCGACGGCCTCGGATTGGATATTGAGACACTCGGCGGAAACCTCGGCAATCAATTCACACTCTTCTGCCGCACATTGGGTTTGCGACTGGCCCAGAGGAGTATGCTGCTAGCTGTTGCGGCGGGAGGACTGATTTCAGACGAAGAGGCTTTTCAGGGTCCTCCTAACCCGAGGACTGGTCTGCGTCCGCCCCCCGTGCTAGCACTAGGCTCCGTGCGAGCCACGCCATACAAGATAGGCTTAGGGCTTCCAAACATCCTGATTCGCCCCATGGCGTATGACGCCAATCTTTCAGGCGCAGGTCTGGCGCTATGGCACAAGGAGATCATCGATTACGCCACTAATAAGGTTGGGCTCTCTCCCAGCCAGTTCCAGCTTGGGGTCAAGACTGTCCACGGCGGCCTGAACACAGGCATAACAGAAGCGCCGCACGAAGTCCTGGCTAGATGCACGGGGCTGCTGCGGCCCAACTCTGTCGGCCTCACAATCTTTGCGCTAAACGGAGCCGAAAACTGGAATCGTTGGGACAGCTACGACAGGGCTCTCAATCCGGGCGCGAAAGCCCCCGGCGCGCTCGGCGAGCCGCTTCAAGGGCCGCTTAACGCAACGTCCCTGGCAAGGTTGACGCCGGCCTTACCGCCGGGCGCTCGATTACAATTATCACGCGTTGCGTTACGGCGCGCACAAATACCCTGATGAGCTACAGCGCATCGCGAGCGATAATGGCTTATATCTACTCACAGGAGAAAAAAGGACAGGTCGCGGGTTTTCATTCGCCTCGCGGCTCAAGACTACTTGGAGAAGCCGCGCCCACTCGCCGGCCCTCGATCACCTTCCCCCCGCGAGTTCTCAACTACACGCAAAAGGATGTCATAGACGCGCGCATCAGCATACCCGCTCAGCATGCTCTCGTGCGGCTGTCTAAGCACCCGCCGACCAGCAAGTACGCGGTCGCGTTGCTCGAAGCGATCAAGCAGAACCGGCTGGCCGGGATTCACTGTGTTAACTGGGAGAAGACCGCCAAGCGTGCGCTAAGGCTGGGCCTGTCGTGGTGGACGATAATCCCCCGGGGTGAGGACGCGGTTCTTATGTTGGACCCGGACAACCCGATGGGCGGCGCGCCGATAATCGCCTTTCGACGCGAGCTGGACCCCGACTGCGGTCTGTTGAAAAATGAGAAGCGGTTTGCCGCCTCGCCATTCAAGCTCGACGCCGCGCTGATGAAATCCTGGTTCGCATTAGAAGCCCTCCGAACCCCTATCGCCTCGCGATGCCTCCTCCCATCGGCCCGGCAGCCGGGGATTGCCGAAGCGCCTTTAATGGTAGTCCCCGTCGGCAACCTGACGCAGTGCGCCGCGCCGGCCAGAAAGATAACGGTCTGGTCAGAGAATATAGACGCGCCGGGCCGCCCGTGTAAGGACGCCAGGTTGGACGACAGTCCTGCCAGCCCGTATCCGGGCGGTACTTCAAAGGGGCAGTCCGGTTGGGACATGGGTATAATCTTCGCCACGCTCCCGAACCTGGCGATACAACTGGCCGTCAACCCGACGCCCAGTCATGTGTGCGACAACCTTTTCTTAGATTGCCCGCCGATTGCGCGCGGCCAGCTTAGCCGGCTCGCCATAGTTGCGCACGGAACGCCCGGGAGTCTTGAAGTAAACCGCAGAGGTCGAGCCCCTTTGTCCGTCCAAGAAATCCGTGGCGGATTGATTGACGCGACCTTGTCGGGGATCGAAGAACTCCTTAGCAGCGATGCCGTGGTCTTGCTTATGGGCTGCAACGCGGGGAAGGGGCCTCTGGGCGCAGAGTTGCTGATCGAGCTGTCGAAGAGGTGGCCGGGTCGCAAGGTGGCGGCCTTCACAAAAGTGATGACGCACGGGTTCAGGCGCGGCCGCGCCGGTCAGCAATGCTCGGAGGCCGGATACCGAGACACGGACTTTGAAACCGAGTGCCCGCTGGACGCCAGGACTACGGAGTGCGAGTTTGCGCGGTACGGGAATGACTGGGACAACCTTAACAAGCTGCCCTGGGGCTCGGAATTATCTCCGCATTCGAAGATCGCTAAAGACGGCGTGATCATCAAGAGTGGCGGCGAATGAATCGGCCGCCAGGCTGTTACGAAAAGGAAGAAGCATGTACTTTCGCACAAGAGACAATTCGGGGCGAACACCTCGGCAAGCGACAGACGATCAGCGCTCAGACGGCTCGGTACAGGGGGCGCTTTCAGGAATAGGCAAGCGGATTCGAATTCCTCCGCCTGTGGCCAGGGCCGCGATGCGTTTGGTTGAGCGCCCGGTTCAAAGGGTGGCTACGGTTATTGTGCGACATATTCCGGGTCTGCCGAGGCGGGTAAGCGCCGTGCCGGCGCCGATAATTCGACAACTGTTCAACGCCGTGGTTGTAAGCAACCTCGCCCAGGCCAAACAGATCAAAATTCCCGACGATTACAAGGCGCAGCTTCTGGATTACGCCAAACACAATAAGAAAGACGGCATTATTCTCCGAGCCGCCCTCGCACGCCTTCCGCGCTTCTTTGTGGGGGGCTGGGTTCCGGGGCGGTTCGAGGCCCTGGCTGTGACGCTCGACACTAGAGTCTTTTGCGCCCCTCACATCATTAAGGGAGGCACTCTGCCTATCGGTATTTATGCCCATGAGATGGTTCACGTTACTCAATATGGGCTGCTGGGAGTTCCCAACTTTCTGTCGACTTACTTCCGTGTGCCCGTGGTCCGTGTGCTTCGAGGCTTACTAAGCGGACAGAAGCTCAAAACAATAGTGCAAAACCTCAGTAACCAGCATGAGGATCAAGCCAATGCGATTGAGCGCCGGTTTTGCGCCTGGTACGAGAATAAAACGGGCCTCCCTTGTTATTAACGAAGCGCCGCCGGAGTTCAAGACAGCTTTCGCGGTACAGAACCGATTGTGAGATGCATGAGCGCGAGCATTAACAAGGTGATACTGATCGTGGAGCCGGACACCAATTTCCGAGAGGAGCTATACAATTTTCTTCTCTCAGCGGGCTATGAGAACGTCGATTCGGTAGAGAGTTTCGAGCAGTCGTTGAAGCGAATAGAAGAGTCGTGCTATGACGTGGTCATCTCCGACGCCAGCGTCGGCCCTACCGACGTGTTGAGCTTTGCCAGGGCCGTGACCAGGATCAGGCCCGGCTCGGAGGTTATTCTGATGATAACCCCCGAGTCACAGAAAGAATGGAACGGCCAGGCGCGAAACACGGGCGAGTTTCAATGCGTGGTCAAGACAACGTTTGCCCGAAACCTCTTGTATTTGCTCGAATATCGCTCCGTATAACAGAATGAAGATATTTCGTTCGGAAGTTTGCGAAGTAAGTTGCAAAAGAGCCTTGCCGGCTCGCGTCTACATGTATTAATGATAACTGTAATCGATCCAGGGCCGCGCGTCTCGCTTTAATGGATAATCGGCCCTGAGATTTGCAAAGAAGACTGATTTAAGGAATTGGAACTCCTCGGCCCAGCAGCCCCGAATTTATCGAGCAAGGTAGCGGATAAGAATTAATTACTGGTCTTGCCCCTTGGGGACAGGGCTTGTAGCAGGAGGCCCCTCATGTGTATATCATCAGCCGAGACAAGCGAAGCCTTCAAAGCTTTATGGGAGCAGGTGAGCGACGCTCTATTTATCATTAACCCGAAAGACTTACGCATTCTGGAAGTAAACCGCAACGTAGCTCCCCTGCTCGGTTACTCCGATTCGGAGATCTTGCAACTGAAGGCGGATCAAATAATCCCCCGCCTTTGCGACTCACTGGAGATGGAACTCAACGGGCGTCTGACCGAACGAGCCTTCATTATCGACAAAGAAGGAAGGAACGTCGAAAGAGACCTGCGGTTGTGCGCTACGACCTATCAAGGGCAAGATTCGCTTCTGCTGATAGCCAGCTCCGGCCGGATGAAATCGCCCGACCCGCCTTTCGAGGCAAGGATGAATAGCGAAGCATCGGCCGATAGCCGGGACCGCGAAGACCTGATCGAAACTACGCTGGACTTTCCGTCCATCATCGGGCAGAGCGAGCAGATTCATAAAGTCTGCCGCCTGATCGGGCTCGTGGCGAAGACGGACACGACGGTCCTCATTCAAGGCGAGAGCGGGACTGGTAAGGAGTTGGTCGCGCAGGCCATTCATTTCCACAGCCGCCGGGCGCGAGGGCCTCTCATCAAAGTCAATTGCGCGGCCTTGACCGAGACTCTGCTCGAAAGCGAATTGTTCGGCCATAAGAGGGGATCTTTTACGGGCGCCATTCAGGATCGCAAAGGGAGGTTCAAGCTGGCCGATGGCGGCACTATCATACTCGACGAGATCGGGAGCATGTCTTTGTCAGGGCAGGCGAAGTTGCTCCGCGTCTTGCAGGAGAAGGAGTTCGAGCCCGTGGGCGAATCCCTGTCGGTCAAGGTCAACGTGCGAGTGGTAGCGATCACTAACACTGACTTGATGAAAGCTATTGAGGAAGGAAAATTTCGCGAGGACTTGTATTACAGGCTCAACGCCTTCCCGATCCACCTGCCGCCTCTGAGAGAGAGGAAGGTAGATATTCCGCTTCTTGCGCGCCACTTCTTGAAAAGCTACGCGACCTCGCTAAAAAAGCAGATCGAGCATATAGAGCTTGATTCGATGCAGGCGTTAATGAACTACTGCTGGCCGGGGAATGTGAGAGAGATGGAGAACGCTATCGAGTATGCGGTCATACTGGAAAAGGACAAGAGCATGCAGGTCAAGAGCTTGCCGGATAAGCTAAGACGTGAAGAGGACCGCAACAGCTCATTGAAGGGCCGCCTGGAACTCGCCGAAAGACAGATCATCTTAGAAGCATTAAGCGGGGCCGACTGGGTGAAGAACCGCGCGGCCAAGCTCTTGGGAATTGACCCTAGAAATCTAAATTACTTTCTGAACAAGCACGGCATCCACTAGACTGACGGCCGATGCCCGCAGGAATCCGCGCCGATCTGAGATCGCACATTACTGTAAGCAACCCGCAGATTATCAGGCCACAATAAGACGTGACGGCTCCTTCGGGTGCGCAGACCGCAGCGCTTTTAGTTAGCCATCGCCGTTTTGCCTAACTCAAAAGCGGTGACTTGTCACCGCACTCCGAAGGAGGCACTACTTTTCCGGCCGCTCCCAATTGCAAAGGGCTATGATCTCGCTATCGGCATCATCCATTTGTTAATAATCCCGGTGCCTGTCCACGTGCGTAGTTGCGGTTTATTTCGGCAGCTCCGCGAGGAGTTGGTTGATTCTGTCGATGAGACCTTGGGCTAAGGCCTCTTCTCTCGCGGCGCGGCCCTGGTAGTGCTGGAAGTCGCGCAAGGCCGCTTCGGCATAAGCCCGCGCGCGGAGCAGACCCGCGCGCCGCTGTGACGGCAGGCCATCCCTTGCTGCCGTCTTGGCATACATCAGGGCCATGTTGTAGCGCGTTTGGCCGGCACCGAAATGGTTGCCGGATTTTTCCTCATAATATGCATCTTGCTCGTAATGCTCGCGGGCCTTATCCAGTTGTCCAAATTCGGAGTAGAGGTTGCCCAACGAGTTGTGCTTCGGCGCAAGGTCAGTTAAGGCGTCCTTCGGACACAGTCGCAAAGCATCAAGGTAACGCTCTTCCGCCGCCTGGGCGTGACGCAGCAAGGTCTCCGTTGGCTCTTTGCGTCGGCGGGCTTCGAGGAAGCGCTCGTGATGCACCCTACCGATTTGATTAATGCACCTGGCGCGGCCCAAGGCGTCGTTCGGTGCACGCAAATCCAGGCTGCGCTGATAGGCCGCCTCGGCGGCTTCGAGATCGAAGATGGCAGGAAGCTGCATGTAAGCATTGCCGAGGTTGAATTCACCGACTGCTTGGGCAGCCTTGTCTCCAATGCGTCGGTCAATCTCCAATGATTCTTCATACGGTTTCAGACACGCAGCGTCGCCCTGTCCTTGTAGTATATGCCCCAATTTGAACACAGCCACACCGAGCGTCCGCAGCAGGTGGCGCTGTCCGTCGTCGAGCTGCAAGTCCGCGGGCAGGGCCAAGAGGGAGGCTGCGCGCTGGCGATCAAATTCTACAACTTCCCTCTGAAGTGCGGCGGCTTTGGCGAGGTCCCGCTCGTGACGCTCCGCCAGATCGACGCGGTAGTCCATGACCAGAGAGTATTCGTCTTCGCGACCTGGGATGGGCTCGTCGTCGTCGGTGCAGTAGTCGGGGCGGATCTCCTCGACAAGCCTCGCCCATTCCCCCTGGCGTCCTTGGTAAGGGTAAAGGATGAGCAGCCCCTGCATGCAGTATGTGACCGGCGACCACCATCCGTTCCGCCGGGCGAGGCGGCGGGCTTGAAGGAGGTTGGCTTCCTCCAGTTCCAGAAAGTCCATCACACGCCGGTTACCTTCGTTGAACTCCCGGTGGTAATAGTTGCCCAATGCGCCGACCGCCTCGACCCAGGCGCGGACGGCGGCCTCGGAGGTGGACCGGCCAGCCTGCCCGTCGTAGTGCCGCGCAAAAAGCTGGCGCAGGAACCACGGCAGTGCAGGGTGGATCGTGAAGTAGGCCGGGCCAATCTGGGTGAGCAGCCCCGTCTCCTTCGCCCGCTCCAGCAGCCCCGTAAGTTGCTCCTTGCTCCTGCCCTTCAGCTCCGCCAGCGCGTGTTCGCTGACTGCTCCCATCAAGTCGAGGGCATCTACATCCACCGTGCCCTGGAACAGGTGGAGCAGCGCGATGACCGGCAGCTCGTCATCCTTGAACGCATGCCGGAAACCGTAGTCCAGCGACGCCCCCAGCGACTTGTCACGCCCCTGCTCTCCGTCGGCGTCCTCGATCTGCTTCTCCCCGCCTCGTATCGCCTCCACGAACTCCTCGATCCGCTCCCGCCCACGCAGCCCGGCCCTGACCGCCTGCCCCACCAGCACCCGCAGCGTCAGCGGGTTGCCGGCGCAGTAGTCCAGCAGCGGCTGCCACTCGGCCACCTCAGTCCGATTGAGCCCCCTCTCCTGGCCCAGCTTCAGCGCCAGCCGCGCCGCGTCCGAGTCCCTCATCCGCGGCATGGCTATTCGATAAGGGATGCCCCCCAGCCACTTCTTCTCGTCACGGCGAGAGGTCAGCAGCACCTTCACCTTGCTGGCCGTGTCGAGCTTAAGCTGCTGGAGGAAGTCGCGCAGCTCCCGCTGCTCGTCGGCCGTCCATTGCGACTCCGCCCCTTCCGGGAACCCCGCCACTGGCTCGACGTTGTCCCAGATCCACAGCACCGGCACTTGCCGCAGGATCTGGAGGACGAGCTGCCGGCGCGCCTCCGGGTCATTTATCGCGCTCCAATCTATCCCCTGCGCCGCGAGCATCGGCGCAAAAGGCTGCACGACCTGGTTGAGCAGGTCGGCAAGGTCCGTGGGGCTCTCGAACGATGCCAGCAAGACGAGCGGGTGAGAACCAAGCCCGCCCGTCACCGCATACCACCTGGCGAACTCGACGGCCGTCGAGCTTTTCCCCTGCCCAGCGTATGCGTGCAGGAGGACGACGCGGTGCTCGTCGAACGCGCGGTCCAATGCCAGGATCGTCTCGTCTCGCCCCACGAACCCCTCCTCGGGGACGTAACGCAGTAGCTGGCGGTTGACCTGCACAGGATCCAGCTCCGCCTGCGCGCCAAGCCCCGCCATCGGCCCGGCCGGACAAAGCTCCATGGGCGCGGCCTCATAGACGACGGGAACGAACCAGTCTTGCAGTGGCCGCGGCCTCAACCCCACCCACCGCTCCGGGTTGAGGTTGAGATGCTTGCGCCCCTCGGTTGCAGCCTGCCCGAAGCCTCGGCCCCCGGCCAACGCGGCGTAAAGCTGCCCGATGTACTGCGCCGCCGTCACCACGTAGACGCTGTAGCGCATGCCGAGCACGGCCGGTATGCCCTGGTCGACGACCGACTGTGCAAGCGACCCTATCGCCCGCACTTCGTCATGAACGTCGCCTGCCGCCTTGGGCGCGGCGGCCGATTCGTGCATCGCAGACTTGCAGGCGTTGAGCACGAGTACCGGCACGCCGCTGTCGTGAAGCAACTGGCCCAGAGTCTGCCCATCCACCGGCCGCACCTTCTGTTCGCCGGGGTGCTCGAACAAAAGGTAGCCGTGCTTGCCCGTTCCCTCCCCGCCCAGCGTCAGGCCCGACAGCGTGGCCAGCCACTCGGCGAGCTTAGACTTGCTCAGGTCGGCGTAGATGCCGTGCCCGTCGAAGTGGACTATGTGGTACGGGCGGCCGGATGCCTTGGCGTCGGCGAGTTCCTTTTGCAGCCGCTCGAACGTGGGCGGGCGTAGCGCCTTTATGTCGAAGCGAGCGCGGTCCGCCCCCAGACCTTGAAGCAGCCGGTTGGCCACGGCCCGAAGCTCCACGTCGCGCGACCCGCTGGGGCGGCAGGCCACGTATAGCAGCCGTATGCGGCCGTCCTGCGAAGGCGGCACGGGGACGAAGGCTAGGCTGGGCCTCGACTCAACACGGACGAAGGCTTTCACGCGCAGCGAGATGGGCGAGTCGGTCTTAGGGTCGCGCATCAACTCCCAGGGGATTGAGGCGGCCTCGGCCACGCCCGATGCGATCTCTACGCGCAGGTCGGCCACGTCGTTGCGGATCAAGAACCATATGGCCTGCGTGTCTTCGTTGGCGGCCAGGGCCTTCTTGTAAAGCTCCTCGCCGCGCGCCTTCATGAGCTGTTCGACCTGCTGTGCGGCGACGGCTTCTGCCGGGCTGGGGTGGCGGAGGTAATCTTCCATGTACCAGCGTAAGTCCTCCTGCTCCTGGTCGGTGAGTGCGAACTCGACGTCCGCCTCGGCCTCCAAGCTCGGCTGTCCGTGCCGCGTCAGGGTGAGGCGGATGGGGTAGCGTCCGTCTTTGGGGGCGTCCTGGCGGATGTGGAGCGTGGACATGTTGCGAACCTTCCTTCTGATCAATAGGGATGGGCCCGTTGATTATAGCTTATTTGTAATCTTAATAGCTGATAAAAGATGAAATCGATTGTTATATAAAGCACTCACCGTTGGCCTCGGCATTACCTATTTGTTAATAATCCCAGCTCACTTGTGGTCGACATTCGGCGCGAGGTATTTAGTTTCTGATCTCGCCGCAAAGATATTATAGTGTCAAACGACAGCCGTAGGGCAGCATCCACCGCCAAGATCTTAAGACGGAGGCCTTATGAGACAAGGTGCGCTTTTTCTTCTATTAATCCTGCTGGCGTCATTGCGAATCGACGCGCAGACCGTTAGCCGCAGCACGCCATATGATCCTGCCCTATTCAGGTTTCTCCAGTGGCGCAACATCGGGCCGGATCGCGCCGGGCGGTCGATTGCCTGCGCCGGGAGCTCTGCCCGCCCCTTCGAGTACTATTCCGGCGCGGTCGGAGGTGGACTGTGGAAGACCGCGGACGGAGGCGCCACCTGGAAACCGGTCACAGACCGCCAGATCAATAGCTCTTCGGTGGGCGCAGTCGCCGTCTCTGAATCCCAACCGGACATCGTCTATATCGGGATGGGTGAGGTCCAGATTCAGAGGAACATGCTGCAAGGAGACGGGGTATACAAGTCTACCGACGCCGGCAAGACCTGGAGCCACATCGGGCTCGCAGATACCCAGGTGATCTCTCGGGTGCGTGTTCATCCGCAGAATCCGAACCTGATCTACGTAGCGGCATTCGGACATCCCTACGGCGCAAACGAGGAGCGCGGCGTCTATCGTTCAACGGATGGCGGCAAGTCATGGCAAAAAATCCTCTTCCGCAACAACCTTTCGGGGGCTGTCGATCTAGTGATGGATCGACTCAATCCAAGCATTCTTTTCGCAGCCATCTGGGAAGCTCGCGTGACGGCGACAGGGGCGGTCTTGAGCGGCGGGCCGGGCAGCGGCCTCTTCAAGTCGACCGACGGCGGCGATACATGGACAGAGCTCACGCGAAATCCGGGCTTGCCGAAAGCGACTATCGGAAAGATCGGCGTCTCGATCGCCGGCTCGGATTCCAGGCGCGTCTACGCGCTCATTGAGGCGGAAGACGGCGGGGTCTTTCGCTCGGATGACGGAGGAGAGATCTGGGCGAAGGTTAACGACGAGGGCGCGCTCAGGCAGCGCCCTTCCTATTTCAACCGCATCTATGCAGACCCGAAAGAGAAGGACGTTGTCTATGTTCTGAATTTCTTCGTCTACAAATCGACTGATGGCGGAAAGAGCTACCGGGTCGTGCAGAATCAACACCCTGACCAGCACGACCTGTGGATCGATGCGAACAACACGCGCCGCATGATCGTCAGCAACGATGGCGGCGGGACCGTCACTGTGAATGGAGGCGAGAGCTGGACCGCGCAAGCATACCCCACCGCGCAGCTCTACCGCGTGGCGACCACTAGAGACATTCCTTACCACGTGTGCGGCGCGCAGCAGGATCAGGGCGCTATCTGTGTTCCCAGCAGCCAGTCGCCCTGGCGGTCTACGAGCCCTTACCTCGGCCCTGGAATCCCGCCGCTCGGCGGGCCGGTCTACGCCCCCGGAGGCGGCGAGTTCGGCATGATGGCGCCGCACCCGCGCGACCCCGACCTGTTTTTCGCCACCGGGCCGTCCGTGATCACGCGCTTTGATCGACGCACTGGGTTGAGCCAGGCCAGAGATGTTCAGGTGAGCCCCGTCGCGGATCGTGGGCCGAATAGAGAGCGCTTTTCGCTCTACTCACTCGCCTTCTCCCATCACGACCCGAATACCCTGTACACGTCCTCTCAGCATGTATGGCGCACTACCGACGGCGGGTTGCGGTGGGAGCGCATCAGCACGGACCTGTCTCGCCCCACTTCGCGGGACCAGAACCGCCCGGCGGGTGGATCGGTCTCCACGCTCGCGCCGTCTTATCACGAGGCAAACACGATCTGGGCCGGCACGGATGACGGCCTGGTCCATGTCACTCGTGATGGCGGCAAGAGCTGGCAGGAGATCACGCCGCCTGGGCTGCCCGAATTTAGCAGGGTCAATATAATCGAGGCGTCGCCGCACAATCCCGGCGCCGCCTATGTCGCCGCCAAGCGGCATCAACTAGATGACCGCGCCCCATACATCTTCAAGACCTCGGATTACGGCAAGAGCTGGAAGAAGATCGTCGCCGGCATCGCCCCGAATAACTTCGTCCACGTCGTACGCGAAGACCCGAAGCGCCAGGGACTGTTATACGCGGGCACAGAGCATGGCGTGGTCGTCTCTTTCGACGACGGGGAGAATTGGCAGTCGCTCTCTTTGAACATGCCCGACACGCAGGCGCCGGACCTCGTCGTCGAGGCGAACGATATTGTGATCGCCACTCACGGAAGGTCATTTTATATCCTCGACAACATCGGGCCGCTCAGGGAGTTCTCGCCGCAAGTCGCATCGTCGGCGCTCCACCTCTTTCAGCCTGCCGACGCCATCCGGCGGTTGGATCAGGTTGTCATCGACTATGCGCTGAAGGCGGACGCGCGGAGAGTCGTCATCGAGATTCTGGATGCCGATGGAAAAGTCATACGAAGCTACACCAACGGCGACCGAGAGCCGGGAGGGGCTCAGACCGGGCAATCGCCCGAGGCGGATGAGTCTTCGGATCGTCAGCCGGAACGACCTTCACGAAGCGCCGGGCTGAATCGCTTCACGTGGGATTTACGGTATTCAAGCGCGACGGTCTTTCCGGGGATGATAATGTGGGTGGGGTCGCCTAACGGTCCCATTGCGGCTCCGGGCAGCTATCAAGTTCGCGTGACGGCCGACGGAGAGACGCGGACGCGACGGTTCAAGATTCTTCGCGACCCACGACCGAGCGATCTTACGGACGCAGATATTCAGGAGCAGTTCGCTCTGGCATTGAAGATTCGCGACCGGATCAGCGAAGCCAACGAGGGCGTCATCCTGATCCGCGCCGTCAAGAAGCAGATATCGGATCGCATCGATAAAGCCAAAGACGGTCAGATTGCATCCGTGGGAGAGGCCGCGATCCAGCGCCTGAGCGAGGTCGAACAACAGCTCTATCAGGTTAAGCTGCGGGGCGAGCTGGATGCCGTGACCTACCCGGTGATGCTGAATAACCGTTTGGCGAATCTCAAGCTGAGTGTCGAGACAGGAGACGGGCGGCCCACGCCTCAGTCCTACGCGGCGTTCCAGAAGCTGTCGTCGGAGCTGGACGTGCAGCTCGGTAAGCTAAATGACACGATGAAGAATGAAGTCGCCCGGTTCAACATTCTGCTCGGCGCTCGCAAGTGAAGTGATCAACGGATGAACAAAATGAAAACTCGACAGATTAGAAGGTTGGGCATAGAATCAGCACTCCGCGCTGGAAAGAGATCGATATGCTCATACAGTTGATAGCCATAGCCATTTTCATCTTGGTCTTCGCGGTCGCAACCCTGCGCAAGGCGCATCCCGGCATCACGATGTTCGCCGCCGCCTGTGGCGTCGGAGTCTGGTTGGCCAAGATGCAGCTTAAAGACGTAGTAGCGGGCTTCCCACTAAGCATCATGATCTTGCTTGTAGGCGTGACCTATTTCTTCGCCATCGCCCAGGTGAACGGCACCATCGACCGCGTGATCGAAGCAGTCCTCGGCCGAGTGGGGGATAACGCGTTCGTGTTGCCCTTTCTCTTCTTCGCACTCACGGCGGGAATATCCGCGATGGGGTCGCCGCTGGCCGGGCTGGTAGTGGCTCCGGTCGGCATGCCTATCGCGAAGAGGTATGGGATGGACCCCATGCTGATGGCTCTCGCAATCGGGTGCGGCTTCAGCGCGGGGGCATTCGCCCCGACCAGCCTCTTTGGCGTCGTAAGCTACGGGACCGCGCACCAGGCCAACATCGATCTCAACCCGCTCACCCTGTTCGCCGTTGCCGGCGTCGCAAATATCGTCCTGCTGACCGCCGCATTCTTCATCTTCGGCGGCCCCAAACTGATCGGGCGAGCCAGCGCACGCTCTGCGCCTGTCGCCGACCGGATGGGCAAGAGTTCTATAGAAAGTGACACGACATCGACCGGGACAGCCGCCGCGGCGCTGGCTCGCGAAGCGAGCGGCCAGGAGCCCCGAGCGCAGTTCGGACGGAACCAGATTGCCACCATCGTCTGCATGATCGGGCTGGTTGTAGCAGTGATCGCTGCTTCGATCGCCGGTCTGAACCCTGACATCGGCGTGCTCTGCTTCGCGTTCGGCGCGGCCCTGGCGTTCATAGACCCGGCCTCCGGCAAAGCCGCGGTTTCTAAGATTGATTGGTCGACCGTGCTGCTGGTCGGCGGCATTATCACCTATGTTGGCGTGCTGCAAACCATGGGCACCGTCGAGCTGCTCGGCGAGGCCGCCAAGCAGGTTGGCGCGCCGATCGCGACAGCGCTGATCATCTGCTTCATTGCGGCGCTGGTCTCCGCATTCGCCTCCACCACAGGCATACTGGCCGCGTTAGTCCCGCTCGCCCTGCCGCTTGTAGCTTCAGGAGATGTCGCCGGCTGGGCGCTGATCAGCGCACTTGCGGTATGCGCCTCGATCGTCGACGTCTCGCCGTTCTCGACAGTCGGAGCAACCCTGATTGCCACCGCCGCCGAGGAGGACCGTCCGCGTATGACGTCACTGCTGACCCGCTGGGGCATGTCGATGGTGCTGATAGGACCCATCGTGCTGGTGAGTGTTCTCGTGCTGCCGAGTTGACCATGCTCGGCTACTTTTCGCGGAGGTAAAAGATGCGAATCTATATGATCGGTATTGTACTGCTGGCATTCATTCTGCCGCCCTCCGTTGCAGTTGAAACGGCGGCGCAGGCGCCGACCTCACCCCGCGAGGCGCTCATCGCGCGCGCAAAAGCGCTTGAGCTAAGCACGCCATACGTAGCCCCGCCCGGCGATCCGCTTGAACACCACGCCGCGGGCTACGCCAAAGTTATCTGCTCGGCCGTCTTCATCACCGGACTTGACCCCGATTTCGCCGCCGAGAACTTAGGGTTCTTCACGGCCCCCTATGAGGAGCGCGCGAAGCTGGGCAAGCCTGTAATCGATCGCACCGATAAGGTAATTCACGTCACGCTCCCGAACGGCGCGCGGCGCACGGCCAGGTACCTCGGCGACCAGGGTTGCGTGACGCTGCCCGCGGGCAAAGACCGCGTCAGTTTCACCCCCGTCCGCGTCAAGAGCCGGCTCCCTGATCCGGACACGCAGCCGTGGCCGATGGGCGACGTGCTTCCCAAGACCCCTCTGCCTAAGGATGTTGACATGAGTAAGGTGCGGCAGGCGGTCGACGCCGCGTTCGATCCCGCCGCAGGAATGACCGCCGCCTTCGTAGTCACCTGGAAGGGACGCATTATCGGCGAGCGGTATGGCGAGCGTATCAATCATCGCACGCCGCTAGAGAGCTGGTCTATGGGCAAGAGCCTCACGGCCACGCTCATGGGCGTGCTCATCAAGCGAGGCGTCTACGACCTATGGCAGCGTGCGCCGATCCCCGAGTGGCAAGGCGCGGGCGACCCGCGCGCCAAGATCCGCATCGGCGACATCATGCAGATGTCGAGCGGGCTGCGCATCAGAGCGCCGCAGGACCCCGACTATGACCGTGCGGGACCGTACCCCGATCACGTGTATCTTTATACTGGAGGCGTCAACTCGTTCCACTACGCCGCGACGCGCCCTCAGCAGTGGCCGCCCGCGGCCGTCGGCCGCTACCGCAACACCGACCCCGTCTTGATCAACTATCTCATACGGCTCGGCGTCGAGAAGCGCGGCGAAGAGTACCTGTCGTTCCCTCAACGCGCGCTCTTCGACAAGATAGGCATCCGCACGATGGTGATGGAGACAGACCCGTTCGGGAACTTCCTGACTCAAGGCTACGAGCTCGCGTCGGCGCGCGACTGGGCTCGGCTTGGCAATCTCTATTTGCAGGATGGTGTCTGGAATGGCGAACGGATTCTTCCTGAAGGGTTCGTCAAATTCGTGAGCACGGTGGCCCCGGCATGGGCGGCCGACCGGCGACCGATTTACGGCGGCTTCTTCTGGATCAACGGCGACGGCGCATTCCCTGTGCCGAAGGAAGCGTACTACATGGCCGGGGCGGGCGGGCAAACAACTTTGATAATCCCGTGGCACGAGCTTGTGGTGGTGCGCCTGGGGCACTACCGGGGTAGCGCCGCCGGGACTGAGGCGTTTAAGAGAGCGCTTGCCTTGCTAATAGAGGCGGTGCCGCAGGTCGTCAGGCGATAAAAGAGAAAGTGGTTTCGACACATGAGAATTATGATTGATGACCTTCAGCATCCATCCGTTCACGATTTATTGAATGAGCATCTACAGAATATGTATGAGCTTTCACCGCGCGAAAGTGTTCATGCGCTGGATACGGAGAAACTGCGCGGACCCGGCATAACGTTCTGGACTGTATGGGAGGGCGATCTATTACTCGGTTGCGGCGCGCTCAAAGAGCTTGGCCGAAAACACGGCGAGATAAAATCGATGCGCACCCCCATCGCGCATCGTCGAAAGGGAGCCGGGCGCGCAATACTCGCGCATATTATCGAAGTGGCGAAGGGGCGAGGCTATGAACGTCTTAGCCTTGAGACAGGCACGGGAGAGGCGTTCAAACCAGCTCATAAGCTATATGAAAGCTTTGGCTTCACCTACTGTGGTCCGTTTGGTGATTACAAGGAAGATCCGAATAGCGTCTTTATGAGCCTGCGGCTTGTCCCTTAGCGCGGCTTAGCCCGTCCCTCTATCAAGCTCCCGAACCCTGCCCCAATACTGCGGCGGTATCAGCACACCCTCGACAAGCCACTGTAGGCTCAGCCGTTCGACGACGCCGTAAGCCCGGATCAATTGAGACAACAGATCGACCCGCGTGAGGCCCAATAGCTTGCGCACCTCGTCGGGCACGACCTGCGCTTGCACTTGCAGAAGCACCTCATACCGCCATGGCCCTAAATGTCTGCGGTACTGCTTGAACAGGAGCTTAGTGTGGTTACTACAGATCAGGTCACGATCAAGGTGCAGCTTACGATCCGGCCGCCACTCCGCATAACTCTCCGGCAAGCTCGGGATGCGCAGCCCCGCGCCGACGCGCCGGAAGACCTCGTATAGCTCCTGTCGCTCGGCCATAGAGAGCGGACCGTAGAGAAGCCTGTGGGCGCGTTCCGAGTAGTCTATCAGCATGTAGAGCACGTCCCTGTAGGCCCAGTCAGGGATCGACTGCCCGCGCCGCCGCTCGACCTCGCTGTGGATTTGCGAGATGCGGTCAATCGCCCGTAGCGCCCGGTCTTCGTCCGAGAAGACTATCTCCTGCGCATAGCGGACGGTGGAGAACAAGCGGCCTATGGGATCGCGCGGAATCTCGTTGGTGTAGAAGAGCCAATCGACGGCGCGGTTGAGGGCGAACTCTGCCGCCGAGCCCGCGAAGATCAGCAGCACCAGCTCAGGGTTCCCCCAGATCGTGCGCACGATCGATCGTTGTTCGACAAAGAGAGCTGGCATTTGATCTCACCCGCGGCGACTCTACTGACTCTGCTTGAGCACGATGCTGTGATTGTCCCTGGTATGAAGCGTGTCGAAGACGCTCTTTAACTGCGGGTACGTCTCGGGAGGAAAGAGTATCACACCGCCCCCGCCGAAGAGGAACTTTCGCTTGTAGATCAGCGTCCGCTTGTCTTCCGTGACCAAAGCCTTGACGTCGTACTTGCAGACGTTCGACGCGTTGAATGACGCGGGCGATTCGGCGTTGTCCAGCGCGAACCCGACCGGCAAGTCAATCTCTACGTTATCATCTTCCACCCACGGGAAGTGAAAGTATATAGGGTTAGTGCGCTCGCCGGATGTAAACCGCGGGCTCAAGCCGCGCTGAAAGAAGGCCAGTTGCAAGATCAGCCTCTTGCCTGTCCTCTGCGCGTAACCGGGCACGCGGACGCGGAAAGAGTAGAGCAGCGGCTTTGACGCATCGGTCAGGTTCTCTATGCGAATGTTAGAGAGCTCCGACGTGCTCATCTGCTCCGTGAGCATATCGCGCAGCATCTTTTCGTGCTCCTGGGCTGAAGCCTTCTCGTCGGCCTCCCTCCTCTCGGCCGCGAAATGGCCCGTGTACTCGATGCTCGCATCGCCTTCGAGCGTGCCGTCTTCGGAGAGCCGTAGTTTTGCAGTGCGCTTCTTAAGTGATTTTTCGGGAGGAGAGATCGGCGTGAACTGATACATCTCTGAGTAACGGCCCAGGATCATGGCGTTCTGCCCTTCCTCCTGCCATCGCAGCATGCCGGTCGGGAGATGTTTACTGCCGGGGTCGAAAAAGCGCCATTGATCGCCCACGCGCACGGCGATGTTGTGGCTGCGCAGGAAGTACGCGCAGAGCAAAGCGTCTTCCCTTCTCGGGTCAAAGAAGTATCGGCTGCGGTCTGAGACGAGCGCCACCTGCGCGTCAAGCCCGACCGCCCTGGCCAGCGCGCAGAAGAGAAGATTGATGTCCAGCCCCGTGCCCGTCCTCCTGTTCAATACGTCGGACGACGATTTATTCTCTTTGACCTTGGCCTGGCTGCCGCCAAACACGTCGGCCCTTTCGCTGGAAGTGTTCTTGATCTTCGTCCGGCAGAAATCGAGGAGGCGTTCGAGCTTCTGTTCCGGCGTCGCGGCATCGCCGACGATGGCGGCGGCCGTCTTTTGCACGTCGTCATTAACCTTCAAGAGCGATTTGAATGTCTCGTAATAAACGGTGCTCAGGTTAAAGCTCGTCATGTCCGGCACTTGATATACGAGCATCCACCTGCGCATCTGGGTGGCGGGCGGCATGAAAGGCTCCTCGCGGTAAGCGGGCACGTTTGTCATCGTCGTGCTGAAAAAATTCTCCTTGTCCTTTTCCTTCGCGAAAAAGAGGGACTGCCCGTTGAACGTCTTGACGCGCGGAGTGAAGAAAGAGTCGGACTGAGACTTGATAGTGTATTTGAGGAATTGAACGGGTATATCTAACTGGAGGTCGAGGTGCAGGAAGAACACGTCGTCGCGCACTTCTCGCCAGCGGTACTCTATGATTGCGCCCGCCTCGACGGCCGGGAAGACGATGCTCTTAACCTGTACCTTAATGCCGCCGGCTTTGACGATCGTGCGCTCAAGGATCGTGTCGCTCTTTAAATCTACGATGCTGCCATCCGCTTTAATGGTCCTTCCGACGACGCCCTCGATCTTATCTTTGCCCGAGTAGGGAAACTCTACCGTGCTGCGTGATTCTTTGCCGCGGTCTGTGAAGATCTTGATGCGAATGTAGTTGGTAAAGATCGCCTTGTCTTCTTTAGGCTCGACCTGGACCTCCCAGAATATGGCCTCGGCGTCGGCATCTTTTTCGACGACCGGCGATTTCAAAGCGAGGAGCGACTGGTCGACGGGTTTCCAGACCTTCGAGGGATCCTCGCGGGCGGGGATCGGTGCGACCGCTAGAAGAATAAAAGCGAATGCTAATATAAATCTCAAACCAATTGACCTCACCGATTCAATACTGGCTGAGTAAAGAGCGAGCGGCGACACGAATATGATGGCAGGTGTTGTATATCACAAACGGAAACCAAGATCAATGAGGCGCTTTTCTTGAGACTGCGAGGCAGCCTACCTCTATCAAAAGAGCATCTGTTAAACTGTAAGGGTCGATAGGAATAATGAACGCGCGCATAAAACGATTAGTGATATGGTGCCTCGGGTGGCTCTTCATCTTCCTGGGCATACTCGGACTCTTCCTGCCCGTGCTTCAAGGGATTCTCTTTTTGCTGATAGGTCTTTACCTGCTCTCAAGCACGTCGCCCTGGGCCGAGAGACTGCTTAACAGATTGCGGGAGCGGTTTCCCAAAATAAGCAAGACGTTCGAGGAGGCGAAAGATAAGGTCGCCGGCTGGCAGTTGTTCGGCAAGAAAGAGAAGGAGTCCGGCGATTGAGCTTCTCTGCAAGAACGCCGCGTGAACGCGTTTTAACCTCAGGAGGGAATGTGATACGCAACCTCACCATCTTAACCATAGTCTCTTTGTTCGCGTCGGCGGCCCTGGCGCAGGTGCTCAGCCCCGACGACGCGCGCAAGCGCCTTCACGCGCTTTTTGCCGAGGACTGGCAGTGGATTCTGGAGCAGTACCCCGAGGCCGCGACCCTGTTGGGCGACAACCGTTACAACGATAGGCTGACCGACCTGTCGCCCGAGGCGATTTCGCGGCGCAAGGCGCACGAGCGAGAGATGCTCGACCGCGTGCAGAAGATCGACCGCGCCGCGCTCGCCGGGCAAGACCTGATCTCGTACGACCTTTATCTCAAAGACAAAAAGCTCAACGTCGAAGGTCAGAGGTGGCCTACCGAGCTTATGCCGATCAACCAGATGGAAGGCGTTCATCTGACCTTCCCGCAGTTGGCGGGCTCGACTCCTTTCCGCAAGGTTAAAGATTATGAAGACTACCTCGCGCGCTTGGCGGTTTACCCGCGTCAACTCGATCAGGTGATCGTGCTGATGAAGCGTGGCATGGAGACGGGCTGGGTTCAGCCGGCGGTGCCTATGCGGACCGTGCCGTCACAGATCGAAGGCCAGATCGTCGCGGACCCCGCGAAGAGCCCGCTCTACAAGCCCTTCGAGGAGTTCGCAAAAGAGATACCTGAAAGCGAGCGAGCGCGGCTGGGCGAGACGGCGCGACGCCGCATAGCCGACGACGTGATGCCCGCGCTCAAACGTCTGCATGCCTTCGTCAAAGAGACCTACCTGCCCGCGGCGCGCAAAGAGATCGCGGCGGCGCGGCTGCCCGATGGTGAGGCTTACTACCAATATTCCGCGCGGCGGCAGACGACTACCGAGCTCACGCCGAAAGAGATTCACGAGATCGGCAAGCGCGAGGTGGCTCGCATCCGCAAAGAGATGGAGGCCATAATTCAGAAGGTCGGTTTCAAGGGCACGTTCCAGGAGTTCCTGACCTTCCTCCGCACGGACCCGCGCTTCTACTACACGAAGCCGGAAGACCTCGTCCTGGGCTACCGCGACATCGCGAAGCGGTTAGACATTCAGCTCCCGAAGCTCTTCGCCGAGCTCCCCCGCACGCCTTATGGGGTGAAAGAGATCCCAGCCTACGAAGCGCCCGCGCAGACGACCGCTTATTACAACGCGGGCGCGGCCGACGGCTCGCGCGCGGGCGTCTACTGGGTGAACACTTATAAGCTCGAAACCAGGCCCAAGTACGAGATGGAAGCGCTCTCGATACACGAGGCCGTGCCGGGCCATCACCTCCAGATCTCGCGCGCGCAGGAGCTGAAGGGGCTGCCCGACTTTCGGCGCAACGCGGGATACACGGCCTACGTCGAAGGCTGGGCGCTTTACGCCGAGAGCCTCGGCCCGGACATGGGCTTTTACACCGACCCGTATTCGAAGTTCGGCCAGCTTACTTACGAGATGTGGCGCGCGGTCCGGCTTGTAGTCGACACGGGCATGCACTCGATGGGCTGGACGCGGCAGCAGGCGATCGACCTGATGAAGGACAACACCGCGAAGACTGAAAACGACATCGTCGTAGAGATCGACCGATACATCGTCTGGCCGGGCCAGGCGCTGGCCTACAAGATCGGCGAGCTGAAGATCAAAGAGTTGAGGGCCAGGGCCGAGCGCGAGCTCGGGGCCGGTTTCGACCTGCGCCGTTTTCACAACGCCCTGCTCGACGACGGGCCGCTGCCGCTCGACGTGCTGGAAAAACGGATCGCGGAATGGATAGACGACGAAAAAAGGAAGGGTTGAAATGCAGACTCGTAGCCTACGAAAGAGATTCTTGATTTGCGCCGCGCTCGCCCTGCTGCTACTGCCGGGGCTGATCGCCTGCACGAACGTGATCGAGTCGAGCGACGCGGCTAACAGTAATTCTGTTCCCAACAACAACGGTGCTTCAATGGAAGAACAGCAGAATCGCACGCCCGCCGTCAGCGTAGACCCCCGGTTGGTTTCGGCCAACACGAGGTTCGGGCTGAAGCTCTACGGCGAAGTCCTCAGAAAGAACGGGGGAAAGAACGTATTCGTTTCGGGGTCGAGCGTTGCGCTCGCGCTCGCCATGACTTACAACGGGGCCGACGGCGATACGAAACAGGCAATGGCGCGCGCGCTTGAGATCGAAGGGATGAGCGCCGAAGATGTCAACCGCGCTTTTCGTGATATGAGTGCGACGCTAGCCAACCCCGACCCTAAAGTCCAGCTACAGATCGCCAACTCGCTGTGGGGCAGAAAGGGCGTCGCGTTCAAGCCCGATTTTATCCAGCGCACAAAGGATTATTACAGCGCCGAAGTCGAAGAGCTGAACTTTGACGACCCTGCCGCGCCGCAAAGAATCAACTCGTGGGTCAGCGACAAGACGAAGGGAAAGATAGACAAGATAGTCGACCAGATCAGCCCCGACGCGATCCTGTTCCTGATTAACGCCATCTACTTCAAGGGCAAATGGTCGGATGAGTTCGAAAAGGCGAAGACGAAGGATGACACGTTCACGCTCGCCGACGGCCGCCAGAAAAAGCACCCGATGATGAACCAGTCGGGCGAGTACAAATATCTTGCCGGCGATAACTTTCAGGCCGTGAGCCTGCCTTACGGAGGCAAGCGCGTGTCGATGTACGTCTTCCTCCCGGCCCAAGGCGCGGGCCTCGATGCGTTTCATAAGAGCCTGACTGCCGAGAACTGGGAGAAGTGGATGAACGCTTTCAACCAAACGCCCGGCGACATAGCCTTGCCGCGCTTTAAGACGGAGTTCGAGGCGGAGTTGAATGACGCGTTGAAGGCTTTAGGGATGGGCGTGGCCTTCGAGCCCTCGCGCGCTAATTTCAGCCGCATGGCGCAGATGGCCGATAACATCTACATCAGCAAGGTCAAGCACAAGTCATTCGTCGAGGTGAACGAGGAAGGCACGGAAGCGGCGGCCGTGACTTCGACAGAGATGCGGGCGACATCGATGCAGATGCCGCGAGAGCGGTTTAGCATGAAGGTAGACCGGCCCTTCTTCTTCGCGATCAGGGACAACCAGACGGGCGCCGTGCTCTTTATGGGATCGATACTCGACCCGCAGTAGGGCGAATTGATGATGAAAGATTCACCGCGGAGACGCAGAGGACACAGAGCGGGCGCAGAGTTTTTCTCTGCGGTGAGTCTTCTTTTATTCTCTTTGTTCTTTGCTCAGATTGTAGACGCCCACGCACAAGAGCTCCCCGCCGGTCGGGTCATCGAACGCGTAGTTTGCAAAGCCGATCAGTCACAAAGCTACGCGCTCTTTTTACCTCCCGGTTACGCGCCTGACAGGAAGTGGCCGGTGATCTATTGTTTCGACCCTGGCGCGCGCGGCCAGATGCCCGTCGAGCGTTTCAAAGATGCCGCCGAAAAATATGGCTACATCGTCGTTGGGTCGAACAACTCGCGCAACGGCCCCGGCGTCCCGCTCGATACGATCATCAACACGCTATGGCAAGACACGCATGCGCGACTGTCGATAGACGACGCGCGCGTCCACGCGGCGGGGTTTTCGGGCGGCGCGCGCGTCGCCTGCGCTTTCGGCTATATGTTCAACGGCCGCGTTGCAGGCGTCATAGCATCGGGCGGAGGCTTCCCGCAAAACATCCGGCCGTCGCGCGCGACACCTTTCGTACTGTTCGGCGCGGCGGGGGTGGAGGATTTCAACCTGATCGAGATGACCAGGCTGGCGAAGACGTTGAATGAGAATGCCATTCCCAATCGCCTCGAAGTCTTCGAGGGGCGGCACGAGTGGCTGCCCGTCGATTCATGCATGGAAGCCATCGAGTGGATGGAGATTCAGGCGATTAGAACGGGCAAGCGAAAAAGTGATGAAGCCCTCGTCGCGGCCTTGCTCAAGAAGAATCTTGATGAAGCCCTTTCGAATGAATCGGCGGGCCGTGTGTACCAGGCTTACTTGATATATGAGGCGGCGGCCAGGGATTTCAAAGGGCTCGTCGACGCTGGCGCGGCTGAAACTAAGGCGGCGCAGTTGAGAGATTCGAAAGAGGTGCGGGACGGGATCAAACAGGAGAAAGAGCAGGATGAAAAACAGGTGCTCCGCGCGCGCGAGCTGTTCACCCTCAGGCAGGGGCTTATCTCATCCGAAAGCCGCTCTCTTGCGCTCGTTGATTTGAAAAGGGCGATCGGTGACCTGCGAAAGAAGGCGGCGGAGAAGGAGCGCACAACAGACCAGCTCGTTGCGCGGCGCGTGCTCGACATGCTCTTCGTGCAGGTCTACGAAGAGGCGAGAGCTTTGCACTACGCGAAGGAGTACGAGATGGAAGCGGCGAACCTTGAGATAGCCGCTTTCGTCAGGCCCGACAACTCAAGAATACTTTACAGCCTGGCGAAGGCTTACTCGCTCGACAAGGATAAGCGAAAGGCGATTGAAGCGTTAAAGCGCGCCGTCGAGCGCGGGTTTAAGGACGCCGCCGAGATCGAGCGCGATAAAGAGCTAGACAGTCTGCGCCAGGAGGCGGACTTCAAGCGGATCGTCGAAGAGTTGAAGAAGACCTGACAAGCGCGCGGTAATCACATTGCTTCCAACTTGAATTAATCTCACCCGGCTATTATTTTACAGACTGCGCGAAGACCGCTCACGAGTCGCAGCCCCGACTATGACTGCGCAAACCTCACGACCTCTTTCCGAAACGCGAAGGCCCGCGCCATGGCGGGATAAAGCGCTGCCTTACCTTTTGATCGCGCCGACCGTCGCCGTGCTCGTTACGCTCTCGATCTACCCTTTGATCTACGCGATCCGAGTCAGTTTCGGGTCTGACTCCGGCGCGGGGTGGACCCTGGCGAATTTCGCGCGTCTCGCGTCGGACCAGTTTTTCCTCTCCGCTCTCGGCCACACGTTCGTCTACGCTTCGGTCGCGCTCACGGTCGAGTTCCTGCTCGGGCTCGGGCTTGCGCTGTTGCTCGACCGCAGCCTTCGCGGCCGCAGCGTATTTCGCGCGCTGCTGCTCGTCCCTATGATGCTGCCGCCCGTCGTCGTAGGCGTAGTCTGGCGGCTGATGTTCAATTCCGACTTCGGCGCTATAAACGGGACGTTGAGGACTGCGGGCGTAAACACCGAAGCGCTGACGTGGACGGCTTCACCCGAGCTCGCGCTGGCGAGCGTCATCGCCGTCGACGTATGGCAGTGGACGCCCTTCATGTTCTTAGTCTTGCTGGCGGGCTTACAGGCCATACCGCAAGAGCCATACGAAGCCGCGATGGTCGACGGGTCGAGCTGGTGGCAAACTTTCCGGCACGTGACGCTCCCGCTGCTGAGGCCCGCGATACTTATCGCGCTGCTGCTGAGGACGATTGACCTGCTGAGGGTCTTCGACCAGATATTCATCCTGACGGAGGGCGGGCCGGGCTTTGCGACCGAGACCGTCAGCCTTTACATCTACCGCACGGCGTTCCGCTTCTTCGACTTCGGGTATGCCGCGGCGATGTCATTCGTGCTTTTGGCTTTGACCAATATAATAAGCTTCGGCTACATAAAGCTGTTGCAGAGGCGGGAGGCCGCATGACGGGTCGGGCTTTCGCGAAGCTGATAAGGTACGCGCTGCTTTTTGTCGCGGTCGCTTTCGCCCTCGTGCCGGTCTACTGGATGATAACCGTCTCACTCAAGACGGAGGCCGATCAGTTGGCCGTGCCGCCCCTCTGGTTCGACTTCAACCCGACGCTTGCGCATTACGAAGACGCGTTCTTCACCCGCTCGTTCGGCGGCTACATGGCGACGAGCGCCATAGTCTCTGTAATATCGACCGCCTTGGCGCTCGCGCTCGGCACGCTCGCGGCTTACGGCCTCGCGCGTTTCAAACTCTACCGCGCGACGGCCAAGCACCTCGGGCTGTGGATACTGTCGACGCGCATGTTCCCGCCCATCGTCACGATCGTCCCGCTCTACCTGATGATGCGCGACTGGGGGCTGTTAAACACGATCGCCTCGCTCGTGATCGTCTACACGGGGTTCAACCTGCCGTTCGTCGTGTGGATGATGCGAGGCTTTTTCGACGAGCTCCCGCGCGAGATGGAAGAGGCGGCGATGGTCGACGGGGATTCGCGGATGGGGGCGCTCAGGCGTGTGATACTGCCGCTGGTCACGCCGGGGCTGGCGGCGACGGCCGTCTTCTGCCTGATAATCTCGTGGAACGAGTTTCTCTTCGCCTGGGTGCTGACGCAGACCGACGCGGCGATGACCTTGCCGGTGGCGATCGCGGGGCGCGTGACTCAGTACAAGATAGAATGGGGCGTGATGAGCGCTGCCGGCGTCGTGGCGATGATGCCGATAGTGGTATTCGCAATGGCCGTACAGCGCTACCTGGTGCGCGGCCTCTCTCTCGGCGCGGTGAAAGGATGATTTCTAAGTGCTGAGTGCTGAGTGCTGAGTCCTGAGTAGCTGGTTTTCACTCAGGACTCAGCACTCAGCACTCAGCACTTGAAGAGATATGGAAGTGAGATTCGACAACGTGACCAAGCTGTACGGCAAGCGCGTGGCCGTCAACCGTTTGGACCTGGCGATCAACGATGGCGAGTTCGTAGTCCTGCTCGGGCCATCAGGGTGCGGCAAGACTACGACGCTGCGCATGCTGGCCGGGCTGGAAGAGGCAAGCTCGGGCGACATCTTTATAGGCCCGGACCGCGTGAACGACATTCCGACGCGGTTCCGCGACATCGCGATGGTCTTTCAAAGCTACGCGCTCTACCCGCACATGACCGTAGCCGAGAACATCGCTTACCCGCTCCGCGTGCGCAACATGTCGAGCGATGAAAGAGAGCGACAGGTCGCGCGGGTCGCCCAGATGCTCGACATCGAAGGGCTGCTGGCGCAAAAGCCCAGGCAACTGTCGGGCGGCGAGCGCCAGCGTGTCGCGCTCGCGCGCGCGATAGTCCGTTCGCCGCGTGTCTACCTTATGGACGAGCCGCTGTCGAATCTCGACGCCAGGCTCCGCGTCTACATGCGCGGCGAGTTGAAACGGCTTCAACACGAACTCGGCACTACGACGATCTACGTCACGCACGATCAAGCCGAAGCGATGACGCTCGCGCACAGAGTTGCCGTGATGCGCGGGGGCGAGCTCCAACAGTTCGACACGCCGATGAATATTTACAACCGGCCCGTGAACCAGTTCGTGGCGGAGTTCGTCGGCAGCCCGAGCATGAATTTTATTAAAGGGCGTCTGGACGCGGCGGCCCGCGCCTTTACGAGTGAGGGACTATCGCTCCCGCTCGATGGGCCTCAGCTTGAGAGGCTGAACGGGCGCGAGCAGGTTACGCTCGGCATAAGGCCCGAGCACGTCCACGTCTCGGCGTCGGCGCGCGACGGGTGGCTGCCTGCCACGGCGTATGTGACGGAATTGATGGGGAGCGAGACGCTCGTCTTCTTACGGCTGGGCGATGAGAAGATCGTCGCGCGCGCGCCCGCCGATTTTCGCGCGGGGATAGAGACGCCGCTCTGGGTGCGGCTCGAAATCGAGAAGATCGATTTCTTTGACGCGGCGACCGGCATGACTATAACCTGAGGGGGATTGAATGAAGCTCGCATTAAACGGCGCGACCACGATGAAAGCAGACCTTGAGACGGACGTACGCGTCGCTCAGCTCGCCGGGTTCGACTGCTTAGAAATCTGGGCCGCGAAGCTAAGGGAGTATATCGAATCGCGAACGACCGCCGAGCTGCGAGCCCTGTTGAAAGCCGCAGGCGTAAGGCCATACAGCATCAACTCAATAGAGCGCATCACATTCAGGAGCGGTAAAGAACACGACCTGCTTCTAGCAGAATGTGACGAGCTTTGCAGGATCGCTTCAGAGATTGAATGCCCTTACATAGTCGTGGTCCCTTCCCCGCTGCCCGAAGGCGCGGGCCGGGCGGAGACGGTGGAGGATTCTGTTTCGTCGCTTCGAGAGCTCGGCCGAGTTGCTAGGCGGCACGGCGTCGGGCTCGCTTTCGAGTTCCTCGGCCAGCCGGGTTGCAGCGTACAGACGCTCGACCTCGCCTCCGAGATAGTCGCGCAGGTTAATAGAGATAACGTGGGGCTTGTGATCGACAGCTTTCACTTTTATGCGGGCGGCTCGTCGATAGAGTCGATAGAGGGCCTGGACCCGAGGCGGTTGTTCATCTTCCACATCAACGACGCGGAAGACCTGCCGCGAGAACGGCTCGAAGACCGTCACCGCCTGCTTCCGGGGCTGGGGATACTGCCGCTCAAAGAGATAATCTCCACGCTCAAGCGCGTCGGCTACGACGGCGTCGCGAGCGTCGAGATATTCCGGCCGGAATACTGGGAGCGTGACCCGCTAGAGCTCGCCCGTGACGCTCGCGCGGCCGCCGCTTCGATCATCGAGCAGGCTTAGACAAGGCGGAAGGATGATGAGCGAGATAAGGGTTGGCATTATAGGCGCGGGATACATCGGCGGAGTTCATGCGGGGCTTCTCGCACAAGACGACCGCGCAAGCGTCGTCGCCGTCCACGACATTAACGCCGCGCGTGCGAAGCGACTGGCCGGGTCGACAGGCGCCGCGATGATCGACAGCGCCGACCGTCTGATCGACGCGGTCGATGCCGTCTACATAACGACGCCGAATACAAAGCACACGTCGCTCGCGCTCGCCGCTCTAGACGCGGGCAAGCACGTCTTTTGCGAAAAGCCTATGGCGACCACGATGGCAGACGCCAGGGCGGTCGTTGACCGGGCGGCTGTGAGCAAGGCGGTTTTTCAGGTGGGGCACAACCGCCGGTTCGCGCCCGTGTACGCGACGCTCAAACGGATGATAATGGGTGAGAGCCCCGCTCATTCGGCTCACGTCAAGATGAACAGGGGCGAGCTGATAAAGCCCGATTGGGTCGGCGACCCCCAGATAACGGGCGGTTTTCTATACGAGACGACCATTCACATGTTCGACATGCTGCGGTTCCTCTTCGGCGAGGTCACGGAGATGTCTGCGCTTGGGTCGTCGCACGAATACCCTGAGGTCGATGACTTCTCTGTCCTTCTCGGCTTCGCCGACGGCTTACACGCGACGCTCTGCTCGTCGGCCGACGCCAGTTGGCTATTCCCGTTCGAGCGCGTCGAGGTCTTCTGCCATCACCGGACTATCGTCACGCGCGAGATGGAGAGCATCACGCAGAGCCAAGGGCTGGAAGGCGGGCACACGACCAGCAGCATGCACCTGCTGTCGAAAGAAGAAAGATGGGGCTACGCTCAGGAGGACCGCGCGTTCATTGATTCGATCCTTGAGGGGAAGGAAGCACAAGTGACGGCGCTCGACGGTTACAAAGCCGTCGAGCTCGTAGACGCTTGCTACAGGGCTATCGGCACGGGCGAGCGCGTGCACTTCACCGCGAGTGATGATTCCGCGTGAGCGCCAGTTGAGCGGCTGAACGAGATCAGTGATAAACAGCGCGAAGCAGACCGCTCGATGCTCGGCCTGCTGTCACCAAAAAAAAACGCCTTTTTTTTCCTATAAACTGTTGACTCCTAACAATTCCGCTTTTACATTGGCATAAAGACAGCAACGGAAAGGACATCTCATGGAACCTACCACTCGACTTCCGCTCGCCCGTTCAGAAGGATTGATAATCGAGAAGTTAGAAAACGAATTATTGGTCTACGATTTGAAGCGAGAGAAATCACACTGCCTAAACCAAACTGCTGTCCTGATATGGAAGCACTGCGATGGGCAGACGGACGTTGCGCAGATTTCTCGCATTCTAAGTAAGAATCTGAACGAGCCGATAAGCGAACAAGCGGTATGGCTCGGCCTGAAGCAGTTAGCCGGCGCGCACCTTCTGCACGGACGGCTTAGTGCGCCTGCCAACGTGGCGAAGGTGTCGCGGCGCGAGTTGATCCTGAGAGTCGGGTTAACGGCGGCCGTGACGCTACCTTTCATCCTGACTATCACCGCCCCGACGGCGAAGGCCCAGGCCAGTTGCTTGCCGCGCGACGCGGCCTGCACGCTGAACTCGCAGTGCTGTAGCGGGAACTGCCGAGGCAATGGCCTTTGCGCTTAAGGCTGTAAGCGGCAATCACTAACCTGATCAGTATTGATTTATTATGGCAAGCTACTGTCCTGACTTGCCGGCGTCGCCGCTCGTCGAGGTGAAGCGGATGATCTGGTTGTAGGTGGGAAGTTTCTCTGTCACCGCCTCGGTCGCCGTCTGCTTTTCCGTCTGGGCAGGCTCTGGCGCGGGGACGCCCCGAAGGCGGCTGTACCGGGAGTAGATCGTCCGAACGTAGTTCTGCGTCTCCAGGAACGGGGGTATGCGAAACCCGTAAAACTCTACGGCCCCTTCGCCCGCGTTGTAGCCCGCCAGCGCCAGCCGCACGTCATTGCCGAATCGGTCGAGCAGCCACCGCAGGTACTTCGCCCCGGCGAAGACGTTTTCGCGGGGGTCGAATATGTTCTTGACGCCGAAGCGCGTCGCGGTCGCGGGCATCAGTTGCATCAGCCCCGAAGCCCCCTTGGGCGACACGGCCATGCGGTTGAAGCTAGACTCGGCCCTCATCACAGAGAGGATCAAGCAGGGGTCGAGCCCGTGTCGCGAGGCCGCCTCGTTCACCAGCCCGTCGACACCCTGATTGCCTGAAGACATGCTGCAAGCGCCCGTGGGAACTTTGATCATCGTCGCAGAAGGCGCCGCAGGGCTCTCTGTGGTCTTCTTCTTCCCCAACTCTTCAGTGCGTGCGCGCTGGTCGGCTTCCGTCATAGGCACGGGCGGCCGCTCGGGCGCAGTGAGCGGACGCTGCTGGGCCGCCGCCAACACGGGCGCGGCTAGTAATATAATGATGGCTGCTAACTTCTTCGTCATAGCTACTGAATGTTCACTCGCGCGATCTCCGCGCTGTCCTCGCCGCGAACGTAGAGCCGGAGCCTGTCTTTCGCCGTGACGGACGACGCGTCGAAGATTATAACACCTGCCAGCGATTCGTTGGCCTCTAATTTATTCTCGGCCTTGTTCTGGATTATTTGAATCGTGACCGGCTTCGACTCGCCCTCGCCCTCTGTCTCAAGCGAGATCGAGTTGAAGGCGAACTCGGTCGTGCCCGCGTTCTGGATCGTGTAACGCAGGTATGACTTGTCGTCGAGAGTCAGCACGCGCGGGTCGAGCGTGATGATTATCTTCTTGGCCTGGACGCGGGGGTTATTTATCTTCGCCTCGCGCAGCCCCAGCATCAGCGCCTTCACAAACCTCCGCTCCACCTCATCCTTGCTGCGCTCGGCCGAGCCGTGATCCATCTGCCTGGCCTGCGCCTCCGACAGTATCCGGTCGGCCTGCTGCTGGGCGTTGCGGAGAATCTCGGCCGCATCTTTACGCGCTTGCTCGATCATGGCCTGACGTTTTTCCGCGGCCGCCGCATCCTGGTCGACGGTCGGCTGATTAGAGGTCGGCTGAACGCCGTTAGAAGGAGGCTGCGAGTCGCGCGGCGCGGCCTCGCTCGGCTGCGCGGGCGCGGCGGCCTGTGTGACATTTACTACGCGGTGCGCCTGCGCGACTGTCACCACTTCGAGGTCGAAGTTGTAAGTATACTTCCCGTTATCGCCGACCTTGACGAACAGGTTGCTCATCCCTCTGGGCGCGATCGGCTTTAGAAAGACATCGTTCCCGCTCTGCTGTATGACGAAAGTCCCTTTGCCGGAAGCGGAGTCGTAAAGGTCGCCGCAGATGCTCTCGAAGACCTTATCGGGGAATGAGATTTTAGTAGTTATTCCGGGGGCCGTCCTGACCTTGCCGATCTGGTCCGGGCCTAGCGACATGGAGCTGATCGGCGCTTGCGCGCGCGCGACCGGTATGATTCCGAGCAGCGACAGTAAGAGAAACGAAAACTTAAATCCGACTTTCAATCTAGCCTCCTCAGCTTGACACGGGCCAGCCAGCTACGGGCAGCACGGGAGAAGTCTTTTGTAGAACCTGCTGATGGCCCAATATTTTGACAAACAAGAGCAAAGTAAGCAAGACCGAAAAGCCCGGCCGCATAAAATAGGCGGGGGTCTAAACTCGACCGAATCGCCTCAGATGATGTTCGAGAGGTAGAGCAGCAGGAAGGTAAGGATGATCGTGGCCAGCAAGCTTATGCCGGTTTGAATCAGAGCCCTGCGCGTCTGGGGTCTTAGAATGGAGTTGCTCTTCGTCAGCCAGCCGCGCCAGCCGCATTCGTGACAGCGGTAGGTCCTGTATGGCGTTAACGATCTTACCAGTCTTTCGTTGAAGCCGCGCGTGTGGGACCTGTGAATGTGCCCGCCGCAGTCTGGACAGGGGAGGGTAACCAAGGACTTTAACCTTATTCGCTCGAACGAACAACGCCTCGGCGTCAGCGACGGCCGAGGCGTTGGACGAGTTAAACTTTTATCTCTTATCGGGACTAGCGAATCGGGCTGGGAGCGACGACATCGACAGAGTCCTCATCCCCGACCGCGATGCCGATCGCAACGGCCGTCCCTACGCCTATCAGCGCAAGAACGCCTATCAGGCCCGGGCCTACCCACGCGCCGCCGCCGCCCTTGCGCGGTTCGCAATCGACGACGACGTTTGCGCCGCCCGTGCCCGTAGCATTTACGCCGCCATCATAAGTGCCATCCTGGCCGGCGGTGAGCGTTTCAGTCCTGGGCGATGTCACCTGGACCGTCCCGCTATTAACGTCTATCTCCGTGCGGCAGGAGGTTTGGATCGTTATCGAATCGCCAGTGAAGGTGATCGTCGCGGTCGTGCCGTCACGCAGCTCGACACGGCCCGCGGACCCAAAGTCAATCACGGCATTGCCGTCAGAGCCTGTCGTGATGGTGTTTCCACTCATCACTGTTGCGCCCGTCTGCACAGCGTTACCGTTGACCGTGACGTTCCCTCTTACGGTAATCGTGCCCGTTTGAAACGGCACGTTTGGCGCAGCATAAATGCTTAAAGAGAAAACGGTAGTAAGCGCGATTACTGCGAGAACTGTGATCGAGGCTCTGAGCATTCTCGGTGCCATTATATTCCTCCATTTAATGGAGCTTCGCGGGATTCAGTTTACTGCGCGCACCCACGCGCTCCCGGTTCAGGTGATGCCAGAATATGCAATAAGAGTTCAAAAGTCAATAGCTTTTTCGATATTCCGGCGACATCAATTACCGTGGACTCGGATCGCTTAAATTAAAGTCAGGCCGAAGCTTCCGCCGGCTGCAACTCTACACGATTGTCCTTGTCGTCACGCCCGGAGGCCGACTCCACAGGGCGGGGCTCTAAGGTGAGCCTCGCTTCGGGCAGCAGCTCGCCGAGGAATGACCGCAATTCATGCTCCTGGCCGTCATGCGACAGCGCCCTGAGCCGCGCCAGCGCATGGCGAACTCTCTCCTCAGGGTAAGCGGCGATCTTGCCTATGAAGATCTTCGGGTGGCGCGTCTGCGTCAGCCGCTCCTCGGTAATCTCCAGCTCCTCGTAGAGCTTCTCGCCGGCCCTGACCCCCGTGAAGACTATCTCTATATCTTCGCCGGGCTTGAGCCCCGACAGAGTGATCGTGTCCTTGGCGAGGTCGAGTATCCTGACCGGCTCGCCCATGTCGAGTATGAAGATCTCGCCGCCCTCGCCGAGCGCGCCCGCCTGCAACACGAGCTGGGCCGCCTCGGGGATCGTCATAAAATAGCGGACCATGTCCGGGTGAGTCACCGTCACCGGGCCGCCCTTGCGAATCTGGTCGCGGAAGATCGGTATCACGGAGCCCGCCGACCCCATGACGTTTCCGAACCTCACCGCGACGTAGCGCGTCGGGTAGCGGCGGTCCAGGTCTTGCACGACAAGCTCCGCGACACGTTTCGACGCCCCCATGATCGAGGTCGGGCGCACGGCCTTGTCCGTCGAGATCAACACGAAGGCGTCGACGCCGAACTCGCCGGCCAGGTCGCCCAGCAGCCGCGTGGCAAGCACGTTGTTCTTTATGGCCTCCGTCTCGTTGAACTCCATCATAGGCACGTGCTTGTGCGCCGCCGCATGCAGCACGACCTCGGGCCTGTGGGCCGAGAAGATCGCGCGCATACGCACTTCGTCGCAGACATCCGCGACCAGCGGAGTCACCGGCAGGTCCGAAAAGTCTTCGCGCAGTTGGCGGTCGGCGTTGAAGAGCGCGAATTCCGCGCGCTCGACCAGAAGCAATTTCGACGGGCGGAACCGCGCGGCCTGGCGAGCCAGCTCGGACCCTATCGAGCCGCCCGCGCCCGTCACCATCACGACGCGGCCGGCCAGGAACTCTTTTATCCCCTCCTCGTCCAGGCGCACGGGCTCGCGCCCCAGCAGGTCCTCGACCTGTATGTCTCGTATGCGGCTCACCTCAACCTGGCCCTGCAATATTTCATACAGGCCTGGGATGATGCGGATCTTTATAGGTATCCGCTCGCAGATGCTGACGATCCTGCGTATCTCGCCTCGGGAAGCTTCCGCGATTGTGATGACGACGTGATCGATGTTGTACTTTTCGACTATCTCGGGGATGTCCGCAGTCTTTCCAAGCACCTTGACGCCATAGATGACGGCCCCCTGCTTTTCCGCGTCGTCGTCGATAAACCCTTTCAGGTCGAGGTCCGTGTCACCGCGCCCGCGAAGCTCCCGCGCCGCGAGCACGCCCGCGCGCCCCGCGCCGATCAGCAGCACGGGCTTCTTGCGGCCGTTCGTCGACCGCTCCCTGACCTGCTTTTCGTAGCGCTCGTAAAGCGCGCGCCGCAGCACGCGCAGCCCAAGCACCCCGCCGAAAGCCAGACCCGCGTTTATGAATATTATAGACAGCGGCACTCGCCACTGGTGCAAAGTCCCCGGCATCCCTAGCCGCAGCAAAAGTATCGGCAGAAAGGACCAGTAAGTGGCGTTAACGAAGGCGCGGATTTCGGCCATCCCTATATAACGCCAGATGAACGTGTAGACCCCGGCCATTATCAAGGCCGCGAACTCGATCAGAACGACGTAAGGGAGCTGCTTCGCCAGCGGCAACGCGTTGTCCGGCGGGATGTCGAAGTCGAATCTTAAGAGATAAGCGAGCAGGAAGGCCGTAACGAGGATTATAAGGTCGAGCGCGAACTGGGTTTTGCGAGTGAGCAGTTGCGCCCACCAGACGCGCGGCTTGATCCTCTGTTCACTCTTTGTATTGCTCATAATTGATTCAAACACTTGTTCGTAATTAAGCGGGATGATTGAAAAGTGTTCTCCTGCGCGTCCGTATTATCGCTATCCCAACTGCCCGGATCGAGGCAGGCACCGAGCATATCATGTGTTTGTTTGAAATACCACCGTCTCTTTTTTAGTGCTGAGTGCTGAGTCCTGAGTGCTGAGATAAAATCCGTACTCAGCACTCAGGACTCAGCACTCAGCACTATTTAGAGCGGCCTCTTCAAGCGCGGCCACGACCTGATCGATCTGGGATTCGGTCAAGTTATTGTGGAAAGGCAGCGCGACCGTTCGCTTCGCCACACGCTCCGTTAAGGGCAGATCACCCTCGCGCGCGCCGAGGCTCTCGCGTATGTAAGGCTGCAAGTGAGCCGGCGAGAAGTACCCGCGCACGGGGATGCCGCGCCCCTCCATCGCCCTCATCACGCCGTCGCGATCGATACCTTCGGCGAGCGTGACGACGTAAACGAACCAGCTCATGCGCGCGTGCGGCTTCACCACCTGGCACCGCACCCAGTCGAACCGGCCGAGCCTCTCCGTGTAGCCGCGCGCAACCCGCTCGCGCTTTTCGATAAACTCTTCTATGCGCCTGAGCTGCGACGCGCCGAGCGCGGCCGACATCTCGTCGAGCCTGTAGTTGTAGCCGAGCCTCGGGTGTTCAAGCCACGCCCCCATCTCGCCGCGACCCTGGTTGCTCAGGCTGCGCGAGAGCCGCGCAACTTCGTCGTCGTTTGTGACGATGATGCCGCCTTCGCCCGTCGTCATCTGCTTGTTCGGGTAAAAGGCGAAGGCGGCGGCGTCACCGAAGCGGCCTACCTTTCGCCCCCTGTAATCGGCTCCCAGAGCCTCGCACGAGTCGTCGATCACCTTCAGACCATGACGGTCGGCGATGCTCAGTATGTCGTCCCACTCTGCCGGGTGGCCGAACACGTCGACGGCCATGATGGCCCTGGTGCGCGGCGTGATCTTGCGTTCAAGGTCCGCGGGGTCCAGGTTGTAAGTCTCCGGCTCTATCTCAACGAAGACCGGCCGCGCGCCTTCGTAAAGAAACGCGTTGATGCTCGCCGCGAAGGTGAATGAGGGGACCAGCACCTCCGCGTCCAGGCCTATGCCGAGAGATTTTACAATCAGGTGAAGTGCCGCAGTGCCGCTGCTGACGGCGATCGCGTGTTTGACGCCGATGTAATCGGCCATCAATTGCTCGAACTCCGCCGATTTAGGCCCCAGCGCCAGCCTGCCCGACCGCAGCACGCTCATCACGGCTTCGACATCCGACTCGTCGAGGTCGGCCGAAGACATAGGGATTCGTTCAATCATAATTGATTTGCCCATCGAATCAGAGTGCCGCCCCAGGAATAACCCACCCCGAAACCTACGAGCATCGCGTGATGCCCCGGCCGCAGTCGCTCCTCTTCTAAGGCGTGCTTGAGCGCTATCGGTATGGTCGAGCAGACCGTGTTTCCGCAGTGTCGCATCGCGACGTAGAACTTCTCTTCGGGTATCTTCATCTTCTTTTGCAGGTAGTCGAGCATGTATTTATTCGCCTGGTGGAATACGAACAGGTCGATATCTTCGAGCCGCTTGCGGGCCTGTGACAAAAGCTTTTCGACCGTCTTCGGCACTACGCGCAACGTGAAGGTGAATATCTCAGGCCCGTTCATGTACAGAAACTCATCATTAGCCTGATCGTCCGACGCGAAACGCTTGCGCATGCCGCCGGCGGGCACTATCAGGTTCTGCGCGCCGCCGCCGTCGGTGCCGAAGACGAACGGCCCTATCGACTCGCCCTGCTGGCTGTCGTCTCTTTCCGAGCCTGTTATCAAGGTCGCCGCCGCCGCGTCTCCGAAGATCGCGCGGACGCTCTTGTCGTCAGGGCTCAGGAGCTTGCTGTAGGTCTCCGCGGTGATGAGCAAGACGTTGCGCGCCTGGCCTGTCTCAATCAGCCCCTTGGCCAACCCCAGCCCATACACGTACCCGGAACAGCCGAGGTTAAAATCGAGCGCGCCCGCCGTCGTTGGTATGTCGAGCCGCTCCTGCATGACGCACGCGGTCGTAGGCAGAAAATAATCCGGAGTCTGCGTGCATAAAAGTATGTAATCGATCTCGCCGGGCTGGCATGCCCCGCTGCTGAAGAGCTTCTGCGCGGCCGCTACGCCAAGGTCGGACGAGCATTCATCTACGGCCGCGATGCGGCGTTCGGCGATGCCCGTCTTCTGCTCGATCTTCTCGGTGGTCCACTCCGGGAACTCGCTTATCAACTGGCTGTTGGTCAAGCTTCTTTCGGGAAGGTGATACTCGATAGCTTTAATGACTGCTTGCATGGCCGCCTCTCAGTTCGACATTCGGCTGAAGATCACTCGGCGTCAAACCCGCTTATCTGTTTAGCCGGCACTCCCACGACCGTAGAACGCGGGCGCACTTTACGAAGCACGACGCTGCCTGCCCCCACCACCGCGTAATCGCCCACCGTCGCGTTCGGCAGTATCGACGCATGCGAGCCTAAAAAGACTCCCTCGCCGAGCCTCGCAAACCCCGTAACGTCCGTGTGCGCGCTCAAAGTGCACCCGTCGCCGATCACCGCGTCGTGGCCTACGGTCGAATAAACATTCAGGCAAACGAAACTGCCCAGCGTCACGTTGGTCGTCACCACAGCGCCGGGGCAGAGCACGCAGCCTTCGCCGATAACACAATCAAGCCCGACGACGGCCGTCGGGTGGATCAAAGTTAGAAAGCTCGCGCCGCGCTCTTTCAGCTCCTTGCACACGCGCAGCTTTGTCGCGGGGTCGCCGATCGCGCACACAAAAAGGTCCGTGTCCGACGGAGTGTAGGTGAGCGGGTCGCCGACTATCCCGACCTCGCGGCCGTAGCCGTCGAGCGCTTTCGGGTTAGAGTCAAGGAACCCGCCGACCTCCCAATCTCGCCGGTCGCGATTCGCGTGCGAAGCCCACCCCATCACTTCGCGGCCGAACCCGCCCGCCCCTATAATCAACAGTCGCTTCATAGCTTAATTCCTTCCGGCTTCAGTGGGCCGTGTAGCCTCCGTCGACGACCAGCGTCGTTCCAGTTATCCAACGCCCCGTGTCGGCCAGCAAAAAAGCGATGGCGTAAGCCACATCCAGAGGCGTGCCGATCCCTAGCGGGTGCATTGCCTCGATTGCTGCGATCTGTTCCGCCGATAAAGTTTCCTGCATCGCTTCGGCCATCTCGGTCTTGACCTGGGCAGGGGCAACGCAGTTTACCCTCAGACCATCCCGCGCTAATTCCAAAGCGAGTGATTTAGTCACGGCGACAATAGCGCCTTTGCTGGCGGCGTAGACTGACACGCCAGGTTGGCCGACCAGACCCATCACAGACGACAGAAAAACTATGCTCGCGCCCGCGTTGTAGGCCCCCTTCTGTCGCAGCCCTTTAGCAAGCGCCAGCGCCGCGCCGAAGTTAATACTCATCACTTCCTGAACAGTTTCGTCGCTAAGAAAGCGCAGCGGGCGGGTAACGTGCATCCCGGCGCTGTGTACCAATCCGTCGAGAGCGCCTTCGCGAGACGTTATTCCTTTGATCCAGCGCGGAACCTCGTCGATGCCTGTTAAATCGAAAGCTTCGACGCGATGATCCGCCCCTTCGAGCTGGCCTGCGGTCTGATCGAGCCGCTCTTTGTTACGGCCCGCCAGAATCAAGCGCGCCCCGAGCTGGCTGAGCAGAATCGCGGTCGCGCGACCTATCCCGGAAGAAGCGCCCGTGATCAAAATAGTGCGGCCGCTAAGGCTCATAGGGTTTATCGTCATACGTCAAACCGCTTGGCTGGGAACTATGAGAAGGCCGGGCATCACCACGTTCTTGCATGTTAAAGCGACCGCCCCCCACGAAAACCCTACGCCGAAGCCGACCATCACCAGGTTCAGCTTCTCCTTCGTTAATCTCTCGCTCAGACTGTGTGTCATCGCCAGCGGGATAGAGGCCGAGCTGGTGTTGCCGTAATCTTCTATAGCCAACACGGCCTTCTCAGCGGGCAGCTTCATTCGCTTAATCAAATGCTGCAACATGAAACGATTCGCCTGGTGCATAACCCAGGCGTCTACATCTGCCGTAGACCACCCGGCCGCGTCCGTAACAGACTTAATCAGCTTCGGCACCACGCGCAGAGTGAAGGCGAATATCTCCGCACCGTTCATGAAGAGGTCTTCGTCGCTTCTTACGTTGCCGCCTTCGCGCTCGGTGCGCTGCGGAGTCTGCTCCGTACGCGGCTGGCGAAAGGCTCCGGCGGGCACTATGAGATGTTCCTGACCCGTCCCATCCGTGCCTAGCTCAAACACCATCGAAGGAGCATCGTCGTCGCTCTCCAGAGCAGTGGCCGTCCCCGCGTCGCCGAACAGAGGCGCGGTCGCCCTGTCTCGCGGAGAGACTATCCGGCTGATAGTGTCGCCCACGAGCAGCAGGACGCGCCGGACGCTGCCGCACGCGATGAGGTTCGATGCCATCCACAGCCCGTATATGTATCCGGAGCAACCGAGGTTGATGTCAAAAGCCGCGCAACGCGTAGAGAGATTGAGTCGACCATGAAGCGAGCAGCTCGTGGCAGGCAATAAATAATCGGGCGTTTGAGAGACGAATATCAGCGCGTCTACAGAGTCTCGCTCCCAGCCCAGCTCCGCGAGAAGCCGCTCGCCGGCAGCCAGGCACAGGTCGGATGTGCATAAGCCGTTCGACACTACGCGGCGCTTCGAGACGCCCGTGCTTTCACTGATCTTCCTGGCGTCGGCGTCACCAAAGCTGATCGCGTCGTCGGCCACCGTGAGAGTCTCTTCAGGCACGGCGCTGGCCAGCCCGGCTAATCGAACTCCACTTAACCTGCTAACCGCCATCAATCATCCTCTAATCGGCAGAGACTCGATCACCAAGCAAGGCCATGAGATCGCTCACCGTCTTACACTTACCAAGTTCTTTAGGAGATATAGCCAGCTCAAACCGCTCATCCATAGCCGCGATAAACCCGAGGACGGAAAGTGAGTTCCAGCCCAGCTCTTCAAGCGTTTCTGTACCTTGTATCGTGCCGGGGTCTGCCTCGATCACATCCTCTACCAAGCTCAGAAACTCTCTCTTATTCATATTCGTGTCCCTTTGTAGAATTGGTTGCCGATGTAATCTGCGTGCCCATGAACTCTTCCATAGTCACCTGACCCGGCTGGCTTATCCCGCTGCGGTTTGTGATCCTCCACACGGTAAGGAATATTATCTTCAGATCTACCCATAAAGATTGGTTATCAATATACCACAGGTCGAAATCGAACTTGCGCTCCCAGGTGATCGCGTTGCGGCCGTTGACCTGCGCCCATCCCGTGATGCCGGGTCTGGCCTCGTGACGGCGCGCTTGCTCGGGCGTGTAGCGATCGAGGTATTGCATCAGCAAAGGTCTAGGCCCGACCAAGCTCATCTCACCTTTCAGCACGTTGAGCAGCTCCGGCAGCTCGTCGAGGCTCGTGCTTCTGAGAAAGCGCCCGAACCCGGTCAGCCGCTCGGCGTCGGAAAGCAATTGCCCGCTTCGGTCGCGCGCGTCGGTCATGGTGCGGAACTTGTGGAGGATGAACGGACGGCCGCCCAGACCCGGGCGTTTTTGACTGAAGAAGATCGGAGAGCCAAGCTTTAACCTGACCAACAGCGCGAGCGCCGCGAGCGCGGGCGCGAGCAGGATTAGCGCCGCAAGCGCAACGATGAAATCGAGCACCCGTTTGCCGAACTTGCGATACATCTCGTTTAAGCCCGTCGTTATCGAATCACCTGCCGGCCACCCGCTCGAATATGGCGAGCAGTTGGGCCGCCAGCTTGTTCCTATCAAACGACTCTTCGGCCAGCCGCCGCGCGTTCTCGCCATAGGTCTTGACGACTTCGGGATGATCGCGCAAAAAGAGGACCGAGTCGGCCAGGTGCGCCGCGTCGTCCGGCCGCACGTAAAGACCCACCTCGTGACTTTCGACCAGCTCTTTCAACCAGCCGGGCGAGTTGACTATCGCGGGGCGGCCCGCCGCGAAAGTATCGAAGAGCTTGTTCGGCGAGCAGGTGTAAAGTATCGGCACGTTCTTGTAGATCGTCATGCAGGCGTCGGACGCGGCGGCCAGTCGCGCGATGGCGTGTTTATCCGGGATGGGATCGGAGAAGACTACGTTCGTAAGGTTGTGGCGGCGGCAGAAGGCTTCAAGCTCGCCGCGCCGCTTGCCCTGGCCGTGAAGTACGAACGCAACGCCCTTCTCGCCGCGCTCTTCCAGCAGCCTCGCGGCCTCGACCACGGGCCTGAGATCGTTGGCCTCGCCCATAGTGCCGAAATAGGTGCAGACGAACTGGCCGTTTAAACCGAGGCGCGAGCGAAACTCCGAGCCGTCCAGGTCGGGCGAGAATAGCTCAAGGTCCGAAGCGTTCGGTATGACCGAGACGCGTTCCGGCGGGACGCCCGACGCGACCACTCCGTCGCGCATGCCGGGCGAGAGCGCAACCACGTGAGCCGAATTACGATAGATCAAGCGCTCGAACCAACGTGTGAGCGCGATCAAAGCAGGGTTGCGCAGCGCCCCCATCTGAATCGGAGCTTCGGGCCACAGGTCGCGCACCTCAAAGACGAGCGGGGCTTTAAGGTATTTGCTGGCGACCAGGGCCGGGATGCCTATCGTCAGAGGCGTCGAAGTGGCGAAGACGATGTCGGGCCGGGCAGACCGCGTGACGGCCCAACTGCTGGCGAGGGCGAACTTGAGGAAGAGATTTATCCGCGAAATGTAGCTCTTCGACGTTTCGCCCATGCCTTCAAAAGATCCCGCGTTTATCTCGACGACTTCGATGCCTTCGATTTGCCGCCGGCTCACCAGCCCGGCTTCGCGCGACGGGCGCGAGAAGGCCGAGGTCATCATAGTCACTTCATGGCCCTGGCCGACAAGGTAGCGCGCGAACTCGTACGAGCGCGTGCCGCCCACGCCCTCGCGCGTCATGAAATACTGATGCAAGTATAGAATCCGCATTCCGTCTTACCAGTACAGCCCGTCGTAACGAGGATGATCGGCGCGCGCCTTCTTGCCCACGAGGTCTAACACGTGCTTCCCTTCCCCGAGCCATCGGTCGATCAATGAATCTTCTTTGAGCGGGTGGCCGACGATTATTATATCGCAGGCGCCTACCTCTTCGATCGAAGGGACCATCAGCCTTGAGAGGTGAGGCAGGTGAAGCTCTACGTAAGCGCGGTTGCCGCCGACCAGCCTGGCAGTCTCGACCTCCGGGTCGTATATTCGCAACTTGTACCCGCGGCCTAGCAGCCGCTCGGCGAGCGTCACCAGCGGGCTTTCGCGCAGGTCATCCGTGCCGGGTTTGAAGGCCAGCCCGACGAGCCCGACATCAGAAGGGCGGCGCGATTCTACGCGCTGGAAGACGCGCTCGACCTGTTCGACGTTGCTCGGCAACACGCCCTCCAACAGCGGCAGGTGAATGTCGCTGTGCCGCGCGCGGTATATCAAAGCGCGCACGTCTTTGGGCAGGCACGACCCGCCGAAGGCGAACCCTGGCCGGAAGTAAGCGGGCGAGATGTTCAACTGCGTGTCTGCGCAAAATATCTTCATCACGTCGCGGCTGTCTATGCCGAGCGCGCGACAGAGCCGGCCTATCTCGTTGGCGAAGGTGATCTTCACCGCATGAAAAGCGTTGTCGGTGTACTTGGTCATCTCGGCCACTTCGAGCGAGGTGACGAAGCGCGGCGCTTCAATATCTTTGTAGAGGTCCGCTAACTTCTCGCCCGCGCCCGCCGCGCGCTCGCCCACGACGATCTTCGGCGGGCTGTAAAAGTCTTCGACCGACGATCCCTCGCGCAAGAACTCCGGGTAGAAAGCTACGTCATACCCGTCGCCGCAGGCGCGGCCCGAAGAGCTTTCGAGCGCGGGGATGACGAGGTTTCTGGTCGTGCCCGGCAGCACGGTGCTGCGCAAGACGAAGAGGAAGTCTCTCTTCCGATTATTTGAAATCGATGCCCCGATTTCGGAAGTGACGCGCTCGACGTAGCGCGTGTCGAGGCTGCTGTTTTCAGACGAAGGCGTCCCTACGCAAACGATCGCCAGCTCTGACGCCGCGACCGCGCGGTCCGCGTCGGCCGTCGCTTGAAGGCGACTTGCGTCAACGGCGCGGGCGATTATCTCGTCCAGGCCGCTCTCGACTATCGGGGAGCGGCCCGCGTTGATGCGCTCGACTTTGTCTTCGGCAGTGTCGACTCCGATGACCTCGTGGCCGTCGTCGGCAAGGCAAGCCGCGGTCACTGTGCCGACATAGCCCAGCCCGAAAACACTTATCCGCATATCAGATTCTCGATTCGCCCGCCCTCCGCAAGCCGTGCCTCAATTATCGTCAACCGCGACGTTTCGTCGAGCGGAGACAGAGTCACACTCAACTCGACGCCATCGCCTCTCTCTATCGAGACAGCATCGCGATCGAAGCGTACTCGCGCGTCTGATTCGCCAAGGACGAAAGCCGTCGCGATGCGGCACGGCATGCGGCCCGCGCCTTTCAGTTGAAACGACAGCGCGGGCTCCCTCACGCCGTAGTAGCGCGACCGCCACCCGCGCGGCGCTTTCTCTTCATCCCCGCTCGTGATGTCAACGCATGCGCCTTCAAGGTTAGTCGCCGCCCAGTGCATGCTCACCTCTCCGGCGGCCAAGCTCAACCGAAGCCGGTTCGCGCTTTCGTCAAACGCATGCTCGCCTTCGGCCAGGAGCCAGTGACACGCGACTTCGTTGTTGCCCTGACCGAGGATGTCGTCGACAACTACCCACACGTCATCGCCCGCGCGCAGCACTGCGCGGCGGTGAAGCGCCGGCGCGTCCAACCTGAGGTAGCCGTCGTGCTGACCTTGAAAGACCTCAAGGCGGCCTTCGGGCGATCGAGTGAAGTCGAGCACTTTCGCCTTCGCCCACTCGAACCACATGAAGCGAGGCCCCATTACCATCTGGTCCTGGCCCGCCACGGTCACGGTGTTATGCACCGCCGTCCCTATCAAGTTATTGTTCCAGGGCGGGTCGGCGTAATAGAGATAAGAGCCCGCGTCGCAAGCGATGTTTTCGCCGCGCCACCACAGATCGACGTGCAGCATATCGGCCTGCGCCGGGCGGTTGCGGTAAGTCGTGCACCGCGTCAGCGCGAAGCCGCGCTCGCCCCTGAGAGTGTAGTAACCGCCTTCGTCGGCCGAAAGGCTCACCTGCGGGATCGATTCGAGATTTGCTTTTAGCGCTCCCGTCCCGAACAGCCAGAGCAAGTCCTCTTCCCACGGCCCCGGCTCGTAGACGCGCACGCGACGCGTCAGGTAATTGCTCGCCGCGATCACGGGGCGAAAGTCTGTATAGTCACAAGTGTTGAGCGGGAGGATCAGGGCGCCGTCGTTGCTCCCGTAACACGGCACGCGCCCGCTCTCGCGGTCCTGCATCTGGCAGAGGAATTCGACCGCGCGCTCGACGCGGCCGAGCAAAGTGTCGGGCAGAGAGTCGCCACAGGTTTCGGCGAGGCGCGCGGCCCAGATGTAATCCTGCAACATCAGGCGGTGGTAGTTTAGCGAATTCTGTATGTATGATCCGTCGCCCGCTATCTGTCGCGCCGCTTCTTCGGTCAATATCTTTCGCCCGTGGTCGCGCCATTCGGCGGCGCTCCGCAGCTCCGGGAATAACAGGCCGACGGTCCATAACCCGACGCCTTCGCTTATCGCGTGGTTGTTGCGCTGCAAGCGCGCGTAGACGTGATCGCGCGCCACGCGGTCGGCCTGCGCGGCGATCATGCCAACTATCTGAAAGAGCCGCTCGGGCGTGGTCGAGGGCGAGTCGGCCACGGCGTAGAGCGCGAAGCACCATGCCATGAGCCTCAGCGATGTCTCCTGCCCGCACTTCCAGTGCGCGCCCTGGTTGGGGGGATTGGCCGCGGCCCAGCTTTCGATCAATCGCCAGAAAGTTTCTGCGTATGATTCATCACCCGTCGCCCAGTACGCGCGCGCGAGCACATAGGCGGACGCGAAGCGCCCCGGCTCCCAGATGAACTTCAGGTCGCCCGTCTCGCGCGAGAACATCGGTATGCGACTCCAATGAGCCGCGGCCGGCGTGCGCTGTCCCGTGAACGGGTTGTAGTGCCAGTCGGGGGGAAAGCCCAGGTCGCCCGACTGAGAGAAGAAGTAGCGGAACTCGCCCCGCTGTATCTGTGCGGCTTCGCGGGCGAGAGACTCCAGCCCTCGCTCGCCGAGTATCTGTAGCAAATGTTTCTGATAATCGTCGCGGTCGGACGGCTTGAAGAAGAACGGCCGGCGTCGCTCGCTCCAGTAAGCTCTGTACTCGTCGGGCGTGGCCGGCGTCCCGTTGGTGAGCCACGCGGCCAGCTCGTTCTTATCCCATGGCCGCTGATGGAAGCGGAGCGTGTGAACGCCGCTTCGCAATTGCAGCTCATAAGCGAGCCGCGCCGCCACCCAGCCGAACCCGTATTCGTTGATCGCCTGCCGCAGCAGGACCTGACGATTCATTATTCTATAGCGGCTTTCTTCGGAGTGCGGCGACTTGTCGCCGCTTTTGTTTTAGGTAAAAGCTAGATGGCTAACTCGAAAGCGGCGACAAGTCGCCGCACTCCGAAATAAACAGTCGGATATTCCTAAACGGCCTCTTCCCTGTCCGACGGGTTATCTTTTTTCAGAACGATGTGCGGGCCTATCGCAAGCACGTCCATCTTCGTCCGACGGAAGCAATCTATCGCCTCTTCAGGGGTGCAGACGATCGGCTCGTTTTCGTTGAAGCTCGTATTTAATACTATGGGCAGGCCGGTCCTTTGTTGAAACGCTTTTATCAAATCGTAATACAGAGCGTTCTCGTCGCGCGCGACGGTTTGCAACCGGCCCGTGTCGTCGACGTGGTTGACCGCGCAAAGCTTCTCGCGCTTGTCGGGGCGAATCCGGTAGACGTGCAGCATGAACGGCGAAGGGTGGTCGTATTCGAAATACTCATTCTGGTGCTCGGCCAGCGTCGAAGGGGCGAACGGGCGGAACCATTCGCGGTGCTTGATTCGCGCGTTGAGCGTCTCTTTCATGTCGGGCAGCCCCGGGTGCGCCAGTATCGAGCGATTCCCTAAAGCGCGCGGCCCCCATTCCATCCGGCCCTGAAACCACCCCACCACGTTCCCCGCGGCGATCTGGTCCGCCACTTCTCCGAGCAACTGCTCGCGCTCGACCCTGCGGTATTCGAGCCCCGTCGCCTCTAGCGCCGAGCGTACGCGCGACTCCGAAAAATCAGACCCGAGGTAAGCGTTCTTCATCTCGCCGCCGCGCGGCTGCTTGAGCACCGAATGGTAAGCATAGAGCGCCGCGCCGACGGCAAGCCCCTCGTCGCCGGCCGCGGGCTGAATCCAGGTGCGGCGAAACGGCGTTTCCGTAAACAGCTTGCCGTTGGCTACGCTGTTGAGCGCGCACCCGCCGGCCATCGCCAGGTTGTCTGTCGGGACCTGTCTGTGGAGCCGGTTGAGCAGGTGAAAGAATATCTCTTCGAACCGCTTCTGCATCGCAAAGGCGAGGTCTTTTTCGCGCTTGGTGATCTCGCTAAACGGCTTGCGCGGGTCGCCGAAGAGCTCCGTCATCTTCTTGCCGTAATGGCGCGATAGACTCACGGTCCCATCCCCTTCGATCACCATGCCGCTGTTGCTGCCGAGCGGCATAAAGTAATCCAGGTTCAGCTTGAAGGTGTTGCCCGACGGCGAGACTATGTCGCGCACCTGATCGTAATAAGCCTCTTCGCCATAAGCGGCGAGCCCCATCACTTTGCCTTCGTCGCCGAACTTGCGGTAGCCCATGAAGCCGCACATCATCGTGTAGAAGCTGCCGAGCGAATGCGGCAGGAAGACGCGCTCAAGCACGTCGATGTCGTTGCCCTCGCAGCGCGCGTACATCGCCGAGACGAAATCGCCCGAGCCGTCGTAGCTGAACCCCGCGGCCCGCTCCCAGCCGGAGCAGTAGTAAGCGCTCGCGATGTGCGCGATGTGGTGCTCGACGTTATGCTCGCGAAAACGCATGCGCTCGGCCTCGACCCCGAGCGCGCGGGCCAGCAGCGATTTCAAATCGTTCATCGCCTCGCGGCGCTTGCGGATCTGGATGAAGTTGAGCAGCTTGGCCGGGTTCGTTAAAGCGTATTGAACCTTCTTCGCGAGGTTCGCGTCCTTGTCCCTTCCCACCGCCACGTGATCGATGTCGCTTATGTCCGCGCCGACCCAGTCCAGGCATGCTTTGATGGAAAGCGCGGGTATGCCGGCGTAGTGCTTCACGCGATTGAGGCGCTCTTCGGCGATGGCGAATACGACTTCGCCATCCTTTATCAGTGCGGCCGAAGCGTCCCCGTGATACATGTTAAGACCGAGTACCAACATCCGTTCGTTCTCCTGTTAATTCTCTTCTATGATGACAGGCTCGCCGGTCTGGAGGCTGCGGCGGGCCGCTAACGTAAGCTTCGTCGAATGGACTATCTCATCAAAAGCGATAGGCGCGCGACCGCCCGTCGTGATGTGCGCGGCGAAAGCCTGCCACTCGGCCCTATGCCCTTTATCCTGTCTGAGCCGGGCCGTCTGCCTTGAGCTCTTACCGCCGTGCCTTATGAATAATGTGCGGTAATCATCAAGGCTCGCTGACAATCCGCCGCCGAAGACTTCTATGAACTCTTTGCCGAACCCTTTATCGCCGTTCGCAACGTAAGTCACGGTCCCGATCGAACCGCCGGCGAACTCTACCGTCACGTGAAGGTTGTCTTGAGAGTAGCGCCCGCTGTCGGGGAGCCCGCGCGTAGTCACCCTTCGCGCGCGGTCGCCGGTCAAGTAAGTCAGCAGGTCGATGAAGTGACAGCCTTCGCCTATCAATCGGCCCCCGCTCTGGGCCGCGTCCTGCGTCCAGTGGTCGGGCGGGATGAAGCCCGCGTTCACGCGGCAGTTGACCATCAAGGGCTCTTCAATTCGCTCCAGATGACGCTTCAGCTCGACTACGAATGGGGCGAACCGCCGGTTGAAGCCTACCATCAGCGACGGCCTCTGAGCGCCTTCTTTCCGCAAGCGGTCGTAAACCGATATTATCTGCCGCAACTCTTCTTCGTTCATGCAGAGCGGCTTTTCGACAAAGACGTTGCGGCGCGCTTCGAGCGCCTCGATCACCTGTCGCGCATGCAGGTTGTGCCGCGTGAGAATAGCTACGGTGTTGACCTTCGAATCGTTCAGAATCTCGCGCGCGTCCGTCGTGCAATAAGCGAAACCGAAACGGTCCGCCGCCGCCCTCGCGCTCAACCCGCTCCCGGCCGCAACGCCAACAAGGTTAATAGCCTTCACGTCTTTCACCGCGGGCAGCAGCGTCGCCGTTGCGAAATTGCCCGCGCCCAAAACGCCGAGCCCGACGTGGTCGGCTTTAGCGGCGGTCGCGTCTTCGACCTGGCGCAGCGTCACCGTGCGGCTCAGCGCGGGCGCGTCCGTGTAGGTGAGCACGACGCCTAAGAACGGCTCGCCGGTCTTGCCTGTGATCAGCTCGTAAGCTTTCGGCGCGTCGTCTATAGGGAAGCGGTGAGTGATGAGCGGGCCGACGTCGACTTTACTTTCGGCCAGCAGTTGAACGAACGCCTGCATGTTGCGCTGCTCGGTCCAGCGCACGTAGCCGTAAGGGTAGTCGTGTCCCTCCTCTTCGTACCTGTGATCGTAGCGGCCGGGGCCGTACGAGCGCGATATGCGGAAGTCGAGCTCTTTTTCGTAATAAATCTTCCGAGGGATGGTCATGCCTACGGAGCCGACTGCAACGACAATCCCTTTGTCGCGCGCGACGTGGCCCGCGAGCTCCAGAGGCTGGTTGCTCTTCGTGTCGGCCGTAATCAAGACAACATCCGCGCCATGGCCCGAAGAGAACTGCTCGCACAGGGCGGTCATCTGGTCCGCGTCAGTCGCTACGGCGTCCGCGCCAAGCTTGCGCGCGAGCTCTGCGCGCGCGGGCTGTAGGTCTATGCCTATGACCGCCGCGCCAGCGGCCTTGAGCATCTGCACCGTCAACTGGCCCAGCAGACCTAACCCGATGACCGCCGCTACGTCGCGCAGCCGCACTTCGGACAGGCGTATGCCTTGCAGCGCGATGGCCCCGAGCGTAGTGAAGGCCGCCGACTCGAAATCGACTTCCGGCGGCAGCGGGATGACGAGGTTTTTCGGAACCCACACGGCCTCGGCGTGTACGGCGTAGCCGCCGCCCGCGCAGGCCACGCGGTCGCCCGTTTGAAACTGTGACACGCGATCGCCGACATCGAGCACCGCGCCCGCCGACGAGTAGCCGAGCGACATGGGCTTGTCGAGACGGTTCTGCACCGCGTCGAACGTGGTCAGTATCCCTTCGCGTTTCGCTTTGTCGAGCGTCTGCCGCACGAGGTCTGGGCGCGCGCGGGCTTTTTCGAGCAAGTTCTTTTCGGCGAAATCGACGACCATGCGCTCCGTGCCCGCGGAGACGAGGCTCGCCGCGTTGCGCACCAAAACGCCGCCGCCGCGCGCCGCCGGCGCGGGCACGTCGCTCACGGTAAGCTCCCCGGTTTTGAAAGATTGTATGACTTGTTTCATATCTTGCGTGCTGAGTAATAGCAAGCTACTCGGCTCCGTAGGAGCCAAATGTTTGTAGATGATCGCGTAACCATTATCCAACTCCGTAGGAGTTGAATATCAAACATACAACTCCTACGGAGTTGGCCGGCACTCGCGGCGGCATCCTACAGACATAGAGCCCCGCAGGGGCTTTTCAGACACTACTCAGCACTCAGCACTCAGGACTTTTCTCTCGGTTTACTAGCCACAAGCAGCAGGCCCATGCCCCACCTGTCGCCGAGCAACCGCACGAGCCAGCGCGGGTAGATGCGCCAGATCATTCTATAAAAACCTGACGAGTACTTCTCGCTCGGTTTTATCGTGAGCAGATCGCCCGGCCCCAGCTTAGTCTGCGCTTCGATCTTTGCAAAACCGATCTCGCTTAACATCCGCCGCGCCTCTTCAACCGTGTAGCTCTTCGTGCCGGGGCTCTCCAGGTGATGAAAGACCGCTTCTTTCATGCTCATTCTGAAATTGCCGCGCGCCAGCGCGTGTTGTGCGTAAAGCATCAGCCCTGTCCACGACGGGTGATGGTAGATCATCGTCTTCATCACCCCGCCCGGCTTCAGAACTCGAAAGACTTCGCCGTAAGCGCGGCGCGTGTCGGGCGTGTGATGGAGCACCCCCCACGAATAGACTATGTCGAAACTGTTATCGTCGAACGGGAGGTTTTCGGCATCGCCCGCCAGCAGCCTGTATCTCTTTTTCGGGACCGAGCTGAGCGCGAGCCGCTCGCCCGTGAGCGATATGGCGCGCTCGGTCAGGTCTATCCCCGTAGCGTGCGCGGCCGTCTCGCACCAGTTCTGAAAATCGGCGCCAGCGCCTACGCCGATCTCCAGGACCGTTTTGCCCGCGGCGGCCGCGAAGCCCGCGAAAGTTTTTATGTATGGCTCAAGGCCGTAGCGGGCCGCCGATATCTCTTCGAAGTAACGCCTGCGGTCCGCGCCGTCGCCGTAACGCGTGCCGCAGGTTTCGTTCTCCCAGTGCTGTTTGACCTCGGCCTTTAGCTCGCGGCCGTCGCCTATAATCGTGCTCATGGCTTTTCGGCTTCCATGTGAAGCGAGTCCTCCGGCCGTGTATCGAGAATGTCACAATCAGGGACGCGCCCTTCACGGAAGTCGCACACCGTAACATTAACAAAGCCGCCGTAGGCGAGCATAGAGCTTAAAGAGGCCGCGTCATACATCCACAGGTGCGGGTCGCGCACGCCGGGCCTGCTCAGTTGCATCCAGTCCAAGAAAACGCGCGCGGCCTTTGAATCCGACGGGTCCGCACGAAGCGCATCCAGATACTGGCGAGCGCCTAGCGCGAGGTCCGGCACGACGACCCGCAGCAGGCCGCCGGGCTTCAGCACTCTGAAGACGTTTGACACGATCTTGCGCGCGTCGTCCAATGAATTATGCTCAAGGAAATGAGACGTGTAGACGTAATCTATCGACGACGGGCCGAAGGGCAATTCTTTCCTCGCGTCATGAATGAGAATCGAGTCGGGCCAGGCGACCTTGTAGTGAGAGTCGGACAGCACTCTGAGCTTCCACAAGGCCCGCCTGAGCCGCGGATACTTTGCTAGCCGCGCGTTAGGCGAGTTGTCTATGTTTATCCAGCCCGGCGCGATCGTAATACCGCACCCGATGTTGACGGCTTTGACCCCCTCTGGAAGCGCCATAGATTATCGATCGATGAACCTCTGCATCCAGAGTTCGAGGGTCAGGAATTGCCATATCTGAAGCGACCAGTCTTCGCGGCCGCTGCGCTGCTCGTCGACCAATCGGCGCACGGCCGCGGGGTTGAATAGCCCTCGCCCGCTTAGCCGCTGTTCGCTGAGCAGGTCGTCGACCATCTCGCGCAGGTCGTGCGCCAGCCAATAATCGGCCGGCGCGCCGAACCCGGCTTTCTTCTGCTCTAACACCTCGCGCGGGACCATCGGGCGCACCGCCTCGCGCAGTATGTGTTTCGTAGTCCCTTTGTGAAGCTTCAGATTCGGGGGCACGTTTGCGGCTACCCACTCGGCCAGCTCCCAATCCAGAAACGGCACCCGCACCTCGACCGAAGAGGCCATGCTCATCTTGTCGTTGTAAGTCAGGTTGAGGCTGACCATGAACGCCTTGGTGTCGAGGTAGAGCATCTGGTTCAGAAAGTCCGCGCCCGCCACGCGATCGAAATAGTCGAGATGACGCGACCACGCGTGGCTCCCGTTGACGCGCTCTCGCGCCTCGGGGCTGTAGAGCATCTCCAAATGATTTTCGGTCAGGTATGTGCTGTCCATGATGAAGCGTTCTCGCGAGTCGAGCGAGCCGCTTCGCGCCATCTTCTTGGCGAGCCTGACGTAGCCTTTCACGGGCGTGCCGCGCATCGCGGGTAAGGCGAGCACCGCGGGCTCGACTATCTTCCGCCGCACGACGGCGGGCACCCGTCGATATTGCTCGGCCAGGGAGTGAGCCTGGTGCTTGCGGTAGCCCGCGAACAGCTCGTCGCCGCCGACGCCCGAGAGAAGAACGGTGACCGTCTTGCGGGCTTCGCGGTTAACGAGATACGCGGTGATGATGGCGGGGTCGGCCACGGGCTCGTCCATGTGCCAGACGAGCTTCGGCAGCAGGTCGACTACGTCCGGCTCGACGACGATCTCCGTGTGAATGCAGCCGAAGTGCTCCGCCGTGCGCCGCGCAACGCGCGTGTCGTCTAGCGTGAGCTCGCCCCTGCGGTACTTGTCGGGGAAAGCTATCGTGTAGGTGCGCACGGGCTCGGCGGAGCTTTGAGCCATCGCCGCCACGATGCTTGACGAATCCAGGCCCGCACTCAGGAAAGCTCCCAACGGCACGTCGCTCAGCATCTGCGCTTTGACCGAAGCGGTGAAGCGCTCTCTCAACTCTCGCGCGAGCCCCGCTTCGTCCGCGTCGTACCGGTGGTCGCGCGGCGGGAATTTCATGTCCCAGTACTCGGTGATGTCAAAACGCCCGTCCTTATAAATCGCATAATGGCCCGCGGGCAGCTTCAGTATCCCGTCGAAGATCGTCGCGGGGTCGGGCACCCACAGGAAGGTCAGGTATTGATTCAACGCCTCGAAGTCGATCTCGCGCCGCATGCCGGGCAGCTCCAGCAGCGCTTTGACTTCTGACGCGAAAGCGAAGCGATTACCTTCCCGGCAATAGTAGAGCGGCTTTATCCCGAAATGATCGCGAGCTAAAAAGAGCTGCTCCTCGCGGCGGTCCCAGATAGCCAGCGCGAATATGCCGTTGAGCCGGCGGACGCTTTCGGGGCCGTACTCCTGATAGAGCTTGAGCACCGTTTCAGTGTCGCCGTTCGAGCGGAAGCTGTGGCCTTTCGCCTCCAGCTCGCGGCGCAGTCGCGGGTGGTTGTAGACTTCGCCGTTGTAGACTATCGTCAGCCGCCCGTCCTCCGTCGTCATGGGCATGTGACCGGCGGGCGACAGGTCGAGTATCGCGAGACGCCGCGAGCCAAGGCCCACTCGCGTGCCGTCGGCCAGAGTGCTCTCCCACGCGCCATGATCGTCAGGCCCGCGGTGGGCCTGGACTCGCGTCATGCGGGCGAGCGATTCGCTATCGCCCCAGTTGATAGCGCCGTTGATTCCGCACATCGTTTAAACCTTCGCGGCCCGCCCGGTCTGACTGATGACCCGGCGGTAAAAATCTTCCGCCTCGCGCATGACTCTTCCGTAGTCGGCGCGCTCGGCGACCAGGCTGACGTTATGCTCTCTGGCGCGGTCGCGCAAGGCGCCCTCGTCGAGCGCGCGCTCAAGCGCACGGCCGACCGAATGCTTGTCGGTCGCGTCGCAAAGCAGCCCGTTCTCTCCGTCGACGATCCACTCGCGGACCGATTCGATGTCGCCCGCGACGGGGAAGCAGCCGCAAGCCATCGCCTCAAGCAGCGAGTTAGGCGTGCCGTCGTGCAGGCTCGGCGAAACGGTGACATCGGCCAGGCGGAACAGTTGCGCCATCTCATTATGCGCCACCGCCGGCAACAGCCGCACGCTGTCCGAGACTCCTAGCCTCTTCACCCATTTCTCGGCCACGGGGTTGCCCTCCATCCCTATGCACAAGAATACTGTCCGCGGATGCTTTTCCAAAACTAGCGGGATCGATTGAAAGAAGATGTCGTTGCGCACGTAGCCGCGAAACCCGCGCGGGTTGATAATAACAGGAGCATCAACGGGAATCTTCAGACTCTTGCGAAGCTCTGACCTGTCGCCGTCCGGGTTGAAGATAGAGGTGTGAATCCCTCCCGCGCCGGGCAAGAGGGCCGAGGGCTTCCGCCGGTCGAACCCCCAGTCGCGCTCGGCGAGCGTGAGGTCGCGCCGGCAGTCGCAAAGCAAGGCGTCGGCCCGCTCAAGCGTCTGCCGCGTCTGCCGCGACATCAACGGGCTGCGGCCGGCGCAGAGAGTGAAATCGTTTCCCCAGACCGAAATCAGTAAAGGGTACGCGGCGGGCGTCGCTTTCGCCGCTACGATGCCCTCGAATGGTATTCGCAGCGCGTGCACAAGGTCGGGGCTTATGCTCGCGATCAAGTCGCGCGCGCGCGTGACAAAGCGATTCAACTCGACCGGCCCGAGCCAGAACCGCGCCGCCGAAGAGAGGCTCGACAGCGCGCCTATGCGGAGCCCAGCAAGCCCTCGCGCCAGAAGCGAGGGCTGCCGCTTTGAAGCGACAGTTCCGTTATGGCTTATTCGTGAAAAGCCGGCAAAGGCTACGGGCAACTGGTAGACCCTCGCGCCGCCAATTATGTCGTCCGCGCAAGGGTACGTGGAGATGACATGCACGTCGTCGCCGCGGCTGACGAAGTGTGCGATCCAGCTCTTTGATATTGCGCTGCGGGCGTCGGCGACAAAGACTATTCTCATCTGACGGCGTCCTCAGCGACGCCCATCTGCGTCCACGGCGGCACAGGCCTCTCGCCGGCCTCCCCCGTCATGTGCTTCAAGCACTTCACCAGATACCCCGCCGCCTGCTCGGCCGATATCCTCTGCCCCGTAGCCTTGGCCGCTGCCCTCAGCCAC
>DATFGQ010000032.1:0-27679 GCA_035249305.1 Blastocatellia bacterium | reverse complement strand
CAGCAGATCGAGCGGTATCGGCGACGCGCCGTAGAAGATCAGGTCGAGGCTCGAAAGGTCTGTGCTTTCGATGGCCGGCGTCTGGAGCAAGAACAAAATCAGGGCAGGCACAATGAATGCCTTTGTCACTTGATGCTCGGGTATTAATTTCAGAATCAGATCGCAATTGACCTCGCGAAGCAGCACCGTCTTGATCCCCGCGTAAAACCCGATCATGGCGTAGCCGCTCCCGCCGATGTGAAAGACAGGCATGCAGACCAGGTTCACGTCATGCTGCCCCCACGCGCCCCACGACTCCAGGCTCGTAGGCAGTAGAGAGAACAGGTTGCCATTAGTCAACTGCGCGCCTTTCGGTCGGCCCGTCGTCCCGCTCGTGTACATTTGGAGCACAACGTCCTGGCCCCCGCTACTCAACCGAGGGTCGTCCTCTTTTTGAGCGTCGCGCCAGCGCTCGTATGCCTCCCACCCCTCGCGCGCGCCGCCGAGCGTAATGATCTTCTTTATTCGCTTCAGCTCGTCGCGAATCTTTTCGATCGCGGGAATGAACTCTTCGCCGACGAAGAGAATCTCGGCGGCGGAGTCGTTTATGATGTAAGCGATCTCGGGCGGCGCGAGCCGCCAGTTGACTGCGACGAGCACGCAGTTGGCCTTCGCCGCGCCGAACAGGACCTCGAAGAAAGAGTCCGTGTTCTTATCGAGCACGGCGACCCTGCTCTCGGGCTTCAACCCCGCCTCTATCAGACCGTTTGCGACGCGGCATGCTCGCCGGTCAAGCTCCGCGTAAGTGGTCTCGCGCCCTTCGAAGACTATCGCCACATTATCGGGCATCTTGCGCGCGTTCACGCGGGTCATGTCGGCAACGGTTTTTATATCAGGGTCGCCTAGCATCGCTTCGACTCCTCTGGATTAATTATTGCCACAGAGGCACAGAGGCACAGAGATTCTTATTGTTCTTTTCTCTGTGCCTCCGTGCCTCTGTGGCTAAGCAATCGTCCTAACGCGGCTTCTCGACGGGCTTGCCCGCCACGAGCGTCGGGGCGTTATGCCGCTTGAGCGTTTCGTTCATCTGCGGCACGGTCTGCGTAATAAACTTGTTCACCTCGTCGACCTTCTTCGGGAACTCCGCCTGGAGCTCGCCGAAGAACTCTCGCTGCGAGGGCGTCGGCGCGGCATTCACTCCTTCGACCGTGGAGAAGAGGCCGCCGATCTTCTCCGACAGCCGCGCGCCCCCGCCAAATCCGGGCGCGTCGGCGGGCCGGGCTATCGTGCCGAGCAACGTATCGGTCTGCTTCTTGTAATCTTCGATCGCCTTAGTCAATTCCGAGGGCGCATCGGGTATACGGTCCTTCACGATCTTTTCGATCTGTTCGAGCTGCGACTTGATGCTGTCGAGCGAGCGTATCGCGTCGGTCATCGTCGACTGCATGTCGCGGAGCTTCAGCGCGTGATCGTACTGCGCTTGCAGATCGGCCTGCGCTACGGTGATCGTCGGGTCCAGACGGACCTCGACGCGCTTCTCCAGGGTCTTCGAGCCGACGATCAGCTTAGCGGTATAAGTGCCGGGCAAGACCTGAGGCCCGCGCGGGCCGCCGCCGAATGCTATCTCGTCTTCGCTGGGCGGGCGGCGCTGGCGCGCTCCCTCCTCCCTCAGATCCCAACTGATTCGATTCAGCCCCTTCTCCTTCGGAATCTTGTCGATTTCGCGAATGACTTTCCCGCTGGCGTTGAGCACTTGCATCTTCACAGTAGCCTTATCGTCGGGCTTCTCTTTCAGGTAATAAGTTATCAGCGCGCCGTAAGGCGGGTTCGGGCCGGTGAAGGGCTTATCGCCGATGCCGTAACGCGTGAAGCGCGTGGCGAATCGTATGGCGGGGCGAATGTCGAACATGTGAGCGTCACTCGCCTGTACATCCGAGCTCATCTGCTGGATCGGCGCGGCGTCGTCAAAGACCCAGATGCTGCGCCCGTGCGTCGCAAGTATCAGGTCGTTGTCGCGCGGGTGAACGATGATGTCGTGCACGGCGACCGTGGGCAAATTCTTCATACCGATCTTCACCCACTTCGACCCGCCCGTGTAAGAAGCGAAAAGGCCCAGCTCCGTCCCCGCGTAAAGCAGGTTTCTGTTTTTCGGGTCTTCGCGAACAATCCAGACGTGAGCTTTATCCGGCAGGTCGCCGGCGATGTTCGTCCACTTGCGGCCCCCGTCCGTGGTCTTGAATACATACGGGCGGAAGTCGTCTAGCATGTGACGGTCGAACGACGCGTAGGCCACGTTAGCGCCGGTCCGCGAAGGCTCTACGTGCGAGACGGGAGAGTTGGCCGCCAGTCCCGACACATTCTTGATCTGGTTCGTCCACGTCTTGCCGCCATCGGTCGTCACCTGGAGGTTGCCGTCGTCGGTGCCCGCCCAGATCGTCCCCGCCGCGACGGGCGATTCGGCGAGGCTTATGATGGTCGTGTGATACTCGGCCGACGTGTTCTCATTGGCCACGGGGCCGCCCGCCTCCTTCTGCTTCTCCGGGTCGTTGGTCGTCAGGTCGTCGCTGATCTTCGCCCAGCTCTTGCCGAAGTCCGTTGACTTGAAGACTACGTTCGCGCCGAAGAAGACGGTGTTCTTGTCGTGCGGCGACGGTATTAACGGCGAGTTCCAGTTGAAGCGGTACTTCTGATCTTTAGCCGGCCCGCCCTGGCTTGCGGCGTCCGGGGTTATCTCCTGCTGCTCGCGGTTGCGGAAATCGGTCAGCACGATCCCGCCCGATTGCGATTCCGAAAGGTAAAGCTCGGGGTCGTCCGGGTGATTCATCATGTAGAAGCCGTCTCCGAAGCTCACCATGCGCCAGTCGTCGTTGAGTATCCCCGCCGGCTCGCGCGTGCGGCTCGGGCCAGTCCAACTCCCGTTGTCCTGGAGCCCGCCCATTATGTAGTAGAACGGCTGCCGGTTGTCGGCGTGAATCTGGTAGAACTGGCCTATGGGGATGTTGTTGACGTATTCCCATGTCTCGCCCTGGTCGTAGGTGACCGCGATGCCGCCGTCTTGAGACTGCCACATCCGCTTAGGGTTCTTGGGGTCGATCCACAGCGAGTGATAATCGATGTGAGTCCGGCCGGTGATCGAGCGGAAAGTGCGCCCCCCGTCGATCGAGACGAAGAGCGTCGAGGCGACGGCGTAAACGCGGTTCTCGTTCGTGGGGTCGACGCGCAGGTCCGTGTAATAAAAACCGCGGCTCACGATGCTGTTCTGCTTCGAGACTTGCTTGAAGGTCTCGCCACGGTCGTCGGATCGATAAAGCGTGCCCTCTTTCGACTCGACGATGGCGTAAACGACGTTCGGGTTCGTGGGCGCGACCTTCACGCCTATGCGGCCGAGGAGTTTCGGCAGGCCGTTGGTCAACTTGTTCCATGTGCGCCCGCCGTCTATCGATTTATAGACGCCGCCTTTCTCGCTGCCGCTGCGGAAAGTCCAGGGCTTGCGCTCGAAGCGCCACATCGCGGCGTAGACGATGTTTGGGTTCGTAGGGTCTATGTCCATGTCCGCGACGCCGTGCTCGGGGTCGGTGTAGAGAGTCTTGGCCCAGGTCTTGCCGCCGTCGGTCGTCATAAAGACGCCGCGCTCTTCGTTAGGCCCGAACGCGTGGCCGAGCGCGCCGACGTAGACTATCTCAGGGTTGAGCGGGTTTATGACGATCCGCGATATGCGTTGAGTATCCTTCAACCCCAGGTGCTGCCAGGTCTTGCCACCGTCGTTAGACTTGTAAACGCCGTCGCCGAACGAGACGCTGTTTCGCACGTTCGACTCGCCCGTGCCGACCCAGATCACGTCGGGGTTCGTCGGGTCGACGGCCATGTCGCCTACGGAGATCGTGCTCTGGCGCTCGAATATCGGGCTCCAAGTCGTCCCGCCGTTCGTAGTCTTCCACACGCCGCCCGAAGCCGTGCCGACGTAGACGAGCGCGGGGTTTCCGGGTATGCCTTCGACGTCAGAAGTGCGGCCGCCCATGTTCGCCGGCCCAATCGAGCGCCATTCGAGGCGGTCGAGCGCTTTGACATCAAAATTACCGTCGGCGCGCTGTTGAGCGCGAGCGTTTGTAAAGAGGCTCAAGAGAAGAATTGAGCTGAGGGCTACACACCACGACCGGCAGAGCAGGCGTTTGAACATCATATCCTCCTGGTTTATTGACTTGATGAAATTTAGGTTTTCTAGGATAAACTAAAACCGCCGCGGTCGTCCAATTGCGCGATGAAGGCGGGATTGATAATAGACCGATCACCTGATGTTGAACGTCACGATCAAAGGAGCCCAGTAAGCCACGGGCTGGCCGTCTTTCATTGCCGGTTTGAATATGATCTTGTAGGCAGCTTCCAAAGCTCTTTCATTCAACCCATCAGGCAGCCCTTCGACCACTACCGCCCGCTTCACCCTGCCGTCAACGCCAATCAGCGCGCGCAATTTCACAACGCCCGAAACTTTATTCCTGCGCGCTGCTTCGGTATAAAGCGGCTGCACGGGCTTCAGTATCACCGGCTTGGAGTCGACAGACTTTGCCGAGCCATCAGGATTGATATTACCGCTCCCGGAGGAAGGCTCATCGTCAGATGAGCCGGGACCGGAAGGATGCTTGACATCCGGCGGAACATGCAGCTTCAAGACGATTTTCACCTCTGAGACAGGGATTAGCCCCAGCGTTTCACGTCTAGCCGCAAAAACAGGTGTAACAAACATTCCCTGGATTTCTGAGCAACCGGGCTTCTGCGCGCCGCTCGGCTTGCGGCTACGTTTTAGACCCGTAGCGGGCGCTGTATCGGTAACGCCGTTGAAGTCGGCATAGACTCTCCCGTCGCTGCCGAACGCGGAGTCGAGCGCGCCCGCTCTGTCGTAGCGCATCAGAAGAAAATCTCCAAGCCCGCCCGTCTCCAGATAACCGCCCGCGAGGATCTTCCCGTCGGGCTGGACTGTGACGGCTAAAGCTTCGACATACCCGTCGCAGGGTGTGATAACTTTTCCTTCTTTGCCAAACCCCGCATCCAATTCGCCGTCCTTGCTGTAGCGCGCGAGCGCGAAGGCTTTGCTCATCTCCGGGATAGACCTCTTGGCCGATCCGGCTACAACGAAACTGCCGTCCGGAAGCAGCCCGATCGCTCTGGCCTCGGTCGGCTGATCGAGCGAGGTGATGACTTTGCCATTCTGCCCAAACGAATCATCCAACTTGCCATCTTCGTTGAGGCGCTGAAGGAAAAAGGACCCCCATCGCCCGTCAAATCCGTTATCGCCTAACATAATTGATTTGCCGTCAGGTTGGATGGCCAGCGCCGTCGCTATCGCGCCGGCATCACGCAATTGTGCAGTCGCGATGCCTCTGCCGGCTAAAGACGGGTCCGGGCTGCCATTAGAATTGAAGCGCGCGCGCGCAAAAAGAGTATAGACTACAATAGAATTATCCCTGCTATTGCTCTTAGAACAGAACGACGCGGCGCCAGTGACTGAGATTACACCGTCGGGGCGGAGGCTTATCGAACAGGGGAAAGTATTAGAGGGCGTGACCGCTTTCCCGTCCCATCCGAAAGACGAGTCTAGTTTTCCGTTCGCGGTGTAGCGGGCGACAACTATGTGCCTGCGCGCGTCAGTCGCCGTGCCGGTCACTATAATCCGGCCATCGTCCAGGATGGCGACGGCGGATGCTTTATCTCTGCCGAGAAAGTCCGTAACGACCTTGCCGTTTTGACCGAAGGAAGTGTCGGAGGCGCCGTTACTGTTGTAGCGGGCGAGAGCGAAGTCGGAGTCACAGTCGTCCCAATCGGTCGTCCCTACCAGAAGAATTTTGCCGTCGGGTTGCAGCGCGACTGCGCGGACGCTGTCGCTGTTGCCCGCAAAGTCTGTCACTACTCTGCCGCCTTCGCCGAAACTAGAGTCCAGACTGCCATCGGCCGAGAAGCGAGCCAGCGCGAAATCGTCCCGAGAGCCATTTCCGCGAGTCACGCCGGCCACGACGATCTTGCCGTCGGGCTGCAAGGCCATAACGCGCGCGGCATCGTAGTTGACGTTACCCGGTCTCGGCGCGTTGTTATTCCTTGCCGTCTGAGCGGCAACCGACCCGACGCCCGCGAGAGATGCAAGCGATAGCGCGAGCGATAGCGATATGCGTGAGGAACGATTAGATTTCATAAGCTGACCTGTCGCTAGTAAGTCTTGACCGGCCCGAGCGTCTTGTCGAGCCACTGGTTGAATGTCGGCACGAACAGCTCGCGGTCCGGGATGTGCCCGCCGTCGTAAGGCATAAACTGTTTAGGCTCGCCGAACAGCTTGAAGAGCGGCTCGCTCTCGGTTCTGAACGCGTCCACCTCGTCATACTTCCCGTGCATCATAAGCTTCGGCGCTCGGATGCGCGAGACGAAGTTAATAGGGTTCGCCTCAGGTATATACTGCCGCGCGTCAGGCTCTATGCTCGCCCCCGTCCAAAACACCGAACGATAGCGCGGCTCGATCGCAGGCAGTATCAGCTTGAACCCGCCGGGGCTCATCGACATGTAATTGATGCGGCTCGCGTCCATGTCGGGCCTCGTCATAAGGTAATCGAGCCCGCGTCGAAGGTCTGTTATCTCCGTTACTATTACGTCGCGGAACTCCACGCGGTTGATTGAAGGCGGCGTATAATCGGCGGGCCACGGCCGCTCCTGGTAGCCCTTGATCGCGACGCCCAGCACGGCGCGGCCAGACTTTATGAACGGCCGCAGCTCTCTTTCGATGAACTGTGACAGCGTGTAAGCGCGCGCTTCGATGCCGCCCGGCGGGACGCAGTGAATCACCTGGAAAGGCGCGGGGTAATTCTTCGGCAGGTAAAGGTAGGCGATGGCCCTGTCGCCCGCGGTGCTGTCGAAGGCGATCTTTTCGAGCCGCCACTCGTCGGTCTCTTTCACCTCGACGACCTCGGCGTGGAGGTCCGCTTTCGGGTAATCGAAATACGCCAGGAGCTTTTTGTAAGTCGCCTCACTCACAGGTTCGTATCGCGGGATGGCGCGCTCGGGCACGATAGGCCAGGCCCCCTGGTCCGTAGCCGCGCCTTCCGCGTTCACGGCGCAACGGAAGCCGAGCTTGGTCGAGCTGTACAAGCTCGGGAAGCGGCCGTGATACCCGAACGAGTAGTAGAGGTCGTCCCACGACCCGCCGCTCGCGACATGGCCGTCCATCGTTTCGTTCAAACACCACTCCGACACGTTGCCCGCCATGTTGAAGGCGCCGTAAGGACTCATCCCGAATTCAAAGCTACTGACCGGCGCCGTGCCGTCCGTCTTAAAGTTGGCGCGGTGCGTAGTGGGCTCGGTCAACGTCCCCCAAGGCATGACCGGCCCTGTGAATGAGACTCGCCCGTCGCGCGCGGCCTTCTCCCATTGAAAGATTGTCGGCAGCCTCTTGCCTCGGAACTCTGCGTAGGCCGCCGCTTCATACCAGCAGATGTCCGTTACCGGGTGGTCCGCTTTGCCTTCGGGGAAATTCTGGTTCGACCAGCTTCGCGGCCCCGGCAGACCCGTGCGGTCTTTGAACTCTTTTGTAGCCTCTTCCCACGAAAGCGGCTTCCCGTCTTTGACGAAAGGGTGCTTCCAGAACTGCTTTTTGAGGTATCCGCCCGCGTTGATGAACTCTTTGTACTCCTGATTCGAGACCTCGAAACGGTCTATAAAATAAGGGTCGAGCCGCACGCGCACCTCCGTGGGGCGGTCCCAACTGACGAGCCTGTAGTCGCCTCCGGGCACGTAGGCCATGCGCTTTGGGACGCGGTCGCTTTCAACAAGCTTCGCTTTGATGCTGATCGGGGGAGGCATAAATGCTATGCGGCCGCCGTAACGGGGAGGCATACCTGATACGGTTTGCGCGGTGGCCGCGTAACCGTCCTTCTCGACGTAGACGACGTATGCGCCCCGCGCTATCTGGAGGTGAGTGATGGGAGTCGTCCCGATGAGCTCGCGCGCCGGAAAGCCGCCCGCCTCATCCGGAATGAAGCGCTTAATATAGACGCTCGCGCCCGCGGGCTCCGTCGCTATAGAAAGATCGTCGGCGATGGCTGGCATCAGACGGACTATTGTCGGGTCGTCGGGCAGGTACTTTCGCGCTTTGACAGCCAGGTCGTATGCTTGAAAGTAATCGCCGCGTTCGGCCATCTCTTCGATCCGAGGCAACTGCTCGCGCGCCCACTTGACGTTCGAGCTCCGCCAGTAAAAGTAGACGGCCGCCGCGCCTATGATCACCGCCGCGGCGATGGCCACGGCGTTCTTGCCCGAGACAATCCGCTTGCGTTTCGTCTCGATGAGCCTGGTCGCGCTCTCGCCCGAATGCGGGATCGCCTGCGCGGTCTCGCCGCTCGAACGGCTCTTTATACGCTCTTCGACTTCGCGCTCTTTCCTGAGCACGGTCAGGTCGTCGAGCATCTGTTTCGCGCTCTGGTAGCGCTCTTCTTTATCTTTGCGGAGAGCTTTGCTCACGATCTGCTGCAACTCGGCCGGGACGTTGCTGGCTTCCTGTGAAAGCGCGGGCGGCTCCTCTTTCAGTATCGCCGCGATCACGTCGCTGGTGGTTTCGCCGCGAAACGGCGGGTGTCCCGCGACCATCTCGTAGATGACTACGCCGAGGCTGAATAAATCCGCGCGCGCGTCGACATCGAGCCCGCGCGCCTGTTCGGGCGCAAGGTAGTTCGCGGTGCCGACTACGGTGCCGGGGGCCGTGTCTATCTGGCCGAGCGTCGGCGCGGTCGTATTCGATGGTCGCGCGCGCTGCTCTGTGAGCTTCGCGAGGCCGAAGTCGAGCACTTTCACGTAACCGTCGGGGCGCAGCATTATGTTCTCGGGCTTAATGTCGCGGTGCGCGATCCCTGCCGAGTGCGCCGCTACGAGCGCGCTCGCCGCTTGAATGCTAAGATCGAGCGCCTCGTCTACGCCCAGCCCGCCGCGCGTCAGGCGAGAGCGCAATGTTTCGCCTTCGATGAACTCGGTCGCGATGAACGGGACCGTTTCGACCTGCCCGATGTCGAAGATCATCAGGATGTTCGGGTGGTTGAGGGCCGATGCCGCGCGCGCCTCCTGTTCGAACCGGCGGACGCGCTGCGGGTCCCTAGTAAAGTACGAGGGCAGGATCTTGAGCGCGACCTTGCGGCCGAGCCTCTTGTCTTCCGCGAGGTAAACCACGCCCATCCCGCCCCGGCCGATCTGCGAGACCACTTTGTAATGGCCTATCTTGCGGCCCGCCAGGTCGACCGTCTCGTCGGCGAGCAGGTCGGCCGCCGCCTCGAAGGCGGGCGAGTCGAGCAGGCTGCCGGCCTCGCGGTGTGAGGCGAGGAGCGATTCGACCTCCTTGCGCAGCAGCGTGTCGCCGTCGCAGGCGGAGTCCAGGAATGAGGCGCGCTGACCGGGCGCGAGGTCGAGCGCGGATTGCAGTATGGGCTTCACTTGTTGCCAGCGTTCGGGCGTCATAACAGAATAGACGAAAAAATCTGTTTTAAGTCTTCAGTTTTGAGTTTTTAGTTCCGTTGCTGAAAACCAAAAACTAAAAACTAAAAACTGCCTTTCTTCATTTCACGGTAGAGCCACGCCTTGGCCGTGCTCCATTCGCGCTTGACCGTCGCGGGCGAGATGGCGAGGACCTCTGCGGTCTCTTCGATCGAGAGCCCGCCGAAAAACCTCATCTCTACTATTCGGCTCTGCTGCTCGTCGAGCTCGGCAAGCTCGTCAAGCGCCGCGTCGAGGGCTATCAAGTCGACTTCGCGCGGCGCGGCCGCAACAAGCTCCTCTTTCAAAGAGACCTTTATCTCCCCGCCGCCGCGCTTGGCCGCGTTGTGCGTGCGCGCGTGGTCTATCAAGATCTGCCGCATCAATCGGGCGGCCGCGCCGAAAAAATGCGCGCGGTTTTGCCAGCTCACCACGGACTGGTCTACGAGGTGAAGGTATGCTTCGTGAACCAGCGCCGTGGGCTGTAGCGTGTGGTTTACGCGCTCGCGCCGGAAGAAGTTCGAGGCCAGCCGCCTGAGCTCGTCGTAGACCAGGGGCATCAATTGATCGGCGGCAGCCTTATCGCCGTTTCGCCAGTCCATGAGCAGTTGTGTGATCTCTTTTGGCGAGCGCGTGGTCATAACCCTTTCCCGAAAAGTAGAGAGTGCAAAACGCCGTTAGGATATTCATTTAAAGAATCCAAGTCAATTTCAATTCTCTTAAGCCCGGTAGCGGGTGAGCCGATTCTCCGCATTTCTTCGCATGTAAGGATGGGAGCAGAAAGCCCGGCCTTTCTCGCTCGGCTGATGCTCGACCGCCGCCTCCACATTATGAAGGGTTAACTGTAAATCATTTCGCTAACAGAAAGGAAAAACATGAGCAGCAAAAAGATAATCTTTTTAACAACCGTGATAGCCCTGACGATTACGCTCGCCGGCCGTGACGCCTACGCGCAATGCTCGACTACGGTCGCAGCGGGTCTGCGAGCGCCCGTAAAATCCGTACTATCTCCGGGCGGGAGCCTCATCGTAGCCGAAGCCGGCAACGGCCCTAACACCGGGCGCATATCGATAATCGACTCTACGGGCGTGCGCCGCACGCTGATCGAAGGTCTCCCGTCCGGCATCAGCCCGGAAGGCATTTCGGGGCCTTCGGGCGTTGACCTCAAGGGCCGCACTCTTTACGTGACGATAGGCGAGGGAGACTCCGTGATCGCGGGGCCGATCCCTGGCGCTACGCAGTTACCGAACCCCACGCCGTCTTCGTCGCTGTTTGCGTCTGTGATCTCGATTCGCTTCAGCGCGAACGTCGAAGCGACTACGGAAGGCTTCACGCTCAGTGCGACCGATCAGACGTTGCTAAAGACCGGCGGCAGCAGGACGCTGACGGCTGCGAACGGGCAGAGCTTGACTTTAGAGGTCGTAGCCGATTTTCGCGATTTCACGTTCGAGAACTTCCCAGGCGTTTTAGGGAACGTGCGCGCATCTAACCCGTTCGGCGTCGCGGTCAACGGCAACAGGCTCTACGTCTCGGACGCGGGCCAGAACCTGATTCGCGAAGTCGACATACGCACCGGCGACACGAAGACGCTTGCGAGGTTTGCGCCGAAGCCGAACCCGCTCCCGTTCGGGCCGCCCGTTTCTGACGCCGTCCCCGATGGAGTCAGGTTGTTCGGCAAACAGTTGCTGGTGCCGCTGCTGACGGGCTTCCCGTTCGCGCCGGGCGTTTCAGAGATACGCAAGATCAATAGAGCTAATAACAGCCAGTCGACTTTTATAGGCGGCCTGACAACAGCGATCGATGTTTTACCCGTAAAGAATATGGGCCAGGATCAATTCTTCACACTTGAATTCAGCGCGAATCTCGCGGCAAACCCGCTGCCTCCGGGTAGATTAAAGTTGTTTGCGTCACCCGACGCGCAGCCGGTAACTATAGCCGATTGTCTTATCTCGCCTTCAAGCATGTCGTTTGACGCACAGAATCGAAAGATGTTTATCACAGAGACCTTCACGGGCCGCGTCGTCAGTGTTCAAGTGCCTTAAGCAATTTCTGGTTTTTATTTCGGAGTGCGGCGACTTGTCGCCGCACTCCGAAGGAATAGTTGGTTCGGCAATCAGTCGCTATTAATCAACCTAACTTTTCTTCTATCTCATTTACTTCCTTGTCGCGCCTCGGCTTGGTCATCTTCAGCCTCTAAGTAATCTCAACCATACTAATCGAATTTCATCTTGTTGCAAGAAGAATTACCGTGAGCTTTCTCGCGTCTCGATTCAGCATGTCTGTTTGAGCGGCAGATTATAACGCGCGCTCCTGTGAGGCTGATGCCGGTAGTCTACGACGAGCCGCACCGCCTGGCGGCGCGCTACATCGCGCGCGAGCGCATGGACCACACGCTGCAACCGACCGCGCATGTTCACGAAGCCTATCTGCATCTCGTAGACCAGAGTCGAGTGGGCTGGCAAAACCGCGCGCATTTTTTCGGCGTGGCCTCACGCTTGATGCGCCGCATCCTCGTCGACCGCGCGCGCGCTCACAAGGCGGCCAAGCGCGGTGGCGGCGAATACAAACTGATACAGAGAAAGCATCCGCCGCAAGGCCATTCTGATCTCAGCCATACATTGTTGGGGCTCGGCAACCTGATGGTCGCGCGCGGGGAGGCAGCTAAGAGCGAGCCGCTTTTGCGCGAGGCGGTCGAACTCAGACGGTCAAAGCTTCCGGCGGACAACTGGCAGATGGCCGAAGCTGAAGGCGCTCTGGGCGACTGCCTGGCCGCGCTCGGACGTTTCGAAGAGGCCGAGCGGCTGATGACCGATAGCCTGACGGTGCTGAAGAAAACCCCCGGCGAACAGAACTGGCGAACGCGATTATCGATTTCGCGTCTGAACAATCTCTACAAATCTTGGAGCCGCCCCGACAAAGTCGCGCAGGTCAAGAAGTCCTGAGTGCTGAGTCCTGAGTCCTGAGTAACCCTCTTCCTGATCTCGCGGTTGTCTAGCATTCAATTCTCTTGCCTAAGAATTTAACGTGGGATAAGGTCTCATGGCCGGAGGATTCTATGCCGAGACAAAGACATCTCAAGCTGATCAGCTTGGCTTTTTTCGTTGCGATCATCAGCGCGTTCCTGCTCAGCGACATCGTGTCGCAGTCCGTGAGAGGTTTTTCAAGCGGGCCTCCGCCCGAGCGCACGGGAGCGCCGGGCGAGAGGACTTGTAATTCTTGCCATTCAGGTCCGGACCCTACGGGGCTGTTCACTATCACGGCTCCGAGCGGTTACGTGCCTGGGCAGACTTACCCGATCACGGTCACTCATACGACGGAAGACAAGAGCCGTATGAAATGGGGCTTCCAGCTCACCTGTTTGACCGGGAGTAACCAGCGGGCGGGCAACTTGATTGAAGACGAATCGACGATCGTGTTGATGGGCGAGAAAGAGTTCTTCGACCGCCAGTACATAGAGCACAATGCGGGCAGCACTTTTGAGGGGCAGTTCTTCGGCGCGAGCTGGACGTTCAACTGGACGGCCCCGGCTGCTGATGAAGGCACGCTGACTTTTTACGCCGCGGGCAACCAGGCCGACGGCGGATTTACGAACGCTGACGACCAGATATACACCACAAGTAGAGCGATGCCTCCGGCCTGCGTCGCGCTTTCGACTTCGACGCAGCTTTTCGGCGTGCGAGGCGGGAGCGGGGTCGCAAGTGTCTCGGCGGTTTTAGGGTGTTCGTGGAATGTTCTGAACACCGCGCCGGACTGGATAGTCTTAACCTCGCCCGAAGATGGCGCGGGCGGCGGCGAAGTCACCTTCGAGGTCAGGGATAACGCTACGGGCAGCGGGCGCGTAGCGACGTTAATAGTCGGAGGCCGCATCTTGACGGTCGCGCAAGACGGCGGGCAGACGAATTGCGCATACAGCATCTCTCCGACTTTTAATAATTTCTCGTCGGCAGGCGGCACTGACAGCATTAATGTTACTGCGACCGCCGGGTGCGTGTGGCAGGCGGTAACTAACGCAAGCTGGATCACCATAACGAGCGCAAGCGCTGGCGTCGGCAACACGACGTTGAGTTATAGCGTAGCGCCCAACCCCGGCCCTTTGGCTCGCAAGGGCGTGATTAAGATAGCCGGTAAGACGTTCTCGATAAAACAGCAATGAAGAATGATTTTATTTCGGAGTGCGGTGACTTGTCACCGCTTTTGTGTTAGGCAAAACGGCTTCCCCTAAAACAAAAGCGCCGCGGGGTCTGCGCACTCCAAAGGACGCGCTAGTTATCCTGACCGCGTTCAAGCGTTTTATAGGGTTATCATCGTGCCTGCGCCTTCGTCTGTGAAGACTTCATGAAGCAGTGCATTTCTACGTGAGCCGTTGATAATATGCGCGCTGCGAACTCCGCGCCTTATCAAGTGCGCGATGGCCGCGATCTTTGGCAACATGCCCGACGACACTACGCGATCCTTAACGAGCGCTTCGGCCTGTTCGACTGTCAACCGAGAGATCCTCGAAGCCGGGTCGTCCCGCTCGCGAAGAATCCCGTCAACGTCCGTCAACACGATCAGCTTCTCTGCTTCAAGATCGACCGCGATCTCCGCGGCGATCGTGTCCGCGTTGATGTTGTAAATGTTACCTTGCTCGTCCGCGCCGAGCGAAGAGACCACGGGGATATAACCGTTATCTAACAGCAGGCGCAACAATCGCAGGTTTATCTTCACGATGTCGCCGACGTGGCCGAAGTCTACCGTCTCGACCTGGCCCGTCTCGCGGTTGAGCACCTCTTGAATCTCGCGGCGGCGCGCGTGGATGATGTTCCCGTCAACCCCGGAAAGCCCGACACATTCCGCGCCTTTGCCTCTGAGCGCCGACAATATGTCCATGTTGATCTGGCCCGCGAAGATCATCTTCGCGACTTCGAGCGTCTCCGCGTCGGTGACTCGACGGCCGTTGACCATTCGCTGGCTTATTCCTAAACGCTCGGCCGTCTCGGTCAGTTGTTTCCCGCCGCCGTGTATCACTGCTACGTGTATCCCTACCTGTTGGCACAGAGTTATCTCTTCGGCCAGCGAGCCGAGCTGCTCTTGATCCTCCGTGACCTTGCCCGACAGCTTGACGACGAAGACCTTGTTCTTAAACCGCTGAATGTATGGCAGCGCCTCGCGCAGCAGATCGAGTCTTTCGTTTATCATTACGCTTAGCCTTGTAGCACCGAAGCCAGGACGGCTTTCTGGACGTGCAATCGGTTTTCGGCTTCGTCGATGGCCGCGTTCTGCGGGCCGTCGAGAACCGCGTCCGTCACGACTACGTTGCGGCGCACCGGCAGGCAGTGCATGAACCAGCCGCCATCGGTCGTTCGCATCACCTCTTCGTCGATGCGCCAGTCGCGATACTGCTGACGCGTTTCGATGTCCGCTTCAGGCCGGCCGTAGAAATCTTTCCCGCCCCAGCTCTTCGCGTAAACTATGCGAGCGCCCTGGCATGCCTCTCGAAAATCGCGCGCGACATGAACGCGCCCTCCCACGGCGCGCGCGGCCTCGGCTATGTCCGACATAGCTTCGTCGCCCAGGTCGTATTCGGGCGGGCACGCGATCGTCAGATCGCACCCCATCTGCGCCGCTATGAGCGCGAACGAGTTGGGCACGGCCATCGGGAGCGGTTTCGGATGATACGCCCACGAGAGCACGACTCGCTGCCCAGCGGTCGCGCCAATCTTCTCGCGCATCGTCATCCCATCCGCCAGCGCCTGGAAAGGATGATACCGCGAAGATTCGAGATTGAAGACAGGCGCGTCGCTATGCTCGGCAAAGGCTCGGACGACAGGGTCGGCGATCTCCTCTTTATAATCCTTCATCTCGGGAAACGCGCGGACGCCGATCCCGGCCACGTAGCGCGACAGCACCCGCGCGGCCTCTTTTATGTGCTCGGTCTTGTCGCCATCCATCACGACTCCCTCGCGGTACTCCAGGCTCCACGTCCCTTTGCCCACGTCGAGCGTGACGACGTTTCCGCCTAGCTCGTAGATCGCCACTTCCATCGAGGCGCGCGTGCGAAGCGACGGGTTGAAGAAGACCAGCGCGACGCTGCGGCCCGCAAGCGGCCGCTCATCATACTCGCGCGCCTTGATCTTTGCGGCCAGGTCGATGAGCGAAGTGATTTCAGCGGTCGTGAAATCGCCCGTGCTTAAAAAGTCTTTCCCTTTTATGTCCATAGCCGGTTTCAGCACGTCGGCGGAGGCAGATTCATTGCGATCAGCCACGAAGGTTCGATCCTCGGGAATTAGGCAATGCCTGCCAGCGCGTCGAGGAACAGATCGATCTCCGCGCGCTTCAAGGTGAGCGGCGGCAAGAGCCTCAAGATGCTTGCGTCGTCGGCAAGTCCGGTGATGATCTTCTTTTCGAGAAGCGCCTGCTGGATAGGCTTTGCGCTGTCGGCTTTGAACTTGATCCCGATCAGGTAGCCGAGCCCGCGAGTCTCTTCGACAGCCGCCAAACGGCCAAGCTCCGCGAAGAGGTATTCGGAGTTCGCGCAGACGTTTTCAAGCAGCCGCTCGTCGCGGATTACATCTATGGTCGCTTCGAGCGCCGCCGCCGCGAGCGGCCCGCCGCCGAAGGTCGTCCCCAGGTCGCCGACCTTTATTTGAGAGGCGATCTCGTCGGTCATAAGCACGGCGCCCATCGGCACTCCGCTCGCGATCCCTTTGGCGAGCGTCACAAGGTCGGGCGTGACGCCGTCTCGACCCGCGAAAAAGAACTCTCCCGTGCGCCCCATGCCCGTCTGCACTTCGTCATAAATGAGCATCGCTCCCGCGCGGTCGCACAACTGTCGTAGCGCGCGGTAAAAGCTCGGCTCGACCATCCTCACGCCGCCCATAGATTGGATGGGCTCAAGCATTACGGCCGCCGTGTCCGCGCCTAAGAGTCGCTCGACTGCTTCGATCTCGCCGAACGGAGCGTAGACGTGGCCTTCGAGGAGAGGCGAAACGCCTTCGCGGTATTTCACAAGGCCGGTGGCCGAAAGCGAGCCGGGCGTGCGGCCGTGAAAGCCGCCCTCGAAAGATATGATCTTCGCGCGGCCCGTGAGCTTGCGCGCTATCTTCATCGCGTTCTCGTTGGCTTCCGTGCCCGAGTTCACAAAGAATGCTTTTGTCAGCCTCTCCGGCGCGACTTCGACCAGCTTCCGCGCGGCCCGCGCGCGCGCGTCGTTATAAACGAGGTTTGAATAAAAGAGCAGCCGCCCGGCCTGCTCGCTTATCGCGCGGACGATCTTCGGGTGCGAGTGGCCCGTCGAGACTACCGCGTGGCCGCCGTAGAGGTCCAGGTATCGCTCGCCGTCGCTCGTGTAGACCCACACGTCCTCGCCGCGCGCGATGACGAAAGGGAACTTCTTATAGGTCGCGACCTGAAACTCCTCTTCGATTCCGATTATGTCTTCCACGCTATGCTTCGTGCTCAACGCTACCTCCAAGTCCTGAGTGCTGAGTGCTGAGTGCTGAGTGAGAGCAGTTGACTCAGGACTCAGCACTCAGCACTCAGCACTTCTATTATGGGTTGCTGCCCGCGAGCATCAAGCCGGTTCGCTCTTCTAAGCCGAACATCAAGTTCATGTTCTGGACGGCTTGCCCGGCCGCGCCTTTCACCAGATTGTCTATCGCGACGAAGACGACCAGAGTCTCGCCGCTCACGGCCCAGCCTATGTCTACGAAGTTTGTGTTCTTCACCCAGTTGATGTCGGGCGACCCGTCTACTAGACGGATGAAAAACTCGTCCCCGTAATACTCGCGCAGCAGGCCGCCCGCCTCGTCGTGCGTCATTGCTCGCCGCGTCGTAGCGTAGATCGTAGCGAATATGCCGCGCACGACGGGTATCGAATGTGTCTGTAGAATCAAGCTCGATTCCTTGCCCCACTGCGGGTCGATCGCCGACAACAACTGCTCGACTTCTGGCTGGTGCTGGTGCTCAAGGATCTTGTAAGCGTAAAAACTGTTGGCGCGCTTCGGGTGATGAGTCCCCGCGGCGGGCTTCGCGCCCGAGCCCGAAGAGCCCGTCTTCATATCGGCGATCACCTTGCCCGTTATCGCGCCTGCGGCGACGAAAGGGTAGAGCCCGAGCTCAAGCGCGGTCGCGAAGCAGCCGGGGTTGGCGATCCTTGAGGCTTCTTTGATGCGGCCCCGGTTGACTTCCGTCAGCCCGTAAACGAACTGCCGCTGCGCTGCCATGTCCGTGTGGTCGCGCCCGTAGTATTTCTTAAACTGCTCGGCGTCGCTCAATCGGAAATCGCCCGAAAGGTCGATGACCTTCACTCGGTCGGGCAGCGCGGGCGCGATCTCGATAGCCTCGCCGTGCGGCAGCGCGAGAAATACGCAGTCGAGCTCTTCGAGATCGCGCGCGTCGGCCATTGATGTGAAAGTTAGTTCCGTAAGCTTCGCCAGGTTCGGATGGACGCGGTCTACGCGCTTGCCCGCGTGCTCGCGCGCGGTGACAAGCTTCAGCTCGACCGAAGGGTGAAAGAGCAGTATGCGGAGCAGCTCGCTCCCGCCGTAACCCGAGCCCCCGACTATCCCTACCTTGATCATCTCTTCACCTGCCCGCCTGCGCCGCCCACGAATTGACCTTGTCCTTAACAAGGTTCGCAAGGCACTCGCTGCCGTTGACGGCGTTGGCCGCGTCGAGCCCCAACTCGGCCTTTACGTAATCGATCCCCATCTGCGAATCAGTTACGGGTCCCGACACCACGTCGATCTTTACGCCGAGCGCCGCGAGCAACTCTCGCCCGCCCCACGCCCCTACGAAATCGCTCGCGCAAAAGACCAGCGCGGCCGTCTGCGCGAGAAGCTCTTTGTCGCGGAAGACCGTCTCGACGCTGTAGCCGCCCAGTATCCCGTCGCCCAGCTCTATGACTATGCAGTCGGGCTCTACGCGGCCGAGCTCGTTGATGATCCCTTTCGCTATCGGCGCGAGGTCGGCCACTCCCACGGTCGAAGGGAGTCCGCAATCTAGAAAGCTCAAAGTCTTCACCGCGCCGTGGTCCTGCATGTTGAGCGTGTCGCGCAGGCAGGCTACCCCGGCGAGCTTCGCTGCCGCGACGCGAAGGCCCGCGCGCGCAAGGTGCTTGATGACCTCTGTCGCCGCGTAGGTCTTGCCCGAATTCATGCAGGTCCCCGCGACAAGGACCAGCGGCGCGTCCGACAGCAGCGCGTCCGCAGGCTCTATGGCTTGCTCGGCTATGTTCATAATCCGGCCGTCGCGGACCGGCATGCCGATGACTTCGACTTCGATGGCGTTGCTCAAAGAGTGATGATGGCCCAGGCACCTTCCGATCAATCCGCCGAGGTTGAGCAGGTGGAGCCGGTCGCCCGCTTGAATGCTTTCGGGAACGTCGCCTATGAACCCCTTGAGCGCGCGTCGATATCCCAGCACGCCAGCGATGATGTCGCCGGGGTTGATCTTCGCCATTCGCCCGGTCACAAGCTCAAGCGTGTTGTAGGTCGCGTTGTCGGTCAGCGCGCGCACGACGACTACGTTGCCCGCGCGCGCTTCACACTCGGTCGTTATCTCAAGCTCGTGCCCGAGGGCGAGGTTCAGCGTCGAAGAAGCGATCTTATCGACGCGAGCCAGACGAAGCTCCTGCCCTTCCATATGAGATTTGGTTTCCTTGACCTCTACGGTTGATTGGACCAACATCGTCCACCTCCTTAATCATCATTCCCCTGGCGCGACGCCATGTTTCTGAGCCTCAGTCGCAGCGCGTTAAGCTTGATGAAGCCTTCCGCGTCGCGCTGGTTGTAGACCTCGTCGCGCTCGAAGGTGGCGAACTCTTCGGAGTAGAGCGAGCGAGGCGAGCGGCGGCCCGCCACCGCGCAGTTGCCTTTGTAGAGCTTCAGCCGCGCGCGGCCCGTGACGTTCTTCTGCGTCTCGTCAAGCAGCGCGCGTATCGCTTCGAACTCGGGCGAGTACCAGAAGCCGTAATAGATCATCTCGGCCAGCCGCGGGGCGAGCGAGTCTTTAAGGTGCGCAACCTCGCGGTCCAGGGTGAGCGACTCGACCGCGCGGTGCGCCGCGTGGAGAATGGTCACGCCGGGCGTCTCGTAAACGCCTCGCGATTTCATGCCGACGAAGCGGTTCTCGACCAGGTCTATGCGCCCAACGCCGTGGCGGCCTCCCACCTGGTTGAGGGTCTCTAAGAGCGCGGCCGGCGACATCGCCTCGCCGTCTAAGGCTACGGGCACGCCCGACTCGAAATCTACTTCGACATACTCCGCCTTGTCGGGCGCATCTTCCGGCGAGCTCGTAAGGATGAAGATCTCCGGCGGCGCTTCCATCCACGGGTCTTCGAGGATGCCTCCCTCGTAGCTGATGTGCATCAGGTTGCGATCCATCGAGTAGGGCTTCTCTTTCGTAGCGGTGATCGGTATGCGGTGCTCCTCGGCATAGGCGATAAGGTCAGACCTCGACTTGAACGACCATTCGCGCCAGGGGGCTATCACCTTGATCGACGGTTCGAGCGCGTAGTAAGTGAGCTCGAACCGCACCTGATCGTTGCCCTTTCCCGTAGCGCCGTGGGCGACTGCGGTCGCGCCTTCCTTGCGCGCGATCTCTATCTGCTTTTTCGCGATGAGCGGCCGCGCGAGCGACGTGCCCATCAAGTAAACGCCTTCGTAAACCGCGTTGGCCTTCAGTGCTGTGAAAACGAAATCTCGCACGAACTCTTCGCGCAGGTCTTCGACGTAAAGCTTAGACGCGCCCGTGGCCCGCGCTTTCTCTTCAAGCCCGCCTAGCTCTTCGGCCTGTCCCACGTCGGCCGCAAAGCAGATGACCTCGCAGCCGTACTCTTCGATGAGCCAGCGGAGTATCACAGAGGTGTCGAGCCCGCCCGAATAGGCGAGCACGACTTTGTCTATCTTCTCTTTGCCCGATTTCATTCGCGTCTCTCTCCATTGACTACCAGCGCCAGGCCGCATCGTGACCGGCGCGCGACTTTGAGCGAGGCGTCCTTGTCGTGCGAGCGCCGCGCGTAAACAGCTTCATGATCTTCTTGAGCGCCGCGCGCTGGGCCGAAGCGTTCTTGACCGCGACCAGTATCGTGTCGTCGCCCGCGACCGTCCCGACTATCTCTTCTATGCCCGCGCGATCAATGGTCAGCGCGGCGGGCTGCGCCTGGCCTGTGTCCGTCTTCACCACGATCAGGTTGTCGCCGGCCGTGTCGACTGTGACCTGCTGCGCGGCCGTCGCCGCGCCAGCGCGCGGAGCGGCGTAATGGCCGTTCACCTTCGTCAAACCAAGCTCGAATATGTCGCGCGAGACGCTCGATTGAGTCGCCTCGATCCCGCGCCGCGAAAGCTCGCCAGCGAGCTCTTGCTGTGTCGCAACCCGCTTCGCCGCGATGATCGAAAGAATGCTCTCCTGTCGCTTCCTCTTCATATCAAACCCATTAATTATGCAGCGATCTTGCATAATCTCTGCATATTCACAATAAAGATGCATAATTATGCGCTATAGTTCGCCGGCTGTCAAATCATTTCAGAACTTCGTGACCATTGCCGTGAAGCTCGCGGCGGGCGGGTCGATCGCGCGGGATGAGTAGTTGTTGAAGCGGACGTTGACAGTATCTTTAGCAGACACCCAGGCGGTAAAAGAGCTGTTTGGCGCTACTGATTCGTGAGGGACGCCAAGCGCCACCACGTCGCCCACGGCGGCCCCGGCAACTGTAATCGTCAGGTCGCTGCCGGTCTGTGCTTGCGTGATCGGGAAGTTGAGAGTCGCGGTCGCCTTGAGCACCTGCGCGATCGGCGCTCCGCCGCCTACGACCAGCGTTCCTTCTACAGTGAGGTTCCCCGTAGTGTTGCCGGCCGGCTGTGCGCCGTCAGGCCGCGCCGACCCATCGTCCTTCCAGTTCGGGTGATCGTCCGCGCGCGTAAGGTCGGCCAGCGTCAGCGTCACAAGCAGTTGCTCCGAGCCCGAAGTCCGGCCATAGATCCTGTAAGCGTATGCGCCCTGAGATTGATGCCACGTGACAGTGTTGAAGTTAGTCGTCGCGTTGAGCGCGGCGGCGTTCCTACATGTCGCCGCCGCGCTAACGTCCGTCTCGCCGTCATAGGTCAGGGCTGTGACTCTGTAGCTGTAGGTCGCGCCGCCCGACCCCGTGGCGGTCGCCGTTACGCCGCCGGGTTTGATGAGGCGCTTGACCTTTAGCGGCCCGCCGTAATTATTCAGCTTCCCCGCGATGTCTGTCCTCGGGTGCTGGAGGGATCGATCTTCGTCGCGGTTGGCGTCTAGCAACACCCTTGAATGCAGAGGCGACATCACCCCCGATGTATTACGCGTTACCAGCTCGATGACCGCGCCAGCGTTCACGAACGGGAGAGGGTCGGGCAACACTTTTATGTTTCTCGTGGTCAAACCCGTGACATCAATACAGCGCAACACGGTCGTGTGAGAGCCTCCCGAATTGCCCACACGTATGACGTGGTTAGCGCCGGGGCCAAAGGCCATGAAGTCGAAGTTCTCAAGTCTGATCGTGGACGAGAAGCCCTCCGCGTCTATCACCCAGCGGTCGCCGCCCGAGTCGGCCGGCTTAAAGGTCGGCCCGACTTGCCAGCTCCCCCCGCGTATGATCAGTGAGCCTCCGGGCGCGCTCAACTTTGCCAGCCGCCCGCCGCCTTCAGAGCCGTACCCGGTTATCTGCACGTACACGTTCGGGTAATCGATGATGACCTCTGTGCCGACGACTCCGAAAAGCAAGTTTGTTATCTCTAAGTCGGCGCACGCGCGCACGCCCCGCGTGCAGTCGCCGATGTACATGCCGTCGATGGCCGTGTAGCTGGCGTTCGGGTTATCGATGTCGAGCGCCGTATCACACCCGACGATCTGCACGTGCTCGAACCTGTTTGAATCGCCGTTGACCTTCCCGCTCAGTAGAATTCCCGTCGTGAATTGATGAGCGCTATAGTCGACGTCGTATCCGAACATGTGGCCTATGTAGACGTTGCTCAGAGAGCAGAGGTCTTGCGCGTGGACCCGGCTGGTGTCTCTGATCTCAACCGCCGCCGAAGCCTTGGCCGCGGTACTGCCGATGAGCCTTATGTTCTCGACGCGCGCGCCCCAGGTGTCGTTGATGAGGATCATCGGGTTGCCCGCCGCTCCAATCCAGCGCAGAAAGCTCCGCGACTGTCCGTTGATAGAGCTGCCCCAGCCCTGGCCGCGCAGGGTCACCGCGTTATCGGCAATCCTTACGGTCGAGCCTATGGCCGCGCCGCCCGTTATCTCCACGACGCCCGCGCTCTGATAGGAGCCGGCGAGAGCGAACGCGTCAATGGCTTTTTGTATGGCCGGCTGGTCGTCCGTGCTGTTGTTCATCGCCGCGCCGAACCACTGCGGGTATGCCGACTGGATGTCTGCGCCGAAGCGCACAGAGCCGGGGCCTGTGAAAACCTGGCGCAAAGGGGCGTCGAACGGGCCGCCGATAGTCAGCGTCGCGCCCGCGCTCACATTTAACTTGCCGTCGCCGGTCACTCTCAGCGCGACGTTGTTCGGGATCGTGAGCGAGGCGGCGACGGCTTGAGTGTTATTGATAACAACAGTGCGCTGATTCACACCTATCTCCGATATGGCCGCCTGGAGGCTTGCGAATCGCTCAAGGCTGACCTCGTCGCCGGCCCTCTGCCGGGCGGCAGCTACGTCGAACGCCATCAAAACTGCGATCAGTACACCTGTAATGTATTTCATATGCTTTCCTCGCGTACGACTATTGAGTGACGGTTTGCCGAGACTGAGATTTGAGCTTGCAAGCGTGAGAATATTATCTGTGCATGTAAAGAAGCGCAAAGAGCCATCGCCGGGGAGGGACGATGGCTCTTTGCGCCTGGGGGCGACTATTAATTATGAGATGCGCGCTAGGCTTGTCTGCCTTACCTCCAGCCCTTGTCGCGGAAGACGAGCCAGTAGACGCCCGCGCCGATGATGGGGAACATCAATATCAGCACGATCAAGATAACTTTCGTCGCCGTGTCGCGGTTTGATTTCAATATGTCCGCGATGGCGAATATGTCGAAGATAATGACTATCAAGGTGATGAGCATGCTCAGCATATCGACTGTTCTCCTTTTAGCTGTGTTGCTGTTGCCTTAGAGTTTACGACAGCTCCGTAAGGAAAGTTCAACATTACGAATTGGATTAGAGCTCATCAGAAAAACGGATTCACCTGTGTCTCTGCGGTGAGGTGGAGCTTGTTTATCGACGCATATCACAGGCAGGGTCTATACTGCCCCGAAGGGGCAAGCGGATATTAGCCGGTGGTGAAGCCACCGGACATGGTTTGATAACGCGACCGCGCCCTGGAAGGGCGCAGGATCAAGCTCCGGTCCTGCGCCCTTCCAGGGCGCGTGATTATGTGGACGATTGATTCCGGTGGTTTCACCACCGGCTAATATCTCTCGCTCCTCCGGAGCGAGGACAGAGAATGAATAGACCCTGATATCACAGGCGGGATTCTTGACACTTCAAACCTGCGCAAACTACAATCCAGACCGGTGGGCAGCTTTCATTCGCCTTCGCCGATCTCTACAGCTCCCGTTCGAGGTTCTTGTCTTGAGATTCTTGCTCGTTCTACTCTGCATACTCGCGCTCACCCTGCCGACCGTTGACATCCTTTCATTGCCATCCAGCGATGTACGGGCTCAAGAGCCGCGCGAGCTCGAAGCGTTCCAGGGCTACCTCGAAGCCGCGCCCGATGGGATGGATGTCTACTACGCCTGGTCGCAGGAAGGCGGGCGCGGCGAGAACGTCAAGATCATCGACATTGAATTCAACTGGAACCTGACTCACAACGACCTCGCCCATGCCACGGCCGACCCATTCGTGCTGGTTCGCGGCATCGACCCCGTGCCTGAATTCAACCTCGATCACGGCACGGCCGTCTTAGGCATGCTCGTAGCCGCGCCCGACGGGATCGGCGTCACGGGCATCGCGCACGGCGCGAAGGTGGGACTGGTCAACCCGCTGACCGAAGGGACCACGCCGAAGCTGGCCGAGGCGATCACGTTCGCCTCGCGGCGGCTCGAAGCCGGCGACGTGATGCTCGTAGAGCTTCAATCAATCGCCGGGCCGCGCTTCAACACGCAGACGGGAGCGGGGCTCGTGCCCGTCGAGTACGAGCCGGATGTCTTTCAAGCTATAAAGAGCGCGACCTCGCGCGGCATCGTCGTCGTGGAGGCTTCCGCCAACGGTTTTGAGAACCTCGACGACCCGGTTTATCAGGGCGCGTTCAACAGGAGCCAGCGCGATTCGGGCGCGATAATTGTCGGCGCGGGTCTGCCGCCTGCAGGGCTCTACGGGTCGGGGCCTGACCGCGCCCGCACGGAAGAGTCTAACTACGGCTCGCGGGTCGACGTGCAAGGCTGGGGGCGGTTCATCACCACGACTGGGTACGGCGATCTCAGGCGCGAGCAGGGCGTCAATAACTGGTACACGATCAACTTCGGCTTCACGTCCGGCGCGGCCGCGATGGTGGCGGGCGCCGCCGCGCTGATTCAGAGTATAGTCAAAGCGCGCGGCCAGGCCCCCATCCCCCCGGCTCAGCTCAGACGCCTGCTCACGACGACCGGCACGCCTCAGGCCGGAGACACGAGCAAGCCTATCGGCCCCAGGCCAGACCTGCGCGCGGCCATAGCGGCGCTAGACTCTCAAGGCCAGGATAACGATCCGAGAATTACGGCCGTCAAGTACAAGAGAGGGGCGGGGAAGCTGATCGTAGACGGCGAGAATTTCCGCCCCAACGATTCGGTGATAGAGATCGACGGCACGGCCATCGCTCGCCACAAATACCCTTCAGCTTACTTCCTGCCCGGCGGCACGACCTCGCGCGTGATGAGCAAGGGGAACGTGAGCGGCTTGCTGCCCGCGGGCTCTGAAGTATCGATTACCATCTTCACGCCGAGCACGGGAAAGCGCAGCGCGCCCGTCTCCCTGCGACCGTGACCACTCAACCGCCTCTCGTCGCGTTAAGATAGATCTTCAAGCTCGTCTCCGCTATTCGTATGCGTGCGCGCATGCCGAAGGGGAAGCGGTAGCTCGTGCGCCAGCCGTCGACGTAGAGCATGCCTTCGGGCATCTTCGATGCGACGAGAATACCTTCGCCTCCTTCCAGCAGGCCGCGCCTGTGCGCGTAGCTCCGGCCGCGCTCGCGGTAAAGCTCTCTGATGAGGTACTGCATGCGGCGCGAGCCTAAGCGCAGCACGCGCCCGCCCGCCGACTTTATCCCCGCCGTAGAGCCGGCGGCCGTCGAGACCCACAACCCTGAGCTGCGGTGCTCTTCGGCCCGCCCGTCGATCTCAATGATGTATCTCGTGGTCGCAGCCGGGCACTCGTGCGTTATCAGCACGTCGTTGAGCGCAAGCTCCGTAACCGGCTTATCGTCGAGCGCGACTTCGAGCCGCGCGAGCTTTATGGGTCGCAACCGCGAGGTCAAGATCAGGTTGAGCTTCTCATCAAAGTTCGATCTGTGCGCGAAGCAGAAATGGCCTATCGAGTCGCGCGGGGCCGAGTTGACCGCAAGGAGCCGGCCTTCGCGGACGTAGTGCGAAGAGTTGAGCGCGGTCCCGTCGCCCCCGACCGTTATGATGAAGTCCGCTTCCGCGAGCCGTCGCCTCGTGCCCGCGGTCGAAAGGCGGGCGGTGGAAAGCTCTTTGAACTTCACCCCGCGCCGCGCGAGCGATTTGCGCACCGCGTCCGCCGTGCGGTTGTGCTCGTCGTGTGCGTGTATCAAACGGCGCGCGGTGGCGTCGCCGCTCCTGGCGAAGCGGGCCGCGCGGCTGCTCTGGCTGAGGGCCGTCTCTTTTATCACAACCACGCAATTATCTATTTCCACCTGGCTCCCCACTTGATCGTCAAGGCTTGCGCTCGACGGGCCTCACCTTCTCCAGCGCCGTGAAGGCTTCGTTCGTGATGAAGCTCCCGAAGTTCGGCCCGAATAGCGAGATCGTAGATTCGTAAGTTTTATGACGGTATTCGTCTTCGGTGATGATGTATCCGAGCGCGTCGTTGGTCAGTCCTAGCAGAAAGGTCTTCTCAAAGCCCAGAAGCCGGCCGCGCTCTTTGACCTGAAAGTTCAGTATGCTCGACAGCTCGCCGGGTATCGTCACGAAGGCCACGCGGTTGTCGAACGAGATGGCGCTGACTTCCGTCGAGTAGCTCGGCGGGAATGGCACGCCCGCGGGGAAGCCTGGCGGCGGCTGCGGCTTGATGTCGAAGGTCGAGCGCGCCAGCCTTATCTCGACCGCCTCTTGCGGCTTTATCATCAGCGTCACTTTGAAGACTTCAGCGGCGAGGATGGTCCCGACATTTTCGGCCCGCTCCCATTCGGTGTTGCCTTGGAGCGCGTGGGGCGCGATCGTGCCCTGCGCGCCGTTGGCGAAGATGGCCATCGCTTCGCCTCCGAGCATCTTCTCAAGCGCCGTTCGGGCGTAGCCCACGAAGTCGGCCGAGAACTCAAAGTTCTTAGCGCCGAGCACGGTCGGGTGCGCCGCGAAGTTCATCAGCACGGCGATGGGCTTACCCGTAGCGACAGAGTCGACGCGGATCACGCCTACTTCAGGGTCAACGGGGCCATCGGGCGGCCACTTCGAGCGAAAGCGCGAGATGCCCCGCGCCTCGCCCGCGCCTATCGCGATGCGGGCGGGCTTCATCTCGCGGTTGGCGCGGACTATCGCATCGGCGGCGCGCTCTTCGTAAAAAGCGCGGACCTTCGGGTCGTATCGCCCGGCCAGTATCGGGAAGATTTCGAGGTAAGCGCCGCCGCCCGCGTGCGTGTGCGACGACATGACAAAGATGCGGTCGGGTTTGATCCCGGTCGCGGCCGAAGCAATCGAGCGCACTCGCTCGACCATCGTGTGGTCGTAACCTAGATGATCGACGCTGACGAAGGCGACTTTTTCGACGCCGTTATCGATGATGAGCGCGCGCGCTTCCGTAGGGTCGTGGACCCCTGTCGAAGGTCTGCCCGCGCGCGCGCCGTAACCCGCCAGCGGCGTCCCTGGCGGCGGAGTTATGTCTGCCTTACCAACGCCCGCCGCGAGCTTTCCCTGCGCGTTTGCCAGGAGCGGCAAGGCTAAGAGAAAGCAGATGGCGAGCACGCTCGCGCGCGACAACCTTGCGATCACAAGACCTGCGTTTTTGTCTCTCATCTCGTCTTCTACACGATGGTGCTTCCGCCGTCGACTACGATGGC
>DATFGQ010000031.1:0-22378 GCA_035249305.1 Blastocatellia bacterium | reverse complement strand
ACGCGCCGGGTTATGTACGCACACGACAAGAAGCCCTGAAAGGGCGCGATAAGAGTATCGCCCTTTCAGGGCTTGTAATAAAGACAACCCGTTTCCAGGGGCGGTGCCCCTGGCTATTGAATATGTCCCCTTCGGGGACTTCTCAGACACCCTCTTATAGAATTGCCGGCAGGCTGAGGTCAGAGTCTTGAAAGAAACGGTCTCTCAAAGAGCGGACGCTGAATTGACAGAGGAATCATTCGAGCGTCTTCTCGGCTGGCTGGACGCGGACAGGGATAAGGCGGGCCGCAGGTACGAAGAGATACGCAATCAACTGATAAAGATATTCGTATCTCGCGGCTGTTTGGTCTCGGAGGAACTGGCCGACGAGACGATCAACCGCGTCGCCAGGAAGGTCCAGCATATCGCCGGGACGTATGAGGGCGACCCCGCGCTCTACTTCTACGGCGCGGCCAGACTGATCTACCTGGAGTATCTGAGAAGGAGGCCCGCCCCGCAGCCGCTCGCCCTTCCCGCGACCTCCGAAGAGGAGGAGCAGAGGTACGAGTGTCTGGAGAGGTGCGTCGAGCGGCTCACGCCGAAGAACCGCGAGCTGCTTAAGGCTTACTACAAGGAAGAGGGCGACGAGAAGACGGAAACGCGCAAAGAGATGGCCGACAGCCTCGGCATGGAGCTGAATGCTCTGTGGGTGCGAATGCACCGCATACGCGAGAGACTGCGGCAGTGCGTGGTCGAATGTCTAAAACACGCGCAAGGCAGCGACAGTTAGCCCGCGTTTTTGACATACATAAATAGAGGGGGTGTGATCAAGTAATAAATGGATCGAGCGGCCGCAAACGAGGCGACGATCAGGAGGTATCTGCTCGGGGAGGCTCAGGATGAGGAGATGGAGCAGACCGAGCAGCGCCTGCTCGCGGACAGAGACTATTTTCAGAGCTTCCTCAGGCTTGAAGAGGAGTTGATAGACGAGTACGTCCGGGGCGCGCTCGACGATCACGACCGCGAGAGGTTCGAGAACTACTTCGCCAAAGCGCCGGAGCGGCGCGAAAGCATAGAGTTCGGCAAAGCGTTGAGCAGGTATGTATCGCAGGAGGCTGTTCCGACTACTGCCGGCTTTGCGTTCGCGGGCCAGGAGCCGTCCGCGTGGCGCCAGCCCTCAATCGGCCTGCTGCAATCGAGAAGCAGGGCCGTCATGGCGTCGCTCGTCTGCATAGCGCTGCTGCTCGTGGCATGCGCGGGCTGGCTGTTGGCTGAAAGGACGAGATTGAGGAGGCAAGTCGAACAACTCCAGAGCGAGCGGGCGGAGGCCGCCAGATCGGAAGAAGAGTTAGAGCGGCAGATAGAACAGCAGGAGGGGTACAGCGGCGGCTTGCTCCAGCGACTCAACCAGGCGCAGTCGGAGCTGGACAAAAAAGATCAGGAGATTGCGAAGATTAGAGAGTCGAAGGCCGCCGAACAGAGCGCGGCCGGCGTAATATCGATGCTGCTCGCCCCCGAGCTGCGCAGGGGGGAAGACGAGCCCAGCGTCGTCCACTTGTCGAAAAGCGGCGGCCGATTACGGCTGAAGATGGGGCTCGCCGAAGCCGGCTACAAGAGCTACCTGGCAGAGGTGAGGACGGCCGAAGGCGCGGTGATAATGAGGAGCGGCAAGCTGAAGGCGAAGCGGAGCCGGGGCGAGACGGTCGTTGAGGTCGAATCAGCCGCGGACAGATTCGCGCAAGGCGATTACATGGTGTCGCTCAGCGGCGCGACCGGCGCAGGCGTTTACGAGAAGATAGCCACGTACCATTTCAGAGTTGTGAGGCGTCACTCCAACAAGCCGCAGTAGCTCTACGTAGACTTTTTATCCGCCGCGCGGACGGGTCGATCCCGAAATGTAAGTTTCTTCGCCTGACTGTCATATCAACATGAAAGAGGCTGGCGCGGAGGCGTGAGGCCGGCGATAGTTTTAACGCGCCTCAAGAGTGCCCGCCGAAAAAGCGCTTTGCAATTGAATACGACGATCTTGATTTGAGGGCGGTAGTAGCTGCTACGTATCGCAGGCATCTTTTTATCAACAGGAGCCCGATGCGACCCAGAGGGTTCTACCGCCGTCATACTCCTCCACCCGTAACGGTTGCGCTCTCTCTACCCTTCCCCGAATAGACCTTCGATTGCGCCACTCCAGGCTGGGTAATCGGTCGCTCCGCATGTATAATCGAGAACTTTCATGGCCGATTACAAGGAGACGGTATGACGAAGAAGCGCGAGCACAAGCACGAGACGGAGCCGGCCGACTACGTCCACATCCAGCACATATTCAAAGGCCAGGGCCCGCTGATCGACGACCTCAGGAGGAACCGCGCGTTTTACAGCGCGCTCAAAAAGCATGTCACGCCGGATTCGGCGGTCCTCGACATAGGCGCGGGCACGGGGCTGTGGGCGATCGCCGCCGCGCGGCTCGGGGCCAGGAAGGTTGTGGCCATAGAGAGGGACGAGTACCTGATACCGATCATCAAGAACCTCGTCAGGGAGAACCGCGTCGAAGACCGCGTCGAAGTCGTCTACGGGGTCTCTAACGATGTCTCGCCCGAAGGCAAATTCGACGTCGTCATAAGCGAGACTGTAGGCAACCAGGTCTTCGACGAGCTGATCGTCCCCAACATGATCGACGCGCGGAAGCGTTTCCTCAAACGCGGCGGCGTGCTGATCCCTTCGTCGGTCGCGCTGCTCGCCGCGCCGGCGAGGTTCAAGAAGAACCGTCACTCGCCCGCGGGCGTGCCGATAGAGTGCTCTTATTTCGACTCGCTCAACGTAAACATGCCCGTGCTCCAGAACGACAAATCCAGGCTGACGCTCCTGGCCCCGGCAGAGCGGTTGCTCGAAGTCGACCTCAACACGGTGAAGAAACCGCCGGAGCTAGTCGACCTGACCGCGAGGTGGACGCTCAAAGACGCGAGCGGGATTAACTGCTTCGCGGTATGGGGGGAGATGACTCTGACCGAAGGGCTGACCCTGTCGACCTACGACACGTCGTCGTGGTCGCCCATCCTTTATCTGGTCAAGCCGTTCAAAGAGGCTAAAGGCGATGTCGAGTTCAAGTTCTCCATGGCCAACAGGAGCTACTACTGGACGACCACCATTTCAAACGGAACGAACAGAGAGTCGCAGTCGCACTCGCCGGTCTTCACCTTCACTTCGATCATGGCGCACACAAAGATGATGGGGCTCGCGGCTAAGAAATGAAACGGCCCGGCCGCATTCGAGATCGATTCGCGATCTCGAATGCGGCCGGGCCGTAATTGTCTGTGCGCGGCCCCTTACAAGCAGGTGCCGTTGTTACAGAGGCCCGAGCAGCATTGCACGGCAACCGTGCAGGTTTGGCCCGGCGCGCGACAGGTGGCCGCATGCGTAGCCCTCGGCGCGACGATGCTCGTCACCACAGGCACGCCGATGGCCGCCGCAACGGCTATCTTCTTTATCAAGTCGCGGCGGCTCACACCGTTTGCCGCCGGCCGTTTTATCTTCTCTTCGAGAAGGCCGGCGCGGCTCAACTGCTCGACGGCAAGCCACGCCACCTCGTCGCCTCCCGCCTCCGCGCCTATGTCTGAGACGGAGCGGCTGCCGTCACACATCTCCCACACGCGCGCGGCGGCGGGGTTGAGGCAATGCGCGCGGTCGCGCTCCAGGTCATAGACCAGCACTTCATCTGCAAGATGTTCGACTACTACACCCGTGGTCCTTGCTTGAGGAATCTTGTTCATTTCGCTTTTCATGTAACCTCCAAAGATTCACGTTAGCCCAAAGTCCATGCAAACTGTCTTGCTGATCTATCTGAGTCTGGTCGTCGGGTCGCCTAACAGCACCCACGTCCGCCTCACGTCCATATCCGACATAGAGGATTTCGACCTCATAGCCGCCTCGCCGAGCGTCAGCCGCTTGCCGTTTACGAAGCTGAACATCTGGCGATACATCTCCTGATTCATCAGCCCCTGTCCTTCCGGCAGGCACATTCCCGTCGATGCCCAGACGGCCGCCGCGCCGCCGTTCGACCTCAGCAGCGCTTCGGCGAGGCTGTCGATGTTGGCGTCGCTGAAGTAGCCGTTCAGGCACGTCATCATTACGAAGATCGACAATCGGTCTGAGTTCTCCAGCGCCTGCGCGTCGTCGACGCTCAGCAGGCTGCTGGCCCACAGATCGACCGAGCCGTGGCCCGAATAGTTAACTATCTTCTGACCGCGGTTGAGTGAGTCTATCAGCTTGGCCCTGGCCGAATTGATGTCCATCTCGCCGCGGTTGAGCTGATTGATCCGTATGTCATCCGTCACCAGCGGGCGGAGCGCCGCAGACATCGATGTGAAGCTGTAACCGTCATCGGCGTCGGAGGCCAGCATCATCTCGTCGTAGGAGCCCGACTGGTCGTAGCGTATGATCTTCGCCACCATCGCGGCCGCGTCCTGCGGCGTGCGGACTGGCAGCCGGCCTACGGCGAGGTTCGGCACCCCGTCTTCATCCGGGTCGACGAACCAGTCATCCGAAACGGCTTCCATGAAGAAGCTGTCGAACAGCTTGGTCGGGACGCGGTCGTTGTCGCCCAGCCCAAGGTAGTTCTTCGCGTCGAAGCTGGCGTCGCCCAGGAAGAGCACGAATCGCGGCGCGCGCTTCCAGGTCATCTTCGCGAACGTAAGGAACTCTCTGACCGCCAGCGGCGACTTGTTGCCGAAGCTCCACTCGTCGTAGATGTCGGGGATTTCGACGACGGCCACCGAGTAGCCCTGCCGCTGCCTGTGAGCGCGCAGCGCCGCGGCCGCGGTGAGGAAGTCGCCGCGCGTGATGATGATCAGGTCGGCCCCGTTCGAGTTCTTGCGCCACGACGACGGCGCGTTCGCCTCAAGCCCGGCGGCCTGCTTGGCCTGGGTGGCCGCGAACGCGAAGAGCGTCCTCTGGCCGCCCGCGGGCACAGACAGGCTGACGGCGTAACTGCCGTCCTTCATCTGCTCGACGCTCCCGGCAAGCTCCTGCACGCCGGCCGGGTTGGTCACGTCGATCACCTTGATCTGGTTGCTGGTAAAGCCGCCGATCGTGACGAGTTCGCCCGCCGACGCGCTCAGTTGCAGCGCGTCGTTGTCGGCCTTGTATTCGTGCTGATAAGTGATCCGTATGAAGTCGACAAGGCTGAGGTCGGACGCGCCGTTCATCGACTGGAGCGTGATGTCGTTCGACCCTTCGCGCAGCAGCGAGTGGGCTATCGAGAAGGTCGCGTGGCCTAGCGACTGGCTCACAAACTCCATCTCGCCGGCCGGCAGGCCGTTGACCATTACGCGGACCCTGTGGATGACCGTCGTCACGCCTTGCGCAGAGACTTCGAGCACGGCCTCCTCCGGCGTGAGAAGATCGACGTGGCGCAGGTTGAGCGGCTGATTGACAGGGTTGCTGCCCACGACCGCGCCGAAGAAGTTCTCCGTCTCGCCGTTTCTGAGCGCCGAGAAGTAGATCGTGCGGTCCTTGCGCTCCATCGTGAAGCGGAAGCTCTTACCGCCGGGCTGGCCGGCCCCGCCCGAGACCTGCTGTATGCGCTGGCCCGCCGTGTTGCCCGCGACCACCCAGTAGGTGCGCGCGTCGGTCACGGCGTTGTCTAACCCGACGCCGTAAAACTCTAGGAAGTCTTCCGGACCGAACGCGCCGTCGCCTTCACCCGTGACTCTGATAGGCACTTCCGCGCCGTCCGCGTACACCTGCAACATGCGAGGATCGGCGCCCGCCGCAAGTCCGGCGGCGAGAAGCTGAGGCTGGGTTATGCGGTACCATCCCCTCTCGCGAACCGTCGCCTTGACGGCGGCCGTCCCCGCGAGGTCGAGCGTGTTTACGGGTATCGCTTTGCCCGCGGCCATCAGACCCGGCGCGCCGAAACGGCTCGGGGCCGCGTCGGGCGAAACAAGCGCGGGATAACTGATGATCGGCTCATTGCCCTTGCCCAACTGGCTCAACAGCGCGGGCCGGCTGCGCTCGGGCGGGTCGCCGCCCACCGTCACAGGCGCTATAGGCCCGTGCAGCGTGCGCGTCCCGTTCAGGTCTATGTCTTCGACGAAGTAGAGCGTGCCGCGCTTGTTCGGCGCAGTGTTGTCGAACCAGTCGTAAGACCTCCCGGCCGTAAGCGGGGCCGAGCCCGTCACCAGAGCCGATCCCGCAAGCACGTCGGGGTTGACGCGCGTGAGCCCGCGTTTCTCGGCGCGGTAGATGTTGAAGCCGAGGTTCGAGGCTTCGAACCCCGTCTTCCACTGCAAGAAGACGCCGTTGTCGTAGGCCGTGGCGGTGAAGCCCGCGAGCTTGACCGCGTTGGGCGCCTGTGCAGTAAACAGACCCGTGTCGCTGAAGTTGGCGGCCGGACCTTCGCCGAAGTTGAATTGCGTGAACTGAAGCGTCGTCGTAGCGCCCGGGGTAGCGCCGGGCTGTACCATGAACTTCAGGTTTATGAGCCTCCCGCTCCCCGTGTAGGGGGTCCCCCTGGCCGCCGCGAGATTGACCGTACCCGGCGGGCTTTCGTTCTCGGAAACAAGTGAGCCCGCGCTTATCGTGCCCGCCGTGTCAGAGTTCAAGAAGTCGAGTATTGCGGGGTTGAAGGTGAGCGTAAACTGGAACCCCTCAACGCCCTGGCCTGTCAGGTCGGGCACGATGATCGGTATGGTTACCATCGAGCCCGGGGCCGCCGCCGCGTCGGGTATCTGGACGGTGATCGCCGCGCCGGTTGGCGCTTGCGCGCGCACCCCCTGCGTGCGCGCAGCGGGCGGCGCCCAGTTGCCTGTAACGTCGCCTACCAGTAACGCCTCGTAATTCTGGTTCGTCTGGTCCGCGCTAAGCGGCATATAGCTGCGGCTTGCCGGGATGAACTTCCACGTGCCCGTAGTGTTGCCGGCGACGGGTGTGCCCGACAAGAACTGTAGTATGCGCGTCGCGTCGGTAGTCGATAGCGAGCCGTTGTTTGTCGCGTCACCCGCCTGCGACTGGCATGAGTTGATGGTGCCCGGCGTCGTCAGCTCTTGCAGTATGCGCGTGGCGTCGGTGGTCGAGATTCCGTTGACGTCGCCGGTCTTCGACGGGATGACTGTGTAATCGGAATCCTTGGCGAGGCCCGTCAGCGAGTAAGTGCCCGCGGCGGAGGTCGCCGTAGTCCTTGTCAACGCGCCGATGCCTGTCATCGTGACGCCCGGCACAGGCCGGCCTTCCAACGTGTTCGGGTCGCAGTCGGTTATGCCGTAATCGACTGCCCCTGAGATCGTGATGCCCGTCGAGGCTCCGACCGCGCAATTCCTGCTGATCGAAAGCAGGTAGTTGCCCGTGCCGACCGTCCCGGCCGAGGTCGTGCCTATCGTGACTCTGACAAAATAGGTCCCCGCGACCCTCGCGCGCCACACCAGCCCTTCGCCGGGCGACGAGGGGGTCGTGCCGGTCAGCGTGCCGGGGCTCGCCGTGTTGTTTGAGGTCTGGCCCGAATCGTTTACCGCCACGAGCACCGCGCCGGCCGAGTCGAGCAGTTCGAGCGCGGCGTTGATCGGCGTGTTGTTGCGCTCGGGGTCCGCGTCGAGGCTGACGAAGATCAGATCGCCCGCACCGGCCGTGAGGCTGAATATGTCGATGTCGGTCGAAGGCGCGGGCGCGGCTAGCGTGCCGGTGAAGTAGAGGTTCGCGGCCGTGTTGGCCGTGCCCGTAGTGTTGTTAGGCTCGGTTTCGGCCGTCGCGCTGGCGATGGGCGGCTGAACGGCCGCGTAGATGCGGTAGGGTTCGGCCGCGACGCCGTTGAACTGATTCACCCGCAGGAACACCGGAGCGCCTGTGGTCGGCGTGCCCGCCACGTTCGGCCCCAGCGCGCCGAACGGGCCATCGTTGTTGAAGTCGTCGTATTCGAGCGTGTCGGTCGTGGTCGTCACGCGAAGGTCGAGGTCGGTCGAGTTGGCTGCGACCGAGTTGACCAGCGCGAATATGCGAGAGCCCGTCGCGGGCGTCCCGAGCGAGTAGAAGTCTGCCTCGCCCGCGGGGCTGAGCGTGCCTTCGATGCCGCAGATGAAGGTGTCGGCGGTAGCGGGCGTGTCGTTGGCTTCGCTCTCCTGTATGCAGAGGTTCGCCTCTATTGTGAAGGTGCTGCCCGGCGAGAGCACTGCCTCGTCGACGAAGACGAATATAGTCTGGTTGGCCGTAAGCGGCATGCACCTGATCTCTTCGGCCGAGCCCGTCATATGGCGGTTAGCCGCGGCCGAGCATGTCCCCACGATGACGGGGGTGCCGGGCGTGGCGGTCGGGCAGGTTGTCGCCGCGAAGAGCACGAGGTTACTGTCCGTGTTGTAGTTGCTGACCGTGAACGAGTAGTTGCCCGCCACGGGAGCCGTGAAGCGATAGACCACGTCAACCGACGCTGCGGTCGAGGCGGTCTGCGCCACACCCGTAAAGCAGGCCGCGCCCGACAACTGGTAGTCATCAAACGCGCCGAAGGTCGAGCCCGCGATCGGGGTGTCGAGCGAGAGCGTGGCCGGGGCGGCGCAGGTGTCGTTTGCGGGCGGCAGCAGTTGGCTGACGCAGAGCTGGACGGCGGTGTTCCCGGCCGCGGGCGCCGTGGCGTCGAACTCCCAAATGACTATGAAGTACGTCGTGCCGCCGGTCAGCGCCGTCTGGATCCGCGCTTGCAGCGACTCGCTCACGCACTCGTCGTCGCCGCACCCGTCGGTCTGCCCCGCTGAAGGCACTTCGGTAAACGTCCCTCCGCAGGCGCTCGTAGAAGAGGTGTAGATGGCCATCACAGTGTCGTCGACCGTGGTGCTGGTCCCGTCGCTCGCGCAGGTGGCGAACGTGTAGGTCGCCGTCACGTTGGGGGTGAAGCGGTACCAGATGCTGCGCGATATGTTCGTCTGGCAGGTGGGGGCCGGCGGGTCCCCCGTAAGCGTCGCGTCAGTAACGTCGGCCGTCACGGTCGAGCATATAGGGAACGGCCCCGTGCCGTTGATGACTTCCGCGCCCGCACACTGGTCGTTGGGCGGGGGGGCGAGCGGCGCAGTGCGCGGCGGGGCCGAAGCCGCGGCCGCCTTGCGCTTGTTGAGCAGTTGCGTCTTGAGATCCGCGATGTCGGTCGTGCGGCGCGAGGCGAACTCCGAGTAGCGGGCATAGACCTCTTGCTGCTCGCGCGTCAATTCTTTAGATAAGATAAAAAGGTCATACAATGCGCGAGAGATTACTATGTCGGCTTCAAGATCGGTGAGCGCGCCGCCCGATTCGAAACGGCGCAGCACGGCCGTCTCCTCTTCGGAAAACGGGGCGCCTTCCTTTAGCTCCGAGAGCAACTTCTGAAGCGCTGCCTGGCGCTGTGGGTCCAAAGCCGCAGGCGATATGCTCTTGCCCTGAACCAGCGGACCGGCGCTGTGAGCGGATGTCGCCCGATTCAAAAGGGTCTCGGGCAGAGTTAGCCAAGCAAAAAGGCCGACAATCAATAAGGTCAAACCGGCCAGACGCCTCGTGCGCTTTGTCGATGCTCTCATAATTATTCTTCTCCTCAACTTTTGTGATGTCCCCTTACCCGGTCAGACAGCGTGTGACGTAAGTCTTGGCTGCCCTGGGCTGATAGTGAAAGAAGCGTGTAGCTCCATGCCGTTTACTTCTTCACGCCCAATTCCCCTGGCTCGTCTCAAAGAGATCGGATCAGCACCCTTGCGGAAGCTTGAAAAAAGGGTGATCTTGATTGCTAGTAAAAACTGAAAGCAGAACAGAATTATTCAGCCCCCTTCGCGCGCTCGCAGGATTTCTTTGATCGTGCGATCTGCTACAAAGAAGTATTCGAACCTGTCACGACAAATAACGATCTTGATGGGGAGTTATCGTATTCCCCTTGAGACCTTTAAGTCAAGTGTAAACTCGGCGCGAGGATTGCCGAATAGGCGCGGTGAGGTCGAGAGCGAAATGAAAACAAGACCTAAGAAAAATTGAGAGCCGGTGTTTAAGCCCTGCTTTAGTAATCGATACTCTCTTGCGCCATCAAACCGCCGCGCAAGCGTGAAGGGCGACAAGACCGTGCGTCAATCCGGCCGACTGATCGAACCGGTCCCGTCGCCCTATCATCCCACTAAGGATTCGCTACTGCTACGCGCACCTCCCCGCGTTGCAGACGCCCGAGCAGCAGTTCACAGAGGTGGTGCAACTGCCTCCCGTCGGTATACAGTTGGCCGCGTGCGACGCGGTCGGCGCGACGATGCTCGTCACCACAGGCACGCCGATGGCCGCCGCAACGGCTATCTTCTTCATCACGTCTCTGCGACCCATCCCGACCGCGGGCCGCTTCACCTTCTCTTCGAGTAAGCCGGCGCGGCTCAACTGCTCGACGGCAAGCCACGCCACCTCGTCGCCTCCCGCCTCCGCGCCTATGTCTGAGACGGAGCGGCTGCCGTCACACATCTCCCACACGCGCGCGGCGGCGAGGTTGAGGCAATGCGCGCGGTCGCGCTCCAGGTCATAGACCAGCACTTCATCTGCAAGATGTTCGACTACTACACCCGTGGTCCTTGCTCGGGGTGAGATGCTCTTTCTACTTTTCATGTAACCTCCTGAGTTTCTCTTAAGCCAAAGTCTTTGCAAATTACTCCTGCTGATCTATCTGAGTCTGGTCGTCGGGTCGCCTAACAGCACCCACGTCCGCCTCACGTCCATGTCGGCCATCGAAGACTTGGCCTTCATCGTAGCTTCGCCCAGAGTCAAGGCCCGGCCGCCCGCGCCCAGGACCGATTGCAACAGGTCCTGGCTTATGATCGCCTGCGAGGTCGGCATGGTCATGCCGGTCGAGGCCCATACCGCAATCGCGCCGCCGTCGCTCTTGAACAGTGCTTCGCCGAGGCTGTCGCCCGCCGCGTCATGGAAGTAGGCGTTCAGACACGTCATCATCACGAAGAACGACAGGCTCTCCCGGTTTGTTAACGACGGCGCGTCGTCGGCCGACAGGATGTCGCCTCTCCACAAATTCGTGCTTCCGTGTCCTGTGTAGTTGACCACCTTCGGCCCGCGGTTGAGCGCTTCGAGCACCTGCGCCCTGGCCGTCAGATCATCGGTCGAGCTCCTCTTTATCTGCTCCACCTTAAACCCTGAGGGTATCGCCCCGCCCAGCCGCGAGTTCAAGCCGGCGAAATCATACCCGTCGCCGCGGTCGGCAACAAGCAGTATTTCGTCCGAGGGCCTCGACTGATCGTAGGCGACGATCTTCGCGACGATTCTCGCCGCCTCTTCAGCCGTTCGGACGGGCAGCCGGCCTATCGCAAGCTGGGCCAGCCCTTCAGACTTGAAGTCGCCGAACCACTCGTCGGAAGCCGTCTCCATGAAGTCCGTGTCCACAAGCTTCGTAGGCACGAGGTCGAAGTCGCCCGCGCCCAGGTAGTTCTTCGGGTCGAAGCTCGCGTCGCCGGCAAACATCACGAAGCGCGGCGCGCGCTTCCAGCTCGACTGCGCGTAGGCGAGGAAGTCCTTTATGGCTTGCGGCGACTTGTTGCCGAAGCTGAATTCGTTAAAGATAGCTTCCACGTCTACGATCTCGACCTTAAGGCCCTGACTCTGACGGAGCTTCTTTAGCGGCTTGAGCGCGTCGAAGAACTCTTTGCGCGAGATGATGACGAAGTCGGCCTTCCACCCCTTCTGCCGCAGGCCCGCCGGCTGATATGCGGCCAGGGCCGCCGGCTTTCGCACGAGGTCGCTCGTGAAGGCGAGCAAGCGTCGCGTGCCCGCTCCCGTCGCCGACACCGTCACGCTCGACGCGCCGTCGCGCGACGAGATTGAGCCCATAAGCTCCGTGATAACGCCCGCATCCGCCTGCGTCACGTCGAAGACTCGGACGCCCGAGCCCGTGAAGCCATCGATGGTCACTTGCTCTCCCGCATTCGCGGTGAAGGCCAGCGAGTTGTTCTCCGCGCGGTAGTCGCGCCGGTAGGTCAGGCGTATGTGATCGACAACGGAGACGTCTCTTTCGCCGCCGCCCGCGAGGCGCACGACGTTATCGCCTTCTCGCAGCAGCGCCTGATCGATGGAGAATCTGGCGAAGCCTTGCTCTTGATCCTTGAAGCTGATTACGCCGAGATCCCTGTCGTTGAAAGATACGCCCACGTCATGCTGCGCCAGCGTCACGCCTTGCAGCGAGACTTCGAGCTCGCCTCCCCCGCCGCGCGGCGACAGGCTCGACACTCTCAAGCCCTGATCGACGGGCGCTCTGCCCACGACCGCGCCGAAGAAGTTCTCGCGGTCGCCGTTTCTCAGCGATGAGAAGTAGACCGAGCGGTCTTTGCGCTCTATCGTGTAGGGGAAGCTCCCCTCGGCCGCTGGGCCGCGGCCAGACGGCGAGGCGTTGATACGCCTCCCGGCCTGCGAGCCCGCCACCAACCAGTAGGCTTGCGCGTCAGTCCAGGGCGAATCCAGCCCCACGCCGTAAAACTCTATCGCATCGCCCGCGTGGAGCCTCCCGCCTTGGCCTCCGATGACCGAGATAGGATACTCGCGGCCTCCGGCAAACAGTTGTATGAATCGCGGGTCGACGCCCATATTAAACCCGGCGGCGGCCAGCTCTTCCTGCGTGACCCTGTAGAGCCCTTCTCGCTTGACTAACATCCTGACGCCGGCCTGCCCCGCGACGTTCCCCTTGCCGGCCAGCATTGCCGACATCAATCCCGGCTGCGTCGCGCGCATCTCCATGGCGGCGGTGGCCTCAGGCGCAGAGCCGCCCAGCTCGTCTACCGTAGCCGACTGGGCCAGATCGAAGTCCACGTCTTTGATCGTCGCCTGTATGTCGGTGGTGAGAATAGGCCCGTGCCATTTGCTTTCGCCGTTCAGATCGATCTCTTCGATAAAGTATCTGGCGTCGCTCTTGCCCGGATGCACCTGGTCGCGCCAGCGGTAAGTGCGGCCCGCCGTCATCGCGGTGCTCGAAAGGAATGCCGAGCCGGCTATCAACTGTTTGTTGAGCCGCACGCGGCCGCCTGCCGCCTCGCGGTAGACGTTGAAGCCTAGGTTCTCGGATTCGTAGCCCGTCGTCCACTTGACGACCGACTGGCCGTCGGCGCGGCTGCGCGCCGCGATAGCGCCCATCTCCGCCGCGGTCGGGGCCGTGATCGTTATGCTCCAGCCCGAGGCGATCCTGTTAAGCGGAGGCGCCGTGTCGTTCGCGTCGTCTACGACGTAGAGGCTCCAGATGCCGTTTTGCTGCGTCCCGTTGAACACGGCCAGGCTGGTCAGCCCCGTGTATGGTCCGACTGGAGCCGGAGCCGGGAACCCGCTGGTGCCGGTATTAAGGTAGGTCGGCTTAAACGTCCCGCTCACGATCTGCGTTGAGTCCGGCAGACTGTTTGCCGCCGCATCGTCGAACGTAAGGTTTACGTTGACGAGGTCGTTGCCGCCGCCATTGTCGCCCATCAGAGTCACCTTCTGTCCGCCCGGCCCCACCAACAAGATTTCAATGTCGTCGGGGAAGTCGTGGTTGATGCCGCTGAGCGTAACCGTCACCTTCGTTATGCCGCCCTGGCCCGTGACGTTAATCGTCGAAGGATAAGGCGTGGCAGGTGAGGGGAAAGGATTATCGTCAGTGAAGGTGATCTGCGCAGAATTAGTAAACGTGCCGGTGTTCGGTTCGATGATCGGCGCAGAGTCGTCTTGAGCCTTCGCTACCGTACCGACAGAAGGGTTGAGATAAATACCACCGCCAGCCATCGTGAAAGTAATGAAGAGAACGAAAGCTATGAGCAGCGTTCTGGAAAGCTTGCTCGATCGATTAAACAACCTTCTTTTCATCGTGCCTCCTTTTAATCGCGCCCTACTGATCGCGGCAGCTTTTCAAGCCGGCGAGTTGTGCTTCTGACTAATCTTAGTTACGATCTTGCGCGAGCGTGACGCCTGGGTTCACATCTTCATCCGCTAAGACCAGGAGCAGCCTGTTGCCCGCCCCCGCGGTCCGGTCGTTAGACTTCTATGAGCCTTCGAACAGCGAAACCGCAAAGATAATTTCGAGGACTACTAATGACGAAAAAGAACTTCTCCCTGATGGCTGGGCATGGTATGTCCATCACGCCACCAAGTCAAGTGAATTAGGCTACTTCTACAAAACCGAAGCGGCGGCGATGCGGCCCCCGCCACACCGCCGCTCCAGATTCATTCGAGGCGGCTTCGGTCAAGCCCCCTTCTGCTTAACGGTGAAGACGCGCCCTGCTACAGTGATCGTCCCTCTCCTACCGCCGGGCGAAGGGTTGGCCGCGACCGAGTAGGTCACCGCGCCGTTGCCCGTGCCGCAGCAGCTTGAAGTGATCGTTATCCAGGGAGCGTTCGACACGGCCTGCCACGCGCAGGCGGGCGCGGCCGTGATGTTGATGCTGTTGGTCGGTGACGCCGCCGCGGAAAAGGCCGCGTTGAGCGGGGAGATCGCGGGCGCGCAGCCGGCGACCCCGCCCGATTGAGTGACGGTGAAAGTGATCCCCGCGATCGTCATACTCCCCGTGCGAGGGAAGCCCGTCGTGTTATCGCGAACCAGATAAGAGACCGTCCCGTTACCCGTGCCGCTGTCGGGTGAAGTGATCATTATCCAGGTAGCGTTCGACACGGCCTGCCAACTGCACCCGGCAGTCACCGTGACCGTGTCTTCGCCGCCCGTCTCCGGGAAGAACTTGCTCACCGAAGAGACCGAGGTCGCGCACGGGGCGGACGGCGCGATGCGCCCCCACCACGTAGCCCAGCGGTCAAAGCCGCCCGACGGCTGGCTCGCGTACTGCTGGATAGTCCACAGGTCCGTGTCGTTGGCGGGGTCGACTACGGTGCTTGAGTAGTCGCCCCAGCGGTTCGACGCGCCGCCGAAGGTCTTGAAGTAAGAGGCCTCGCCGGCCTTCAACACCGCGTCGTCCCTGAGCGTGTTCGGCGCATCCGTGGACGCCCGGAACGCATAGTTGGCGCTCGCGTACTGAGCCGACGAGAACCGCGAATAGCCTACGAGCACGTCGTTGAACTTGTTGACGGCGATCGTCGGGAAGCCGAAAAAGTTCAGCCCCGACGGGTCGTCTATGCGCCCGAGCTGCTGGATGTTGCCCGCCGCGTCGAACTGCCACCACTGGACGCTGCTGCGCGAGACCGTGCCGGGGAATGGGAGGAAGGCCGTGTGCGCGCACCAGAGCGAGCCGTTGCGGTAGACGACGTTCTGTATGCGCGAGTCGTTCGTGGCGATCCTGGCCGGCGTGCCGAGCTGAGGCGCGAAATCGCCCGACGCGCCGTTGCCCCACCCTTCGGGGCTGGTCGGAAAGACGTTCGTCGAGGTGAAGACCTCCGAGCCCACCGCCCCGGTTATCGTAAACAACCTCAGCGCGCCCGCGCCGCTGTTCCAGCGCGACACCAGGTACATGGTCGGAAGCGTGTTGTCGTAGGTGATCGCGGGCGTCTGCGTACCGCCTATGGTCGAGTCGGAGAACTGTGTCGCGCCGAAGACGTTGGCGTAGAGGCTCGCCTTGCGGAAGGCGTAGACCTGCGTGCGCGAGAAAGCGTTCGAGCTGTTGGTGAACATGTTCACCTGAACGACTATCCAGTCCTTGTTGAAGCCGAGGCTGGGGTAGTCGGCCCACACGAGGTCCGCCGCGTCCGCGTCTACGCGGAAGAGGTTCCAGTTGCCCGTGGGGTCGCTCGTCTGCGACACGCCTATCAACACGCTCGAAGCCGCGCTGCGAGAGTTCGAAACGGCCGTCAGCATCCAGCGCGAGTTGAAAGGGTCGTAGAGGATCTTCGGGTCGAAGGCCGAAGGGTTGTTGAGCGAGGCCCAGAAGCTGTCGTCAGGGACTGTGCTGATCGTCTGGCCGCTACGGCTCTGAATCCTGTACTGAGTGTTGAGCACCGTCATCACATGATTAGGCCCGACGGCGCCGTGTGTGTCGGGCGGCAGTGAAGTGTTGTTGTCCGTAAGCGCCTGAAAGGTCGTCGCGGGCGCGGGCGAAGCGACGAGCGGCTCGGTCTGAGCTTCTTGCGCCGCGGGCTTCGGCGGGGCTTCCGATTTAGGCGCGATGGCGGGCATCGGCAGGTCGTCAGGTATGGGCTTGGGCGGGTTCGTCTTCGTCGGCTCGGCGGGAGTCGTCGGGTTCAGAGCCTCGAGCCGCGCAACTTCGTCAAAGCTGACGACCGCGGAGTCTGTGGCCATGACTAAGGCGCCCTGTTGCGTCTTCTCGCCCGCGGCTCGCACTGTCCGAACGTTAGGCGACGAAGATAACAGGACGGCCGCCGTCGCGATCGCGACGATCGTGATGATCATCAAGGCGCGAACCCGCGACCGAGCTGCGACCGATTGCGCGGCGACGCCCGTGCGCGTAGACCTGCTTTCTTTTCTCATGTGATTACTCCTTGAAAGTTTTCCCGAAACCCGTCTGATCGATAAGGTCAAGCCAGGGGGCTCAACTTACGGCCAGAAATATTATCAAAGCGGTATTAAAAGGAAAGAGAAAAAAGGGAACCGAGTCTTGCAAATTCATTGCACCCGGTTCCTTTCTCAGAGGAAATCTAAAAGCCTCGAAGGGGCGATATTCAATAGCCGAAAGCCCCGTAGGGGCGATATTCAATAGCCCGGCGCGTTGCGCCGGGTTACGCACGCATACAAAACAAAGCCCTGAAAGGGCGATATATCTTATCGCGCCCTTTCAGGGCTTTTCGTTAATAACAATCCGTTTCCAGGGGCACCGCCCCTGGCTATTGAATTGCGCCTCTTCGAGGCTTTCGGACTATCTTCTCAAACCCACTTACTGCGGTTTGTAGTTTAACGGCGATTACCTGATCCGCGTCGTCGGGTCGCCGAACAGGACCCACGTGCGGCGCAGGTCATAATCTTTCACCTGAGACTTCGCGCCGAGCGCCGCGTCTCCCAGGCGTGTGCCGCTTGCGAACATCTGGCGATACATCTCCTGATTCATCGACGCCTGCCCGCCCGGATCGGTCATCCCCGTCGACGCCCATACGGCCACCGCGCCGCCCGAAGATTTCAGCAGCGCTTCGGCCAACGGCTCGACCACGGGGTCCGTGAAATAGCCGTTCAGGCACGTCATCATAATGAAGATCGACAGGCGGTCCCTGTTGGCCAGGCTCGCCGCGTCGGCCGAGGAGAGCAGATTGCCCCTCCACAGTTCGAGCGAGCCGTGACCCGTGTAGTTGACCACCTTCTGGCCGCGGTTTATCGCCTCGATCAGCTCGCTGCGCGCCGTCGAGTCACCGAGCACGTCGCGGTTCACCTCGCCGACTCTGAGGTTGGCCGGGACCAGCTCTCTGAGCCGGAAGCTCGCCGCGCGGAAGTTGAAGCCTTCCGTGCTGTCCGCGACCAGCAGCATCTCTTCGGACGGGCTTGAGCGGTCGTAGTTGATGAGCTTCGCCGCGACCGCCGCGGCCTCCTGGGCGTTGCGGACTGGCAGACGGCCCACCGCCATCTCGCCCACCCCGTCGCCGTTGGAGTCGACGAACCATTCGTCTGAAAACGCCTCCATGCTCTGCGTGTCGACGGTTCTGGTGACTACCAGATCGTTGTCGCCGAACCCTAGATAGTTCTTCGGGTCGAAGCTCGCGTCGCCGACAAACAGGACGTAGCGCGGCGCGCGCTTCCAGGTCGAACGCGCGATGGCGAGGAAGTCCTTAACCGCTTGCGGCGATTTGTGGCCATAGCTCCGCTCGTCGAAAAGGTCTTCGATGTCGATCGCGGCCACGCTCAGCCCCTGGCTCTGGCGGTGCAGCTTGAGCGGGTTGAGGCTCGCGAACAGCTCTTTGCGGGTGATGATAAGGAGGTCCGCCCCGTTCGACGGCTTGCTCCAGGCTGAAGGCTGATTGGCCGCGACGCCGGCAGGGGTCCGCGCCTGGCCGGCCGCAAACGCCATCAACGTCCGCGCGCCCGACCCTGCCGCCGACGCCGTCAGGGTGTAGCTCCCGTCGTTCTGTTGTTTGACGGCGCCCGCCACCTCGATCGGCCCGGCCGGGTCGGTCACGTCCACGACGCGAACGTCACCGCTCGTAAAGCCCGTGACGCTCACCTGCTGGTTGGCCTGCGCAGTAAACTTCAGCGCGTTGTTCTCGGCTTTGTACAGACGCTGGTAAGTCACGTTGATGAAATCGACGAGCGTCACGTCGTTCTGCCCTGCCGTCCCCGCGAGCTGAACCAGGTTCGCGCCCTCTCTGAGCGAGGAGTGAGGCACCGAGAACCTCCCGACGCCGTACCCCGTTTCTCGAAACTCGATCGAGCCGAGTGCGGTCCCGTTCCAGATCACGCTGACGTTGTGAGCCGTGCGCGACACGCCTTGAAGCGCGACTTCAAGATCGGCGTTCTGCGTAGCCGACGGGCTCACGCCGCTGAGCGTGATCGACTGATCGACGGCCGTGTTTGTCACCACCGCGCCGAAGAAGTTCTCGCGGTCGCCGTTACGCAAGGCCGAGAAGTAGACCGAGCGGTCTCGTCTTTCGACTGTGTATGGGAAGGAAGCGGCGCCGTTCTGGCCGGCCGCGCCCGCCGATGTCTGCACGCGCAGCCCCGGCTGAGAGCCGACGGCGAGCCAGTAGACGCGCGCGTCCGTCCACGACGCGTCAAGGCCCAGTCCGTAAAACTCAACCGAGTCGGAAGGGTCTAACCTGTTGTCCAGCTCGCCGATGACTTTGATGGGCGCCTGCGCGCCGTCGACGAAGAGTTGCAACATGCGCGGGTTGACTCCGGGGCTGATCCCCGCCGCAAGAAGGTCCGCTTGCGAGACCCTGTACCAGCCTTCGCTTCTGACGGCGAGCTTCACGGCGGCCTGGCCCGACAGGTCCGTGCTGATCGCTATGGCGCGCGCTTGCCCCGACTGAGGCGCGGGCAGCGAGGCCGAGCGAGTGACGGGCCGAGTGGCCGTCGATTGCGAGACTCCGATCTGGCTCAGGAGTTGCGCCTGACTCTTCTCGGGCGGCGCGCCGCCCACGGCCTTTGCGACTATGGGGCCGTGGAACGTGCTCTGCCCGTCCAGGTCTATCTCTTCGAGCCAGTACTCGACCGCCTGTTTGCTTGCGGTCGCGCCGTCCCAGAAGCCGTATTTCTTGCCCGCGGTCAAAGCGTTGCTCTGGCCCGCGACCAGCGCGGACCCGGCGAGCAACTGCTGGTTCAAGCGCGTGCGCTTGCCGCCCTCCTGGCGGTAGACGTTAAAGCCCAGGTTGTTTACTTCGTGGCCGGTGTTCCACTCTATGAACTGCCCCTGGTCGTAGCCGGTCGCGGCCACCTCTTCGAGCTTGATGGCCGTCGGCTGGAGCGAGATCTCCCACATACCGCGCCCGTGAGTCGCGATGCGCAGGAAGCGATTGGCGTTCTGAATCTCCATGCCGAAGACTGCGATTACGGGAAGGCCCGACCCGAACGGGAACCAGTTGGCCCCTCCGTCCTGCGACTTGAAGACGCCGATGTCCGTTCCCGCGAAGACGACGTTCGAATTCAGAGGATCGATCGCCAGCGCGTTGACGGGAACATCGGGTATGCCGCTGCCGGCCGGCGTCCAGGTGGGAGTCACGGCATTGAGATTCGTGGTCTTATAGATGTGCTGGTTCGCAGTGACGCCGAAACCCGTAAATCCTACGTAAGCCACGTTCGGGTTGGTCGGATCGACGGCGATGCGGCCGACGCCGCGCGCGGGGAAAGCGGGCGTGCCCGTCTGCTGCACGAGCGGGTTCGCGCCGGTCGCCGTGGCGAAGACCGTCCCGTTCGTAAGCCCGACGATTCTCACGTTGTCGTTTGTCGGCGCTATCCCGACCGCGGAGATCGCCACGGCGAATAGCTGGCTCACGGTGCTGACGGTCGTGCCGCTGTCGATAGAGCGGTAGAGACGGTCCGCGCCGAAATAGAGCGTGTTCGGGTTGCCGGGGCCTAAAGTCATAGGCGCGTAAAAGAGCGTCGGCCCAGAGCAGACCATCCCGTTCGGGATCGAGCCGGCGAACCCGCAGCCGAAGAATGACCAGCCGTTGTCCGTGGCGTTGACCGTCGTCAGCACGCGCGCGTAGCCTTTCGCGTTCGACTGGTTGAAGTAGGTGTGATACATCGTCACGGTCGTCGTGTTAGCGGCGTTCTGGTCTATCAGCGCGAAGCCGCCGTCGCCAAAGTCGGCGCGTGTCCATGTGTTGTCGGGCCGAAGCCACTCGGTCCCGTTGTCCTGCGTGCCGCCGATCGTGAAGAAGAAGTCTGAAGGGTGGACGGCGATGCTCATGAACTGCGTCGCGTTGTAGCCGGCTATGCTGCGGCTGGTCCAGCTCGTGCCGTTGTTAGTCGTTTTATATATACCGCCGTCCGTCCCCATGTAACCGACCTGGTTGTTGGACGGCGCGAACGTGACGACGTGGTTGTCCGCGTGAACTCCCGTCGCGACGTTTGTGAACGTCGCGCCGCCGTCGGTCGATCTGGCGATCAGTTTGGTCGCCGCGCCCGTGACGTTGCCGCCCAGCATCACGATATTAGGATTCGTAGGGTCGATCGCTAAGGCGATGTCATAGAAGCACTGGCCGCCGCAGAACCCGTTGGCCGCGGTGAGTATTCCAGACCACGTGGCCCCGCCGTCCGTAGACCTTCTCAGCCTGCCGTTAGATTCGCCAGACGCCGCGTAGATGTTGACGGTGCCGCCGGAGCTGTGAAGATCAAGCTCTATCCTGACGCTCTCAAGCGACAGCGTGCGCGTGAAGGTGGGCGTTGCGGCCAGCGCGTCTGTCGAGACGTAGATGCCGCCGCCCGTGCCGCCTCCAGCGGGGCTTATCGGCGCGTTGACGCCCACCGCGACGCGGTTAGGGTTGGCCGGGTCGATCACTATTTCGTTATGGGGGAAGTTACCTACGAGAATGTTCGTCCCGGTCGCCGTCGTCATCTTTGTAAACGAGGCGCCGCCGTCTGTCGAGCGGAACAACCCGCGACCGGGCAGCGGCGGGACCGTGCCGCCGCCGAACGCCTCGCAGTTGAGCCCGCCTATCCCCGACGCCGTGCTGACGAATATTATGTCGGGGTTGGTCGGGTGAACGACCACGTCGCCTATCGCGCGGCCGGTGAATATGCCGCCGGGGTTCAGCGGCCCGTTGAGCGTAGGCGTCGCCGATTCGGCGTTGGTGATCTTGTAGAGGCCGACGCCGAAGAAGCTGTCGCAAGAGCCGCCCGGCTCGCCCGTGCCTACGTAAACTGTAGTCGTCTGCGACGGCGCTATGAATATCGAGCCGGCGGCCAGCGATTGCGCGCTGTCGAATATGGCCTTCCAGCTATCGCCGCCGTCGGTCGTGCGGTAGACGCCGCCCTGCGCCGTGCCTACGTAAGCGATGTTCGGGTTCGTAGGGTGGACGGCGATCGCAATGGTGCGGCCGCTGACGGGCGTCTGCACGCCTTCGGTCTGCCCGTTGGGCAGCGGCGCGGGACCTATCTCGGTCCAGGTGCCGCTGTTGATAAGAGGCGCGTTTATCTCCCTCGCCCGCAGCATCTCTTCGATGGCCTTGATGCGGGGGTTAGGGCGATCGGCCGGGTACGGGATGCCGCGCAGAAAGTTTATGTTCTCGTTGCGCTTCAGAAGGTAAGCCTCTTTGTCGATCACGCCGTACGCCATCGGCGGCAGGTCCGGGTCCAACTCTTGGGGTTCGCCCGCGGACTTCTGGCCCTGTGGTAAGGCCGATGCCCGAGCAGCCGGGACATTTTTCGAAGGCGGATTGGAAGCTTTGATGGCCCTGGCCGCGCTCGTCTTCAGCACGGTGTTCGGCGAAAGCGAGAGCGCCAGGACGAAGAACGCCAGCGTGATTACTATCAGCGCCGGGCGAGTGCGCTTCAATCTCTTAGTACTTCTCATCTTAATCTGGTCCTCCCATGACGTTAAACAATTCTTAATCCCGAGTGGCGGAATCGAGCGGGCGCGAGCGCATTACTCATGCCCGAATAGATTTTCATTAGCGAAGGGGTAGGGGGGGTAGTGTGAGTGTTTCGGGTAACCACTTGTTTCTCCCCTTGGCTCGTTTTGTGACTAAATGTTCTCGCAAGCTGTGGTGCCGGTGCTTGCCTGCCACATGATTTAAGACCTGATCCTCAAGCGGCTGAAATCTTAATTTGTGCTCATGCTCAAGTCAAGCTTAATCTGTGCTGAAGGAGTGTTAGGGAGAGGCTTTAGTCATACGAAGACGAATCGATCGGACAACAGAAAGTTCAGCAGCGAGCAGATGGCGATGGCGCAGAGGTTGGCGATGTATGCCGGCAGCCCCGCCTTGTCTACGAAGACGAACATCAGCGCGAGGTTCGTCGTCAGGCACAAGACGCCGTTGGTGAGGTTGAAGCGCACGAGCATCGCGACAGCCCCCGCGCGCGGGCGGTCGGCCCAGGTCCACTTCCTGTGCCAGATGAAGTTGTGAAGCACGCTCGCTTCGACGGCAAGCG
>DATFGQ010000030.1:0-79549 GCA_035249305.1 Blastocatellia bacterium | reverse complement strand
ACGAAGCAGTAGATATCAGTCAACCGGTCTATAATAGAAGGCAAATGGGTCGTCCTCCGAGTGATAGATTGAGTGTAGCAACTCCATTCTATACACCTTTGGAACTATGGCGACCCATCCTTTCAACTCAATACTCAGGTTAACTAAGCCTGAATAAAGCATCAAAATAGAGTTTGCTAAGTACATGATTTGGTCATAACTCAGCTCTTTTTGACTACCTCTACTGATGGAGCGGTGAACCCGGAGATGATTTGAGGAGCGGACCGTGAGGATCACCATTTGCCGACGCGGGCTGCACTACACGGTCCGCTTCATCAGTTCTTAGAGCTATCTGCGGCATCTGTCAGTTTGATAAATGTGAAAGTAGTCACCGCTCCATTGTGGCCGCTTGCTTTCAGAAGAATGCTGTTTTCTGGGACAAAGAACTCGTTGCCCACAGCCAATGCCTCCCTGTCCAACGCAAACACGTAACCCGAACGCCTGGATTGAGAAGCGGCTATTGCCTTGTATGTGACTGAACAGCCCGTGCATTCCGGTTTCGTCCTGAACAAGATTTTGTTGCCAGCACGGATCTCCAGCCAGAACAGGTGGAGGCCTAAATCCTTCCTGGCCGGACTGACTAGAATACCGAGTTGAGAGAGTTTCTCTATTCCTAGACGCTTCTTTAGACGAGCCACACTCTCCGCTGAGCCAGGGGCACCGGGGCGGCATGTCGGAGGCGAACCCTGGAATTTGTTAAGCACCAGGGTGCCAACATTCTGGGTTCGCGCTTTCAGATCAAGTATTGTCCGTTCGCTGGAGCGGACAATGAGCTTACCTTCAGAACGGCTCTGAGCACTTATGTACGAGCTATCGCCAACGAGCACAACAGCACAAGCTACGATGGCCAGTGAAAGTCCACGAAGTTTAGACATGCTTTCCTCCTTCTTATTGAGAACTCAGAAGAACTACGTCCTGGATCACCGCGCCGCGTATGCAGGCGAGACGGCTGCCGTCTCGTGACCAGTCAAACGCAAGGATTTGGTAATCCTTAAAGTCGGTCAACTGCCTTGGTGCGCCTCCTTCAATTGAACGACTCCAAATGTTATCGACGTGATTCTCCGAGCGAACATAAGCTACGGCGCGCATATCCGGACTCCATTTCATGAGTTTGCAGGCTCCTGCCGGGATACCGAGAGTCTTCGTGGGACTATTCAAGTCATCCCTTAGATCAAAGACCCCGGCTTGCCAGGACTGCCCGGAGTTGTAAGCGCCGGCAATCAGCCCTCCGTCAGGAGAGATGACAGGAAACTTGATGGGCAGACCCCTGAGCTGAACAGCATCGCCTCCGTCTATAGAGACTCTCCACAGCGTAGGCTGCGTGGTATTGAAGTTCGTGTACAACACGGTCCCGTCGGGCGAACATTGCGGGGCTTCCTTGTAACTGCCGGTAGTCAGTTGCTTGACGTCAGCGCCATCCATATCCATCCGCCAGATGTTAAAGCTGCCCGTGCGATTAGAAACAAAAACAATGTAACGGCCGTCTGCTGAGACAGCAGGCGAATAGTCTATGTTAGGATTTATCGTGAGTTGTTTTTGACCGGTGCCATCGGATTCCATTATCCACAGGTCGAAGTTACCGCTTTCATCAGAGACGTAAATCAATCTCCCGTCCGCGGTCCAACAGATGCCGTAGTAGCGCCCGGAACCGCGCGTTATCTGGTTCGCCTGTCTAAGGTCGCCGCTTTGCGCGGTCGTCCAGATGTTTGCCAATCGCCCGCGCTGGACTGCGACCAGAGAAGTCGAGTCCGCCGATAAGCTGAGGCTGTAGAGATAGCTGCCCAGTTCATTACTTAATCTACGCGCCTCGCCAGACGGATACGAAAGCTCTATCAACTGGCCTGTCCTCGATTCGTTTTCCGCCACTGGCATGACCAGTCCGGCGCCGTCTCTGAGCCACTGGACCTGCCCTATCCACCGCCATTGCAAAGGCGTTATAAGCCTCTGCGAGCCATCCCCCACATGAACTTCAATTACCGTCATGTATTCAGCGCCGGTCTCGGATTCCCTGAGAGCGGTAGTGGCGATCGTCTTACCATCGGGCGACCAGGCCGGCCCAGTATCGGAGAATAGGTTGGGAGGTTTGCTTACTGCCAGAACTTGTTCGCCCGACGCATCCGCGTTGCTAAGCACCAACGCGCGCTCCTGGTTGCTCGGGCTAAATCGCATAAAGGCGAATTGCGCGCCATCAGGCGAAAAGGTTATAGATGAGTCGATGTCTGTCACGACCTTTCTTGCAGGTCCTCCCAACACCGAGATTTGATAAAGCGTGCGTGTGCTGGTCTCCGTTTCACCGGCGCTATAATAGATGCTGTTGCTGTCAGGCGAGAAGGTGACTCCAGTCAACCAGAGTCTAGAAGGTGGTATGATCACCCGATGAACAGTCGTAGCCACCTGCCGGACCCCCAGGCTCTGTAGTCCGGATTCGTCGGTTATATAAGCGACGTACTTGCCATCAGGAGAGATTGCAGCGCGCGTGACGTTTCCTGATGTAGTCAGCCTGATGATTTTGCCGATTTGAAAAGGCATTTGTGATCGGCTCATATGGATTGGCCGGTCGCCAATATTCCTCAAGCCGATCAAGACGACTGCCAACGTGGCGATCATTGCGGCTATGATAATTAGAAGACGTGTCTTGTGACGCCTTATGAACCCTGTCACGGCGTTTGTGTCTTGAACCTGCTCAATGCCTGTCGCCTTTTCAATTGGCGGAACTCGCAGTTTGATCGCCTCTATTTTGCTCGTCACCCATTCCGGACGGGGCTGGAGTTCGAGCTGGCGCTTGAGTTGGCGGAGGTCGCGCAGCATCTCGTCCGCGGTCTGGTACCGGCCGTTCCTATCCTTCGCGAGGGATCTGTTTACGATTCTTTGAAGCTCGGACGAAGCCGCTGACGAATCGAGAGACAGCTTCGGCGGCTCGCGCTCCAGTATCGACACGATGAGGTCGCTTGTCGTCCTGTCCACGAATGGCGCTGTCCCGGCGACCATCTCGTAGAGCACCCCGCCCAGGCTCCAGATGTCCGTTCGCGCGTCGACCTCAAGACCGCGCACCTGTTCCGGCGACATATAGCTGATTGTCCCCATCACGAAGCCAGGGTCGGTGTTGGAATCTTCAGTTCTCTCGAAAGCGGGTTTGCTGCCGATGAGCTTTGCCAGACCAAAGTCTAAAACCTTAACGTAGCCGTCAGGCCGCAACATTATATTCTCGGGTTTGATGTCTCGATGCACTATTCCAGCCCGGTGGGCGGCGACCAGAGCGGTTGCTACGGCGACTGCCACGTCGAGCGCTTCGACCGGGCTCACGGCGCGTTTCGCCATCACCTGTCTCAGAGTATGCCCCTCAACGAACTCGCTCACGATATACTGCCGCCCGTCCATCTCTCCGAACTCATGTATCGTGATTATGTTCGGGTGATTTAGCGCCGAGGCCGCGCGGGCTTCTTGCCGAAAGCGGCGCATACTTTTTTCATCATGGCTGAAACCATCCGGCAAAAGCTTCAAGGCGACGTTACGGCCGAGCCTGGGGTCCTCCGCCAGGTAGACTTGCCCCATACCGCCGGAGCCGAGCAGGTCAACAATCCTGTACGGGCCGATGCACCCCTCAATCACCGTATCGGGCTCATCGGCAAGCAGCAGAGCGGCGACTTCAATCGCGGGCGCTTCGATGAAGTTTTGTGCTTGTTGATCAGACGCAAGCAGCGCCTCTACTTTGCGTCGCAACGCGGGGTCGCCAGCGCAGGCTTCGTTCAGGAAGGCGGCGCGCTGATCCGCGTCCCGTTCCAGGGCTGCTTGAAATACCTCGTCGATTTTCTGATAACGCTCAGGCTTCATCGAGCGCCCCCCCGCTGATTGCGTGGTGCAGCCATGCCTTTGCCGACCTCCACTCGCGCTGAACAGTAGTTGGAGAAATGCCCATCACCTCAGCCGTCTCTTCTATGCTCAGCCCGCCGAAGAATCTCAGCTCGACGATTCGGCTCTTGCGCGGGTCATGTATGGCGAGGTCGGTCAGGGCGTCATCGACCGCTATCAATTCGGCCTGCGGGTCCTGTGACACGAGAGCCGTTTCGTCCAATGACACATGGACTGCTTTGCCGCCCCGCTTGTCATAGTGCCGAGTGCGGGCGTAATCGACAAGTATCCGTCGCATGATTTGCGCTGCTATGCCGAAGAAATGCGCCCGATTCTGCCAGCGCACGTGCCGTTGGTCGACAAGACGCATATAGGCTTCATTGACAAGCGCAGTCGTTTGGAGTGTGTGACCCGCCCGCTCTCGCCTCATGTAACGCCGGGCGAGCCGGCGCAATTCATCGTGAACTAGAGGAATAAGCTGGTCGAGCGCTGCGCGTTTCCCGTCGCTCCAATCCAAGAGAAGTTGGGTCACTTGGTCAAGTGACGGCTCCATCTATCCCGCCCCACCTTTCCTGGGAGAACCCCAAAACCAGCGCAGATTATATACCCTTCGGCTCGATTCTTCAGCAAGATTCCCTGGTGTAAAAAGAAGTTGCTTTTGAGATGGAGGGATTGTCGAGGATTTATCGCGTTATTAGGTGAGCGGCAATGGCCGTTCAAGAGGTGTCAGCAAGTTAAGAGGACTTCACTGCGCTGGTGGGCTCCTGCGCTTGCTTGACGAAAGTTAATCTATTTCACAAAGGAGATTTAGAAATGCCCGTACTATGTGATTTCACTCAAATTGTCGGAGATTCGCCGGTTACAATTGGCGACTCACTGCCCGTATGGGAAAAGACGTTCGGCACCGGGGGACGTCGGTCGGATGAGACTGCGCTCCTGATCTTTAATGTTCGAGGACTTACCTACGCAACCACCGCTGTTGATGTCAAGATCAACAACCAGGTTGTGGGTCAAATACACCCCTACGGTGGCTTGAATAACGCGGAGAGGGACGACACCGCTAAATACTGGTATACCCAGATGATCGCAGTAAGCGGTGGCACCCTTCACGACGGGAACAACGAGATCCAGATTGACGCTGTAGGTTGGCCCGGTTCTACAAACACCAATAAGTTTGACGACTTCCAACTCAAGGATCTGGTCTGCTTCTTCCACCAGTCTGCATAATAGATTAGCAGGAGGAAAGCAAATAACCTAATCAGCGCTTGCAACCGACCCACGGCCACGGCTCGCTTGAAATGAGGAGCCTTGTGCGCCGCGTTCGGTTGCAAGCGCGTATTTCTTTGCCGCTTCTTGTTTTCTTGAACTCCCTTTAAACACTTTCGATTCCTCTTGTACATCTTAGAGCGCGTCTGAGAAGTGGCGACTTACTAGGCTCCGTAGGAGCCGGATGTTTGTAGTTGATCGCCAGGCAGTCCTTCCAACTCCTACGGAGTTGGGGCGCATTTACGTTATTGTTCTACAGACATAGAGCCCCTACGGGGCTTTTCAGACTACCTCTTAGTACGCAACCTCGCCTTATCCGTCTCCGCTTCAGATACGTGTGAAATAAAACGGGGGTAAACATCATTCTATTGTGTAGCGACAAAAACTGTTCGAGGAAGGACTCTCCATGGATCGCGTTCAGACTCGTATCAGGTGGTATAAGCCTTCTACACGGATGGAAGAGATGCGGGAGCGGGCGGCGAGGGATTCTTCCTCTGCTCCCGAGGGCCTGGGCGACCTGCATAGAACTATTTTTGAGGTCGGTATCCCGGTCGTCGAAGGAGTCGACACCGCGCGCGAGTTAGCCATCGAGTTATTAAAGCTCGCGGCGGAAGTCGAGCATGCGCTGATGGCGCAATACCTGTACGCGGCGATATCCGTGCCCGACGAGCCCGCCTCGGACTCAATTAACTACTTCAGAAAGCTGCTCATTATCGCTATTCAAGAGATGGGCCATCTGGCGACTGTCCAAAATCTGCTATTGCTGCTCGGCGGACGCGACGCATTTTATATGCAGCGTGACATCCTGCGCCAAGCAAGCGATAAGAACCCTTTGCCGTTTGTGCTGGAAGGGGTCGGCAAGATTTCGCTGGCAAAGTACGTGGCTGCCGAAAAGCCCGAGAAAGTCCCTCCGGAAATCGCGGCAAAAGTCGATGAGCTGGTCAAGATTGCCAAAGCCGATGCCGGCGTCGAGCCTCACAGAGTCGGAGCAATCTATGAGCTGCTAAGGTGGATGTTTTTATCGCCGGAAGAGGCTGCCGGCGAGATAGACTATGCGACGTTCGCGCCGCTTCCTAAGAACCCACACATTTCTGACAAAGACCTGAAGGACCCCGCGGAAGTAGCGCGCTTTGAAGCCCTCCCGCAGGAATGGAAAGTGTCTAAAGCCGGCGTGATCCTGGCCACCGCGCATAATCGATCAGAGGCCCGTGACGCCCTGGATAAGATCGCCAAGCAGGGTGAGGGGCTGTCTGATACGGAGCAATCACACTTCGCCCAATTCATGGAGGTGGTCAAGGCGTTCGAGGGCGGCATTATCACCGCCATCCCTATAGCTAAATCCCCGACTCTGGGCAAACACGGCGGCCTGGGCGGCGAAGTCATTTCGCACTCATACACGCGGCTATGGGGCGAGGTCTTCAGCCTGCAATATAGTCTGTTGGTGTTAACAATTTATCATTCCCTTGTCACGCCCCGCCCGAGCGATGGGGGCGTTAGCTTGCGCGCTGCTCTCGCCAAAATGGCAGTCGACGGGATGCAGCAAGTCATTTCGTCTTTGTCACTCCTCATAATGGGACTGCCGATGCGATCAGACGGTGCGGGCGGTAATGCCGGACCGCCATTTGATCTGGACCCTTCCATACTGGGGTCGAGCGATGACAAGGAGCTGGTAGCTAACCATCTACGCATGCTCGACCAGTTAGCAGGCGTCTACGTCGCAATAGAAAAATCGGCCGATTTCGGCTCCTTCCCTGACCATGCGGTCTCGTTGATTAACTTGCGAAACTTCGACAAACGGAGGCGCAAGTTGGTTACGCCGACCGCTCCGCCTAATGGTTGATCGCTTATAACTTGGAGGCTTTTGCAATGAGATACCGTATCTTCCCATCCATCGGAATTGCTCGCCTGGGTGAAGACCCCAACTTCTTCCTGGCCCCGGAACGACCCGGCGACGATCCTGGCGAGTTGAAGCCTGACGGGACCCTGACGCCCGTGACCCGCTTTAAGGACGCTACGCGCAAGAAGGTTAGGAAACAGGGCGCGCGATTCCACATCTTTGAATCGGATGATGGGACCAATTGGCGTCCCGCAAACCTTCCAGCGTCAGCGACCGTAACGTGGACGGTGACTTTGGTGAACAAAAAATCTGCTGTGACTCGCCCCGCTGAACCGCCCATTGCTCCCGTGCGCCCGCAGGTCCTCGCGGCCAATGAGTCTATGGTGATCAAAGGCGGTGCGCAGAACATCAGCGGGGCCGGCGCTGCCAGCGCGCCCTTCATCGGGCCTTATGCGACGACCGCTCCGAACGGCACGCCTTTTAAGGTCAATGTTGAGTTGGGGCAACTGAAGACTGACGGACAGGGCCGGCTCATCGTTCTGGGTGGCAAAGGATTCTCAAGCGCCCCGGCTGGCGTGCCGCTCGGCGTATTCCCGAACACGTATTACCGGAATCCAAAATGGCACGACGATGTAGCGGACGGGCCGGTCACCGCGAAGATACAGCTTTCGCCGACCTCTACGCCCGTTATGGCTGAAGAGGGCGCGTGGGTGGTCGTCGGCCCGCCGGATTATGCTCCGGCTATTAATTGCCCTGTCACCCTGTTCGACGTGATTCGGCAGGTAGGCATTAGCGATTTCGGCCTACCTATGCCAGGCGTGCCATCGTTTGATATCGACATCGAGCCGATCATTAAGCGCGTGCGCCTCCTTCGTTGGGTGCACGATGATGCGACATGGTCTGATGCGCGGTTGAGCAGCCCGAAGCTGCGGAGCCGCGCCCCCGCTGACAAAAAGCTCCGCACTGACGTTCGCGACGTGATCCTAAAGGTCCAGAAAAAATTTAGAGGGCACACGTCCTCCGCAGGCCCGAGCTATCAGTTCCGCCAATTCCAGTTGAAAATCCTTGATGCTTGGGTCGCCGGCGATTTCGATGAAACTCCGGCCGCGCCCGGTCCGGGCCTCACCGACATAGGGCTCACGCGCGCCGCGCTGGAATCGGCGGCCGGTCAGGGCTTCTGCCCAGGCATCGAGGCGGGGATAATCGTCCTCGACAAGACGCTCTACACCTCGCCGTTCGATTTCCGCATCAACCACTCGTCAGTGAGCGCAGGCGACCTGACGGCCTTAATGGCGCAGCCGTGGCAGGCCGATTTTCTTAAATGCGCGACTGAGTGGTGGCCGACGCAACGCCCGGACATCGCACCCCAGGACGATGAATCGACGGAGCCTTGGATACGAGGCGCTGAAGACCACAAGCTGCTGGTGGAAAGGTCGGCCCGCCTCGGCTTTATTGTGCAGAAGGCGGCGTCCGAAGTTTTTGTCGAAGTCGAACGAGACCCGACTCTTTAGACCCGTGAAAGCTCTGGAACCCATAGTGGTAATCGGAGGCGGACCGGCCGGGAGCATATGCGCCCGGCAACTCGCTCGCTCCGGCCTCCGGGTTATGGTGGTCGAACGCGGCGACGCGAGACTAAGGCTCGGCGAGACGTGCGGCCCCAGGGTGTGTGGGCTTCTCCAAGCGGCCTGTGGCCTATCCATTTCGCGTGCGGCCTACACGCCTCTTCCCACGTTCTTCTCTTCCTGGGGATCGGAAGAACTCGACGGCCGCCGCTTCTCATTCTGGCAGGCCGGGGATGGGATGGCGCTCGATCGAAAAGCGCTCGACCGATGGTTGCTTGCCTCGGCAGAAAGCGAGGGCGTCACCCTTCTCAGAGGATGGCAGGTCACGGGCGGCAGGCCGGACGAGTATGGGTGGCTGCTGAGATGCCTGGTTGACGGAGAGGAACGATCGCTTCGAGCCGGCTTTGTTGTGGAGGCGATGGGGCGGACCGCTCAATCGGTGCTCCAGCCAGAGGTCAGGCGGTTTTTCACGGATCGGCTAGTCTGTCTCTCGGTCGAAGTTACTGGCCCGCCGGAGGCCGAATCCTTCGCGATGGTCGAGTCCTGCGCGGTGGGTTGGTGGTACACAGTCCGGCTCGCTTGTGGCAGACAGATAGTGAGCCTCTTCACGGACGGAGATTTGGTTAAACCCGCGGAAAGTCGCCTGCAATGGCTCAAGGAGGAGTTGGCCTCAACCCTGCACCTGCGTCAACTCTCTGACCGAATCCCGGAAGGGGCGACGATACAGGTCTGCGACGCCCGCACATCCATTCGTAATCTCCTCTGGGGCGATAGGTGGATGTCGATAGGCGATGCGGCCTGGTCTCTCGACCCGCTGTCAGGGACCGGCGTAGAGCGGGCAATCACTGACGGCGTTGATGCCGCGACAGCGATTTCACGGGCGATCGACAGTGGAGACAATGAAGCGCTCAGATCACATGCGGTCTCGCGGGCTGATGCTTTCCGCGAATCGCTCGCCGTTCAAAAGCGCTACTATGCTATTGAAGCCCGATGGAGGGATGCCATCTTTTGGAGGCGGCGCGTTTAGACGTGCCTTGCCCCGAACGGACTTAGAATCTCTTCGTAAAGCGCCTACACTTGGCCAGCTCACGAGCCGACCGCCGAACGCTATGAGGTCGCAGGCGAGGCGCGGGCTACAGTAAGCCGCGCCTTCTCGTCGCACAATGGAATCGAGGACGGTCAAAAAGATGCCGCTTCAGAGTTGGCCGCGCGGCTTTTACGAAAACTCTCTCGGGACCGCGCCAGTCAGAAGAGATAATTATAGCTAATTGCAATTGAATGCGGCCGGAATAAGATGCGATTCCCTCGGAGTGCGGTGACTTGTCACCGCTTTTGTTTTAGGTGAAGCCGTCTTGGCTAACACAAAAGCTGCGACAAGTCGCAGCACTCCGAAGGAACGGTCACAGGGGCGCGACTGCTTGTATCAGTTCAGAAGATGCCCTGTCCAGGTGTCAAAATCTCGGCCGGGTCAAAGTGGCGTTTCGCGCTCACGAAGGCTCCCCATAAAGGTTGATAGTGTTTCTGCCAGTCGTGTCTCGTCATGGGGACGGAATCGAAAGGGTAACGCTTGCCGCCGAGCATCACGGCCCGCTCAAAGAGTGTGCGGTTGGCGGCGACCAGTTGGGCGGCCCGCTCCGGCGTCGGCGGCACGGCGTTGCGCAGCAGCGAGAAGATGAAGAAGTGGCGGCTATCGGGCACGCGGAAGAACGGGGCGCCGAAGGCTTGACGGTTGAACGGATTGATGAGGATAGGCCCTTGGCCAACGTCGTCCACAGTCAGAGTGGACAACGTCTCGCCGATCAAGGTCTGCGCGTTGGCGGCAGGGACGAACAGGTTGACCCACGGATGCGGAAATGCCCAGACGCCGATCTGGCGGAGAAGGGCGACCAGCGGCGCAAGGCGATTCAGATAATCGAAGTAAGTCATGTCCTGCGCCGACTCTGTGCCCGGATTGAAGGCCAGACCGCTCAGTAAGCTGGCGTCATCAGGCTCGTCGCCGGGCGAGAAGTATTTCGTAGTCTCCAACTGAAAGAGCCAGTTGCCCGCACCATCCGGCACGGCAAAGCCCTGTACTGTGTCGAAGCGCCCATCGTCAATTAACATTTCGAGATCAGACAGAAAGGCCGGGAGACTGCTGTAAAGCGCGTGATAGAGCCGCGCATTCGGCGGGGCCGGGATGAGCCGCACACGCGCCCGCACGATCAACCCGAATTGCCCCAAGCCGGAGCGCGCGGCCTCGAACAGCGCGGTATTATGCGTCGCCGAGCAAGACACAAGTTCGCCCTCGCCCGTGACCACCTGCAACTCCAGTACGTTGTCCACGTTCGGCCCATGGCGGAACGATTGACTGCCGATGCCGCCCAGCGAGAGTGTCCCGCCAACGGTCAATTCCAGAAAATCGACGAGTGTCGGCGGCGTCAGCCCTTGCGGGATAGTCTGGGCAAGCAGATCAAGCCAACGTGCGCCGCCATCAACCAGCGCATTCGTCGGGTTGACCTCGTGCACGGTGGCGAGCGTCGCCATGTCGACGACCACGCCGGCCTCGACTTGCGCCTGCCCCTGCGTGCTATGACCTTGCCCTCGCGCCGCGACCTTAATGTTATTGCGCCGGGCGAACCTGACCAGGTTGACCACATCGCTCACTGAACCGGGCCTCAAAACGGCAAGCGGTTGGCGATGAACTAAGTGGCCGAAGTCGTCGGCTGCCGCCGCGCGTGAAGCCTCGTCCAGCAGTAGCACGCCGTCAAAGTCCGGGAAGCCTTCGGCCAGCGCAGTCGCCCGATGCTCAAGCCCTGCCGCGCTCACCCAACTACGCAGTCCGGTATCAAACCCGGCGGCGACGATAGCTCCCGCTAATGTCCCGCGTAAAAATGTCCGGCGCGAAATCTCTCCGCTCATTTGCGCTCTCTCCCTATGTTGGAATGACTGGTAGTGTATAGGTGATTACATACGTGACGCAAGATAGACAATTAGCTCAAGTTACTGAACAATCTAATTCCATCTCGATTCACTCTTAGTTGTTCCGCCATCGCTTTAGCATCTCAACTATTGACTTTTTATATTATTAAATACAGAATGCGCGACTGGTAATGTTGCTTACTGGTGATGTCCGCAACGGCCCCCATGCTTGCCAGACATCAAACCTGGAGAGTCTGCCGGTGATAGATTAGTCATACGGCAGTCTCACAAGTCTTCGCAGGCTTTGCTCAGAATCAACGTTCGCTAATGTTACGGCCAAGTCACCGCTTAGGCCGAGGGTTCGTCTAAAAGTCTTAACCGAAAAGGAGAAAAATGATCAAAGATAATAACGACGCAACACCCCTGCCGGACAACCCAATCTCTGTTGGGCTGAATCCGTCCTCACGCGCCAATCGAAAGAATATTCTTTTGATGCTGGTCGACCAGTACCGTTTCCCACGATTCAGCTACGGCCCCGAGTTTGGATTCTCGCAGCCGATCAAGTTGATCACAGGATTTCAGGAACCGCGCGGCCAGGAGAACTTCGACACAGAATGGGCTAAGGAATTCTTTCCGGGACTCTGGTCATTGCGGCAGAACTCTGTCGTGCTCAGACGCCATTACATAGCGTCGTCAGCCTGCATCCCGAGTCGGGCGACAATAATGACCGGCCAGTATGGCACGCGCACTAAAGTCACGCAGACCGATGGCACATTCAAGAACGGCGACAGCCCAGCATTCCCGTGGCTTTCGCCCGATGGGATACCGACTATCGGAAGCTGGATGCGCCAGGCCGGATATTCCACGCATTACTTCGGTAAATGGCACGTCAGCAACCCGCCTGATCAAAGCCTGAAAAGATACGGTTTCGACGACTGGGAGCTGAGCTACCCGGAACCGCACGGCTCGCTGAGCAATAACTTGGGAGTCTATCGCGATTATGAATTCGCCGACCTGTGCGCATCTTTCCTCAGGCGGCGTGGACTGGGTGTGCCTTTCGGGCACTTTGTCGCCACGGAGAATTATCGACATCCTTCGGCCGTAACCGCCCACAGGGCTGAGGCGGCGGGCCTGGGACCGGATGTGCTGGGCGGCGATGACGACGGCTCTTCTCTTGATCTCTCTTCGCAGAACAAGCCGTGGTTCGCCGTAATATCTTTTACAAACCCTCACGACATCGCCGCATATCCGAGTCTGCCCCGCGGGGTTGTCGCCAGTGACAACTTCGCCACAAAGCAGGAATACCTGGAGTATATGCGCTCGCCTCTCGGCGTGCCCGAACAGGGCTGGATCAGTAACCCGCCGCAGCATGGAACCGCTCGGATAAAGCTGAACCCGCTTGGATTCCCTACGGGGAGCGGGGCGGCGAATCCTCCGCCTACGATGTCAGAGAGCCTTTCGACCAAACCTCGCTGCCAGTATGACTATTCTTACAAGATGGGCTTGACGCTGGCTTCGAAACTCGGGTGGAGCATTGCAACCGGCAACATCAGTGAGGGAACCAGTCTTGAGCAGCTTTGGCACAAAGCGGCCGCCGCAATGAAACTGAGCGGGCTGCCTTTCCAGAATCAGGAACAGCCCGCCGAAGAATGGGTCGCGGCGTTCATTCGGTACTACGCCTATCTGATTCACGTAGTCGACGAACACATCGCGCGGGTGCTGAACGCGCTTCGCGACAGCGGTCAGGAAGAGAACACCATCGTCATCTTTACTTCGGATCACGGCGAATACGGCGGGGCGCACGGGATGATGATGGAGAAATGGCATACTGCATATGAAGAGGCGCTGCACGTCCCGATGGTTGTGCGGTCTGCGGATATCAACGCCGAGCCGAACATGAAACAGTGCGACGCGCTTACCAGCCACGTTGACCTGCTGCCGACTATCCTCGGTTTTGCGGGAGTCGATGAAGCGGGGCGGCAGCGCATTCGCCGCCACCTGCGCATCCGCAATGAAGTGCCGGAACCTGTAGGGTGCAACCTTGCTTCGCTCATCGAAAGAGTCGGCGCTCGCGGCTCGACGGAGCCGGTCGAAGACGAGTCTGTTTCGCTGCCGGGCGGCGCGCCGCGCAGGGGCGTTCTGTTCATTACGGACGACGAAATCACGGCTCCGCTGCCCGAGCCGGCCGGCGACCCTCATTCCACCAGGAATGAAAACGAGTATCAGTCATACAAGATTGCGGTGAATCACGTCTCCGAAGAGCTGCGGAAAAAAGGAGTGCAACCCATAGCGGAAGGTTCGGTCATCCAGCCCAATCATGTTCGGTGCGTTGTCTCAAGCGGTCATAAACTGGCGCGATACTGTGACCCGCATGGCGAAGTGGCCGACGAATGGGAGATGTACGACCTTCTTCACGATCCGAACGAAGTCGATAATCTGCTGGCGTATGACCAGCCATTCCCAACCGCGGCCAGCAATCTGCCCTCGTGGGCGGAAAGCGCGGCCGCCGTGGAAGCGACCGCGCGCGAGCTTCGCTCCCTGTTAGCGGATCTGGAAGCGACGATGTTATAGAAAAAACCGGCCGGTCAAGAGGGCGGGAAACAGGAGCCTGTCATGTGGAAGGTCGCGGGTTCGAGTCCGTCGCCTCCGCCAGTCTAATCAGTAAGACCAAACACTTAAGGCTGCTCGTCAGAGCGGCCTCAAGTGTTTTCGGTGGTTCCCCAATGTCTTCAATCGAAAGGGCTATTGTCGAACTCGATAACTCGCTGTATCGTATGGGCTCAGAGAGGTGAATATGTATTGTTCAACCTGTGGTTCGGCAGTCTCGCCAAACTTGACCTATTGCAAGCACTGCGGAGTCAATCTGAGTGCGCCAAAAGAGGTGAGGCCTGAAAGACTCCTGTTTTTTATGACAGCGAACTTCGTCTTCGGCCTCGGAGCTATCATCCTCTTGATGATGGCGTTGAAATTAGTGTTCGGGTCTGAGAATTTGGGGCTGATCATCTTCTTCACGATGATTAGCTTTCTGATAATGCTTATGGTCGAAGGCATATTCATCTGGATGTTGTTGGGTCGCAAGAAGGGTGCGAAAGAAGCGCCGAAAGAGCTTAATGAGGCGGAGGCGCGCATGCTTCCAGAGCCGGCAATGAGCGTCACCGAGCATACTACCCGCAATTTAGAGACAGTAGACAGAAACCGCCAAACGTAATGACCTTTGAGAAGGATTGTTGCACGCCTCTCAAGCATTGCACTAATATAAATCTTCCCATTTTTTGACCCTCAGTCACCGATTATGATCACGGTAGATGAAGCGATCAGCATAGTGCTTGAGCGCGTCCGGCCGCTAGGTCCCGAGGCAGTCGCGCTCGAAGATGCGATGGGGCGCGTGCTGGCCGAGCCTGTTCTCTCTGACATCGCGCTGCCTCCTTTTGATCGCGCGCGCATGGACGGTTACGCGGTGAGATCGAGCGATGTCGCTAGCGCGCCCGTCACCCTGCGCGTCGTCGGAGAGATTGCCGCCGGGGCAGAATTCGACGGGGAGCTCGCGGCCGGAGAAGCGATAAAGATCTTTACAGGCGCGCCAATCCCTCGCGGCGCGGACGCGGTCCAAAAAGTCGAAGTCACGAAAAGCGACGGCCACTCGGTCGTCATCGAAGAGGCCGTCAAGCCGGGCCAGTTCATCACGCCGCGCGCAAGCGAGATCGACGTGGGTCAAACCGCCGCCGAGCAGGGCCGCGAAATAGGGCCGGCCGAGATGGCTGTGCTCGCTTCGTTCGGCTACTCGCAAGTTCGAGTCGGCGCCAGGCCGCGCGTCGCCGTGATCTCGACGGGCAGCGAGCTGGTCGATGTCTCAGAAAAACCCGCGGGCGCTCAGATAAGAAACTCGAACAGCTACACCATCGCTTCTTACGCGCGGCGCGCGGGCGCTACGGTAGACCTGCTCGGCACGGTCGAAGACACGCCCGAAGCTACTCGCCGCGCGCTCGTCGACGCGAGCCAATCTAAAGACATAGTCATCACGTCGGGCGGCGTTTCGATGGGCGACTACGACCTTGTGAAAGCCGCGCTTGCGGAGATCGGCGCCGAAATCTTTTTCGACAAAGTGATAATTCGTCCGGGCAAGCCGATAGTCTTCGCGCGGCGGGCGAAGACTTACTTTTTCGGGCTGCCGGGGAATCCCGTCTCAACGTCGGTGACCTTTAACGTATTCGTCAGGCCCGCCATCAGAAAGCTGCAAGGCGACCATTCGCCTTTGCTCACTACTGTCCGCGCACGGCTCGCTCGCTCGATAAAAGATTCGTCGAGCCGCCGGAGCTACCTGCCGGGAAACCTGGTCATCAAAGACGGGCTCGCGGTCGTCGAAGCTTTGAGGTGGGGTGGCTCTTCCGACCTCGTCGCGTTTATGAAAGCGAACGCTTTGATCGTCGTCCCCGAGCAGGCGCACGAGATTGCAGAAGGCGAGATGGTTGAAACTTTGATTATGTAATGGATTATTCCGGCCGGCTGGTGTTTAATAGTCCCTTCATCATGGCCCTTACACATGTAGACGAAGAAGGTCGCGCGCGGATGGTCGATGTCGGCGGCAAGCCCGTCACTTCGAGGACAGCCGTCGCGACTGGGTCCATACGCATGGCCGCCGCTACGGTTGAAGCGATTCGCACGCACAGCACGCCGAAGGGCGACCCGCTTGAGGTCGCGCGCATTGCCGGCGTCATGGCGGCCAAGCGCACGGCGGAGCTGATACCGCTGTGCCACAACCTGCCGCTCACCCATGCGGACGTAGAGCTGGAGCTTTGTGACGACGGCATACGGATACGCGCGACCGCTTCGACCGAAGGCAAGACCGGCGTCGAAATGGAAGCGCTCGCCGCGGCCAGCGTCGCCGCGCTCACGCTTTACGACATGTGCAAGGCGATCGACAAGGCGATGGTCATAACCGACATCAAGCTCGAATCGAAGACAGGCGGAACGAAAAAATCATGATTTGAGATTTGATATATCAAATCTCAAATCGACGACTGTCATGGCTTCTATGAGGAGAAACACCAACCCTCACATCAAGCCTCTGGAACAGGCTATGGCGGCCCGCTTCGGGTGGCAGACAAACGCCTCCTGGCGCGACCAGTTGGTCGAGGCGATACAGGCGAAGGCCGACAAGCTCGGGCTTGACGAGCTCTCCTACTGCCAGCAGGCCATTCGCTCGCCCGGCGAGCTGGAGGTCCTGGCCGGATTGCTCTGCAACAGCGAGACTCGCTTCTTCAGAGAGGGCGAGCAGTTCGAGGCGCTGATGACGCGCGTGCTGCCCGAGCTGATAAGCGCGCGCGCAAAGGAGCAGAAGCTCGCGCTGTGGAGCGCCGCCTGCTCGACGGGCGAGGAGGCTTATTCGCTCGCGATCGCGCTGTGCGAAACGCTGCCCGAAGGTGAGGGCTGGAAGACCAGCCTGTTGGCCACGGACCTGCGCGGCCCCGCGATCATCTCGGCGAGCCAGGGCCGCTACCCGTCGTCGGCCATACGCCTGGTCGACCCGCGCCTGCGCGGCGGCTATTTCGTCAAGTCGGACATGCACGGCCGCGAGCGCGGCTACGCGGTCATACCCGCCGTGCGACAGATGATCGCCTTCCGGCGGGCCAACATCTACGACGGGGCGTTCTGGAAGAACCTCGACCGCCAGTTCGACCTGATACTGTGCAACAACCTGCTGCTCTATTTTCATGCGCTGGCCGTGCGCCAGACCGTCGAGCGGTTCGCGAAGGTATTGAAGCGCGGCGGACTGCTGATGGTCATGAAGAACGAAGGCGGCTACATCGACCACGCGCAGTTGAGGTACGACCCGTCGCTCCCGGGCGCCTTCTTCAGAAAAGTCTGAGCGTCCGAACATAGCCCGGCGGCCGGACGTATGATCTGCTATGGAGAACCGCATGGAAAGCCAATCGGAAGTCAAAGCCTCTTTCAAGCTTTTGATAATCGCTTCAATCGTGACGGTCGTGCTCTGGTTCATTCCATTTGCGGACGTGATCACCTACCCGTTCCGTATATTCGGGACCTTCATACATGAGACGGGCCACGCGCTGGCGTCGCTGGCGACCTTCGGCGCGGTCAACCGTTTCGAGATCAACTGGAACGGCAGCGGGCTGACGGAATCGAGCGGCTGGGGTTTCTTCATATCGAGCGCGGGGTATTTGAGCACGACCATCTACGGCGCGGCGCTGCTGTTGCTGTTGCGCCGCCAGCGCAACGCGCGGGCCGTCGCCCTCGGCACGGGTATACTGCTGCTCGCGATAACGGTGCTGTTCGGCAGCAATCTGCTGGCGTGGCTGGCGGGGCTGCTGTTCGGGGCCGGCTGCATAGTGCTTGCGGTGAAGGGCAGGCCGAAGTTCGTCCACTTCCTCATGAGCTTTCTGGCCGTGCAGACGATGCTCAACGCGTTTTACGACCTCTACACGCTCGCCTACCTGTCGACGTTCGCGCCCGGCCAGCCCACGGACGCGGGCAATATGGCGAGGCTGACCGGCATACCCGCGACCTTCTGGGCGGTGACCTGGTCGCTGATCTCGCTTGCCATAATGGCGGCGACGCTCGTCATCTACTACCGCAGCCTCAAGCGCAGGGCGGCGCTCGCCATCCCGCCCGCGCCCACGCTCATCGACGACCACTCGCAGTTCGCCTTAGACCGCGAAGTCTGACCCTACCCTGCCGGGTAATCGATCTGTTATAAAACTATTGTTTCGAGGGCAGCTAGAATTTACAATCCCGTTGCTGCTTTGTTAGAATTTATGTGCAGTTCAGGTCCCCATGAAGGTAACGGGCCGAAACGACCATCAAGGTTTAGGGAATCTATCTGATCGATGCTTAAGAGAATTTTTTTGGCCGCAGTCATAGCCTGTCTAGCTCCTTCCGCGATGAGCGCTCAGACCAAGCCTGAGGCTGGCGCGCGGCCGCAAGATGTCGATAAGATACTGGCGGTCGCCGAAGAGTACATGCGCAAAGGCGAGGCATGCTTTAACGCGGGCGATATGGAGTGCGCGCGGCGCGAGTTCGACCGTGCGATAGATTACGTCCTTGAGTTGGGCCTGGACGTCAGGAGCGACGACCAGTTGCACAAAGGCTGGCGAGCGATCATCGAAAAGATCAACCGTTACCAGCTCGACGCCGTCAGCGAAGCGAAGGCCGGCAGTTGGAAGACTCAAGAGTTCGACGGCCGCCCCGCCCAGGAGCAGACACAGATCGCCGCTACCGAAGTCAATGCCTTCGACGGGCCGCTCACGCCCGCCGAGTTCCAGCGCCAGTTCGCCGAGCTGCGCCGCATCTTCCGCGAGAAGTACGACCGCGACATTGTCCTGACGGGCGCCGACCACGGCGAGCACCGCAGGCTTTACGGCCGGGGCAGCGCCTTCGACATCCGCGCGCGCGACCTCAACCGCGAGCAGGTCAATTTTCTCGTCGCGTCGGGCACGAAGCTCGGCCTGCGCATAAAAGATTTTTCCACGTGGGAGAAAGTCGCCGCGCATAACGCGCGCACTTACGCCCTCGGCCGCCCGCTCGACACGCTGGCCACGGGGCTGCACCTGCACATAGACCGTATGGCCCCGACTAAAGGCCGCCAGATGGTCGCAAAGCCAGTCATAAGCTCGAAGGAAAGAGCTCGCACCGGGTCGAAATAATCGATGGCGTGGAATGGCATAGAGCGAAGGACCGGTCGGGACCGCCGTTTGGTCGAGCGCCGCCGGACGACCCGTTACAACACCCACATACTTATAATCATCGATGGCGTCACCTGGGTCGATGCCGACGCCGCCAACCGCCGCCACTTCATACGCCGCCGCGAAGACCGCGAGAGGATCGCCCGCAAGGTGACTCAGGTCCTAATGCCTTAATCCGATCAATCCTGCTATCATCTTCGCGCAACTTGCCGGCGCGCGGCGTCGTATCTTAAGCGCAAGACCTGGAATCGAATCTTTCCCACACCGGAGGAAGCCATGAAATCGTTGACATCGAGAATACTGCTGCTCGTTCTGATTCTCCCGCTGACGGCCTTCGGGCAGTCGAACGACCAGGCCCGCATCGGCAGGGTCGAAGTCGGGCTGCTGCCGCCTGTCATCATAAAGGGCGAGGCCGGATGGGCGATCAAGGACCGGATGAAGCATTACAAGGTCCCCGGCGTTAGCGTCGCCGTCATCAACGATTTCAAGGTCGATTGGGCGAAGACCTACGGCGTCAAAGACGTTGAGACGAACGAGCCTGTAACGGAGACTACGCTCTTTCAGGCCGGCTCCATAAGCAAGCCCGTCGCCGCGATGGTCGCCTTGAAGAAGGTCGAGGAAGGGAAGATCGCGCTCGAAGAAGACATCAACAACCGCCTGACTTCGTGGAAGCTGCCCGACAACGAGTTCACCGCCAAAAAGAAGGTCACGCTCGCCAACCTCCTGAGCCACACCGCGGGGCTGACCGTGCACGGCTTCCCAGGCTACGAGCCCGGCGCTCCTTTGCCGACCTTGCCGCAGATCCTGGACGGCGCGCCGCCGGCCAACACGGCGGCCGTCCGCGTCAACATGGAGCCGGGCGCGAGGTTCCGCTATTCGGGCGGCGGCACGACCATCGCCCAGCTCGCGATCATGGACATCGAGAAGAGACCTTATCCGAAGATCGCTAAAGATACCGTCCTCGACCGGCTCAAGATGACAAACAGCACCTACAGCCAGCCGCTGCCGGATGACACGAGGAAGAAGGCTGCCACGGGACACAGGGCCAACGGGAGCGTAGTCAAAGGCAAGATACACGTCTACCCTGAGATGGCCGCCGCGGGGCTGTGGACCACGCCCACGGACCTGGCCAAGTTCGCCATAGAGGTTCAACTCTCATTGATGGGCAAATCGAACAAGGTGCTTTCGAAAGATTCGGCGTCGCTGATGGTCACGCCTTACGCGTCGGACAACGTGGGCATGGGCTTCTTTGTCGAGAAGCACGGCAACGCGCTCTATTTCGGGCACGGCGGCGCGGACGAAGGCTTCCGCGCGCAGTTGCTCGTGCACAAAGAGAAGGGCTACGGCGCGGTCGTGATGGTCAATTCCGACAACGGACAGATCATGGGCGAGATCATTCGCGCCATAGCCCGCGAGTACCAGTGGGAAGAGTTCTTGCCCGCGCCGCGCGAGGCGGCTCGCGTCGAGACGAAGATACTGGAGCAGTACGCCGGCAGGTATCGAGTCAACCCCGACAGAGTGCTGACCGTCACGGCCGAAAACGGGAAGCTGTGGGCGGAGCCGACCGCGTCGCCGAAGTTCGAGCTTCTCCCCGTATCGGAAACAAGCTTTCTGAGAAAAGACGCGCCCATCGAATACGAGTTCGTCAAGAACGCCGAGGGGAGCGTCGACCGCTTGAAGATGCGCGTCGAGGGCAACACGTCGGAAGCGCCGCGTGTCTCTAAAGAGATGGCCATACCTTTTGAAAGCTTGATGGCCGGCCGCGTCGACGAAGCTATAGAGGGGTACCGCAAGATCAAGCGAGAGGCCCCGCTCAACGCCGCGGTCGCGGAAGATAGGATCAACCAGCTCGGCTACACCCTGATGGGTGAGAAAAAATACACTGAAGCCATCGCCATCTTCACCCTCAACGTCGAGATGTACCCTAAGTCCTCGAACGTCTACGACAGCCTCGCCGAGGCTTACATGAAGAGCGGGAACAAGGAGCTCGCGATTAAGAACTACAAGAAATCTTTAGAGCTCAACCCCGCGAATCAGAACGCCGTCGAGATGCTCAAGACGCTTGAGCGATAACCGGGCCGACAGATTATCTCTTTTATAATTATCATTTACGTAGTTGACGAAGATTCTCGTTGACTTGACGAGGGTTTTCGTTATAATGGGTCGCGTCAGAGATCACGAAGGAGGCGGGCAAGTGGGCAAAGAGGCGCCGCGACCTACGAACGCAGAGCTTGCGATACTGCGCGTGCTGTGGCAGCGCGGGCCGAGCACGGTCCGCCAGGTGCACAAGGCGTTGGACAGAGACAGGCAGGTTGAGACGAGTTACACGACCGCTTTGAAGCTGCTACAGATCATGACCGAAAAGAGGCTGGTCGAAAAAGACGAGAGCGAGCGGCCGCAGATTTATCGCGCGCGGCTGTCGCAAGAGCAGACGCAGCAGCAGCTCGTCAAAGACCTGCTCGACCGCGCGTTCGGCGGGTCGGCTCGCCAGTTGGTGATGCAGGCCCTGGCCGCGAAGGAAGCCTCTGACGAAGAGCTGGCCCAGGTCGAGCAGTTGCTGGACAGGCTCGAAGGAGGCAAGCAATGAATCTTCTCGAAGCACTGTTTGCGCAATCATTCATTCAAGCGCTCGGCTGGTCGTTGATACATTTTGTGTGGCAGGGCGCGGCCGTGGCCGCGGCGCTCGCGGGCGCGAATATCTTGCTGCGCAAACGGTCTGCGAACGCCCGCTACTTTGCCGCCTGCGCCGCGCTGGCGATGATGCTCGCGCTGATGGCGGGTAATCTTCTTTACTTCACTTCGCCTTCGCCATCGTTCGCGCGAGGAGTTGCCCCCGCGCCGGCCGATGCAGGCAAGCTTCAGACGACGCCCGCTTCGATCATCGATCATAAAGCAAGCGTCTCTGGATTTGAGCCGACGTTGTTTGAGGGTAAGACTCGCAGGGCGGTCAAACAGCTCTTGCCGTGGGTGGTGGGTGTCTGGTTGTTCGGGGTGCTCGCGCTTTCGGCCAGGCTGGCCGGCGGCTTCGTTCAAGCCAGAAGGCTGAGGCGCAGAGATACGCAAGAGGTTTCAACCCGCAGGCAGCAGTTGTTTGCGGACCTCGCGCGGCGGCTCCGCGTCTCAAAGCCTGTCGTGTTGCTTGAGTCGTCGCTAGTTCAGTCGCCAATGGCGATGGGCTGGCTGCGGCCTGTAATACTGATTCCGGCCAGCGCGCTGGTCGGACTTACCCCGGAGCAGTTGGAGGCGATCATCGCGCACGAGCTGGCGCACATCAGAAGGCATGATTATCTGGTCAACCTGTTGCAGACCGTGATCGAAACTTTGCTCTTTTACCACCCGGCCGCCTGGTGGGTCTCGCGTCAGATTCGCAACGAACGGGAGAACTGTTGTGACGACATGGCCGTGGCCGCCTGCGGCGACGCGCTCGTCTACGCGCGCGCGCTGACGAAGGTCGAGCGTCTTCGAAAGGCGCGGCTGGAGTTGGCCGTGACCGCGAACGGAGGAATACTTATGAACAGGATAAACCGCCTCGTAGGCGCGGAGCCGCCGCGCGCGTATCATTCGGCAGGGCTAGTGACATGCTTGATTGCGATCCTGACGCTAGCAGCCATCGTCGCCGGGACTCAACTCTCGCCGTTCCCCAACTCGACGGCGATCGGAAATCGTGAAGAGATCAACGCAGGGCAGCTTGATGCCGCAATCACGCCGCCGCCATCACCTTCAGCAGCAGCTTCGACAAAACCGCAGTCGCACAGAAAAGAGACGAACGCCGAGGAAGCGAGTCTCGTCCAGCCGGCTGAACCGGCGTCCGTGCAGAGCCAGGCGCCCGAAGGCATACGCGACTTCGTTAACGCGTTGTCTTCGGCCGACCCGCAAGAGCGCGCCACAGCCGCTTGCTCTTTGGCGACGGCGGGCGACGAGGCGGCGATACCCTTCTTGATTCAAGCCCTCGGCGATGAGGCTCCAATCAGTCAGACAGGTTGCAAGTGGGACGGGAGGTGGAGCCCTGCTATGAGCAGCTTCAAGAGGCCGTCGCCCGGCGAGCAGGCCGCGATTGCGCTGGCCTCGTTCGGTCAAGTGGCCGTCGCGCCTTTGACGGCGGCTTTGAGCCATGCGAGCCCCGTGGTCAGGAGAAACGCGGCCTGGGCAATCGGCGAAGTCCGCGGCGGACCCGGCACGGATCGCCGCGACGCCTACGAGCCGCTGATCGCGGCGCTCACGGATGAAGACGCGTGGGTGCGCCGCGCCGCCGCCTTCGCGTTCGCGGAGATCAGGGAGCACCGCGCCGTGCGAGCGTTGATCGCGGCGCTCACCGACCCTGATTCTCAGGTCAGAGATATGGTCGTCTACGCGCTGGGCGAGATGAAAGAGTCTCGCGCGGTCGAGCAACTGTCGGTGACTCTGTTGAAGGACGAGAACCCCGGCGTGCGCGTACGGACCGCGTGGGCGCTCGGAGAGATAAGAGACCCGCAAGCCGTCGAAGCTTTGATGGCCGCCCTCAACGACGAGGACGGGCGCGTGCGGAGCAAGGCGAAGTGGGCGCTCTCCGAGATTCAAGACTAGCTCAAGTCACTCTCCATATTTATAACAGTTTGCGATTGGAAGTAACCTGTAGGGGCAGCCCTTGTGGCTGCCCGGATTGGCCGCAGGCCAATGATGTCATCGCCTTTCGGCGATCCGGGCTACAATCTTCACCCATTCGCAAATTGATATAGAGGCCGCAAAAAAATCTTACACAAGAGAGGCATTCGATTATGAATCTCTACCAGAGGATACTTCTGCTCGCGCTCGCGTCGTTTCTAATGACCGCAAGCGCGAACGGGCAACAGAGACGCGCGGGCGATCTGACGATCAAGCCTTACGTCTTCCAATCGCAGGGCGGAGAAAAAGTAGACGCGGAGCTCGGCGTGCTGACCGTGCCCGAAAACCGCACCGACCCGCAGAGCAATCTGATCGAGCTCGCCTTCGTCCGTTTCAAGAGCACCTCTAAGAACCCCGGCCCGCCGATCGTCTATCTCGCAGGCGGGCCCGGCGGGTCGGGCATAGGTGCGGCGCGCGGCTCCCGCTTCCCGCTCTTTATGGCGATGCGCGAGATCGGCGACGTGATCGCTTTTGACCAGCGAGGCGTCGGCATGTCAAAGCCAAACCTCGGATGCATACAGACGCTCAACTTTCCTTTAGACGTGCCGGCCACGCGCGAAGAGTTCATACGCCTCTTCAAAGAGCGCGCCGGCGATTGCGCGGAGTACTGGCGGGATTTCCAGAGGGTGGACCTGCGCGGCTACAACACGAACGAGAGCGCCGATGATCTGGAATCGCTCAGAAAGGCGCTGGGCGCAAACAAGATCAGCCTGTGGGGCATAAGCTACGGCACTCACCTCGGTCTGACCGCGATACGGCGTCACGGGAAGAACATCCACCGCGCGATACTCGCGGGCATCGAAGGCCCTGACCACACGTTGAAACTGCCCGGCAACATTCAGAAGCACCTTGAAGACATCGACCGCGTCGTTAAGGCCGACCCGGAATTGAATAAGGAGATACCCGACTTTCTAGGTTTGATGAAGACGGTGCTCGACCGCCTTGAGCGCGAGCCGGTCACGGTGGAGGTCACCGACCCCAGGACAAAACAGAAGGTAAAGGTGATCGTCACGAAGTTCATCTTGCAGATTCTCACGGCGAGCAACATCGGGACTACGGTCACCAGAGATTTCCCGCTGATCTACTACGCCGCGTCGAAGGGCAATTATTCTTACATAGCTCAGGTGTGGCTCAGCGAATCGCGCAGGGAGGTGGGTTCGGCGATGTCGCTTATGATGGACTGCGCCTCGGGCGCGTCGGCCGAGCGGAGAGAGCGGATCGAGCGCGAAGCCAAAGAGACTCTGTTAGGCAAGCTCGCCGACCAGGTATTTCCGGATGTCTGCGACGGGCTGGGAGCGGTCGACCTCGGGCCCGAGTTCCGCTCGCCGGTAAAATCGGACGTGCCCGTTCTGTTTATCAGCGGCACGCTCGACGCGCGCACTCCCATCAGCAACGCCGAAGAGTACCGCGCGGGGTTTCGTAACAGCCATCACCTGATTATCGACGGCGCGGTGCACAGCGACCCGCTCTTTCTCTCTTCGCCGAAGATCAAAGACGTGATGCTCGAATTCATGAAGGGGCAGACGCCTTCGACGACGACGATCACGCTCGCGCCTTTCAAGTTCAGGCGGCTCGATTTTCAGGGCGGGAATTAGATGGGCTCAGTCGCGAAGTAGCTGGCCGCGGAAGAGCGGCTGGCCCGCAAGCGAAGTGTAGAAGCTGTAAATCGATATGCCCAAGAGGACCGCCACGGCGAAGATAGTCTCTCCGGCATACCACCTTGAGAGGTCTGTCGTGAGCGCGCGCTGGGCGCTCAAGAAGAAGAAGAGATGAAGCGTCACTAGCGCGAGCAGGCCGAAACGGACGACGGTGATAACTATGATGGTCGGGATAATGAGCAGCCCTACCCACGCGATCCAGGGGTCTTGTGAGACAAATGCCAGACCCTGGACGGCGAAGATCATCAACCACAACACGCCTGCGGCCAGCCATTGCCTTCTGAACAGAACGTAAAGAAGCACGGTTAAGAATAAGAAGCCCATGCTGACAAATATGGAGCGGGGCAGGGAGCTCGAAAAATACGCGATCGACGCTGTCAGCCGGTCAGCATCGGGCGCAAAGCTGAGGGAGGGAAAAGAGGTCAGGCCGAGCAACCGTTGCGAGAAGATCATTACATAAATTGCCAGCGTGTGGCCCAACCCCATCAGTCCCCCGACCAGAATATCTCGACCGACCATAGGGTCGCGAAAGCCGCCCGAAAGCAGCCTGCTCCACGAGATGATCAACCTGGGCCAACGACGGCGAACGTAAGGCTCAAGCGCGACGTAGACGACCCAGAGCAGCGCGGCTATTGCGAGCGCCCACGAGGCCGCTTCATAAAATACGGTCAGCTCTCCGACGAGCGTAGGCACGTGATCGGCCGAAAGCAGCGAGCCGACCATCATGCAGCAGAAGGCAAAGAGCACGATCTTGAACGCCCCCTTGCGGTCGCCTCGCCCCATCTTGAAGTTGCGACGCGCCAGTAAGACGGCCGCGGTCAATCCTGCGATGAACGTAATGGTGATGAGAATGGCCGCGACGTTAGGCCCCGAAAGCCCTGCGGCCTCCTCTTGCCTGAGCGGTTTGTCCCAAGGATAGACGACCTGGAAGTAAACGGGCTTGCCTCTGTAGCTCGCCGCTTCGATGCGAACGGGGATGTCGGGATTGTCCGCGCACGCTCCCTCCCAGGCCGCACGCGCGTCGTAGCTGACGGGCGGCGTCCAGATGGAGTTGCTGCTTTTGAAATCGGCAATGTCGAGTCCCGCTTCAGTGAAAAGCGCTGCCCAGTCGAAGGGGGCGATTGGCTGCTGGCTCTCGTCAACCTGCGGAGGTACGGCGTTGAATTCGATCAGACGCCCGCGCGTGTCTAAGGTCAGGTTCACCATGTTCGAGACCTGCATCGGCGGGTCTGTGAACCAGATTCTCTCGCCGTTAAACGGCTCCATATAGCGCGGGCTTTGACGATAGCGGAAGGAGATGACAGGAGGTTGAGCGGTGGACAGCTTTTCCAAATTGCTGCCTAATGCAGCGTGCATTTTAGGATCTTCGTAATAAGCGTCATCCATCCTGAACCAATAAGCCGCATCGACGGGCGGTTCTGTATAACCGAATCTTTTTATTATGCTGCCTGCGCGCTCGGCGAGGACTTCGGGAGGCTTATCGAGCGGCATGCGGTTCTGCACGGCCGTCTTGCCGGCGGCCACCACGAAGAAAGCTAGCTGTATTATGATCCCGGCCAGGCAGGCTACGGCCGCGGCAGGACGCAACGCGCCTTCCTTCGGCGCGGCGGCTACCATCTCAGGCGAAGGAGTCTCGCCCGCCGCGATCGCGGCCGCAAGCGGGTCGCCTCCAGGCAGCGCCGCCGCAACCTGCGCGACTGACGACGGCCGAGCCTGCGGCTCGCGCTCAAGGCAGCGCAGTATCACTCGCTCGACCAGCGGGTCTACTTCCTTGACATAATCGGAAATGCTCGGCGGCGTAGTCGTCTCGCGCTGCTTGATAAGGTCTTCAAGCGTTGCGGCTTCAAAAGCCTTCTTGCCCGTGAATATCTCGTACAGTACAAGGCCAAGCGAGTATATGTCGCTTTTTGCCGTCACCTCTTTGCCCGACAGTTGCTCGGGGGCCATGTAGGCTGGCGTACCGGCGCGGACTTCGTGGCCTTGAAACTCGTCGGCCAGTCCTGCGAGGCCGAAGTCGGTTATACGAGCCTTGCCGCGCCCGTCTATCATGACGTTGGCGGGCTTGAGGTCGCGGTGCAACACCTCTTCGTCGTGCGCCGCTGCAAGCCCCGCGCAGAGCTGGCGCGCGATCTCGACCGCCTTGTCCGATGGCAGCCTCCCAATTCGGCGAAGAAGAGATGCGAGGTCTTCGCCATCGATGTACTCCATCGATAGGAAGTGGTGTCCTTCGATCTCTCCGATGTCGAAGACGCGGCAGACGTTCGGGTGGGAGATCTGGCGAGCGATGCGGACCTCTTTGTGGAACCGGTCAAGCATATTGCGGTCGCGCGCGAGATTCTCAGGCAGAAACTTTAGCGCGACAGGCTGGGCGAGCTTGAGGTCGTCTGCGCGGTAGACTTCGCCCATGCCGCCTCGGCCTAGCAGCCCTATGATGCGGTAGCGTGATGCCAGCACGGTGCCTGGTATGAATCGGCCTCCGCTTGTGGATAGCGGCTCCTGCTTAGGGATCAGTCGAGCGGCGTCGTGTGCGAGGGTGGAGATGAAGCGGCCCGTAGGCTGCTGGTGCGCCAGAAGAGATTCGACTTCGCGCCTGAGCGACGGGTCATCCGCGCAGGCTTTGTCGAGGAAAGTGGCGCGCTCGGCCGGGTCGCGCTCAAGGGCCGACTCAAACAGTGATTCTATTTTCTGCCACCTGTCAGGGTTCATACCCGAGAAGTCAATCTTGCGGCAGCCCGCCGCGCAGTAGTGGCTGGCCCGCGAGCGACGTGTAAAAACCGTAGAGGCCAAGGCCGATTGCGACCAGCAAAGCGAATATCATCCCGTCGGCATACCAGGCGGAAAACTCGGCCGTGTAGGGATAAAACTCCGAGTGGAGCAAGAAAAAATGCGCCATCATGAAAGCGAAAAGCCCGAAACGCATCATCACGAAGATCAGCATCCCCGACGCCACCAACGTGTAGATTATCTCTACGTAAGAGTTGGCGAAGGCGAGGCTCACGCCCGCGAAGAGAAGCAGCCAGGCTATGCCGATCGTTAATGCCTCTTTGCGCACTATCAGGTATACGAGCAGGAGCACGAACAGCAGGAGCAGCCCCAACTGAATCGAAGCGAGGGTGGTCAGCGTAAAGTTCTCAAGCGCTCCGCGCAGCCCGAGTAAGCTCTCGGTCCTTACATCGAGCAACAGGTCATAAGGAAGCCCCAATGACTTTTCCGCGTACTCGCTGAGGCTGTTGAGAATTATTATGCCAGTCCCGACCATCCCGCCGATGAGAATGTCGCGCCCCACCATAGGGTCGCGGAACTCTCCGGCCAGCACGCGGCTCCACGAGATGAGACGCTCAGGCCACTTGCGCCTCACGTGCGGCTCAAGCGCAATGTAGAAAAGCCAGAGCATGCCCGACTGGAATAACCCGCCGGCGACGGCGTCGATCAGCAGCGTCATCTCCTCTCTGAGAACCGGGACATGGCTGCTCACGATGGCCCAGCCAATCATCCTGACTGTGAAGACGAAGACGGCCAGCCGGAACGCCCCTTTGCGGTCGCCCCGCCCTTGCCTGAGGTTTCGCCGTGCGAGCGCGGCGCTTGCTATGACGGCTATGACGGTGACGGATATGAAAAAGATTGCGAATGCCTGCCTGGTAGGCGGTTCGATCGCGTTATTCGTAACGATACCCGACTCTGTCTCGGCCGGTCTTGACCAGGGCTCGATGATCTCGAAATAGACGGGCTTGCCCTGGTAGCTTGCCGCCTCTATGCGAATTGGGATGTCCGGCTGATCCGGGTACGCGCCTTCCCACGCGGCGCGCGCATCGCTGTAGACCGGTGGTATACGCATCGAATCTGCCTGTTTGAAATCGACGATGTTCAAGTCGGCCAAAGAGAAGAGGGCCGACCAGTCGGTCGGCGGAGACGGCTTTCCGGGCTGTTCAAATTGGGGCGCAATCGCGCGGAGCTTTATTAATTGGCCCTGCGGCGTCATCATTAGGTTAATCATCCCAGGTTCGTTCGGCGGAGGGTCATCGGCCGTCACGGTAATACTACCTTTGCCCTTATGGACTAGATGGCGCTGGCTCTGGCGATACCAGAAGTAAATGGCGGCCGGTCTGCCCCTGGCGACCCTCTCCCACCGGGCCGGAGAAGGGTCATGATCTCTAATCTGCCTGATGTAAGCCATGTCATAATCGAACCCATAAGCGCTGTCGGCGGGCGTGTTCGAATGACCGAGCGATTTTAGAATCGTCGCGGCGCGGTCGGCTAAGACTTCGGGAGGCTTCTCCATCGGCACGCGGCTATGCAGAGAGTAATTGCCGAAAGCTACGACGTTGAGGATGACTTCAAGCAGGAAAAAAGAGAATAACGCAACCGCGACCGCAGGCCGCAGGCTCCCTTTTTTCGGCGCGGCGGCGACCATCTCAGGCGAAGGGGTCTCGCCCGCGGCGATCGCCGCCGCAAGCGGGTCGCCTCCAGGCAGCGCCGCCGCCACCTTCGCCGCAGAAGCAGGCCGGGCGGCAGGCTCGCGCTCAAGGCATTTCAATATGACTCGCTCTACAAGCGGGTCAACTTCCTTAACGTGCTCGCTTATGCTCGGCGGCTCGCTCGTCTCATGCTGGCGGATCAACTCTTCAAGCGTCGAGGCTTCAAAAGCCTTCTTGCCGGTGAATATCTCGTAGAGCACGAGCCCCAGCGAATAGATGTCACTTTTGACCGACACCCCCTTGCCCGACAGTTGCTCGGGGGCCATGTAGGCCGGCGTGCCCGCTCGTACCTCGTGGCCTTGGAACTCGTCCGCGAGGCCGGCAAGACCAAAGTCCGTGATCTTGGCGCGGCCGCGCCCGTCGATCATGACGTTTGCAGGCTTGAGGTCGCGGTGCAGCACGCCCTCCTCGTGCGCCGCCGCCAGCCCCGCGCAGAGTTGCTGAGCGATCTCGACCGCCTTGTCCGACGGCAGCCTCCCTATTCGGCGCAACAGCGTCGCGAGGTCTTCGCCGTCGATGTATTCCATCGATAGAAAGTGCTGGCCGTCTCCTTCGCCGATGTCGAACATGCGGCAGACGTTCGGGTGAGAGATCTGGCGTGCTACGCGGACCTCTTTGTGGAACCGGTCAAGCATATTGCGGTCGCGCGCGAGATTCTCAGGCAGAAACTTTAGGGCTACAGGCTGGGCGAGCTTGAGGTCGTCTGCTCGGTAGACTTCGCCCATGCCGCCGCGCCCTAGCAGCCCTATGATGCGGTAGCGTGATGCCAGCACGGTGCCTGGTATGAATCGGCCTCCGCTTGTGGAGAGCGGCTCCTGCTTAGGGATGAGCCTTGCGGCGTCGTGGGCGAGCGTAGAGATGAAGCGGCCCGTAGGCTGCTGGTGCGCCAGAAGAGATTCGACTTCGCGCCGCAGCCGTTCGTCTCCGCCGCACTCGCGGTCTAAGAAGACGGCGCGCTCGGCCGGGTCGCGCTCAAGGGCCGACTCAAACAGCGATTCGATCTTTTTCCAACGCTCTGGAGTCATAATACAGTTTTAAGTTTTAAGTTTTCAGTTTTTAGTTCTGCGGCTAAAAACTGAAAACTTAAAACTTAAAACTATCCTTTGCTCATCTCTTTATGCAGCCAGGCTTCGGCCATCCTCATGTGGCGTTTCACAGTCGCTACGGAAGTCTCTTCGACTTCGCTTATCTCTTCTATGCTGAGCCCGCCGAAATAGCGAAGCTCTACCAGCCGGCTCTTGCGCTCGTCGAACTGCGCCAGGCTTTCGAGCGCGTCGTCGAGCGCGACCAGGCTTGAAGCCCGCTCAGCCGAAAAGACCGCCGCCTCGTCGAGCGACAGGTCGCGCTCGCCGCTGCCTCGCTTGGCCGCGCGGTGCTTTCGCGCGTGGTCGACGAGTATCTGCCTCATCAATCGCGCGGCGACGCCGAAAAAGTGTGCGCGGTTCTGCCATTCGAGGTCGCCCTGGCCTATCAGCCTTATGTAGGCTTCGTGGACCAGCGCGGTCCCCTGCAAGGTGTGGTCTTTGCGCTCGCCCCTGAGGTAGTGGTTCGCCAGCCTTCTGAGCTCGTTGTAGACCAGCGGCGTCAGCTTGTCGAGCGCCTCTTTATCGCCATTGCGCCAGTCTAAAAGCAGTTGAGTAACCTCGTGTGGCGACGGTCTGGACATAACGTTTTCGCGCGCGACGGAGAGTCGTGACCGGGAGTCTGGGAGAGCATAGCCATTTGTCTTTTCCAAGTCAATTAGGCCGCGCTTGCGCCTGTCGCCGCCGGTCCTGAGCAACTCCCTTATCCGCCGCCCCGCGCGGGCAAAGATTATCGCGGCCGTCTGTGTCACCGTCTGCTCGGTTCTCTCTAAGTGTTGCATAGACTTTTCGCCCTTCAGAATGTAATGCGTATTTCGTGCGCCGTATAGCTCACTAAACTCTTTGCAGCTTGCCTGGCCTCGGGCCGTGGGCTTATAAAAGGATAGAGACTTGTGGCGCTCAATTTCGAGACACACGGAGGTTGTCTATGAAGCCCGACGCCCGCGGCCCACGCTTTCGCTTGAGGTCTGCCGCTGTGGTTATCGCCCTCTGCTTTCTTCCCATCTCATCCTCCGCGCAGGCGACAAAGGCCACGGTCGCTCAGGCCGAGCAGTTCATCGCCCAGGCGGAGAAGCGACTCGTACAGCTCGCCATCAAGGCCGAAAGGGCTAACTGGGTCAACAGCACCTACATCACAAGCGACACGGACGCTATGGCCGCCGAGGCGCGCGAACAGTACACGGCCGCCGTCACGGAGCTGGCCGAGCAGTCGCGCCGGTTCGACGGCTTAAGACTGCCTTACGATGTGGAGCGCAAGTTCAAGCTGCTTAAGCTCGCGCTCACCTTGCCCGCGCCCTCGAACGCAAAGGAGCGCGAGGAGCTGACGAAGATCGCCGTGATGATGGAGAGCGAGTACGGCAAGGGCAAGTACTGCCCCGAAGGCGATAAGGGGAAGTGTCTCAGCCTCGACGACATGGAGCGCATAATGGCCGAGAGCCGCGACCCCGAAGAGCTGAAGAGAATGTGGCTCGGGTGGCACTCGGTCGCGCCGCCCTACCGCGACGAGTACCAGCGCTTCGTCGAGCTGGCCAACAAGGGCGCGCGCGAGATGGGGTTCAAGGACATGGGCGCGATGTGGCGTTCGAATTACGACATGCCGCCCGACGCTTTCGCGGCCGAGATGGAGAGGCTGTGGCTTCAGGTCAAGCCCCTTTACGATTCGCTCTACGCCTACACGCGCGCGCGGCTGGCGAAGAAATACGGCAGCCAGGTAGTGCCGGCGACGGGCCTTGTGCCCGCGCACCTGTTCGGCAACATGTGGAGCCAGGACTGGACGAACATCTACACGCTGCTCAAACCCGAAAAGGGCGATCCGGGCTACGACCTGACGGAGATACTGAAGAAGAAAAAGACCGACGAGAAACAGATGGTCCGTCACGGCGAGCAGTTCTTCACCTCGCTCGGGTTCGAGCGGCTGCCCGACACCTTCTGGGAGCGGTCGCTGTTTGCCAAGCCCGCCGACCACGACGTAGTCTGTCACGCGAGCGCATGGGATCTCGACTATCAGAAAGACGTGCGCCTGAAGATGTGCATCAAGATAACGGCCGAAGACTTCGCCGTGGTCCATCACGAGTTGGGCCACAACTACTACCAGATGGCCTACGCCCCGAAACCGTACCTGTATCAGAACAGCGCCAACGACGGCTTCCACGAAGCCATAGGCGACACGGTCGCGCTTTCGGTCACGCCGGAATACCTCAAGCAGATCGGCATGATCGATAAAGTGCCCGACCAGAGCGCCGACATAGGGCTTTTGTTAAACCGCGCGCTCGAAAAAGTAGCCTTCCTGCCCTTCGGCTACCTTGTAGATCAATGGCGCTGGAAAGTCTTTTCCGGTGAGATCACGCCGGCCGATTACAACAAAGCGTGGTGGGACTTGCGCGAGAAGTACCAGCGGATCGCCCCGCCCGCGCCGCGCTCGGAAAAAGATTTCGACCCAGGCGCGAAGTATCACGTGCCGGCCAACGTCCCTTACGCCCGTTATTTCCTGGCCAACATTCTCCAGTTCCAATTCCACCGCGCGCTGTGCCGCGAAGCAGGTTACACGGGGCCGCTGCACCGCTGCTCGATCTACAACAACAAGCAGGCCGGGGCGAAGCTCAAGCAGATGCTAGAGATGGGCCAGAGCCGCCCGTGGCCCGAAGCGCTCAAGGCCCTGACGGGCGAAGATAAGATGGACGCCACGGCTATACTCGATTACTTTGCTCCGCTCAAACGCTGGCTCGACGAGCAGAACAAAGAGCTTGGTCAAAAATAAGTGCTGAGTGCTGAGTCCTGAGTCCTGAGTGAGAACCATAAGCAACGTCCTCATGCTTTTACTCAGGACTCAGCACTCAGGACTCAGGACTCAACAGGACTCAGGACTCAATATGAGTGTGCTGGCAATACTCGTGGGCGGAGGGCCGGCCCCTGGCATCAACGCGGTCATCTCGGCCGCCACCATCGAGGCCATAAACGAGGGCTTCGAAGTCCTGGGCGTCGAGCAAGGGTTTAAGCACCTCATGCGCCGCGACTCGTCGCGCGTCCGGCCGCTTCGCATCGAAGACGTTTCGCGCATACATCTGGAGGGCGGCTCGGTGCTCGGGACCGCGCGCGACAACCCGACAAAGTCCGACGAGGCCACAAGCGCCGTCGTAGAGACGCTCACGTCTCTGGGCGTCACGCATCTGGTGACGATCGGCGGCGACGACACGGCGCTCTCTTCGAGCTTCGTCGCCGCGGCCTCCGGCGACCGCATCCGCACGGTCCACGTCCCGAAGACGATCGACAACGACCTGCCGCTGCCGAGCCACATACCGACCTTCGGCTACCAGACGGCCCGCCACGTCGGCGTAGAGCTTGTGCAGAACTTGATGGAGGACGCGCGCTCGACGAAGCGGTGGTACGTCGTCGTCGCGATGGGGCGCAAGGCCGGGCACCTCGCGCTCGGCATAGGCAAGGCCGCGGGCGCGACTTTGACCGTCATCGGCGAGGAGTTCGAAGAGCGCGTCGCGTTCTCGGAGATATGCGACATAGTCGAAGGGGCGATCATAAAGCGCCGAGCTATGAACCGCCCTTACGGCGTGGCCGTGCTGGCCGAAGGGCTGATCGAAAAGCTCGACCCCGCGGAGCTGGCCGAGCTCGAAGACGTTGAGCGCGACGAGCACGGCCACATACGGTTCGCGGAAGTCGACCTGGCGCGCAAGGTCAAAGCGGAGGTGCAAGGGCGGTTGAGCGGGCGCGGCATCCGCGTGACGATCACTAACAAGAACATCGGCTACGAGCTGCGCTGCGCCGACCCCATCCCGTTCGACGCCGCTTATTGCCGCGACCTGGGCTATAGCGCGATCCGTTTTCTGCTCGGGGGCGGCAGCCGCGCGATGGTCAGCATACAGGGCGGCCGGCTGGTCCCGATCTCTTTTGACGAGATACGCGAGCCCGAGACGGGCAAGACTCGCGTGCGAATGGTTAATGCTAAGAGCGAAGGCTTCCAGGTCGCGCGCGAATATATGATCCGGCTGGAGGCGGGCGATTTCAAAGACGCCGCGTGGGTCGAAAAGCTGGCCTCGGCGGCAAACCTCTCGGTGGAAGAGTTCGTGAGCAAGTTCAAACATCTGTCTTAGTCTCTAATCAGCATGGCGGTAAAGAAGATAGGCATACTCGTAGGCGGAGGCCCCGCGCCGGGGACTAACGGTGTCATCGCCGCCGTCGCCATCGAGGCTATAAAGCTCGGCTGCACGCCCATAGGATTTCACGACGGCTTTCAGTGGCTCGCCGAGCGCTACACGGACGAACAGCACGAGCTGACGATCGAGGAAGTCGCGCGGATACACCTCGATGGCGGGGTCATTCTTGGCACATCGCGCGCGGACATAACGCGCGACGCCGCAAGCCTCGACAACACGGTGGCCGCGCTTAAGAAGCTCGGCGTAGAGGCGCTCGTGGCCGTGGGCGGCGATGACCTTGTGCGCAGCGCCGTGGCCGTTGAGCGCGAGACGGGCGGGGCCATAAAAGTGGTCCTCGTCCCTAAGACGATCGACAACGACCTGTGGCTGCCGCTGCCCGTCGCGACGCTCGGTTACGAGACGGCTCGCCACGTCGGCGTCGAGCTGGTCAAACGCCTTATGGAGGACGCGAAGACGACAGGCCGCTGGTACCTCGGCGTGACGATGGGGAGGCCGACCGGCCACCTCACGCTCGGCATAGGCAAGGCGGCGAGCGCGACCTGCACGATCATCCCGGAAGAGTTCAGGCGTGATACGATCTCGCTTTCCGACATAGCCGACATAGTCGAAGGGGCGATCATAAAGCGCCGGGCTATGGACCGCCCTTACGGCGTCGCGCTGATGGCCGAAGCGCTCGCCGAGCATTTCAGCGCGGAGGAGGTGACGGAGCTTCAAGACGTAGACCGCGACGCGCAGGGCAACATACGCGTCACCGAGATCGACCTCGGCCGCAAGGTCAAGAACGAAGTGCAGCTCCGTCTAGAACGTCGCGGAATGAAAGTTACCATCGTAGACAAGACCATCGGCTACGAATTGCGCTGCGCCCCGCCGATACCTTACGACGCCGAGTACGCGCGCGACCTCGGCTACGCGGCGGTGCGCTACATGCTAAAAGGCGGGTCGGGCGCTATGATCACTACTCAGGGGGGCGAATCGCAGGCCGTCCCTTTCAGCCAGGTCGTAGACCAGGCCACGGGCGGCGCGCGGCGTCGCCCCGTCGACGTCGACACGGAGAGCTATCAGGTGGCGCGCGATTACATGGTGCGGTTAGGCAAAAAGGATTTCGCGGACGAAGCATGGGTCGCGCGGCTCGCCGAAGCCGCGGGCCTTTCGCGCGAGGATTTCGTCGCGCATTTCAGTCACCTTGCGCGTTGAGCAGATGAAAGCCATACCGAAAAAATATCAAAACACGGCTGCCGACTGGCGAGAGCTGAGTGACCGCGAGTTGCTCGGGCTTCGCATCTGTGACCTCCCTTTGAGGATCGAGGGCACGCCTTTACAGGGCCGCGTCGCGCGGCTCTACGAGGAGCTTAACGATCGCGGCCTCGACTTCAGGCCTCACGTCTGGCTCGGCGAAGAGTGGTTCACGCCGGACGGTGTGCCGGGCATCGCCATCGCATTCTACCTGGCCGACCCGCGTTTGATGAAACTCGAACGCAAGATGATGCTCGAAGTCGAAGGCGGCACCGACCGCGAGTGCATGCGCATACTGAGACACGAGGCGGGCCACGCCATCAGCAACGCGTACAACTTCCACAAACGGCGGCGCTGGCGCGAGCTGTTCGGCTCGTTCACAAAACCCTATCCCGATTTTTACGAGCCGGACCCGGACAGCCGCAATCACGTCCTGCACTTGAACGCATGGTACGCGCAGGCGCACCCCGCCGAGGATTTCGCGGAGACGTTCGCCGTATGGCTCGCGCCAGGCTCGCGCTGGCGCCACCGGTACGCCGGATGGGCGGCGCTTGAGAAGCTTGAATACGTCGACCACCTGATGAAAGAGATCATCCGCACGCCGCCGAAGAACAGCTCGCGCAGGGTGGTCGAGCCGATTGCGGAGGTCAATTTAACTTTAGAGGAGCATTACCGGCACAAGCGCGAGCATTACGCGCTCCACTGGCTCCCGTTTTACGACAACGACCTCCGCCGCATCTTTTCCAACGACCCGCGACACGCCGCCTACCCGACGGCGGCGAATTTCCTCCGCCGCGTGCGCCGCGACGTGCGCCACGAAGTTGCCGAAGCCACAGGCGCGCATCATTACACCGTCGATCAGTTGCTGAAGGATTTGATAGACCGCGCCCGCGCGCTCAGGCTGCGCGTAGCGACCGACGAGGAGCACGCGCGCTCTCGCGTGATGATGATGCTCGCGGTCCAGACTATGAACATCGTCCACAAGGGTTATCACAGGATTCCTCTATGAGTCTAAAGGCGAAGAAGAGGCTTCGCGTGATCGTCCTGGTTCACGAAGACCTCGTCCCTCCCGACACGCTCGAAGGGCAGAGCGAGAAAGATATACAGCTCTGGAAGACCGAGTATGACGTGGTGTCGACGCTCAGGAAGATCGGCCACGAGGTTTTTCCGCTCGGCTTAAGAAGCGACCTTGCGGTCATCGAGCGAGCCATCGAAGACCACAAGCCGCACGTAGCCTTCAACCTGCTCGAAGAGTTTCACGGCTACCCGCTCTACGACCAGCACGTCGTCAGCTACCTTGAGCTAAAGAGGATGCCTTACACGGGCTGCAACCCGCGAGGGCTCACGATCGCGCACGACAAGGCGCTGACGAAAGAGATTCTCACTTTCCACCGCGTCCACGTGCCGGGCTTTGCCGTCTTCCCGATCAACCGGAAAGTGCGTATGCCGCGCCGGCTGAAGTTCCCGCTCTTTGTGAAATCGCTTATCGACGAAGGGTCCGCCGGCATCTCGAAGGCGTCCGTCGTGCGTGACGAAGAGAAGCTGGCCGAGCGCGTCGATTTCATCCACAGGCAGAACAACGCGCCCGCGATCGCCGAAGAGTTTATCGAGGGGCGCGAGATTTACGTCGGCGTCATAGGCAATCAGAAGCTCCAGACCTACACGCCTTGGGAGCTGGTGATGAAGAACCTGCCTGAAGGTGAGTCGGTCATCGCGACGGGCAAGGTGAAGTGGGACATAAACTACCAGAAGCAGGTCGGGGTCGCGACCCAGGCGGCGAGCCTCGCCCCCGAGCTTGGGAAGCGGTTCGAGCACACGTCGAAACGTATCTACCGCCTGCTGGGGCTGAGCGGGTACGCGCGGCTCGATTATCGACTGACGGAAGACGGCCTGCTCTATCTGATCGAAGCGAACCCGAACGCGCAGATCGCGCGCAACGAAGATTTCGCGGATTCGGCCGAGCACTGCGGCATAAAGTACGAGCAGCTTTTACAGAAGATCATCACGCTCGGCCTCAGCTACCGCCCGTTCATCTAGCAAAGCTAATGTGAATAACCTGTAGGGGCAGCCCTTGTGGCTGCCCGCGACCCGCTTCGCGGGTTCCCCGCGAAGGACGATGACGTAATCGCGTTAACGCGCGATCCGGGCAGGGACAAGCCCGCGCCGCGCGAAGCGCATCATGCGCCATCGCCCCTACAAACGTGTTTCAATTAGCTCCCGACTTGAACAAATCGTCGCCACGGCGTATAAGAGCAAAACCGGAGCATCAACACTCAAGGAGACTCTTATGCGCGTTTCGAGAAACTTCGTAAGCAAAGCACTGCTCGTTTTTGTCCTTGTGAGCGCGAGCCTCCCGGCCTCCGCGCAAGAGCCTGCCTACGACATTATCATCGCGGGCGGTCGCGTGGTAGACGGCACGGGCGGCGCCTGGTTCTACGGCGACGTAGCGATCAAAGGCGACCGCATCGCGCGCGTAGCGCCCGCCGGATTTCTCGCCTCCGCCACGGCGCGCGAACGGCTCGACGCGCGCGGGATGGTGGTCGCCCCCGGCTTCATAGACATTCAAAGCCATTCGCGCGATAACTTTCTGACGGGCGACGGGCGCATAATCAGCAAAGTCACGCAGGGCATCACGACAGAGATCATGGGCGAGGGCTGGACCAACGCGCCCGCCAACGAAAAGACGCTCGCCGCCGGTGACAGCGCCGACCCCGCCGAGCAACAGTTCGTGGAGGATTTCAAGGCCGCGCGCGGGTTCAACAACTGGCTCGAAGCCATGCAAAAGCATGGCGCTTCGGCGAACCTCGGCTCGTTCGTAGGCGGCGCGACGGTCCGCATGTACGTCAAGGGCATGACGCAGGGCGCGCCCACGAAAGAAGAGCTCGACCAGATGCGCGGGCTCGTCCGCCAGGCGATGGAGGACGGCGCTTTCGGAATAGCAACGGCGCTCATCTACCCGCCCGGCAATTTCGCCACGACCGAAGAGCTGATCGAGATGTCGAAAGCGATGGCCCCATACGGTGGAATATATATCACGCACATGAGGTCGGAGGCCGACCAGTTCCTTGAGGCCATAGACGAAGCGATGCGCATAGGCCGCGAGGGCGGAGTGCCGGTCGAGATTTATCACCTCAAGGCCGGGGGCCGCCGCAACTGGCCCAAGGCGCAGCAGGCGATCGATAAGATCAACGCCGCGCGCGCGGCGGGCCAGGATGTCTCGGCCGACATGTACCCCTACGTGGCGGGCGGCACGGGGTTGACCGCGTGCCTGCCGCCGTGGGCTTCGGCCGACGGAAAACTCTTCGACAACCTGCGCGACGCGGCGATGCGCGAAAAGATAAAAGCCGAAGTCTTGAAGGATAAGAACGAGTGGGAAAACCTCTGCCAGCTCGCCACGCCCGAAGGCGTGCTGGTCTTAGGATTGAACAAGCCCGAGAATAAAGCCTTCGTGGGCCAGCGGCTCTCAGAGATCGCGGCCAAGCAGAACAAGAAGTGGCTCGACACCGCAATCGACCTGATCCTCTCGGAAGAGCAGCGCATAGGCACCATCTTTTTCATGATGAGCGAAGAGAACGTCAAGCTTCAGTTGCGCCAGCCCTGGATGAAATTCGGCACGGACGCGGGCGGCGCCGACCCGGATAAACCGGAAGGGCTCGTACACCCGCGCTCGTACGGGACCTACCCGCGCATACTCGGCAAGTACGTGCGCGAAGAGAAGGTCATCCCGCTCGAAGACGCTATCCGCAAGATGACCTCGGCGGTCGCCAACCGCCTGTCGATACGCGACCGCGGGCTGCTGCGCGAGGGGATGTACGCCGACGTAGTCGTCTTCGACCCGAACACGATCGCCGACCGCGCCACTTTTGAAAAGCCGCATCAGGTCTCGGTCGGCATTAAATGGGTCCTTGTCAACGGCGCGGCCGTAGTCGTAGACGGCAAGCACACGGGGGCAAAGCCGGGGCGTATTGTTCGCGGACCCGGCTATCGCGAAACTTCAAAGACGGGGGAGAAATAATTGTTCGGACTGACGGCTGCCCACGTGGTCGAGAGAGCCAGATCGAGCGCGGACAAAGTGAGCGCGCCCACGCTCGGCGAGTCGCTCTTGTTTGCGAGCCTCGGCTTTTTGGGAGCGAGCCTGCTCGTATACGGAAGCGTCGCTTTCGCCGGGCGCTGGATGTACGGCACTCTAGGCGAAGGGCTCGCCTACGCCGTGTGGGCCGCGCTTTTCATACTCGCGGGCGGGGCGGCGCTCGGCCGCGTCGTGATAGGGCCGGGGCGGACGGGCCGCTTCTACGCGCTCTTCTGCGTAGCCTTCTTTCTTTACGCCGCGGGCTGGGTGGCCGCTTACTTCACGCTGCGAAATGCGTGGGGCGAATTGTTAGGCTCGCTCGCAGGGACTCTGATGATAGCCATAGTCTTTGCGTGGGGATTCGGGGCGTGGGACAGATTACTGAAAATGTGGCTCGTGCTTTTCATAAGCCACACGGTTGGTTATTTCCTGGGCAGCATTCTTAATTCAACGATCGGCGACAAAACAGGCATGATGATGTGGGGCGTGAGCTACGGCTGGATCTTCGGCCTCGGGTTGGGTTACGCCCTCTACGCCGCCCAGCGGCGGACGCGCAACGCTTTGACTGAACTCGGAGAGAATAGAATATGACCAAGCTTGTTCGAGCAGGATTTCGATTGATTTCATCAATGATGTTGATAGCCGCTTTTGCATGGACGGCGTCAGCCCAGGAGAGATTCGAGTACTGGCCGGGCGCGAACTACGACAGCCGCATCCCGACGTTTCAAGAGGTCCTCGGCTACGCGCCCGGCGAGCGCATCACTTCGCACGCGGGCCTGATGAGATACATGGAAGCGCTCGCGGCCGCCGCCCCGAATCAAATGAAGATCTTCGAGTACGCTAAAAGCTGGGAAGGGCGCAAGCTCGTCTACGCCGCCGTAGGCTCGGAAGCCAATATCAGACAGCTCGATCAGGTGCGCGCCGGTATGCAGAGGCTCGCGGACCCGCGCCGCACTAACGAAGCCGAAGCGCGGCAACTGATCGCAGGGCTGCCGGCGGTCGTGTGGCTCGGTTACGGCGTCCACGGCAACGAGATCTCTTCGCCCGACGCGGCGCTGCTCACTGCTTATCACCTGCTGGCCGCGCGCAACGACCAGATGACCAGCGACATACTCTCTAAGGTCATAGTCCTGATCGACCCCACGCAAAACCCCGACGGGCGGGACCGCTTCGTCCACAACTTCGAGATCGCCGAAGGTCCCGAGCCCGACGCCAGCCCGCTTGCGGCCGAGCACAACGAGCCGTGGCCCGGCGGCCGTACTAATCATTACTATTTCGACCTGAACCGCGACTGGTTCGCGCTGACGCAGCCCGAGACGCGCGGGCGGGTCCGGGCGTTGCTCGAATGGTATCCGCTAGTCTTCGCAGACCTGCACGAGATGGGGAGCGACTCGACCTACTATTTCGCGCCCGATGCGGTGCCGTTCAACCCGCACCTGGAGAAAGGCCAGAAGGAGAATCAATTCCTCTTCGGCAAAAATCATGCGAAGTGGTTCGACCGTTTCGGCTTCAGCTATTTCACGCGTGAAGTCTACGACGCGTTTTATCCAGGCTACGGCGCTAGCTGGCCCTCGTATTATGGGAGCATAGCGATGACCTACGAGCAGGCTTCGGTGCGCGGCCTGATCGTGAGGCGCAGCGATCAGACGAGCATGCACTTCCGCGACAGCGTCCGCCACCACTTCGTCGCCTCGCTTTCGACCGCCGAGACGGCCGCTCAAAACCGCGAAAAGCTGTTGGCGGACTTTTACCGTTACCGCAAGAGCGCTATCGAAGAGGGCAACACCGGCAACATCAAAGCCTACATCCTGCCGCGCCGCGGCGACGCTTCGGCCGTCGATAAGCTGGCGGGCATACTCGATTACCAGGGCGTCGAGATTAAACGCGCGGGCGCGACCTTCAGAGCCTGCGGGGCCGAATACCCCGCGGGCAGCTACGTGATCTCGCTCGCGCAGCCGGCCAAAAGGCTGATACGAACTCTGCTCGACGCCAACGTGCCGATGGAAGAGGGCTTCGTCAAAGAGCAGGAGCGCCGGCGCAAAAAGAATCTGCCCGACGAGATCTATGACGTGACCGCGTGGTCTTTGCCTTTGCAGTACAACGTCGAGGCGGTCGCCTGTTCCGAGGCGCTCGAAGGCGGCTTCGAGCCGGTCAAGCCTCAGACGACGCCACCGGGAAGAATAACCGGCGGCACCGCGACCGTAGCCTATCTCGCGCCGTGGGGCACCGCCGCGGCCGGCCGCCTGCTCGTCGCTTCGCTCAAAGAAGGGCTGAGAATCCTGAGCACCGACAAGCCGTTCACTCAACAGGGGCGGACCTACCCGTCCGGCACGTTGATATTCAAAGTGAAGGAGAACCCTTCGAGCTTAAGAGAGACGCTTGAGAGATTGGTTACAACGACCGGGGCGGAGGTCTACGCGACCGATACCGGGTGGGTCGAGGCGGGAGTCGATTTCGGCAGCGGCAACGTCGTCTACATGCGCAGGCCCGCGATTGCCATGGCGTGGGACCAGCCGACTCAGTCGAACTCGGCGGGCGCCACGCGATTCGTGATGGAGCGTCAATTCGGCTACCCCATGACTATCATCCGCGCGCAACAGCTTGCCGGCGCTGACCTGTCGCGCTTCCAAGTTTTGCTTCTCCCCGAAGCAGGCGGCGGCGGAGGGTACGCGGCGGCGTTCGGCGCTGACGGGATAAGGCGGATAAAGGATTGGGTCGCGGCGGGGGGAACCCTGATAGGGCTCGGCAGCGGCGCGGTCTCTTTTATGGCCGACCCGAGGGCCGCGCTGCTTGCAATCTCGCAAGAGAACGCCGCGCGAGCCACAAGAGGTGCGCCCGCGCCCGAGGCCCAGAGGGAAGGCGAATCGGCGAGGTCGGCGGAAGCGCCCGCGCGCCCTCAGCCGGCGGGCGATGGCCGGCAGCCGGGAAAGCTCCTCGCCACTGAAGAAGATTTCAATCGCTCCATTCAACCGGACTCCGACCTGCCCGACCTGGTGCCCGGCGTGCTGTTGAGAGCGAAGCTGGACGCGGACCACTGGATGACGGCGGGGCTCGATCGCCCCGTCCACGTGCTGGTTCAAGGCCGCGCGATCTTCACGCCGATCAAGATGGACCGCGGCGTGAACGCGGCCTTTTATGCGGCGCCCGATCAACTGCTTTCGAGCGGTTACCTGTGGGAAGAGAATCGAAAGCAACTGGCATTCAAGCCCTTCATAATCGTGCAGCCGCAAGGGCGCGGGATAGTGATCGGCTTTACGGCGGACCCGAATTTCCGGGCTTACATGGATGGGCTCAACGTGCTCTTCTTGAACGCGATCTTTCGCGGCGCGGCCCACGCGCGCCCGGCGACTGCGCAGTGAGGGTTGGTGTATACTTCAGAATACCATTTATCGGTTAGCTAACCGATAACACAGGCTGCCCAGACACCGGCCTGCGAAATCGACTCGGAAGGGCAAACTAGAATGAGCGCAGACGAATTCGAGAAGCGGTTCCAGCGTCACGTAGAGTTTATGCTAGAGCAGCAGGCCAGGTTCGACGCGCGCCAAGCACAGTTTGAGCAGCGCCAGGTGCTGTTTGAGGAACGACTTAGTAGGCTCGAACAGGTGCAGGAGCAACAAGCGGAGAACATTAACCGGGTTGTCGAGACAGTTAATAGCGCGGTTGCTGAGATGCGCGAGGGTTACAACAGGCTGATCGCCATAGACGAGCTTACCAACAGCTTGATTGAACAACTGACGCAGCTTGGAGTGCGTAACAGCCGGCGATTGACCGCTGTCGAGCACCGCGTCGACAAGCTCGAAGAGAAAACCCCTTAGCGACCGGCAGAGAACCAGGCTTATTCACGCGACCTTTTACCCGCACGCGTCACTAACAGGTTTGAGTCTAGTTTTGTCTCTACGCGAAGGGAAACTTATGAAGATCGTAAGCCTGCTTATCATTGCGTTGTTATGTTTGCCAGCGCCGGCCTTAACGCAGGACAAGCCGCAGAGCGCGACCCCGCTCAGGGCAAAATTCAAGAAGAATGAACTGAGCGCCCGCCTCGATAGCTTAATTCCCCGGCTGATGCGGGACGGCGACGTGCCGGGCCTCTCGATAGCCGTCGTGCGCGGTTCCGATGTTCTCTATCATCGCGCCTTCGGCGTCAAGAACGCGGAGACGAAAGAGCCTGTCATCGATAATACAATCTTTGAAGCCGCTTCGTTGACAAAGCCCGTATTCGCATACGCCGTGTTGAGGCTTGTCGAAGCCGGCAAGCTCGACCTCGACACGCCGCTGACCAAATACCTCCCGCAGCCTTACATAGAAGGCGACGAGCGATTAAGTCTGATCACCGCGCGCAGGGTCTTGAGTCACACGACGGGCTTCCCGAACTGGCGGCCCGGCGGGCAACTGCTGAAGATTCATTTCACGCCGGGCGACAGGTTCAGTTATTCGGGCGAAGGCTTCGTCTACCTGCAAAAGGTGGTCGAGCAGTTGACAGATCAGCCGCTTGATCAATACATGAAGACGGCCGTGTTCGACCCGCTCGGGATGACCAACAGCAGCCTCGTGTGGCAGGAGCGCTACGACGCTATGAAGGCGACGGGGCATAACTCGGGCGGCGCGCCCACGGCCAAGCGCAAGCCGCCGAAGGCGAACGCCGCCGCGAGCCTTCACACGACGGCGCAGGATTACGCGAAATTTGTGATCGCGATGATCAAGGGGACGGGGCTTAAACGCGAGACCGTCCGAGAGATGCTCACCCCGCAGATCAAAGTGAACGAGAAGTGTCGCAACTGCCTCAACCCCGCTTCGACGCAGCTCTCCTCGACCGTCGCGTGGGGGCTCGGGTGGGGGTTGCAACTCACTGAAGAAGGCGCCTCTTTCTGGCACTGGGGCGACAACAACGGAGACGTTCATTGTTACGTCGTCGGCTACCCCGCGCAGAAGGTCGGCGTCGTCATATTCACCAACAGCGGGAACGGCCACGCGATAATTCCCGAGATAATCTCGGAGGCGATAGGCGGCCATCAGCCGGCGATCGCGTGGATCAGTTACGAGTCTTACAGATCACCGGCGCGCGTGTTGTTCCGAGACATTCTCGCCAGGGGCGCAGCCGCCATCAACGAGTACAAGCAGAAAAAGGGTTTCAGCCAATCGCAAGTAAACAGCCTGGGCTACTGGCTGTTGGGCAAGAAGCGTGTTGACGAGGCCATAGAGGTCTTCAAGATGAACGTCGAAGACTACCCTGAATCATCGAACGCTTACGACAGCCTCGGGGAAGCCTACGCGGCCAGGGGCGACAAAGAGCTGGCGATTAAGAATTATCAGAAGTCCATCGAGCTCAACCCGAATAACACGAACGGGATTCAGAAGCTCAAGCAGCTTCGCGAACAATGACACCTGCTTCGGAGTGCGGCGACTTGTCGCCGCTTTCGAGTTAGCTAAGGCCGTTTTGCCTAACGCAAAGCGGCGACAAGTCGCCGCACTCCGAAGGAACCTGCGTTATTGCGTTTTGTAAATTCTCAAGTTTTCGGTAATAATCACGGACAGCCGATTCCCTGATCACCTTGTCTTGCACCTCGTCGTTTGAAAGGAGCTGGAGCGATGATTAAACGATCATTACTGCTACTGTCAATTGCCGTCTTGCTGAGCGCCTCATTCTCGCACGCGCTCGCCACAAACCCGAATGGCCGCGTGCCTACGATAGAAGACCTGCTGATGATCAAATCGGCGGGCGGCGCGCAGATCTCGCCCGACGGCCGTTGGGTGGCCTACTCCGTGTCAGAGACCGACATGAAACAGGATGCCTACGTCAATCACATCTGGCTGGTTGAGACGGCGACGGGTAATGGGTTTCAGTTGACGCGCGGCGAAAAGAGCGCGGGCGGCGCTCAGTGGTCGCCCGACGGCGAGTGGCTAGCCTTCACCAGCAACCGCGTAGGCGACAAGAACCAGATATTTGTGATCAACCCGCGAGGCGGCGAGGCGATTCAGTTGACTAAAGCCGAAACCTCGGTCGGGGGCTTCGCCTGGTCGAAGGACGGCAAGATGATCGCCTTCGCCGCAACGGAGCCCGCGCCTCAAGCCTCTAAGGATCGCAAAGAGCACCTGGGCGATTTTGAAGTCGTGCGCAAGGAGTACAGCCACACGCACATCTGGACGATCGACGTGGACGAGGCGATGAAAGCGCCCGTCGCGGGCCGACAGCGCACGAAGAACAAAGAGTTCAGCGTGGGCAACGCCTCCTGGTCTCCCGACGGCAAGATGATCGCCTTTAGCGCGACCGTCAACCCCGACCTGATTCAGGGCAGGACCGCCGACATCTACCTGCTCAACCTCGCGGACGATTCGGTCAAGAAGCTCGTCACGCAGCCCGGCCCCGACAACAACCCGCAGTGGTCGCCCGACGGCAAGCAGATACTCTTTTCGACCGCGATGGGCAACGAGAGGTTCTTTGCCAACAACTCGCGGCTGGCGGTCATACCTGTCGCGGGGGGGCCGATCCGGTCGCTGACGGATGCGTTCGACGAGAACCCCGGCTTTGTGACATGGAACGATGACGGCATATACATCACCGGACTTCAAAAGACCGCGTCGCACCTGTTCCGCCTCGACCCACGGACGGCCAATGTCACGCGCATCACGGGGCCGGACAATCTGATGGCGGGCGGCTTTTCGCTCACGCGCGACGGGCAGCGTATGGCCTTCTCGGCGAGCTCGCCCGTGTCGTTGAACGAAATATTTGTCTCCGACGTGAAGAGCTTCTCGCCTCGCGCGCTGACTAACATGACGGAGCAGGCCAAGCAGTTCACTCTGGGCACGCGCGAGCTGATCTCGTGGAAGAGCCAGGACGGCACGATGATCGAAGGCGTGCTGATCAAGCCGGCCGACTTCGACCCTTCGAAAAAGTATGCGCTGCTTTGCATCATACACGGAGGCCCCACGGGGATCGATCGCCCGTCGCTGCTCGCGCCCGACGCGCGCTATTACCCGTCGGACATCTGGGCGGCGCGCGGCGCGCTGATACTGAAGGTCAACTATCGCGGCAGCGCGGGCTACGGCGAGAACTTCCGCCGCCTGAACATACGCAACCTGGGCGTGGGCGACGCGTGGGACGTTTTGTCGGGAGTCGATCACCTGATAGCGAAGGGCTGGGTCGACCCGAAGCGAGTCGGCTGCATGGGCTGGAGCCAGGGCGGTTACATCTCCGCGTTCCTGACAACGTCGTCGGATCGATTCGCGGCCATCTCGGTCGGCGCGGGAATATCGAACTGGGCGACCTATTATTACAACACGGACATAACGCCTTTCACGATCAACTACCTGGGCAAGGACCCCGCCGAAGACCCGGAGATTTATGAAAAGACTTCGCCGATGTCTTACATCAAGAAGGCGCGCACGCCCACTCTGATACAGCACGGCGAGTTCGACCGGCGCGTGCCGATAGCCAACGCTTACGAGCTGCGCCAGGGGCTCGAAGACCGCGGCGTGAGGGTAGAGATGGTCGTCTACAAAGGGTACGGCCACGGCATCACGAAGCCGCGCTCTATGCGCGCGGTGATGCAGCACAACCTCGACTGGTTCAACCATTACATCTGGGGCGACCCGCTTCCGGATTTCGCCAACCCCGCGCTGCCTAAAAAAGATGCAAAAGAGACGAAGCCGGAAGACAGGAAGGCGGGCTGAGTTAAGCCGTAGGGGCGACCTATGCCGGAGTTTCACGCCGAGCCATATCTTTACCTCGCGGGGCTGACGCACAAGGCCGCGTTGATCAGTTGGGGCGGCTTTTACTTCCGCGTGCGCGACCGGGGCGAAGGGATAGATTGGAAGCTCGTAGACGACAGCGACCTGGACCACGTACACCCGCCGCGCCGCGAAACTATCGGGGCGCGCAGCGAGCCGTTCGGCAAAGCGCTGGTCCAGGTCTTCAAAGCTTCGGGCGAGCTGGCCGCTTTCGCCGAGACGATGACCACAAATCACGCGTGGGTCACGGGGCTTGAGCCGAATACGGAGTACACCTATCGCGTGACCGTGAACGGCGAAGAGTGGGCGGCCGGCGAGAGGCGCGACTGGATCGTGACCGGTCAAGGGCAGGGTCTGGTCAAAAGCGGTCGCGCTTACGATAACCGTTTTCGCACGCACCCTCACCCGGACGAGGCGGCGGATGTGACTTTCGCAGTGCTCGGAGATTTCGGAACAGGCATCCGCCACCCCTCGAAGGCGGACCGCCGCCAGCGCGAGATCGCCGCCGCGCTTGAGCGGGCCGTCGACGAAAGAGGGGTTCAGTTGTTGCTCACGACGGGCGACAACATCTACGCCGGTCGCAGCCTGATAGGAATCCCTGTCGGCGCGACCGGCGACGAAGACGACGACTGGTTCTTCACCTTCTACCAGCCGTACCGCTACATAATAAACCGCATACCCGTCTATCCTTCGGTCGGCAACCACGACTCGGATGAGACGGAGGCGAGCGACGACCGCCAGCAACTGCTCGACAATTTCTTCCTCAACGAACGGTTCACGGGCGAGCAGACCGCGGGCCGCGCCTCGATCGGGCCGGGGCTGTTTTACCGCTTCCGCTACGGCTCGCGCGTGGAGTTCGTCTGCATAGACACGTCGCGCCAGTCGTGGCTCTTCAGCAAGCGCTACTTCGAGCACCCGAACCACGCGGCATTCCTTGAAGCGGCCTTCCCCGAAAAGGCGAGCGGCAGCGCGCCGGAATGGCTGATCCCGTTCACACACCACCCGCCCTATTGCGCCGGCCCGAGGCATTCAAACTCCAGCTCGATGATCGAACGATTAGTGCCGTTTTTTAAACGCGCGGGCGTGCGCGCGGTCTTTAGCGGCCACGAGCACAACTTCCAGTACTCGCGCGCCGACGAGAGAGGCTACTTCATCACGGGCGCGGGCGGTAAGATTCGAATGAACCCTCCTGATGGTTTTGTCGAAGCTCACACGGAGGCGTGGGCGTCGGCGGGCAACTTCCTGGTCGTGGAAGTCAAGGGCCAGGAGATGCGCGTCACGCCGTTCGGAGAGCTTGACGGGGCGGGCAACTTGAAAGAGCTGGTCATACTCAACCCCGCGGGCGACGCCGTCGAAACACCTATCATCATCGCTTGATGCGTATTTGCTCTCGCTCACCAGATTGAGGTTGTCCAGGTAATGCGCAGGCCAGCGGCAAAAGGCGTTCAGGGCTTTCTACTTGACACGTGAAACCAGCCGCAGTATCATCATTCGCGAATTGTAGCTGAAATCACTTTCACTGTTCATTTAGCAAAACCGCCACTGCATTGAAATGGGGAATATCTATGAAATTGTTTCAAAAAATCCGGTGGGGCGTCCTGACCATTATCTTATTCTCAGGCCTGATATTCTTGATCTCCAGTCAAACGAAGGCAGCACGGCCTAAGCCTTATTTTAATAATTGTATCGCTGCCCAGCCTGGTGTTCCCGGAGATGAGGGGGCATTGGGTGGAAGGTATTGTAGGAATTGTAGCCCGCCCAAATTCGTGCCCATCTGTACAGGAGATAAGACAGGATGTAAGTGGGGTGGGATAATCGATTGCAGTAGGCTTCCACCGATTGGAGAATCGTAGGACGCCTACTTTACCAATACCTTTGATAGCGGCGAGAGTAGTTATTTGGAGGACATGATGAAGAAAATGTTCTGCTTTCTTTGCGCAATCTTACTGGGAGCAACTTTGCTAGTATTAGCTTCTAATGATAAGACCATTGAGCCGAAATCGAATATTCAATCGGTTGATTTGATAACTTCTCAGCCGGAAGACGCGCCATCGAAAGCTGCCGACGCCCAGTCTAACTCAATCCGGTTTGTGCCTGTAGAGACGATTGATCTGGATTTTATTCCTGAAAGCGACTATATAAGCGAGATCCAATTTGGCGTGAAGGGGGATGTTTTTTTCAGCACCTTTTCATATCCACGGGAAGCCAAACTCATAAAGTATAATCTCCAATCGAGGCAGCATGCCGAGATAATGATCCCGGCTATCGGAGATGCCCAAATCGGGGATTTTTATGTGGACAGGGAGAAGCTATATGTTTCACTGACTTGGCCTAATCGCTCGGGCGCCATCGCAGTATTGGAGTCAAGCGGGGCGTACCTCTCAATGATCGATACAGACAACTTCCTCCCTGCAAAACTCATAGCCGATGATGGGGGAAGGATATGGGCAGCAGGACAACTTTTTGATTCCGCGTCAAAAGCCTCGACTCTTCAAGACGTTCAAATCAGGGTTTACGATCCCACGGGCAATCTGATTGACATCCCCGCCAACGGACTTGACGTCAATGAGCCAGGCCTCTGTGCTTTCGACAAAGATGATTCGACTGTTAAGATGTTCAGTCACGCAAACTCGGCCGTATACGAGTTTTCGGCCATGACGCTGGTGCGGGCGAGGGCTTACCCGCTCAAGAACATATCGGGCCAATCTAAGGACCTCCCAGGAAAGGGTCAGCAACGTCTCATACATGGCATTACACGACTTGAGAATCTAAAGCTTTGGCTCGGCCGCTCTGTGCGAGATGGGGAGTTCGGCCAGGCTTTTATCGGCGTTACAACATTAGCGGGCGAGCCTGTAATTCCAGAAATGACTCTGCCGCACGAGTATCAAGCAATTGCTGGAATTGATCATCAAGGATACCTTTACGCTTACAATAAAATTGGGGATCGCTTTATCTTAAACAAGCTCAGGATCGAGTTCGATAAGAGAATTAAGAAGTAACTGACGGCCTTTCTTGAGAAATACTTCAGAATCACGTTCGCTCACCAAATCGAGGCTATCTGAGCCTCGTCACACTCCATAGTCTCGCCGTCGGGCAGTATGTGAATGACCGACGCGCCTCGCTGTTTTAGCGGCGTCGAAAGCAATCCCACGCGATGACAGTTAGCTCGCGGCGTCCGCGTGTCTGTAGTCAGCGGCTTCGACTCCGAGCACATTATGGCGACGCGCATCTCCGAGCCGAGCTCCACTATGCGGTCGAGCCCGCGGTTGAGCTCTTCGGGCGGCGCGACGACTTTGCCGCCGCATTCGGGCAGGTGCTCGTAGCCTATGCCGTTGGCCTGCAAGGCGCGGGCGAGGTTGCCGCCGTTAAACTGAGGCCAGCGCGACCGCGCCACGCTGCGCACGTCGCAAAGGAAGGCGATCTTGTGCCTGTTGAGCAGCCCTAGAAAATAGTCGAAGGCGTGGCGGCCGTGGCCTATGGTGTAAATAGTGGGCGAATCATTCGTCATACGATAATTCATTACAACATCTTTTCGACGGGCGTGTAAATGTGGAATCATGAGAGCGGGGGATTTGCAGTGACGACTTACACGATCAGGGTTCACAACCCGATAATCGACGCCGAAGTGATGAAGGTCGACACCGATAACAGAGAGCTGGCGATGGCCGAAGCCGCGTACCTTTCGGTGCGACACGGCGTCGCGCGCGTGTACGACAGCTCCGCCGGTGCGGAGGTCGCGCGCTTCAGGTACGGGGTCGAAGAGGCCGCGAGCGCGTGAGCTAACGACGTGCGTTTGTTAAAGTCTACTTACACTATTGTGGGAGCGATCGATGGTTTCATTAAACGAGCGGACCGGCAGGAATGTGATTCTGATAATCTGGCTTGTAGCCTCTCTATTGACGCCTTGCCTGGCGCAGCAGAAGAAGAAGGCCACGCAGGCGGCGGAGGCCGCGCCCGTGACGGCCGAGGAGGCGGCGCGGCTTGAGGCCGTCGTCACCACCGAGCTCGGCGTGATTCGCTTCGAGTTCTTCCCCGCGCAAGCGCTACACCACACGAAGCAGTTCATCAAGTATGCGCGGGCCGGCTTTTACGACGGCTCGGCGTTTCACCGCGTAATCCCGCGCGGGGTGATTCAAGGCGGCGACCCGCTCTTGAAAGATCCGAAGGCGCCGCGCGACCGCTGGGGCTCGGGAGGACTGAGCCAGATCGCCGACGAGTTTTCAGACGTCAAGCACGTGCGCGGAACCGTCTCGACCGTCCGCATACCGGGGAAGGCTGACAGCGGCGGCGCGCAGTTCTTCATATGCGCCTCGCCGCAGCCGCAGCTCGACGGGCAGTTCTCGGCCTTCGGCCAGGTGACCGAAGGGCTCGACGTAGTCGATAAGATATCACTAGCGCCTACTGATGATCGCCAGCTTGCGATCACGCCGGTCAAGATCGTTTCGGTCAAGATCGAGCCCGCGAAGGTCGAGCCCTTCAAGGACGCTACGGTGGCCCAGCTCAGACGAGACGTGTTGCTGAGGACTAGCCTGGGCGATATGACCGTCGAGATGGCCCCTGACCTTGCGCCCGAGCACGTGCGCAACTTCCTGAAGCTCGTAGAGACGGGCTGGTACGACCACACGGCTTTTCACAGGGTCGTGCCGGGGTTCGTCGCGCAGGGCGGCATCGGCGCAACGCGTGCCGGCGGCGTGGGCCACGCGGCGGACCGCTGGGTGCGCAAGCTCAAAGGCGAGTTCAGCAAGACGCCGCACACGCGCGGCGTGCTCTCGATGGCCCGCGCCGAAGACCCGGACTCGGCCGACACATCCTTTTTCATAGTCTTCGGCAACGCCCCTCATTTGGACGGCAAGTACACAGTCTTCGGAAAAGTGATAGACGGGTTCGACACGCTGGAGAAGATCGAGCGAGTCGCGCGCGACGGCGAGAGCCCGCGCGAGCGAATCGAGCTGATCGAAGCGGCCATCAAGCCATGATAAACATGTCAGCGGCTCTGTGTTATTATGCGAACGTGAGGAACAGCTATGACAACCAAGGCCAGAGCAAGTATTGATGACCTCTACAAAGTCCCCGGCGGCCGCAAAGCTGAAATCGTGAATGGAGAGATAGTATTGATGAGTCCCACAGGATCACGGCCGGGCCGCGCCGCTGCGAAGATTTTATTCAGCCTCGGCAATCACGAGGAGAAGCACGGAGGAGGGTACGCATTTGGGGATAACGTCGGGTTTATAGTAAATCTTCCTAACCGGGGTTCATTCAGCCCTGACGCAGCATGGTACATTGGCAGCATAGATAGTATGAAGTTTCTTGAGGGCGCACCGCTCTTCGCAGTTGAAGTCAGGAGCGAGAATGATTATGGGTTGACGGCTGAGAAAGAGATCGCCGGTAAGCGTGCTGACTATTTTGCGGCAGGAACGCTTGTCGTATGGGATGTAGATTTACTTAGTGAGGACCTCATAAAAGTTTACAGGTCAAATGATCCCGACAACCCTTCCATTTATCGGCGAGGCAATATAGCGGAAGCTGAACCGGCCGTGCCGGGGTGGAGATTCCCCGTCGATGAGTTGTTCAGGTAGTGAGCAACGAATACCTATCAATATCTAATCGTCTATGATGTCGATAATCGTCAGATCAAGCTTTTTCTGAGGTCCGGGTGGGCGTAGGGGATGACGATCTGCGCGATCAGCATGCCGTCTTTCTTGATCGAAGCCGCGCCCGCGGCGACCGCCGTCCGCACGGCCCCGACTTCGCCCGTCAGCACGACCAGACCTTTGCCGCCCGGCTGGTTGCGCGCTTCGATCAGCGTGATGTTAGCCGATTTCACCGCGGCGTCGCCCGCGTAGATCGCGGGGGCCACCTCTTTCGTCTCGATGATCCCGATCGCCTCTATGTGGTCGACCTTGACGCGTCCTTTGATCGCGTCGGGAAGCTCCGGGTGTACGTTTTGAATTATGAAGTGGTCGAGCACCGTTTCGCCCGCCGACGCAAGACCGGCTCTCAGAGCCGATTCCACGTCGGCCACATTTCCGCCGATCATTATCAGGTACTTGCCGCGCGGGATGATCGTCGTCATCAGAAGCTCGACTTCGGCCATCTTTAGCATCGCGTCGGTCGCCTCGATGCCGCGGGCTATCGAGCTCGATTCTATGAACCCTATGCAGGGGTTTCGTTTCGTAAGGTCGTTCCGGCTCATGAGAAGCCGAAGTATAAACGTCGGGGGCTGGGAATTCAACCGCGCTCCCAGTCGTCCAGGTGCGAGACGAGGCGGTCTATCGAAAAGACGTGGCGCGAGTTGTCCGCCTCGCGCCGGAAGATTACCTTCGACCACCCGCGCATGCCTACGGGCGCGTAACGCTCGCCCGCCAGGTTCAGCTTGCGGCCCGAGATGGCCCGCATCAAGACGCGCTCGTAACGCGACCGCGCCAGCTCCGCCTCGGGGAAGAGATTGTCCCAGCGGCAGAGACGGCCCACGTCTTCGTACTCCGGCGGCCGGTCGTCGAGCTCAAGCAGGGAGGGCGCGCGCCCGCGCAAGACCGATTCGATCAGCCGGAAGGTGAACGGGTCCGACACGCGCGCCACGGGCCGCCAGAATTGATCGAATATTCGCTCGGCTATCGAGCGCAAACAGCACAGCTCTGCCGACTCGCCCTTGCCGCAGCGGCTCTTTATCTCCCAGATCGGGTCGTCGATCTTCTCGGCGAAAGGGTTGCGCGGGTAGCAGTCGAAACGCGCCAGCCACCCTTTGCGCGAAGTGTGCGGCATCGGCGCGAAGTCGCGGATCACGGGCAGGCCCAATCGGTCGAGCGCGTCGAGGTCGAACGAAGGCCATGTCATCACTTCGCGCACTATGCCGATTATCAGCGAGGCGGTCGCTATCATAAGCGACGAGCTTGGCGTGAAGTCGGCAGTCACTTCTATGCGGTTCCCGCGCGGCCGCACGCCTATCCCGGTCGAGCGCCGGTTGGCCGCCAGCAGCATCACGGGCGCGGGCAGGATGTAGCAGAGCAGCAGGGCCAGCTTCTCTATGGTGCGGCGCGCGCCCTGTTCGGAAGATTGTAGCTCGAACGAGATGTTGTAGTGCGTGCTGAAGCCCACCAGCCGGGCGTCTCTCCTTTCGCGCCGCTCCCACTCGTCCAGCTCCGCGCGTATGAAGAGTATGGCTTCCCACAGCGAGCGGCCCGCGCGCGCCGCGCAACCGCGCTCGATCTCTATGACAGGGGTGGCCACTTCGACCACGCCCGTGTCGAAGTAGACCGCGCCGCCGGTCGGGATGTGATAAGAGGTGCCCTGGCGGTGCATCAGGGGGCCGCGCACGAATGCGCGCGGGTCGCCGAAGAACTCTTCGGGTTTAACGGGCTGGCCGTCGATTACGAGCGAGAACTCGGCTTCCATCCCGGTCGCGGCGAGCTCCAACCGATCGCCGTCGCCTTGCTCGTCCAGGCCCTTCGCGCCCGGCTGAGACTTCTTCACTTCGATGCTCATTACCTTGCTGCCTACCCTTGTTGCTCGATCTCGACCTCACCCGCCGCGTCCCTCGGCGTCACGGTCACGTAACCCAGATCCAGATGCAGGTGGTCGTCGGCGTAGCCCACGTTATGCCCGTAAGGCCGCGCCCACACGCCCGGCAACAGTCTGGTCGCCAGGCGGCTGTACCGCTCGATCTTCTCCTGATCGTCAAGGTACTCGTCGCCCACGCGGTAGATGTTCACGGCCGCGCCCCAGCTATGAGTCGAAGCCCCGCGCGCAAGCTCGTGCGCCGGGGAGCGGTAGCCGCCGTTAGCGGCTATGTGAACGAAAGTGCCGACCTGCTGGCGGAACAGCTCAAGCTCGGCCGCCAGCAGCGCGACCGCGCACGGTATGTAGCGCGGGAAGCCGCGCAGCAACTCCGTCTCGCGCAGGTCGACTTCGATAAACTCCCGCACCGAAAAGTGAGGGGCGAGCTGTGTCTCGCGCGCGGTCTGGCGCGAATCGATCTCGTAGAAAAAGCGCGGCAGCCGCCTCAACCGCCCCTGGCGGTCGCGCACGAGCTCGGCCGGCCTGAGCGCCTCTCTGTATTTTTCGTCGAGCTCCAGCCCATCTACTACTTTGAGCCGCGCCAGACTCAATTCACCCGTCGCTACCATTGTCCTCACTTGCGGCTGGTTCAATCAGATGGCTGTAAATGACTTTTGAAATCTTAGCCACAGTCTCCTGCTGCCCGTTGGCTTCGCGGTTCGATTCGGTCAGTATCACCACCGCGTAGGGTTTGCGGTTCGGCAGCCAGACCAGCCCCCCGTCGTGAGCCACCGTAGAGATCTCGCCTGTCTTGTGAGCGATCCGCGCCTCGGCGCGGACCTCGGCCGGGAGCCCCTCGGGCACCCCGCTGTTGAACTGCTGCTGGTGCAGAATGTCGAGCATCTGTTGAGACGCTTCCGAAGAGATCGCGCGCCCTTCGTGCAGCGCGCAAAACAGCGCCAGCAGCCCGTTGGCCGTCACACGGTTGTTGATCTCCATCTCGAAAGCCTTCTCGTCCTCGACGCCGCGACGGAGCTCGACCCCTTCGATCCCCAGAGCGCTGATCGTCTGTTGCGCCGACTCTATGCCTACAAGATCGACCAGTAGGTTCGTAGCCAGATTGCTGCTCGTCACGATCATATGATGCGCGAGGTCGCGCACGCGCATGGTCTTTCCCACGGCGGCGTGAACCTCGGCGTTCGCGTCGCGGCCCGGCTCTATGCGGTAGGGCTCGCCGTCGGCTACGCTCAGGAAGCGGTTGCGGACATGCACCGGCGCGTCCAGGGTGAAGCGGCCTTGCCGGGCCGCGGCAAAGACGGACAGAAGCACGGCGACTTTAATCGTGCTGGCGGCATGAAACCAGCGGTCGCCGCGCAGGCTCCAGGCCGTCTCGCTCTCGTAATCATAGAGAGCCGCGGCTACGCAACTGGCCCCGGCCTGGCTGGCGATCTGTGCAATCTGTCTGTGCAAGCCCTCGTTCTCTAGATAAAGATCAATTCACCGCCGCGGCGCAGAGAGAAATAAATTCTGCTCTGCGTAAACTCCGCGTTCTCTGCGGTGTTTATATTCCATATAAAAGCGCCCACAGATATTTTACCAGACCGCTCTGGAGTGCGGCGACTTGTCGCGGCTTTTGTCTTAGGAGTATCCTGGCACTTGCATCCGTATCCGGCCGCGCAATCAAAGTATGACTGACACTACGGCCTCCTCACGGGGAATAGAACCGCCGACGCCGGACCGCCGCGCGCCCTGGTGGATGTACGTCATCGCGGCGTCGTTCTTGGCCTACTTCCTGCTGCTCGTCTACTCGGATTTCCTGGGGCCGCAGATGACCGGCATGCTCACGGAGTTCAACGGCGGCCGCAAGACTGTGCGCGCGGTCTTGCCCGACTCGCCCGCCGCGCTTGCGGGGCTCCAGCCGGGCGACCGCGTAGTGTCGGCCGACGGGCGACAGATCAGAACGCTTTCTGATTGGACGGTCGTGCGCGTCAACCTCGATTCGGGCCGCGCGGTGCCTCTCGTGATAGAGCGCAACGGCCTGAAGTTTGAAACAGAGCTTACGTTGATGCAGAGCTCGTGGAAGGATTGGAGGTCGAGAGAAGGCATCGTCCTGCTCCTGGTCCGCATGGCGCAGCTCATAACATTGATCCTCGCGCTAATCATCGCCTTCAGCCGGCCGCGCGAGCTGATCAACCGCATCGGCGGATGGTTTCTCGCGACCGTGGCGACGATGTCTTTTCTCTTGCCTTACGGCATGGCCTCGACCTGGCGAGAGCTGCCTACGCTGGTGGGCGCGCTGCTGTGGATACCGCTGTTGAGCACGACCGTTTTTGCGCCGTTGCTATTGACCTTCTTTGCCATCTTCCCCCGGCGTCTGTTTCACTCGCGGTGGGTCTGGCTGCTGGTATGGCTGCCCGTGGCGCTCAGCCTGCCGTCGCGCGCGATCCATTATTACTCGATGATCTACAGGCCGGACCGCGTGCCGGCCGAGCCCGACTGGATCTTGACGGCCACGAATTTCGTAGCGCCGATCTATGTCTTTGCGGGGCTCGTGGCCTTGATCGTCAATTACCGCAGGCTCGAAGACGCGAACGAGAAGCGGAGGGTGCGCGTTCTGGTCGCGGGCTCTGTAGTCGGGTGGCTCGGGGCGCTGGTCTTGATGTCTTACTACTGGGGGCCCGCGTCGAGGCTTGTGGCAGGCTTCTATTTTTCACCGGCGTTCATACTGCCCGTCATCCTCTTTCTGCTCTTCCCGTTCTCGTTCGCTTACGTGGTGGTCAAGCATAGGGTGATGGAGATACCCGTCCTGCTCAGGCGCAGCGCGCGCTACCTCCTGGTGCAGCGCGGGTTCATAGTCTTCATCTTTTTGCTGAGCGCGGGCGCGACCTTTCTCTTCATAAACGTATTCTCTACTTTCGTGCGGCCCGATTCCGAATCGCGGGCGGCAGGCATCGCCCTCGGCGTGGGGTTCGGCATGCTTCTGGCCTGGCTCGGGGCGCAGGCCGAACGCCGCATCACCGAGAGGATCGACCGCGCGTTCTTCCGAAGCGCGTATGACGCTCGGCTCATACTGCAAGACCTAGCGCACAAGGCGCGCACTACCGTAGACCGCGGGGACCTCGCCTCGTTGCTCGCGCGCCATCTGAATGAGGCGCTTCACCCCGATTCGCTCTCGATCTATCTTGAAGAAGCCGACGGCAAGTTGCGACTCGCCGTCGGCGAACGGGTGTCACGGCCGGAGGTCCTTCCGCTCCGCCAGCGCGTCTTGTCTCAGTTGGCCGAGCACGATGAGCCATGGGACGTTTCCGCCGAAGACGCTTCGCGCGCAGGGATGGCGGAGCTTGCGGCTATGGAGGCCGAATGTTTGGTGTCGGTGCTCGGCCGCGAAGGGCGCACCGTCGGGCTGATAGCGCTCGGCGCGAAACTATCTGAAGAGCCTTATTCGAGTGAGGACAAGCGGCTGCTGGCGTCGGCCGCGAGCCAGGTCGGCGTGGCCATCGAGAGCATACGTCTGGCCGAGCAGATGGCCGACCGTTTGGAGGCCGACCGCAGCGCCGCGCGCGAGATGGAGATCGCCCGCCAGGTTCAAACGAAGCTCTTCCCTCAGAAGATGCCCCGGCTTGAGACGCTCGAATACGTGGGCGGGTGCATACAGGCGCGGGCCGTCGGGGGCGACTATTACGACTTCCTCGATCTGGGGCCGGGGCGGCTCGCGTTCGTGCTGGCCGACATTTCGGGGAAGGGGATCAGCGCCGCGCTCTTGATGGCGAACCTCCAGGCCAACCTCCGCAGCCAGTACGCGCTGGCCGTCGATGATTTGTCAAAGCTGTTGTGCGCCGTCAATCGACTCTTTTACGAATCGACGGCGCCCGAGCATTTCGCGACTCTCTTCTTCGCCACCTACGAAGACGAAACGAGGCTGCTGCGTTACGTCAACTGCGGGCACAACCCGCCGCTCGTCGTGAGCAGCGCGGGCGAGGTGAGGCGGTTAGAAGCGACGGCGATGGTCTTAGGACTGTTCGACCGCTGGAGTTGTGAGATGGGAGAGCTACAGCTTGAGCCGGGCGATACGCTCGTCGCCTTCTCCGACGGCGTCACCGAAGCCACTAGCGACGACGGCGAAGAGTTCGGCGAGGCGCGCTTGATCGAGACTTTACGAGAGAAGCGCGCCCAGCCGATCGCGTCGCTGCACGAAGATGTAGTAGCGACGGTCAGACATTTCAGCGGGCACGAGCAGGAAGACGACATCACGCTCGTGGCCGTCCGCTCGCGTTGATCTCCTTTCCAAAAAAGTAGGGAAGAAAGCCGGAACGTGCGCCGTCTAATAGACAAATACTGATGGAAGGGAGAACGTAACGATGTTCAGCAAAGCTTTTATCAAGTCCGGCGCAAACTGGTTAACTTTAATCGCGGTCATGGTCTGGGCGACGACGGCGCTCGCCGGGGGATTTCAGATCGCGGTCGAAGCGCCTCCGCAGTCTGACCCTGAGCTGAAAAACGCCGCCCTGATCGTGCGCACGTTCGGGTGCAACCAGCCCTCGGACGCTAACGTGACGGCGACGGCCGAGGGGCTCGTGGCGGGCGCGCGGCAGTCTGTCAAGCTCGACCTCGTGCCCACGTCTAAAGGCGTCTACGCGATAAACCAACAGTGGCCTGCCGAAGGGCATTGGGTAGTGGCGATCACGGGCCTATACGCGGGCCACACGAGCAGCGCACTGGTCAAACTTGGCCCCGGCGGCAAGCTCGAAATCACCAACGGCGTCAAGAAACATAAGACGATTCAAGTCGTCGGGCGGAAACTTACGTCCGAAGAGATAGACGCGGCGCTGCAATCGCTTGCGGGCAACACGGCGCAGGCCGATCTGACACAGAGCCCGGCCGAAGAGTCTACGTTCGAGCCGGGCGGGTGGCTGCTTGCCACGGCGGGCGCTCTCTTCTCCGTAGCCGGATTCGTCTTCATCCGGCGGCAGGTCCGCGGCTAAGAGTCCCGAAGGAACGAGAGATATTAGCCGGTGACGCAACCACCGGCTAATATCCATTGCGCCTCCTGCGCAACCGGCGCTGTATCTTTCCAGTAACCCGCCTTATACTCTCACCTCTAAGAAGTTCAACCATTCGAACAAAAAATGCATTCGATCGGGAGCCGCTTTGCGTACTAATCTAGTGGTGGGGTGGGAAGGGACAGCGAAATTGGAGAAAGCGACTGACCCGGCGGAGGAGACTCTGGCGCGGTCTGCCGGCGGCGACACGCTCGCCTTTGCCGAAATCGTGCGGGAGCATCAAGCTATGGTCTTCAGCCTGGCTTACCATTTTCTGCGTGATCGGTCGCTGGCGGAAGAGTTAGCGCAAGAGGTCTTTCTTCACCTTCACCAGAACATCGCTTCGATAAAGACGCCCGCGCACCTCACGTTCTGGCTGCGGAAAGTGACCTGTCACCGCTCCATTGACCAGACGCGCCGCCAGAAGGTCCGCCCGCAGGTGAGCCTCGACGACGTGGCCGAGCCCGCGGCCGCCGCCTCGCAGGAAGACCCTATGCTCGCGCGCACGCTCAGGCGCGTCGTCGACACGCTGCCCGAAAAACCGCGCATGGTCGTCTTGCTTCGCTACCAGGAGGATCTCGAACCGGCAGAGATCGCCGAGGTGCTCGACATGCCGGTCAACACTGTAAAGAGCCATCTGCGGCGCTCGCTCGCCATACTGCGCGAGAAGCTGAGCCGCTGTTTCGGAGAAGCACAGGTATGAGCCGTCTTGATGATGAACTGAGAGCAGCCTTCCGCCGCGTCGAGCCTTCGGCGAATTTCGCCGAGCGCGTGATCGGGCGCATAAACAACCCGCCCGCGCCAAAGCAGAGTCTGTGGCGGAGGTTTAAGAGTTTTTTTGAGCAGCCAGTAGCGCGCTGGGTCGCCGTCGGCGTAGCGACTTCGCTGCTGGTCGCGGTGTTCGCCTCTCAGTACCGCCAGCTTCAGGAAGCGACGCCCGAGCAGCATACGGCGACCGCCAGCCCGCAGCCGCCGGCTGTGAAGAACGAACCCGTCGCGCCGCTTCCTGAAAACCAAGCGCCGCCTGAAATCAAGCCCCGGCCGGTCAGACACCGGCCGGCCGTGAATAGAAATTTTTTGGCTCAACAGAGGAAAGAGCGCCAGCACAGGCTCGAAGCCGAGCAGGCGAAAGAACAGATAATGCTCGCGCTACAGATAGCCAGCTCGACGCTCAACGAGGCTAACAAGATGGTGAGGGGTGACGACTAAGAGGCCATAGGCACGCCGACAATCGAGGATAAAGACGGAGGAATTATGCGATCAATCATAACTAACATGGTGAGGCTTGCAGGGCTTTGCTTGCTTGTCTCAGTCTCGGGGGCCATGACGGCTCACGCGCAGGATGCCAGGCTCGACCTCAGCCCCCTGGAGAGATTCTCTGATAAAGCGGATAAGGTGATAGAGGTCGACGTCGGCGAGGCTTTGATAAAGCTTGCTTTATCCGCGCTCAAGCCCGAGCGGAACCCCGACGAGGCAAAGATCAAGGAGCTGCTTGAGGGGCTGAAAGGCGTCTACGTTAAGCGCTACCAGTTTGCGAGCTTTGGCGAGTTCAACAACTCTGACATGGACCCGATTCGCGCGCAGTTGCGCAACCCCGCCTGGTCGAGAATCGCTAACGTGCGGAGCAAGCGCGAAGGCAATTACGATGTATACATCATGACCGAAGGCAGCATCATACGGGGCCTGGCGGTCCTGGCCGCCGAGCCGAAAGCGCTCACGGTGGTGAACGTCGTCGGGCCTATCGACATCAGCAAGCTCTCGGAGCTAGAAGGCAAGTTCGGCATACCCAGGTGGGAGTTGATGACGGGGCCTAAGGTAGACGATGGCGGCGGCAGCGACAACGAGAAGCCCGCCGAGAAGAAGCCGCCGCGCCCCGAAGACCCGCAAGCCGACGACCAGGGTAAGGTCGCGGTCAAAGACGTGACCACCGTCAAGCGCGCCGAGAAGAAACAGCCGCCCAAGCTCATACGCAACAGCGAAAAGCCGCCGAAGGAGCAATAGCCATGACGATAAAGAGATTCCCCCTTCTGCTTGTACTGGCGATCATCGCGGCTGGCTGCGCCGGGCAAACGGCTCTGGCCGACGACAATAGCTTCAGCACGGTCGTCAAGCACATCGAGTCACAATACAACGGCAAGCGCCAGGGCACCTACGGCGGCGTCACCTTCGGGCGGTTCCTGGTCAAGATGATAAAGCCCGCGGGAGTGAAGAACTTTAAAGTCGTTATCTTCAAGACCGTCGATTTCCCGGACGGGTCGCCCTCGCGCGGGATGAAGTTTCACGCGGGCGTGCGCAACCTGATAAACAAGGAGTGGACGCCGCTGGTGCAGTACAGCTCGCCGGCCGACCGGCAATGGACTTATGTTTACGCGCACTATCTTACTAAGGACGTGAAGGTCCTCGTCGTGACTCTTCAAAAAGAGCAAGCCTTCGTCGTGCAGACAAAGTTCGACCCTAAGAAGCTGATAGAGTTCATGAACGACCCGAAGATCATGGGCATATCGCTTAAGGGAAACTCGGACAACAACCGCCGCGCCGAAGACAGTGACGACCCCGACGAAGACGACGAGGACGAAGATAAGCCCCCTGATAAGAAGTAATGTAGGGGCAGGGACAAGCCCGCGCCGCGCGAAGCGCATCATGCGCCACGGCCCCTACAGGTTATTGCTTCAACCCTTATCACCGAGAACCATTACTAACAAAGGAGCGTTCGATGTACAGGTCTGCCTGGAGTCGCGCGGTCATGCTGGCGGCTGCGCTATTCTTCTGCGTCGGCGACGCGCCGGCACAACAACAGGCGCAGCCGCCCTCGCTGCGGATACCGCGCGTCACCGTCCCGCCGAAGCTCGAAGATTATCTCGACGGCGAATCGACGCCGGGCGGCGCGCGGGTCGCGGGGTTCATCCAGCGCGAGCCGAAGGACGGCGAGCCCGCAAGCCAGGAGACGACCGTTTACCTCTCTTACGACGACAAGAACCTCTACGCCGTCTTCGTCTGCAAAGACGAGCCGGGTAAAGTCCGCGCTCACCTCGTCAAGCGCGAGGCGATCTTCGGCGACGACGTGGTCGGATTGTTGCTCGACACCTACCACGACCGCCGCCGCGCTTACGAGTTCCTGACCAACCCGCTCGGCATACAGCTAGACGGCATAGCCAGCGAAGGGCAGGACGACGACTTCAGCTTCGACACGCTCTGGCACTCGGAAGGCAGAGTGACGCCGTTCGGCTACGTCGTGTGGATGGCGATACCCTTTAAGAGCCTCCGCTTCACTAGCGACGACGTGCAGACCTGGGGCGTAGCGCTCGGGCGCATCATGCCGCGCACCAACGAAGAGGTATTCTGGCCGCGCATCACCCGCAGCGTCGCGGGCTTCGCGCAGCAGATGGCCACGCTCGAAGGCTTAGAACAGATCTCGCCCGGCCGTAACCTCCAGATCATCCCGTATGGGTTCTTTGCGCGCGCCCGTTTTCTCGATGACCAGACAGGGCGGCTGCGCACGGACACAGACGCGCGCGCGGGCGTCGACGCGAAGATCGTTATTAAAGATTCGTTCACCCTGGACATCACGGCGAACCCGGACTTCAGCCAGGTCGAATCCGACGAGCCGCAGGTCACTATCAACCAGCGCTTCGAGGTCTTCTTCCCCGAAAAGCGGCCGTTCTTCCTTGAGAACGCGGGCTTCTTCCAGACGCCGGAAAACCTCTTCTTCTCGCGCCGCGTGGCCGACCCTCAATTCGGCCTGCGGCTGACGGGAAAGACTGGGCCGTGGGCGCTCGGCGTGTTGGGGATGGACGACCGCGCGCCGGGCCGGCTGTTGGACGATGACCCCCTAGACGGCGAGCGCGCCGCGATAGGCGTCTTCCGAGTCCAGCGCGAGCTTGCCGAGCAATCGAGCGTGGGGCTGCTTGTGACGAGCAGGGATTTCGCCGCCACGTCCAACCGCGTCTATTCCGTAGACACGCGGCTGAAGCTGGACCAGAACTGGGTCTTTACGGGCCAGGCCATCTCAAGCCAGACGCGGCTGGCCGACGGCACGCACCTGTCAGGCCCCGCCTATTTCGCCGATATGACACGCAGCGGCCGCACCTTTTTTTACTTCGGGAATTACCGCGACCGCAGCCCCGACTTTCGCTCTCAACTGGGCTTCATCCCGCGCGTAGACATACGCCAGACCGAGCACTTCGCGCGCTACACGCGGTTCCCGAAGCAGAGCCCCGTGCAGCGGTTCGGGCCATCCGCCTACGCTGTGGCGAACTGGGACCGTCGAGGCCGGTTGCAGGATTGGACTGCGAACGTAGGCTTCAGCGCGGGCTTTGCGCGCCAGACCTCGATCTTTGTACAGCACTCAGAATCCTTCGAGCTTTTCCGTGACCAGCAGTTCCGCAAGCGAGACGTCTACTTTGAGTTCGAGACGGAGTGGCTCGACTGGCTGGCATTCTCGGCCTCGTATCTGCGCGGCCGTGGGGTCAACTTCTTTCCGGCCCGCGAGCGGCTGCCCTTTCCCGCCGACACCGTGAACGGACAGATGCAGGTGACGTTTCGGCCGACTTCGCGATTCAGCTTCGAGCAGACTTACATTTACAACCGCCTGAGGACGCCGGGCGGGTTGGACATAGATGACACGCCCGCGTCGACGAGCATATTCAACAATCACCTCTTGAGGTCGAAGGTGAATTATCAATTCACGCGCGAGCTGTCGCTGCGCGCCATACTAGATTACGACGCGGTGCTGCCGAACACGGACCTTGTCGAGCTTGAGCGCGAGAAGCGCTTGAACGCGGACCTTCTTTTGACCTACCTGTTGAACCCCGGCACGGCGCTCTACGTCGGCTACACGGACGGGTACGAGAACCTGCGGCTCGACCCTACAAACTCGCTGTTTCGCCGCGCCGGCTCGCCAACGACTTCCGTGGGGAGACAGTTCTTTGTGAAGATGAGCTACCTGCTGCGGTTCTGAAATTTCAGATTTGAAATTAATCTCAAATTCTTTCTCATCGTGATATGATCGGGGTATGGGTATATCGCTTAAGCCCGAACACCTGAAGCGATACAAAGACATCGCCATGCTTTTGATGAAGTACGGGCGCTCGGACCTGGTCAAGAACGCCGGGCTGGAAGAGATACTCAAAGACGAAGTGACCCACCCAAGCGACGTGCCGCCCGAGGCCGAATCGCTCGCCGACGACCTGGAAAAGATGGGGCCGACCTTCATCAAGCTCGGCCAGTTGCTCTCGACCCGCGCCGACCTGCTGCCGACGCCTTACATGCAGGCGCTCACAAGGCTTCAGGACAAGGTCGAGCCTTTCTCTTTCGAAGAGGTCGAGCAGATCATCACCTCCGAGCTGGGCGTGCGCATATCGAAGGCGTTCGCGAGCTTCGACTCCGAGCCTATGGCCGCGGCGTCCCTTGGGCAGGTCCACCGCGCGACCATGCGCGACGGGCGACCCCTCGCCGTCAAGGTGCAGCGGCCCGGCATCCGCGAGCAGATAATCGATGACCTCGAAGCCCTGTCGGAGGTCGCGCAGTTCCTGGACGAGCACACGGAGATGGGCAAGCGGTACGAGTTTCAAAAGATGCTCGACCAATTCCGCAAGTCGCTCCTTGCCGAGCTCGATTATCGCCGCGAGGCTCAGAACCTCGTCACCATGAGCGACAACCTTATAGACTTCGATGCCATAGTCGTACCGCAGCCCGTCGAAGATTACACCACGTCGCGCGTGCTGACGATGGACTACATACACGGGCGGAAGATAACCGACCTCGACCCGCTCACGCGCATGGATATAGATGGCGCGGAGCTGGCCAGTCAGCTCTTCCGCGCCTACCTGCAACAGATCCTCGTAGACGGGTTCTTCCACGCCGACCCGCACCCCGGCAACGTCTTTCTGACCGACGACGGGCAGATAGCCCTGCTCGACCTGGGGATGGTCGCGCGCATCGCGCCGGGCATGCAGGAGCGGCTGCTCCAACTGCTGCTGGCGATCAGCGAAGGGCGCGCCGAACAGGCCGCCGACGTTGCTATACAGATAGGCCAGGTCAGGGAAGGCTACTACGACGACGACGACTTCCGCCGCCGCGTGGGCGACCTCGTCACCACACACCAGGACGCCAGCCTCGGCCAGATAGAGGTCGGGACTATCGTGCTCGAAGTCACCAAGGTGTCAGGCGAATGCGGCATAAGGGTCCCGCCCGAGCTCACCATGCTCGGAAAGACACTTCTCAACCTCGATCAGGTGGGCCGCACGCTAAACCCCTCGTTCGACCCGAACCAGGCCATCCGCCAGTACGCTTCCGACATACTCCGCCAGCGGCTGACCAGGAGCCTCTCTCCGGGGAACCTCTTTTCGAGCATGCTCGACTTGAAGGAGTTCGTCGAGAAACTGCCGGGCAGGGTCAACAAGATTTTAGATTCGATCGCCAACAACCAGCTAGAAGTCAAAATCGATGCTATAGACGAGCACCGTTTGATGGAGGGGCTTCAGAAGATAGCGAACCGCATCACGCTAGGGCTGGTGCTGGCGGCGCTGATCGTCGGGGCCGCGATGCTGATGAGCGTCCCAACAGATTTTAAGATACTCGGCTACCCGGGTCTTGCGATCATCTTCTTTATCGTGGCCGCCACGGGCGGCGTCCTCCTTGTGCTGAACATCCTCTTCTACGACGAGAAGGCCAAGAAATGACCCTCGCCGCCGATCCCGATTTTTCCTGCCTTGAGCTTGACTGAAATCTGCATCGGAAATAAGATTGCGCGCGTCTATATCTATGAAGCCCGCCCGGCGACCCCTCTTTCCGCTGACGCCGGGGGCGATCAAGACGGTTTGATGTTCGATCAGCGCTGAGATGCTCACCGCGCTTATGAAGCTTCTTCTTATTACTTTGACCTTTACTTAATTGCAAACGTGGCCGTCGCGAGCCAGCTTTCTCGCCTGACCGCCGGCAAGACTCAAAACCAACCTGTACCGGAGGAGAATATGCCTCGCACACCTCTTTCGCGCCGTCACGCGCCGATACTGTTCATCCTTATGGTTTCCGCCCTGGCTTTCGCGGCCGTCTCGCTCATGTTTGTGACGCGCGCCGAAGACAAATCCGCCGCACCTAAATCTGAGCCCATCTTGTCTCAAGAGGCTAAAGTCATCGAAGACGCGCTCAGCCGGATTGAGTCGGAGCTGAACAGTCACGTCTCGCGGGCCGAGGCGAATTCGCCCGCCGACAATGATTCGGCGTCGGCGCTTGATTACTCGCTCGCCGAGCTGCGACGGCGGCTGATCGATCTGAAGAGCCGAGTCGGGAGCCTGCGGCTCGACCCGACGGCCGCGCTGGGGCTCAGGAATCGTATTAGCATTATCGAAGAGAGGATCAACAGGCGCGAAGCTCAAAAGCGGCGCGCGACACGGCCGGCCGCGCCCGTCACTAAGGGGGCGGAGAAAGGCGGGCGTCTCGGCCCTGCGGCGACGGGAGCAATCTCGGGCAACGTAACCGATTCGGTATCATCCCTGTTTATCGAAAACGTCAATATTGAAATCTACAACTCGACCGGGGCTTTCATAACGAGCGCCACGACGGACGCTTTTGGCAATTACACATCGGCAGCCGTGCTCGCGACAGGCAATTATTTTCTCCGCACGACCAACAATCAGGGCTACATAAACGAAGTCTATAACAACATCACATGCGTCGTTTGCAACCCGACTTCGGGCACCCCCGTCGCGGTCACGGATGGGGCGACTACATCGGGGATTGACTTCTTGCTCGCGAAGGGCGGGCGCATATCGGGCGGCGTCACGAACGCCTCAAGCTCCGCGTTCCTGGTAGGCGTGAACGTACAGATTCATGATTCGGGCGGAGCAATAGTGGCCAACGGCTTCACGGACGGCACGGGCAACTATATCTCCGACGCGGGGCTGCCCGCGGGGAGCTATTTCGCGCGGACCAACAACAACCAGGGGTTCATTGACAAGCTCTATAACAACACGACCTGCGCGCCGTGCAACGTGACCGCGGGCACGCCGATAACCGTCACAGGGACCGCGACGACTACGGGGATAAACTTCGCGTTGAACGCGGGCGGGCGCATTTCGGGCAACGTCACGGACGCCTCTTCGGCGGCGGCGTTAGCCGGCGTCAGCGTAGACATATTCAACTCTACGGGGGCGTTCGTCACCAGCGGATTTACGGACGGCACGGGCAACTACATCACCCCTAACGGCCTGCTGCCGGGCAGCTATTTTGCGCGCACCAACAACTCATCAGGCTACGTAAACAAGCTCTACAACAACATAACCTGTTTGACATGCAACGTGACATCAGGCACGCCAATCTCGGTGACGGCGGGCTCGACCACTTCGGGGATAAGCTTCGCCTTAAACCTGGGCGGGAGGATTTCGGGCGCGGTGACAGATGCCGCGACCTCGGCTCCGCTCGTGAATGTTGACGTGCAGATATTCAATTCGAGCGGGGCCTTTGTGACTTCGGGCTTCACGGACAACCTGGGGAACTACACGTCGGCCTCCGGGCTTCTGCCGGGGAACCATTTCGTCCGCACTAATAATCAGGTCGGCTACATCGACGAAGTCTACAACAACATCACCTGCCTGAGCTGTAACCCGACCTCCGGGACGCCGGTATCCGTGACGGCGGGGATGACCACTTCGGGGATCAGCTTCGGGCTCGTCGCGGGCGGGCGCATCAGCGGGACCGTGACCTCAAGCGCCACGTCGGCCCCGATCTCGAACCTCAACGTGGAGATCTTCGACGCGAGCGGGTTCGGTGTCTCCGGCGGGTTCACAGACGGGGCGGGCAACTACATCTCGTCCAAGGGGCTGACGCCGGGCACGTACTACGCGCGCACCAGGAATGCGCTCGGTTTCATAGACGAAGTCTATAACAACATAAACTGTCTCAACTGCAACCCGACATCGGGGACGGCGATAACGGTGACGGCGGGGATGACTACGTCGGGGATAAACTTCGCGCTGGCGACCGGCGGGCGCGTCTCGGGCAACGTCACGGACGCGTCGACGGCGGCCCCGCTCTCAAGCATCAACGTCAACATCTTCGACGCCACGGGTCTGTTTGTCTCATCGGGATTCACCGACGGGCTGGGCAATTACATAACCGACGGCGGTCTGCCTTCAGGGACCTATTTTGCCCTGACTAACAACTCATCAGGCTACGTCAACAAGCTCTACAACAACATAACCTGTTTGACATGCAACGTGACATCAGGCACGCCAATCTCGGTGACGGCGGGCTCGACCACTTCGGGGATAAGCTTCTCACTCAACGCGGGAGGGAGGATTTCGGGCACGGTCACGGACGCATCGACGGCAGCGCCGTTAGCGAACGTGAACGTGCAGATTCTTAATTCGGCCGGTGTGTTCGTCTCGGGCGGGTTTACGGATAACGCGGGGCAGTACCTTTCGGCCGCAGGTCTTACTACGGGCAATTACTTCGTCCTTACACAAAACTCTCAGGGGTATGTGAACGAAGTCTATAACAACATCGCGTGCGCGCCATGCAACCCGACAACAGGGACGCCCGTCTCTGTCACAGCCGGCTCGACCACTTCGGGAATAAGCTTCGCGCTGGTCGCGGGCGGGCGAATATCGGGGACGGTTACGAACTCGTCTACATTGGTTCCGCTTGGGAACGTCAACGTGCAGGTGTTCAATTCGACCGGCGCGTTTGTCGCGAGCGGCTTTACAGACGGCTCAGGCAACTACGTCACGGCTGAAGGGCTGGTCGCGGGGACTTACTTTGCGCAAGTAAATAACACACCGGGTTTCATAAGCGAGCTCTACAACAACATCACCTGCCTGAACTGTAATCCGACCTCTGGGACGCCGATAACGGTCACGGCGGGGGCGACTACGTCGGGGATAAACTTCGCGCTCGCGCCAGGCGGGAGTATTTCCGGCCAGGTGACGGATGGCGCGACGAGCGCGGGGATTGCCGGCGCCACAGTATCGATTTTCGACGCGGCAGGTTTTCAGGTAGCTTTTGGCGCCACCGATGGGGCAGGGAACTACAACACGAATGGCGGCCTGCCTTCGGGGGCTTACTTTGCTCGCACGAACAATTCATCAAATTACATAGACGAGCTCTATAACAACATAACCTGTTTGAACTGCAACGTGACTACGGGAACACCAATCACGGTGACGGCGGGATCGACGACATCTGGAATAAACTTCGGGTTGAACGTGGGCGGGAGGATTTCGGGCACGATCACGGACTCGGCCACAAGCCTGCCGATCGCTAACGCGAGCGTTGAGATATTCGACTCTGCCGGCGTGTTTGTCGCGACAGGCTTTGCCGACAGCAGTGGGAATTACATTACTAATGGCGGCTTGCCCGCGGGCAATTACTTTGCGCGGACGAGGAACCAGTCGGGCTACATAGAGAAGCTCTACAACAACATCACGTGCTTGACCTGCAACGTGACTACGGGGACGCCGATCACGGTGACCGCGGGCTCGACAACTTCGGGGATCAATTTTGCGCTTGTGCTGGGAGGGCGCATCAGCGGGACCATAACCGACGCGGTGACGAGCGCGCCGCTCATGAATACAGGTGTGCAGATCTTCAACTCCGCTGGGGTTCAAGTGGGGAATGGTTTTACAGACAACGCGGGCAATTACACAACATCTGGCGGCTTGCCCGCTGGCAATTACTTCGCCCGCACGAACAGCAACTCGGGCTACCTGAACAAGCTCTACAACAACATTGATTGCAGCCTGAGCTGCGACCCGATTACGGGCACGGCGATAACTGTCACGGCCGGCTCGACCACTTCGGGGATAAACTTTGCGCTCATGGCAGGTGGGCGAATATCAGGCACTGTGACGGACGCGACGACGAGCGCGCCCATCGCCAACATCAACGTAGACATATTCAGCTCGACCGGCGCATTCATAACAAGCGGCTTTACGGACGGCGCGGGGAATTACATTGCTAATGGCGGCCTGCCGACGGGGAGTTATTTCGCAAGGACGAATAACTCATCAGGCTACGTCAACAAGCTCTACAACAACATCACGTGCGCGCCGTGCAACGTGACCGCGGGCACGCCTATAAGTGTAACGGCAGGCTCTACGACTACGTCGATTAACTTCGCGTTGAACCTGGGCGGGAGGATTTCAGGGACCGTAACCGACGCGGCCACTTCGGCGCCGATAGCTAATGTGAACGTGCAGCTATTCAATTCGACGGGCTCCTTTATTGAGAGCGGGTTTACCAACGCCTCAGGCAATTACATCTCCAACAGCGGCCTGCCGGCCGGGAATTACTTCGCGCGGACGAATAATTCTTCAGGTTACATAGACGAGCTGTATAACAACATCAGTTGCTTCCCGAATTGCACAGTCACATCCGGCACACCAATAAGCGTGACGGCCGGATCTACCACGTCGGGGATAAACTTCGGGTTGAACGCGGGCGGGCGCATATCCGGCACGGTGACGGATTCGGCTACGAGCGCGCCGCTTGTGAACGTCAACGTGCAGATACACAACTCAAGCGGCGTGTTCCTGTTCTCGTTCTCCACCGACTCGGCGGGCAATTACATCACGGGGACGGGGCTCCCCGCTGGCAATTACTTCGCCCGCACAACTAACACTCAAGGCTACATTGACGAAGTCTATAACAACATCACGTGCGCGCCGTGCAGCGTGACTTCGGGCACGCCGATAACGGTGACTGCGGGCTCGACTACATCGTCGATTAACTTCGCGCTCGCGCCGGGCGGGAGGATTTCGGGCACGGTGACGGACGCGACGACGAGCGCGCCCATCGCCAACGTCAACGTTCAAGTATTCAATTCGAGCGGCGCGTCCGTCACCGGGGTCAATACGAACGCGTCGGGCATTTACACCATACAGACGGGGCTCCCGGCAGGGAATTACTTCCTCCGCACTAACAACTCACTGGGGTACATCAACGAGCTTTACGACAACATCAATTGCGCCACGGGCTGCACGGTGACAACAGGCACGCCGGTTGCGGTGACTGCGGGCGCGACTACGACGGGGATAAACTTCGCGCTGGTGCAGGGAGGTGTCATTTCCGGTACGGTGACAGACTCTACAACGTCTGCGCCGATCGCCAACGTGAACGTACAGATCTTTAACTCAAGCGGCGGCGGCATAGGCTCGGTCAACAGTGACGGGTCGGGGAACTACAGCTTCGGCGGGCTGACTTCGGGCACGTACTTCGCGCGGACGAACAACTCGCTCGGCTACATAAACGAGGTCTACAACAACATCACCTGCGTCGTGAATTGCGATGTCACCGCAGGCACGCCCATAACGGTGACGGCAGGGACGACGACCTCCGGGATAAACTTCGCGCTCGCGCCGGGCGGTCGCATATCAGGCACGGTCACCGACTCTGCGACGAGCGCGCCTCTATCGGGCATCAGCGTTCAGGTCTTTGATTCGGCCGGCTTTCTCGTCAATTCCGTCAACACGGACGGCTCCGGCAACTACCTGATCAACATCGGCCTGGTCCCAGGCAACTACTTCGCCCGCACGAACAATCAGGTAGGGTACATAAATGAGCTTTACAACAACATCACGTGCGCGCCATGCAATGTGATTTCGGGCACGCCGATCTCGGTGACGGCGGGCGCGACCACTTCGGGTATAAACTTCGCGCTCGCGCAAGGGGGGCGCATTTCAGGCACTGTCACGGACGCGGCGACAAGCGCGCCCATCGCGAACATGCAGATTCAGATACGCAACACAAGCGGGGCCGTGGTCGTCAACGCTGGCACGAATGGGAGCGGCAGCTACACGACCGGGCCGGGGCTGCCGCCGGGTACCTACTACGCGCGCACGAACAGTCAGCAGGGCTACATAAACGAGATCTACAACAACACGGACTGCATGACGTGTAACCAGACATCGGGTACGCCGATAGCCGTTACGGCGGGCGCGACCACTCCGGGCATAAATTTCTCGCTCACGCTTGGAGGGCGCATATCGGGCACGGTGACCGACGCCGTGACGGGCGACCCGCTTCCGGACATATTCGTAGAGGTATACAACGCGGCCGGGCAGTTCGTGTTTGCAACCGTGACAGACCCTTCAGGGAACTATCTCTCCGGCGGCGCGGGGCTGCTTGCGGGCAATTACTTCGTTCGCACGTCGAGCGAGTCTGGCTACATAAACGAGCTTTACAACAACACGAACTGCGCGGGGTGCTCGGTCACGACGGGCACTCCGGTCGCCGTCACGCTGGGAGCGACTACGCCAAACATCAACTTCACTCTGTCGCAAGGCGGACTTGTCTCAGGCACGGTCACGGACGCGGCCACGAGCGCGCCCGTCGTCAACGCGCAGGTCGAAATCTATAACAGTTGCGGGCAGTTTGTGACCTCAGTTCCAACCGACGCTTCGGGCAATTACCTGATCCCCGACGGGCTGCCCACGGGGACTTACTTCGCCGCCACCTTCGGGACCCTGGACCACCAGCTACAGGTCTATAACAATACGACCTGCGTGAGCTGTATTCTGGACCCGACCTCGGGGACGCCTATCTCGGTCACGGCGGGGATGACGACTACGGGGATAAACTTCGCCTTAGAGCGGGGCGGCACGATCACGGGCGTAGTCACGGACGCGGCGACGGGCGGCGGCCTGGCGGGCGTCACTGTGAACATATTCGACTCTGCGGGGGCTTTCGTTTCGCAAGGCAATACCAACATCGAAGGGAGATTTATCTCACTTCTAGCCCTGCCTACCGGGACCTATTTCGCTTTGACGGCGAACGGCCACGGCTACATAAACGAAGCCTATAACGACATCGCGTGTCTGGGTTGTACCGCGACGATGGGCACGCCTATAAGCGTGACGGCCGGCGCGACCACGTCGGGCATAGACTTCGCGATGTCGGCGGCGGGCAGGCTTTCCGGGAAGATCACGAATGCCTCGACCTCCGCGCCTGTAATCAACGCGGGGGTCCAGGTCTACAACTCTTCCGGAACTCTCATCACAACGGTCGCCACAGACTCGTCGGGCAACTACATCTCGCGCGGCGGCCTGCCCGCGGGAACTTACTTCGTCCGCACGTCGAACAGCCAGGGGCTGATAGACGAAGTCTTCAACAACGTGGAATGCGCCGGCTGCAACGTCACGACTGGCACGCCCGTCGTCGTGACCGCAGGCTCGACGACTATGGGGATAGACTTCGCGCTCGGCGCGGGCGGGCGCATATCGGGCACGGTCACGAACGCCGTCACCACAGGCCCTGTCGTTTTGACGCCCGTGCAGATCTACAACGCGACGGGCGGGCTCGCCGCATTCGGCTTCACGGATTGCGCGGGCAACTACATCTCGGGAGCGGGATTGCCGACGGGGACTTACTACGCGCGCACCGCGAACACGAAAGGGTTCGGTGACGTGCTCTACAACAACATCGCGTGCGCGAACTGCGACCCGGTCACAGGCAGCCCCATATCGGTCACGACCGGGCTGACAACGTCTTCGATCAACTTCGCGCTCTGCTCGTTCTCGCTCTCTGCGTCGAGCAAGCACTTCCCTGCGACCGGCGGCGAAGGCACTATTACGCTCACCTCGGCGGGGACTTGCGCGTGGGCGGCGGCGAGCAACGCCGCGTGGATAGAGATAACCTCTAACCCTGGCGGGTCAGGCGGCGGCTCGCTGAGTTACCTGGTCCGAGATAACCTCGGCGCTGCGCCTCGCACCGGCACGATAACCGTCGCGGGGCGGACGTTCACCGTGACGCAAGATGGGCAGTCGCCCGCGGGCTGCACGTTCACGATAAGCCCGCTGTTCGCCTCTTATGGCCCGACGGGCGGGGCGGGCAGCATAAGCCTGACGACCGCGGCGGGGTGCGCCTGGAAGTCTGAGTCGAATAGAAGCTGGATCACCATCACCTCGGCCTGCTGCGGGATCGGCAACGGCACGGTCACCTACGCGGTGGCGCCGAACATGACCGGGAGCGGCAGGAGCGGCGTCATAACAATCGGAGGACAGAAGTTCAACATCAAGCAGAAATAGATTGCCCTTGACGTTGAATAATGATGTTAACGCTCGGCCGCCGCCGCGCGTCATGCCTCCTATGAGGTACTCCATCATCTCGCTCGCTCTCCTTGCGATCTCTGTCACGGCTTACGTGCAGACGGACCTGGTTAAGAATGAAGGCATAAAAAGCCCCCTGCACCAGCGGAACGTGGGCAGGGTCACCTTCATGTCAAAGCTCATCCCCATAGATGAGTATAAGGAGACCGATTTTCTGAAGTCGTTCGAGCTGAAAGAATCGAGCGACCTGAACATCCGCGTCTTTATGGGGAATTCGCTGACTAACTACCTGCACACTCTCGCGCCCGCGCTGAGCGCGGAGGAGCTGACCAGGAGCGGCAACTATCAATTCTCGTTTTTCGTGGATGGCGCTCTGGTCTACAAAGAGAACCTTCACCCCGGCGCGGGCCTCGCGGAAAGCAAGAATACGAGAACCGTCTTCCGCGTGCCTTTGATCAGCACTACCAACGAAGACTCCTGGGGGAGATTCCTGTGGAACCGTTTCATGATTAGCGGCGGCGAAGAGGCCCTGAGCGCGGGCACTCACCTGCTCAAATTAGAGATACGCCCGTACCTCAAGGCCACAGAGATCAAGGTCGGCGATTTAATCGCGCAGGGTCAACTGCAAGTCGTAGTCGTAAAGCCGAGCGTAGACGAGAAGCAGATAGCAATTCAACCGATCAAACCGGCGAGCGGCTGGGAAATATCAAACGACGATTACGATAAGGCTAAGTTCAGAGATCTCAACCTGAGGATCGCTCAAAACACGTTCAAGGAGATAACCAGCGTCGTAGTCATCAAGGAAGGGAAGCTTCTGATCGAAGAGTATTTCAACGGCGCGGGCAGAGAGACCCTGCACGACACGCGCTCGGTCGGCAAATCCTTCGCCTCTGCGCTCGCGGGGCTGGCGATAAGAGACGGCCACATTAAGAGCGAGGATCAGACCTTGAGAGAGTTCTACGACCTGAACAGGTTCGCGAACAACTCGCCTAAGAAAGCGGGCGTCACCATCAAGAGCCTGCTGAGCATGAGCTCGGCCTTCGATGGCTCGGACATGAACGAAGACTCTCCGGGCAACGAGGAGAAGATGTACCCGACGGGCGATTGGGTGAAGTTCACGCTCGACCTGCCGATCGACAGCGCGAAGGTAGTCGGCGAGAACTGGGATTACTTCACCGCGGGGGTGGTTTTGTTAGGCGACATCCTGAATAAATCGGTCCCCGGCGGGCTGGAAAAGTACGCGGACCAAAAACTCTTCAAGCCATTAGGCATAAAGAAATATGAGTGGCAATACACGCCTCAGAAGGTCGTCAGCACCGCGGGCGGATTGAGAATGAGCTCGCTCGATCTCGCGAAGTTCGGCCAGCTCTACAAGAACGGCGGGCTGTGGAAGGGCGAGCCGGTCATCCCTCGAAGCTGGGTCGAGTCGAGTTTGACTAAGCGTCTGAAGTTGCCTGATGAAGGCGGCGGGTTTTACGGATACCTGTTTTGGAACGGGACCTACAACGTGAACGGCAAGCAGTACGAGGCGTTCTATGCGAGCGGAAACGGCGGCAACAAGATATTCATCTTTAAGGACGAGCCGCTGGTCGTCGTCATCACGGCCACCGCCTACAACAGGCCGTATGCGCATCCGCAGGTCAACAGGATGATGGAGCGATACATCTTGCCTGCCGTCATCAACCCGCGGCGCGCTTTTTAGCGTAACGGGCCGCCGCGCGGGGCAGGGACATGATGCGTTTTTGAATCCCCCTCACCTGCTCGAACATTTCAATGTACCTTTCCGGCTCCGACATGCCATAAGCGCGTATCCACGTCCCTCCGTCATTACCAATGAGAGCGATGGCTGAATGTTCCCCTCTGCCGCCGGGAGCGCCGGTTAATGCCTCCAGCAGCTTATCGATCTCCGACTTCTCGCCCGTCACAAAGGTCCACCCCGGCTTCGCGCCGTACCTTTGCGACCAAGCCTTAAGCCGCTCTGAAGTGTCCGTGGGCGAATCAATGCTGATAGAGATCAGATGAACGTCACTCCCCAACCGGTCGCCAAGCGCGGCCTGAAGTTTAGAGAAGGTGGCCCCTTGCATAGGACAGATGTATGTGCAGCTCGTGAAGATGAAATTAATAGCGACCAGTTTGCCTTTGATAAGGTCGCTGTAGAAACGAAGTCTCTTACCGTCCTGGTTATAGACCGTCACATCGGGGATCGCCATCTTTGTGTCTTGCTGCATTGCCTCTGCGCACGGATTCAGGGCGAGAATGAAAAACAGGAGCGGGGTTGCTAATGAAAAACCTTTCTTGAAATTTCGAATTCTAATCATCGCTATTACCTCGACAGTGCGGTCGGGAAATGGCTTGATGACATTTCCCGACCGTTTTTTTATTCAGTCCGAAACGCGTTGCTTACCTGCGGACATAGGCTGACGGTACAGGGATGTCGCCATTGGTGCCCCACTGTTGGACCGTGAACTGACCAGTCGAGCTCTTTAGCACGTACCAGTTGCCTTCCGAAGGCCGCCACACGGCTAAGTCTATTTTCCCATCTCCGTCGTAGTCATCCGGCACAGGTATGTCGCCTTGCGTGCCCCAGGGCTGGATTCGCTGCTGGCCGGTCAGGCTGTTGATGATGTACCAGTGACCATCAGATGGCCGCCACACGGCTAAGTCTGTCCTGCCATCTTGATCGTAATCCATGGAGACGGTTGCATCGCCATTGGTTCCCCACTGTTGAACCGTGTATTGGCCGGTCGAGCTGTTAAGCGCATACCAGTTGCCCTCTGAAGGCCGCCAAACCGCATGGTCTGTTTTCCCATCACCGTCGTAATCGCCAGCGACGGGCTTATCACCGTTGGCGCCCCAGTGTAGGATCGTATGCTGACCGGTCGAGCTGTTGATCACGTACCAGTTGCCGTCCGAAGGCCGCCAGACAGCCAGGTCCGTCTTCCCATCCCCATCGTAGTCGCCCGGCACAGGTACGTCTCCTTGTGTCCCCCAGGGCTGGACTCGTTGCTGACCAGTCGAGCTGTTAATGATGTACCAGTGACCATCGGAGGGTCGCCAGACGGCTATATCTGTTTTTTCGTCTCCGTCGTAATCGCCCGGCACGGGTGCGTCGCCTTGCGTGCCCCAGGGCTGAATTCGCTGCTGGCCGGTCAGGCTGTTGATGATGTACCAGGTGCCGTCAGAAGGCCGCCATACGGACACGTCTGCCTTCCTGTCTTTGTCGAAATCTATCGCAGTGTCTAAACCTCCGGGCGTGACCCTGACTATCCTGGCTACGGAAGGCACGCCGTTGCCGTTGAGTATGAACAGCATGTAATGGCCCGGCGGGCACAGGTTCTTATCCGAGGGAGGTGTGATCCTCAAGCCTCCGGCCGTCTGCGTGAAGCTCAAGCGATTGATACGCTGGTTCTGATTGAACGCGTGTGTCACTGAAGAGAGCCTCACCCATGTAACCTTTGTTATGCCGGCCGAGTCGGGCGTGCCTACGAAGAACGGCCACCCGTAATTCACGTTCGTAGGAGAGAAGGTGATCGAAGGGCGAGGGCCTCTGAACAGATAAGGCGGCGAGTAGATCTCTGCGTCGGGATGGTCCGTGTCTCCCGACCCGCCCGCAGGCATGCCTCCGCCCGCCGACAGAACTCTGCCGTCCGGCAGCAGCAAGGCCGTCGAGTGGTATATACGGCGGACTGCCATGCTGGCCATCGTAGACCACTGCTCCGTCGTAGGGTCCCACATCTCCGCGGCGAATACTGACCCGACCGCGTTGTTGAATCCG
>DATFGQ010000029.1:0-29757 GCA_035249305.1 Blastocatellia bacterium | reverse complement strand
ACAGCGAGGGAAGCGACCGATGGAGATAATAGGTGCAGCCATGCGCAAGTTACTGCATATCGTCTATGGAGTCTTGAAGTCAGGTAAAGCCTTTGATCCATCATTGGCCTCTTGACTTTCAAGACAGTATCTTCGGGGCTTATTGAACCTCGCTTATTCGAGGCTTCCTATCGGATCTGCGCCGCAGTGGAGCGAGGACTGAGTATGAATCCACCTTCCGCCCGTCAGGCGTTTGTCTCGCCTTCATTATCGATGGCTGAAAAATCCGAGCCGTCGTTGTAGTCTTCGTCGTACTTCGTCACGTTAGAAGATTCGGTCGCGGCGGCCTCTTCTTTTTCAGCGTCAGGCGCGGCGCTCTCTTCGGCCGCGCCCGCCACGCCAGCACCCCCCAGCGAGTTCAGCGATTGGTAGTCCGTTAAATCATCTACCTCGGGCTTTAGTGAATGCTCTCGCTTGTCTGTTTCTTCCGGCATCATCGCGCCTCCCTCAAAACTAATGATACAGCGAAGGCCGATCATTTGAGGAGGGATTCGAAGACGCGCCCCGCCTTTTTATGCAGGTCCGCGGGCGCGCCGTAGAAGACAGCCGCCGCTTTGCCCTGCTGGTCGAAGATGAACATGGTCGGCACGCTCGTTATGTCGCCGAACGATGTCACAAGCGCATCCGAGCCGAGCGCGAACTTGATCGAAGGATCGAGCGAGCCGACGAGCTTGCGCACTTCGGCCTCTTCCGACTCTACGGAGACGGCAATCACCGTGAGCCTCGACCCGTAGCGGCGCTTGAGGTCGGCCATCCAGTTGAGCGTCGAGCGACACGGCGGACACCACGTCGCCCAGAATTCTACTACAACGACCTGACCCGCGAGCGAAGACGGCGTGATCTCTTGGCCGTCGAGCCCTTGCGCGGTGAAATCCGGCAGCGCGGCGATCTCGACCGAGTCGGCCTTGACCTCGAAACGCTCGACCAGCTCCCGGCGGTCGCGGCGGGCGAGCTCGATCATGCGCACGAGGTCTTTCCTGAACTTTTCGTGATTGGCCGGATCACGCCAGGGCTTGTAGCGCCCCTTCGCGCCGCCCCACCCGAAGTCGTCCGGCTTCGCCACCAGCACCTCGTCGACGAAGACCACCGGATAACGCTTGATGCCGTAGCGCGCGGCGAGCTCTGAATTGCCCCAATCCTCACTCACGAAGCGGACCTTGCCTGGATACTTGGCGGCGACTTCCTTCATCAGCAAACTTGCCGGGTCGGAGAGGCTTCAAGTGTAAGGCCAGCGAACGAGCGTGAGCGTGATCTGCCTGTCGGCCGGCTTCGGCCCCGTGGCTTTCGAGGCTCGCTGCGGCTGCGCCGAAGCGTAGGCGCTGATCCCGAACAGCAGCAACGCGCTCGCCATTATCCTGATTCTTGCCGGTGTCGTCATACTCTTATCTCTTCCGAATCGCTTTGAAGTAGCGGGGCAGCACATGTTCAATTATCACCGAGGCGCGTTTAAGGTCTTCGCTCGAAGCGTCTAACGCGCGCTCGGCCATCTGCCAGTAGATCAGACCTATCGTGTGATCTGTCGTAGTGTTTGAAAGCTCTATTGCGAAAGCCGCGCTCTTTCTCTTCAGCTCGGCCTGCCGGTCTGCTCCAACCGCGGGCGCGTCGAGCAGTTTTAGCGCGAGGCTCGCGTCGAGGTACTTGAGCAGCGCGCCGAAATACCAACGCTCTCGGTTCAAGTCCCACGCCACTTTCAGCGCCACGTTCACGCCTATGAAAGGGCGCAGGTCTTTGTCCGCCGCCTGCTTGTAGGCGGCGAGCGTTTCGGCCTCAAGCGCCGACAGCTCCGGCTCCATCGAGCCGAGCTTCAACGACGAGCGCGTAGACTGGAAACCGAGCTGCCGACTGAAGATCGCGAACTCCTGAAAAGCAGGCGCGCGGCCCATATAATAGAGCCCATCGTTGACGGTCGTGTTCAAGCCGTAGAGTCTGCCCGATTGATGATTAGGGTGGACCTGGCCGAGCGATGTCTCCGTCAACGCGCGCACCGCCGCCGGGGTCTTTTCGAATGGCCGGGCGGCGGTCTTCTCTTTCGCCGCGAGCTGCTGCCCGAGGTCGCGCCACTCGGCCTCGAACGCCTCGACGCCTCTCTTCGCCACTTCGGCTTTCGACCGCTGGTAATCGTAAGTCATCAGCGAGACGCGCACGGGCTGCAAGTAATATAGGCTCAAAAAGAGATGGCCTCGCGCGATCGCGCTTTCGACGCGCTTGAGGCCATCGGCGTACTGGTTGCTTTCGGCCCCGGGCAGGTTGAGCGACCCAAGAAGCCGCTTCAGGCGCTCGGCCTCTTCCGAGATCTCGTCGCCGGCCGCGCGCGGGTCCTGGCCCGCGACCGCGCCGCCGGGCGCGAGGAGCAGGTAGAAAATCAGAGCGGCCGCGAGGACTGTTCGAACATTCATTGACTCGCCTGTTTGGCCCCCAGGTCTACGGCGAGGATCTTTTTCCTGTCGCGCACGTAGAGGCGCGTGCCGACCAGCGTGGGCGCCGTCCATGAATTATTACTGAGCAGCGCGAATTTCGAGTGCACCATCAGCCCTTCGGGCGAAGCGGTCGACAGCGCCAGATTGCCGTCTTCGTCGAGTATGATGAAGCGGCCCTCGGCCATCAAGACCGTGGCCCTTGGGAAGCTGCGGTCGCGCCAGACGATCTTGCCCGTCTTGACGTTGACCGACGTGAAAGGCGCGGGGCCGAAGTCGCCGCTCGAACCGTAAACGAAATCGCCCGCGCGGATCGCGTTCGTGAAATGGACACGCATCAGCCGGTGCGCCCAGACCTCTTCGACGGCGGTCTTGCCTTCGGCTCGGGTGAGCTTGATTACGCGGCTGCCGCCGTTGTAGCCGCTTGAGACGAACAGCAGGTTGTCTTCGCCCCAGACGGGTGTCGAGGTGTTGAGTCCGAAGTCCGTCGGGTGCGGGTGTCGCCACAGCAGCTCGCCCGTGTCGGGCGAGACCCCGACGATCTCGTCAAACATGAAGGCCACGAGCTGGTCCTGCCCGCTCACGTTTATCAGCAGCGGCGACGAGGTCGAGTTCTTGAAGTCATGCTTTTTCCAGACGACCGCGCCGTCCTTTTGATTGAGCGCGACTATGGAGCTGCCCGCGCCCCCGACCATCATTATCACCGTGTTCTTGTACGCGACCGGGCTGCAAGAATAACCGTTGACCCGGACGTTGCCGCCGAACTCCTTTATCAGGTCGTGCGACCATTGGAGCTTGCCCGTCTGCTTATCCAGGCAGTGGAGCTTGCTCGTAGCGCCGGAGGTGAAGACGTAATTAGACGTCACGAGCGGCGTGGCGTGCGGGCCTGGGCCGTTCGACATGTCGTAGTCCTTCGTGAAAGGCGCTTCGTAAGAGTACTCCCAGAGGGTCTTGCCCGTGGCGGCCTCCATCGCTATCGCGACCTCGCGCTCGCCCGCGCGGTACATGGTGTAGAGGCGGCCTTCGCTCGCGCTGATTCCGGAATAGCCCTCGCCCAGCGGGCGCGTCCACAATTGCTTCGGCCCTTCGGCGGGCCAGGAGGAGGCCAGCCCCGATGCGTCCGATTTGAAGTTCCTGTTCGGGCCTCCCCACTGGGGCCAGTCGCGCGATTGCGCGAAGGCTGAGCCGCACGTCACGAGCAGCATTATTATTACCCGCGGCCAGAAAGTGATTGCGCATCTGGTAATCAGTTGATTCATTCCTCTGCCCAACCTTTCTGCTACTGAGCGCCGCCTGTCTTTGGCTTCTCGAACGCGGCCGGAGCGATCTGCCCGTTTACGGTTATCGAGTCTATCGTCGTCGACACCTGGGAGTTGGCGTCGCCGTTGAACGCGCCCACGACCTTGAACGGCAGCAGCAGGCCGTCGACCGTGCGAAAATCGGAGTAGGTCCTGGTGATCTGCCCTACGGCGCCGCCGGGGCCGCGCCCTCTGTAGGAGAGGCTCATCACCCGGCCCGTCGCCGCGTCTATGCCCAGTTTGACTTTCAGCCCGTTAGTCTCAACCTCGACCTGCTCTACTGCGATGTCGCCGACTTTGTCTGTGCCGACGGCGGCGGCTTTGAAGCCCGATTGCTTGCGATTCTTGAGTATGACGAGCGGGTTGCGCGCGATCTGTTTCTCGTAGCCCTGGCGCACCATGTCGGGCAGCGCAACGGCGGGGCGCTGCGAGTCGGGGCTGAACCCGAACGATTCGCTCGGCGTTAAGACGATCACCTGCTTGTAATCAGGCCCCGCCTCTTCCTGGCGAGATCGATTCGGGAAGGCGACCGTCGTAACGTACTTGATCTCCACGTCGCCCGAGTTACGGTGTTGCAGGCCACGGCGCTGCTCCTGGTAGCTGGCGAGCGCGTCGAGGCGCGCGGCCCCTCCCATCGCGCTCACGGCTTTCTCTATCAGAGACTGCCCCTTCTTGATCGCGTCTGCGGTGGGGGCTTGCGAAGTTTCTTCCGACTCAAGATATTTTTCGGGCGAGGATTGAAAGAGGTTCTTACACGCCTCGGAGCCGAATATGTAGACGCGCTCTTTGTAGACCGTGTAGAGGTCCGGGTTGCCGCCGACGGGCGCGCCCATTCGCGCGCAAGCGCCGCCGAGCTGTATCTCGTATCGCGAAGGCTCTTTTTCAAAAGCGGCTTTGTTCTCCTCGTTGGCGAAGAGGTACTGGAACCGGCCTCGCGTGACGGCGATGTTGAACTCGCCCTGGACCTCTTTGCCTTTGACGAGCATAACGGGGTCGAGGCCCTCAAGGACGGGGATCGGCTGCTGGTTTTGCGACGCGGCGCTTGGCGCTTGCCAGCCGAGCAGCGCTGCCGCGATCAGGATTACGAAGCTCCTCTTATAAGCAATCGTGAAACGGGCTGCCTCTTGCGGTTTCATATCTTCCTTCCTTTCGGGACAGTTCTTGCTAGCGGGTTGATGGATTGCGCTCTCTGCATACGCGATCACCTGAAGAATGTTCCGTCCAATTATTTGAAGTATGGGTCTTCAACAGGTGTACGGCGAAGGCGTCGGGGCGAGAATCGATTTGCAGCCAGTGGCGGGAAATTGCAGCCGGCGACCGCAGATTGCAGCCAGCGAAGCGTTACCGCGGCCGAGTTGAAATCCTGCCGCCAAGGGTCCATCCTTATCTTAAAGGAGGTTTCACCATGCCTGAATTAGGACGATTGACAGTCGGCGCGATCATATTCCTGATCGGCGCGATCATCTACGTGGTCAACATCATTATGACGCTTTCCAGAAGGGGCAAGCCTTTAGGGATAGATGGCGTGGGCCTGATGGTTCTCGGCATAGGGCTCGCGCTTTTGTTAAAGCTCTAGCGCCTCGGCGGCCGTGGGTTAGATTGCAGCACGCAGGTCAGTATAAAAGGAGCAGACACGCATGCGGAAGAAGATTCTGTTGCCTCTCATTCTTGTCTTAGCGGGGCTGGTCGCGCTCAGTCCGAGCGCGCCCGGCCAGCGGCGCGCCGCCGACCCGGAGCTGGTCGCGCGGCGCAACGCGCTCGAACGAGAGTTGCAGTCGATCGCTATCGTCGAGCGCAAGCTTATGGTCCCTACGCGCGACGGCAAGCGCATGGCTACGGACGTTTACCGCCCGAAGGACACGTCGAAGAGATACCCCGCCGTATTCGTCCGCACCCCTTACAACTTCAATTTCTGGGACGTGCGCAACGGCGCGCCGAGCGACATGAGCGACGAGCTTGAGGCGTAAAGCGCGGCTACGTCTTAGTCCAGATGAACGAGCGCGGCCACTTCTTCTCCGAAGGGAACTACGACATTCTAGGCGCGCCGCTCAGCGACGGCGACGGCGTGTTGGGCGACGTTGCGCCGGCGGCCGATAACCCGGATCGATTCGATTATGACCCGATGAACCCTGTGCCGTCGCACGGCGGGAACGTCTGCTGCACGGGCAACGCCGTAGCCGGCGGCGCGTTCGACCAGCGAAAGATGGAAGAGCGGCCCCGTCGAGGTGACGCTCTACGTCTCGTCCGACGCGAAGGACACGGACTTCACGGTCAAGCTGATAGACGTGTATCCGGATGGGCGCGCCTACAACCTGGACGAGACGATCCAGCGTATGAGGTATCGCAACGGGTACGATAAGCCCGTGACCTGGAGGGAGCCGGGGAAGGTCTACAAGGTCGTGCTACAGCCTATGACGACGAGCAACTACTTCGAGGCGGGCCACAGGATCAGGATCGAGGTGTCGAGCAGCAACTTCCCGCGCTTCGACCGCAACATGAACACGGGCGGGAAGAACTACGACGAGGCGCGCGGCGTCGTAGCCCACAACGCCGTCCATCACTCGAAGCAGCACCCGTCGGAGATAAAGATAACAGTGGTGAAGAAGTAGACCAAAGGCCGGAAGGCTTCAACGGTCGCGCTAAAGCTCTCCATCGTTCGCTCCTTCAATAGTTAAGAATGTTTATGGCTTTTTCACAGTCGTATCCTAATAATTAGCGGTTTTTGAATCGAACTGATAAGAGTTGTCTCGACATTCTCAAAAGCATCTGGCCGCAACCTGATCAGAAAAGCTATTCCAGAGTTGTTTTTTCGTCCAATGTAATGAGCGAGCTTTTCAAACTGATATGATTTCGGGTAATTCTGCGTTTAGAATAGTGAGGACTTATAGTGACAGAAGTTACTCTTCCTTATTTACAGGGGAAGTAATGAAAGAGCATCCGAGAGAGTTAACCGAATTACTGTTAGCCTGGCGGGAGGGGGATGAGACTGCATTAGATCAGTTGATTCCTATAGTTTACGAAGAGTTACATAAATTGGCGCGACGCTACATGGCACGGCAGGCCCGTGGCCACTTATTGCAAACAACTGCATTAGTCCACGAAGCCTACATCCGGCTATTAAGAGAGCGCGGCATGGAATGGCAAAATCGCGCTCATTTTTTTGCAATTTGCGCCACGATAATGCGCAACCTTCTTGTAGATCATTTTCGTCGTCGTCGTAATCATCTCACAGTCGAGCTGGACGAAGCCCTAGCGCAGACGCCAGCGCAAGATGTAGATGTAATTGCACTCAATGAGGCATTGAATAGGCTAGCGGCTCTTGATCATCAGAAGGGCCAGATCGTCGAGATGCGATTCTTCGGCGGAATGACTGAGGAAGAAGTCGCTGAGGTCTTGAAAATTGCTCCAATTACTGTCAAACGCGAATGGCGCAGAGCCAGGGCGTGGCTCTTCCATGAACTAAATGGAAGGAAAACCGATGACACCTAATCGTTATAAGCAGATTAATGAATTATTAGACGCTGTTTTAAAACTCGAACCAAACCAGCGGCAGGCTTTTCTTGACCAGGCATGCGCAGGTGACGAGGCATTGCGGCGAGAGATTGCGGGAATGCTTACAGCAGAAGAAAAAGCCGCGGCAGATGGTTTTCTCGAACTTCCCGCTCCGGCGAGATTCGCCGAAGTGCTGGCTACTGATTTAATAACGAGAGGAACGCTAAACAAACCCGTAATTCTGAACGGACGGTATTTGGTAGAGGAGAAGATCGGCCACGGGGGCTTCGCTGAAATCTATCTAGCGCGCGATCTCCGAATACACTCGCGGCCCATTGTGATTAAAGTTCTCTTTGAACAATCCAGCTCGGACGAGTGGCTCAAGAAGAAGTTCCAGCAAGAGATTGAATCGCTCGCCCGAATAGATCACCCCGGAGTTGTTGGAATACTCGATGTAGGAGATACGCCCGATGGTAAGCCCTTCCTCGTGATGCAATATGTTAAAGGTCACGACATTCGCTATATGCTCAGGTCCGAGCGGATAAACTTAGAGCAAGCGGCTGCCATTATTCGTCAAGTCGCACACGCGCTCAGCGCCGCTCATGAGCAGGGGGTCTTCCACTGCGACCTTAAGCCGGAAAACATAATGCTTCAAAACCTCGGGGAAGGCGAGTATCAGGTTAAGATAGTTGACTTTGGTATTGCAAAGATCAAGGACTCACAGGTACGGACAGGATCACAAAGCACTAGAGTGGCGGGAACAGTTTCTTACATGGCTCCAGAATTGATCCAGGGCAAGCCGTCCGCTGCGAGTGATATCTTTTCGCTCGCTGTTATTGCATACGAAATGCTGACGGGTCGCCTGCCCTTCAATCCGCCATCGCCTTATCAGGCCGTCGAGGCTGTGCGAGCCGGGGTCAGTATAAAACCCTGTGATCTGCGAACCGATATCTCAACCACCGCGGAGCAGATTATACTTAAAGCGCTTTCGTTCGATCCCTCTGATCGATATAAACGGGCGAGGGATTTTGGTGAGCTGCTTGCCCAGTCGCTCACATCTGAAGTGGACATACCTGTACTGCTTCCTACGGCTGAAGGCGGCGACCATAGTACGGATGAGGTCGTCACACCAAACTTATCAGGTAACAAGAAACCGCATCAGTCGCCCTGGTGGCTGGCAGTGATGGCGCTTCTGGCACTCGCGATGATCGTAGGTATTTCGAGCTTTGGAGCGTGGCGCAGCGGGTTACTCGAAAAATTGTCTGCTCGCTTTGGCGGTGAATATCAACAACCCCCTCCAGCCAAAATCGAAGCCACTGAGGTAATGCAGTACCGTGTGCTCTTAGAGAAACCGAATGGGTTTCTAGAAACCCTTGAAGCTAACAACACGGTGGGATCAGGAGAAGCAATACGGTTCGGTCTTCGGGCACGAGAAGAAGGTGCTATCTACTTACTCGCGGAAGAAGCCGGCTCGTGGTATTGGCTCTACCCTGCACAAGGAGGCACCGCTCCTCTATTAAAGTCCAATCAAGATATGTTTGCGCCCCAAGGATACTGGATAGAGATGGATGACCGACCGGGGCTGGAACAGTATTGGATAGTCCACGTGCCTTTAGGAGCAGACTGGTCACTCGCGCGTTTTGGGCAGACGGAGTTTACCGTAGTCGATGGAAGAGCCTACCTACGGCCGGAGGCTGTTGCACGACTCACTGTCTCGCTAGCCGACGAGGGGGCAATACTGGAGGCCAGTAGCGGTCAGATAGGCAACAGCATTTGGCACACGCTGATACATGGGAATGAGGAGCGGCGAGTTACTTATTCCAAGATCGTGTTAAACCACGTCGCAAAGGTAGTAAGGAGAGGACAATGATAAAAAAAATCATCTGGTCGTTCCTATTCGCGATGCTGCTTGTGTCCGGCCGACCCGTTTATGGGCTGCAAGATGCAGAAACGCGCGGCACTCGCATGAAGAAAGAACACAGCGCTCTGGATAACCGGAGCAAACAGAAAACTCAGAAGAGTGTAAGTAGTCGCCGTGGAGATTTGAGTGGAGCTAACAATTCTGCCAACCACGCGACAAGCGATTTAGCCCTGGGTAATACAGAGGAATTGCTGCTCGGATACACGCTCTTCTTAAAGGGTGAGGATGACGAATACCGGCGCGTAAACCCGACTCAGGAATTCCAATCTAACCAACGCTTGCGCTTCAAAGTTGAGAGCAGCGCCGACGGCTACCTCTATGTTTTCCACCAGGAGAATAATGGTAAACCCGTAATGCTTTACCCGCACTGGGAAGCCGATCAGGGACGGAATCTTATCAGAGCATATCACTTGGAGGATGTGCCCTCGGGCGCCGCTATAGAGTTTGACGAAAAGCCCGCCATTGAAACATTCTTGCTCATATTTAGCCGCAAGCCGCTCACAGAACTTCCGACGGGGCTCGGACTCAAGGGTAAGGATGGTGTACCGGTGCCTGAAAAACTATATCAGCGTATGTTTATTGCATCCCGAACGCCTGAGTTGGCCGGGTTAGGCGACGGGGAGTTAATTACACCCGTGGAGCAGAAGCGAGGCGTAAAACTTAAAAAGGAGGACCCGTTACCTGGACAACTCATCATAAGCGAAGGACCCAGGTCTGGTTGGGTAGTCGCCAAGATTACACTTGTTCATAAATAGCTATAATTATTAACCGCCCAAGTCTGTTGGAGACGAGGGCCGTTTAACCCCTTCGACTGCGGGAGGTAATAAAATGCGCCAAACCACTTTTGGTTCGCTCGTCAAGCCGCTCTTTCTTATATGCCTGTGTTGTTCAATTCTTCTGGTCAGTATCAGACCTCTTTCCGCACAGGACCGGCCTTCCACCGGCCTTACGAAAGAGGAATTTGAAAAGTTTGCTGGGCGCTTAGAAGCTGTGATGAAAGAAGCAACTGAGCTCGTTCGACAAGGCAAAGCTGAATCTTTGCCCACAGCCCTTAAGCAGCTTGAGTCCACAGGCAATCCTGCCTGTGACCCTAATGACAAAAATTATCTGTATTGCAGCCTTGTGAAAGTAATTTACTTAGTCGACATAGCTAGTAAGCTAGGGGCTGCGGGCGAGCATGCCAAAGCCCTTGAATGCTTAAGTCTAGCCCTGTCTACCGCCAGCATCACTGAAGTCGTCGAAATCGAAGCTACAATCCACAATATCATGGCGAATACTTATGGCGACGCTGGCGAGTTTCAGAAGTCGCTTGAAGCCTACCATCGCGCCTTGTCCTTACGACGCACAATCAAAGACCAAGCGGGCGAAGCCAAAACCCTTAACAATATGGGGCTCGTCTATGATAAGTTAGGCCAGGTAGGGATAGCTTTAGAATTCTATAACCTGGCCCTGCCCTTACGACGCGCAGCCAAAGACCAAGCGGGCGAGGCTTCAACCCTCAACAATATTGCAACCATTTACTCACAGCTTGGAGAATTCAAAAGAGCGCTGGAGTTTTTAAATCAGGCCTTGCCTTTACGACGCGCAACCGGCGACAAAGCGGGCGAGGCTTCAACCCTTCAAAACCTGGGGATCATTTATGGGAGGCTAGGCAATAAAGAAAAAGCCTTGGATTTCTGCAATCAGGCGTTATCCGTAGCTCGCGCTGCTGGCGACCGAGAGAGCGAAGCTTCAGCCCTTAACGGTATCGGATTGGTTTATTCTAGGATGGGTCAACGACAAAATGCTTTAAAGTTTTACACCGAGGCTTTAACTTTACGTCGCGCAATTGGCGACCGTCTCGGTGAATCTTTATCGGCAGGGAACCTGGCCTGGTTAATGTATAAATCAAAGCAGTATTCGGAAGCTCTCGCTTATTTGAAACAAGCCACAGCCGCGCTTGAGTTTGTCCGGTCTAATGTCAAAGATCTCTCGCTACGAACATCACTTGTCTCAGCTAGATTTCATGACATTGCGTTTATTCAAGATGTGTTGCTTCGTTTACATCAACAACAACCCGAAGCAGGTTATGACAGACAAGCTTTGCAGGCGAGCGAAAGCGCCCGCGCTCGTGTTCTGGTTGAATTGCTCACCGAGGCTCAGGCTGATATACGGCGTGGAGTTGATTCCAAACTGTTGGAAGAAGAAGATCGTCTAATTGAAATGAGGGATGTCATAACTAAGCGCTTGAGTCGCGACAGAGAGTTAACTAAGGAGTCCGAGGAGTTGTTGAAAAGAGAGCGGGCTGATTTGGAACGCAGACTTCAACAAACGCAGGCCCAGATTCGCCATACTAGCCCTGTATACGCTTCACTGACACAGCCGCGGCCGCTTACAGTCGATGAGATTCAAAACCGCGTTCTTGATGATGACACGCTGTTGCTTCAATATAGATTTGGCAGTGAAAATACCTGTCTCTTCGCCGTCACGCGGAAAAGCTTTGCTGTATTTGAACTGCCTGATCGAATGCGCATAGTGGAATTGGCAGTGCGGTCTTACCTAAGCCTGGCTTATGGCCCCGCTGCGTCTGCAACCAAACCCGCTAGCAAACGCGGTGTTAAGGTGAAACGCGATCCAGATTCGTTTAATAAAATAGCAGCCAAATTGAGCCGCGCACTGCTAGCTCCGGCTGCAAAGATGTTTGACAAGAAGCGAATAGTTATTGTGGCGGATGGCATCCTGAATTACGTTCCTTTTGCAGCCTTGCCAGATCCAAACACACCTGCCGGCCAACCAGCAATGCCGCTTTTAGTCAACCATGAAATCGTCAATCTACCATCGGTTTTGGCACTGGATGTCCAACGCCGATCTTGGATTAATCGGCCAACGCCAGAAAAGCAAATTGCTATCTTCGCGGACCCGGTCTTTGAAGCCGACGACGATAGGTTAACAGGTAAAGCAAAAACCATTGACCAAGACTATGGCAGGAAGCCTCTGGAGGCCGTGCCGAATTTACGACTCGAAGAGTTTCACAGAGCCAAACGCGAAGTTCGAGATGGGGACGGGAAGCTAAATCGACTGGATGGGACGCGACTCGAAGCAGAAGCCATTATGAAGCTATTCGAGAAAGAGGATAGCCTGCTATTATTGGACTTCGCTGCCAACCGGTCCGCGGCCACCAGTTCGGAGTTGAGCAAGTATCGTTACCTCCACTTCGCTACGCACGCTTTGTTTAATAATGAAGAGCCATCGCGATCTGGCCTTGTGCTATCGATGTTTGATGAGCAGGGGCAGCAACAAGATGATGGCTATCTGCGTACGCAAGATCTCTTCAATCTAAATTGGCCGGCAGAGCTGGTCGTCCTTAGCGCATGTCAGACAGGATTAGGGCAATCAATTCGCGGCGAAGGATCTGTAGGACTAACACGTGGCCTAATGTATGCTGGAGTGAAGCGAGTCGTCGTCAGCTTATGGAATATTGATGACCAAGCAACCGCCGAGCTAATGTCTCGGTTCTATCGCAGCATAGTTCAAGAGAATAGGACGCCGGCTGAAGCCCTACGTATCGCGCAATTGTCTATGTTGAACAATAAAGATTTGCCAACCGGAAAGAAGTGGTCAAACCCTGAATACTGGGCTGCTTTTGTCTTTCAAGGCGAGTGGCATTAAAAGACAAAGCGGTTCTCCTGAGATTTTCCAGATAGTGGTTAGAACTATTCTTAACTTTAACTTTCAGCAATGTGCCAGACGAAGAGCTTCTTCATTAATCTATATATCATCGCGAACGCCTAGTATTACTACGTTAAGTAGCTGGAGAGGCTGTCAAAGTAGAGTAATTACGCGAGTTCCTTTTTGTCTTTGTTGTACTATGACTACAACATTTAGCGCTCACCCTCGCCACTTAACGTAGTAATACTAGAGGGCGTCTGAAAAGTCCCCGAAGGGGACATATTCGATAGCCCGGCGCAACGCGCCGGGTCATGCGTCATACAACGAGAAGCCCTGAAAGGGCGCGATAAGAGTATCGCCCTTTCAGGGCTTCTACCCTGACTTTTCAGACGCCCTCTACTTGTCGACCTCTTGACTCTCTTGGACCAGCTTCTTGAACTCCGGAAGGGTCGCCAGCGGCTTTAAATCTTCTTCGCTCAGGTCTACAGTCAAGAACTCATCAATCTCGATCGCCCGTTTGAGCGCCGCGATCGCTTCCTTCTTCCTGCCCAGCCGCGCCAGCGCGCATGCACGGTGATAGTGGGCTTCCGAATCTTCTTCGTCAATCTTGCATGCCGCGTCGGCCGCCGCGAGCGCCGCCGGCCAGTCGCGCAGCTTGCGGTAGGCTAAGGCCATCAGGTTGTGAGAGGTGACGGCTTTCGGGTCCAGGCTGATCGCCTTCTTTATCAGCGGCAGTGCGTCTCGCGCGCGGTCCGCCCTCAGGCGTATGGCCGCCAGGTATGAGTTGGCGCTGGCGTTCGTTGCCATCCTCTCGGGCTGAAAGGCGGCAAACCGCTCGGCCGCCGCATCCCTGCCTTCAGATAAGTAGAACCGGCTGATCACACCGGCGAACAGCTCGTCGGCCGACCCGCCCTGCTTCGCCCCTTCGTCTATCTTGGCCAGCGCCTCGCCGTGGCGGTCGAGCAGCGCCAGGTACTCGGCCAGGTCCGTGTAGGCTTCCATGTTTTGCGGGTCGAGCCTTATCACCTCTTTGTACTCGGCCACGGCGCGCGCGGTCTCGGACTTTGCGCGGTACAGACCGGCGAGCCCTTCATGCGGGCGCGGGTCGTAGGGCATGAGAGTGACGTAACGCTCGAATAGTTTTATGGCCTTTGCGTGATCTTCGGCGGGGTCTTCTTTTTCAGAGTCTCCGTAATGGATGGCCAGCTTATAGAGAGCGGGGGCGAATGGCGCTTTCTCGTCGCCGAGCTCGGCAAACAGACCGGCCGCTTCGTCTTCCTTCTCAAGCTCGTACAGCGCCAGGGCCTTCAGGTATTTAAACTTCCGGCTTTCGGGATCGGCCTTCAGCGCCTTGTCCGCCTGTTCGAGCGCAGCCTGCGCGTCATTGTCGAGCAACAACGTCACCCTTGAGTGCTCAGACAGTAGTACGTTATTGGTCGCCTTGCCGCTGCGCTGCTCAAGTATGGTCTGCGCCGCGGGCCGGAGACTTTCCGATATGATGTCGAGGTCGAGATCGACGTTGACCAGATCCGAAAGGCCCCAAGCCTCTCCCCTGCGAGTGAGCTTAAACTTAATCAGCAGATCGCCGGACCAGGTCTCCACAATCACGAGCGCCTCGGCGTTGTTGCCCGTCTGGGTGACGTTGAGCAGCCGCATGGAATGTTCCGGCAATCCCTCATTCGCATAAGCGACCAGCAGCTTCGATAGCAGCCTGCGGTAAGCCGACGACATTCGCTCGCGCTCGCGGCTGCTCAGAGAGTTCCATGCGCCCGCGCCCATGTACTCGTCTGTGAGCGCGGTTATGTCGAGCGCCACGGCCAGCGCGTAATCTTTCCCCTGCGGCAGCTCTTCGACCAGCTTTTTCGCAAGCGCTGTGGCGTCGCGCTGAAAGTCTGCGAAGCCGCGCGCGGCTTCGAGGACTTCGATCTCGATGGCGTTCAGCGCCGTGTAGCTCAACAGCTCGTCGGACTTGCTCTTTAAATGCGTCGCGTCGACGAAGTCCGTGCCCCAGGTCGGGTCGAGCTCTATCCAGCGGCCCGCGTAGACTTCGACCCAGGCGTGGCCGCCGAACGAGTTCCCGTCGTAAGCCAGCCCCGAGACTATCCGCGCGGGCAACCCGAGCGAGCGCGCCATGGCGACGAATAACTGGCTGAACTCGAAGCAGTCGGCTTCGCGTGTGGCGAGCGTCTCGGCCGCGTCCGCGTCGTCGACGTGCTTCCACTTCAGGTTCTTGTAAGTCCAGTCGGCTAGCTTGCGCGTGACGCTCCATGCGTCGCGGTCGTCGCCTGCGATCTCGCGCGCCTGCGCCATCACGTTCTTGTCGTCGGACCGAATCTCGGGCGTCGGTTTGAGGAAAGCGGCGAGCGCCGGGTCCGCGATGGGCAGTTGAATCTTCTGCGCCTCCTCGGTCCTGCGCGGGGCGACGGTGACGACTATCTCGCTTGCGGACCGCTTCTCCACGCGCTGGCTGTCGGAAGCGATGTCTGCGTTTATGCGGTCGATGACGCCGCCGCTCTTGGCCTTTATCCTCAGCTTCAAGCTCTGTAGGTGCTGCTGGTCCGCGATGGCTATGCCGCGCGCTTCGACCGCGGCGTAGGTGAGTTGAAAGTCGTCCGAAAGCTCCGAAAGCTCCGCCACCGAGTAGCGCCCTTCGCGGTCGAGCGAGACGGACATCTGCGCGGTGAGTGCTTCCGACGAGGCGCGCGCGTAAAAGTTCTGGCTGTGAAAAGCCCTCGCGATCGAAGTGAGCGTGGTGATGAGCCGCTGTTTCTCCTGATCGCCGGGGGCGTCGCCGAGCGACTGTATAACGCCGTCCAGGTTATAGCCGCCGAAAGCTATCACGTCGGACGGCGCGGCTTTGGCGGCCCTTGCGAAATCGCGAGCGCCGTCGAGCTTCTCTTTCCCGTCAAGTTGCGCTATCGCCGATTCGCTCCCCGAAAGTATCAGGTAGCCGTTTCGCACGCTCAGAAACATGCTTGACGAGCCGACTTTGATTGCCGACGGCCGCGCCCCGGCCGCCACGCCTTTCAGCAGATTGCCTTCGCCCGCGAGCCGGGCCAGCTTGTCGCCCTTGAGCTTGAAATATATGACCCACGGCGCGTCAAATTTTTCGGCGTTCATATCGGGAATGCCGAGCAGCGCCGCGCCGGACTCCGGCCCCAGTTCTGTCAACACCTCTTTCTCAAAGTCTATCGCCCAGAGCGCCGTAAAATCTTTTATCTCGTCGGCGGTGAACAACTCGCCCGCCCATGCGCGCCAGGCCAAAGCGGCGTCGAACTTCGTCAGGAAGTAGATCACCGTAGATCGCGGGAGCAGCTCGCGCGGCGCGGCGGCCTCCGCGGGATTGAAGGGCACAAGCGGCTTGTTCCACTCGCCCCCCTTGAACGAAAAATGGTATGAGTTCTCCCATGCCGCGTTCGATATTCTTAGCGCGCCGCTCTCGGCCATGCTAAAGCCGTCGCCCGCAGCGCCGCCCTTCCCGCTGAAGGACCCGAACAAGGCCCCGAGGTTGCTTAAATAGATCACGTCGCCGCCGCCCGACACCGCGCGCTTGAACTCGGCGTTGGCCGCTATGCTCGCGCCGCCGGTCGCAAGACGAGTCAGGCAATCGCGGAGCGAATGCCAGTCCGGCGCCAGCACCGCGGCGTCGCCTACGTAAGCCAGGTAGACGCGGTGGCTCGCCACCATACCGTGCTTGTCGACTTCCCTGCGCTCGAAGACTTTGACCTCATAGCCGTTGCACTCGTCGCGCCCTACTACGTGAAACGACCACGGCTTCTGCTTCTTCTCCTTAGGTCTGTCGTCAAAGGCCGCCGCGGCGGACACAGGGAAGGCGGCCGGGGCGAGCCCTATGAAGCGCGCGCCGACCGAAACATACTCCGGGAGGTTCTTTATGTCGCCCAGGTGTGATTGGTAGAGCGCCACGATACGCTCGAACCTGTCGCGGTCGCGGACGCGCACGAGTATGGCTTTGCGCTCGGCGGTCGCGACGCGCCGCCCGGCGCCTTCAGCCGTCCAGCTCGCCATAGCAACGGGCGCGTCCAGCTTGATCCCGAGGTAGTCGAGCATGGCTTCGCCGTGCGGCGAGCCGAATAGAGCGCTCAATCGCTCGCGCGCGAAGGTGAGCATCAAGACAAGGCTGGCCTGACCTTGCGCCGACTCCATCTGGATCGATCTGAGCGAATCTCCAACCTTGTTTAACGCGGCGCCGGGGCTGGGGAGCGCCGCGTAAAGCGTCACGTCGGCGGGGAAGAGGTTTTCGCCCAGCGGGGCTATCGCGCGATTGGGTTGACCGGATTTCTCGCCGGCAGAGGCAGCAGAGGTCGAGCCATCAATCTGCCCCCCGCGCGGCCCTTCCAACTGCTCGCGCAGGTACTCGCTGTAGACCCAGTCGGCGAGCCGCGCATCATTCATCGCCTCTTTAATGATCTGGCTCCGCGCGGCGGGGTCGGCTCCGGCAAGCCTCTCGCGCAGACGTATCTTTTCGATCGTCGTTTGCAACTCTGCTGTAGGGACGGGCGGCTTTTGGTCGGCGGCTTTCGCGCCCGCTTGAGTGGCCGGTTTCGCCAAGAGCTGCTCGATGCGCGCAATGTCTGACCCGGTGGCGGATTGGCCCAGGTGGACGGCCGCCATGCGGCGCACCTCTTCGTCGGGCGCGGTGAGCAGCTTCAGAAGGCCGTCGACGGCCAGGGGCTCGCGTCTTTCTAAGGCTACGGAGAGCGCCGCCGCGACCCTCTGCGTATTCATCCCCGCGACTATCCGCTCGAACGGTATTTTGAATTCGCTCACGGGGATGTCGCGCAACAGGTTGATAGCGATGAAATCCTTGTCGACGTACATGTCGCCGTAGGCGACGACCCCGTCAAGCGTCTGTTCCGGCGCGGTAACGGTGATGCTGCCCAGCGATGGCAAGGGCTTGGCGCGCGGAGCCTTCGCCGCGGCCTTCGGGGGCGGAGGTTTTGGGGCCGCGAGCTTTATGGCCTCGGGCCACTTGAAAAGCTCGCCGGCAATCCGCGCGCGGGTCTTCTGGTCCAGAAACGCCGTCGCGTTCAAGATCATCTGGAGGCCCGGCAGCCTCCAGTTGTTAGTCCCTTCGCGCAAGAACGCTTCGGCGTCGGGAAGCTTTGCGATAGCTTTCGCCGCGCGCTCTACGACGAACTTCTCGTCGTCGGTCACGGCGGCGAGAAGGAATTTAGAGAGCGCTCTGTTCCCGCTCATAGAGATCGCGTCGATGGCGGCGGCGCGCACCATCACGCGCTTGTCCAAGGTCAGGTCGATGGCAGAATCGGGCGACGAGATGAAGATCGCGGCAAGACTCGTTACGGCTTTGGCGCGCGCGGCCTGGTCCATGCCGTCGAGGGCCGCGACGAGTGCTTGCACCTGATCTACGCGCACGGGCTTGCTCTCTTTGATGGCGGCCGCGCGAGCCTTCTCGTAGCGGTCGTACTCGAACGGGTATCTGAAGATGACCGTCGACTGCACCACCGCCTTGAAAGAGGGTTCGACCTTCGCTATCTGCGCCAGCGGCGCGGCGAAGATCAAACATACAGCTTTAGTCCCCGAAACCGCGCACCAGATCACGCGCCGGCTCATGAAGCCGCGGTTATCGGCGATCTCGAACATTATCTCGCGCGCTTCGACGCCGGAGACCTGGCCGCGCCGGACCGTTATCGAATCGGCGCCGCCCGGAAGGTCCCGCAGCCCTTGGAGCAGGGCCGCGACGTAGCTCTTGAGCGGAATCCCGTCGGAAATCTCTTCTACGACCACACGAAGCTCCGCCGAATCCGGCCCCGCGAAGCTCTGGCCGATCGCCTGCGGCTTCCAATCGACGGGCGTGCGAAACATCACCGATTTCGTCGCGTCGAGGTGGCGCACGAAATCGGTTTCGGGCAGCTTGTAGCTGCGCCACTCGGTTTCCCTGGCGACTACGTTAGCGTTTTGCGCCCGGCTTTGACCGCCCAGACACGATAAGGCTAACAACAGACCGAGCGCGTATTTCAAGAATGGCTTTGACAAGATACCACCTCGTTTATTAGGGCATGCTGATGCTTCAACTGTTTCCAGGCTTTTTGATTTAAGAGCTGCTAACAGGAGCCAAAAAGTGGACAGCAGTAGTAATACAGCAAATGGGAGCCGAGTTCAAGAGGTGGTTTGGGCGGCTCCACATTTGGAACTAATCGCTAAAGCCTCTGTTATACTTGGCGCGGCGCCGAAACGGCTACCACTCTTTTTTTTATTCGAGATCAGGCATTACCCGAGCGTCATCTTACTGTAAGCATATGCTGAAGCTCTGGAAAACCGCGTACAGCCACGAAGACTTGTTCATCCAGCGTTACGAGTGGTTGAGGCGCTGGTCTTTGCAGTTGACCGGCCATAACTCGGAGCAGGCGGAAGACCTGGTCCACGACGCTTTTATACAGTTCACGCTCACGTGCCCGGACCTCGACAGGATTCAGAACCTTGAGGGCTACCTCTACTGCATGTTGAAGAACATGCACCTCTCTCAGGTCCGCAGGGCGGCGCGGACTCAGAGCAGGACCATCCCGATAGTGAATTACGATTCGGCCGAGATCGGCCTTCGCACCGTAGACCCCCGCTCGCTGATCCAGACGCGGGACGAGCTCCGAATGATCTGCGATTACGCCTGCGGCCGCAAAGAGAGCTCGAAGGCCGGGAGCGTGCTCATACTGAGGTTCTTTCATGGGTACTATCCGGCCGAGATAGCTAAAGTCATGCGCTCGCCGCGCCGCGCCGTAGACGACTGGCTGCGCATAGCGCGCAAGGAGGCGAAGCATTATATTCAAAACGCCCGCCGTCTGAGCCTGCTCAAGAATAGATTCGCGATGGGCGCGGGCGGGACAGACCCGGCCGACACCGCGGAATATCTGGAAAAGCTGCGCCAGACGATCTTCCGGTCGCGCCACGGAAGCTGCCTGCCCGCCGACCAGCTACTCAAGCGCTATGGCTCGTCAGAGACGGCGACCATCGATTGCGCGCTTCTGGCGCATGTGGTGAGCTGCCCGCGCTGCCTTGACGAGATCAATAAACTGTTGGGACTCCCGCCGCTTTCAGAGCGCTACCCCACGGACATGATAGGGCCTGACGCCCCGTCAGATCGCGGCGCGGGCAAAGGCGGGGATGATAAAGCAGGCGTCGGTCCCGCCAGTAAGGAGACGGGAATCTTACTGCGCAAGGTCAAGCAAGTCTTCGAGCACAGCCCCAAGGAGCTGCTGGTTTCGGTGAACGGTTTTATCATCGGCTCGCAGACCGTGGGCTCCGAGTTGAGCGAGCAGTCGATCAGCGTCGGCTCGGAAGAGAAGATAGGCTTCGTAGAGATATTCAGCGAGCAGCAGATCCGCCTCATCTACCTCACTGTCGAGCCGCCGCCCGACGGCCCTGTCGACCAGTCGGCGCGCGTCGAATTGAGCGAAGGGCGCACGCTCGACCTGAGATTGAGTTTCAGCCAGACTCGCCCCGATCTGACGGTCGTCTACTACGACCCACTGCTGAAACCTGTCTTCCTCTCCAGACGGGAGGCTGCGGCCGAGCGCTCCGGGGCAGGGGTGACCGAAGATGTGTTTGGAGAGACGCGCATCAAGGACGCCCCGCCCCGCTTCGCGCTCGCCGACCGCATCTCTATCGCAAGCCTGCGGTGGTGGCTGCGGCCCGGCCCGCTGACGGCCGCGCTCGCGATGCTGCTGGTCGTCGTGCTGTGGCTCGTTCCCATGCGCGGGCCTTCGGTCTCGGCGGCCGAATTGTTCCGCCAGTCCGCGGACCTGTACGAAGCGAAGCTCGCCGCGCCGGACCTGGTCATCCACAAGGTAATCAATTTCGAGGAGCGCCGCCAGGCTGACGGCGCGCTGCTGGCCCGCCGCCGCATAGACATCTGGTCGAACTCGTCGAAAGGGGTCAGCGCGCGGCGCGTCTACGACAATATGAACGTGATGGTCGCGGCCGAGTGGACCGACGCGGACGGATCGCGCCTGGTCTTTAATCGCGAAACGGGAGACGGAATCCAACGGCTGTCGGAGCCTAGCGCCGAAGCGTTGCTCGAAGCGATGGCGGCGTGGCGGCTGGACCTCTCGGCCAGAGAATTCGCGGCGGTTGTCGGGCGCGTCGAGGCGGCCGAGGTCAAAGACGGCGGTGACTCTTATCTCATCAGTTATCAGGGCGAGCCCGCAGACCCCGCGCGCAAGCTGGTGAAGGCTACGATCACCATCAGCAAGAGCGATTTTCACCCGATCGAGCAGGTGCTGTCGGTGAGCCGCGGCGACGGGGTCATACAGTACCGTTTCGCCGAACAGAGGGTCGAGCGCGTGCCGGCCGCTTCGGTCGCGCCATCGGTCTTTCGTGTAGACCCTTATCTGTTGGGCTCGGGTCCGGATCGTATCGAGATAGAGCCGCACGCGTCGGAGAGCGCGGCGCTCGAGCCGGCGGCGGCCTCGCCGGTCGCGTTCGCGGAGTTGAAAGTCGGTTCTCTCTACGAGCTGCACCGCGTCGGCGCTTGCCTGGTCGAACAGCCCGACCTGAGCCGGACCGCGGAGGGCGGGCTGCGGATTCAAGCCGTAGCCGAAAACGAGAGGCGCAAAGCGGAGCTGATTCGCGCCCTCGAACCGATAGCCGGCTCGCCCGCGGTGAAGATCGAGATCGTCACAGTCGCCGAGGCCGTGAGCCAGCATATCGACAGACCGCAATCTCCTCCCGTCCGCCGCAGGGTCGAGATAATAAGAGATCAGATACCCGTCTACGACGAGTTGAGGCGGCACTTTTCAGAGCAGGGCGAGCAGAATCCGGCAGCGAGCAACAGGGTTGACGGGCGGATTCGCCAGTTCGCCAACCGTGTTGTCAATCAATCGCGTGAAGCACTCTTGCAGGCCTGGGCTTTGAAGCATCACGCCGCAGAAGTTTCCGAAGGCGAGTTGAGCGGCCTCGACCCGCAGGCCCGCGAAAAATGGCATCAGATGCTTCGCGAGCATCTGCTCTCTTACGAGCGGGAGACGAGGGCGCTGCGGCTGGAGCTGCAAGCCGTCTTTTTCGCGACGGCATCTTCCGGCGCGGCGGATGATTCGAGCGCGGGGGGCGGCTCGGACTTGCGGGGCGACATCGAGCGGCTCTTCAAGCTGGCGTCCGCGCATGAAAAAGCCGTCCGCAGGGCGTTCACCGTCTCCAACGAAAGCCCGGAAGATTTAGTCGTCAAGAAGGAGCAGTTTTTGAGTTCTCTAAAGGGCGCGGAGCGAGTAGCAAGGTCGTTGATCGATTCCCGATGATGAAGATCAGGTTCTCACTTCCGTTACTGAGCGAACGAGCAGCAGCGGTGGCCGGAAACAGACACACCGCCGCGCCGCTCCGCTTAATGCTCTGCCTCACGCTCCTGGTCTTTCTCATCGCCTTCGCGCTGTGCGTAACGGTCCCCGCAACCGCGCAAGCTTCGATGGCGACTCTCAGCGGCTCGGTGATGGACGAGACTGAAGCCGCCGTCTCCGACGTGATGCTCTCCGTGATGAACACCGAGACGGGCTTGCGCCGGAAGGCCGTGACGAACAGGGACGGCTATTTCGTCTTCCCGCTGCTGCCGGCGGGCAGCTACACGCTGACGGCCGAGATGCAGGGGTTCGCCCCCGTCACCGTTAACGACATCACGCTTGAGGTCAGCGCCAACTCGCAGATTCAGATCGTCCTCAAGCCGAAGGCCGTCGCCGAGACTATCGACGTGACGGCCGAAGACAGCGTCGAATCGAGCGGCAACCGTGTAGACATCACCGCCGCCACGACCCGCCACACGATCAACAACAAACAGGTATCGAGCCTCCCCATCTTCACGAGCGACCTCGGCCGCAACGCGCTCAGCGTGCTCCCTTTTCTGGTCCCCGGAGTTTCGCCCACGACCGTCTTCGGGTCGGGTAGGTCCGATTCGAACCGCTTCGGGAACCAGATGAGCATTAACGGCGGCAGGCCCGCGGCGGTCAGCTTTTATCTCGAAGACGGGGATAACAACGACGAGGGGCTGGACCAGGCCGCCTCCCCGCTCCCCAACCCCGACGCGTTGCGCGAGCTTGCGATAATAACGAACAACTACCAGGCCGACCTCGGCCGAAGCTCGGGCGGCATTCTCAACGCCGTGCTCAAATCGGGCACGAACAAATACGCGGGCAACCTGCGCTACTTCGTCGTCAACGAGGCGTTGAACGCGCGAGGCTTTTTCGACAACGAAGTGCCGCTCGACCGCCTGAACACCTTCGGCGGCCAGGCGGGCGGGCCCGTCAAACCGCAGCGCTTCTTGAAGGGCATGAGCCGGACCTTCTTCTTTTTCGATTACGAAGGCACGCGCTCGGGCCGCGAGACCCTTTCGACCCTGAGCCTGCTGACGGCGAAAGAGCGCGCGGGAGACTTTTCAGAAAACCCGCGCGTGCGGCCTAGCGACCCATTAACCCGCAGGGCCTTCCCCGACAACATCATCCCCGCCGACCGCCTGGACCCGATAGCCAGGGCATACCTCGATCAATACGTGCCGCTGCCTAACAACGGCGACAGGGGATTCAGCAGGCTCCTTCTGACAAGGTTCAGAACGGGCCAGATCGCCGCGCGAATAGACTCGAACGTAGGGCGGGCCGACAGCCTGAGCGCGACTTTCCTCTCTACGCTCTCGGCGATAGACGTTGAAACGCCGACACTGCCCGTGGGGTCGAACAAACGCACCGACAGCACGAATCAGAATCTCGTGCTGCGAGAGACTCACATCTTTTCTACGCGGGTGATAAACCAGCTCACGTTCGCCTTAACCCGTTTTGTCAGCGACGAGCAGAATTTTTCTCCGGGTGCGACCGACGTGGCCCCGCGCGAGTTCGGTTTCACGGGCGTGCACCCGCAAAGCGACCGCTTCTTAGGCATCCCCTCCGTCAGCATCACAGGCACGGACGTGCGAGTCTCTACGGGGGGCGGCTCGAACAGGTCGAGGGTCGGCTGGCAGATTAAAGATGATATTTCGCAATCCTTCGGCAACCACTCGCTCAAATTCGGCGCGGAAGCCCGGCGCTTCAGCGAGCACAGCGTCGTCGGCAGCGACAATGGCAATTTCTCGTTCGTAGGGGTCAACCCCCCGTTCGGCACCAGGAACGCGATCGCCGACTTTCTGCTCGGCCTCCCGTTTACCTTCAGCCAGAGGACCGACAACCAGCGCCACCCGCGCAAGCGCTCTTATCACCTCTACGCGATGAGCGACTGGCACGCGCTGTCGAACCTGACGGTCAACCTCGGGCTCAGGTACGAGCTGTCGCCCCCCATCAAAGACGAGCTGGATCAGGTGAGCGCGTTCCGTCCGGGGGCCACGTCCGAGCGCTTCCCGCGGGCGCCCGCGGGGTTGTTGTTCGTCGGCGACACAGACCCGGTCTTGGGCAGGCTGCCGCGGGGGCTCTTTCTGACCGACAAGAATAACTTCGCCCCTCGCATAGGCGTCGCCTATTCACCCGAGCCCGATAAAGGATTGCTCCGACTCTTTTTCGGCAAAGGCGAGACGGCGATTCGCGTGGGCGGCGGCCTCTTTTACGACCATGTCTTCGGGCCGGGCTTTGCCCGAGTCTCTTCGACGCAGCCTTTCTCGGTCTCTCAAACGCTCGACGCGCAACGGATACTGGCGACGGGCGGGACATTTGCGAACCCCTTCGGGACGTTGCCGAGCCCCTGGCCGCTGGACTTGAGCAAGCGCGCCTTCATAGGCATCCCGGACCTGCAACCTATCGACCCTCATTTCCGCAGCCCGTACACGTACCAGTACAACCTGACGCTCCAGCGCGAGCTGCCGGGGTCCGTCCTGTTCGAAGCGGCATACATCGGAAGCAACAGCTTCAAACTGATTCGCCAGATCGAGATCAACGAAGCCTTGATAGAGCCCGGCGCCAGTCTGGTCAATATTCAGTCGCGCCGAAAATTTCGGCGCCTGGGCAGCATACTGCAACAGGAGAGCACCGGCCGCGCGCGTTACGACTCGCTCCAGCTTGCCGTCAAGCGCAAGCTCAAGAGCGGGCTCTTGATCGATGGGTCTTACGTGTACGGGAAGTCGCTCGACGACGGGTCGAGCCCCCTGTCGGTCCCTTCGACCAACCCCTTCCGCTGGGCGCGCTCCTCTTATAACCGCACGCACAACTTTGCGGTCAGTTACTCTTATGATATTCCGAGTCTCATCAGCCGGGGCGTCGCCGGAAGGATGCTGGACGGGTGGCAGGCGAGCGGGATAACGGAAATCCGTTCCGGCCTGCCTATGGACATAGCGCAGTCTATCGACACGACGCTGACCGGACGGTCGCCCTTCGGCAACCCGGACATAGTAAGACCGTTCGTCAGGCTCGACCCGCGCAACCCGCAGACGATAGTTGTCGCCGGCGCCACGCAGACGGGGAATTATTTCTTCGACCCAGGCTCTTTCCGGGCCGTCACCGGAAACCAGCCACCGCAGATAAGGGCCGGCACGCTGGGCCGCAACGCATTCGACGGGCCGGGCCTGAGCCTCACGTCGCTATCGATAGTGAAAAAGATTCGACTGACCGAGTCGCACCAGATTCTGCTGCGCTCGGACATAAGGAACCTGTTCAACCAGGCGAATTTTGACGCGCCATCTCTGCTCGCCGACAACCCTTTCACTTTCGGCAAAGTGACGCGGGCGGCGCCCGGGCGTAACGTGCAGCTTTCGCTCAAGTATCTTTTTTGATCGGCCGATTTTCATTCCAGATCGCACCCCCCGCCGCCGACATGTAAATAGGAACGGAGGTCACATTGAACGCAGCCTCCTTCGGAGTGCGGTGACTTGTCACCGCTTTTGTGTTAGCCATTACCGCCTCCCCTAACACAAAAGCGCAGCGGGTCTGCGCACTCCGAAGGGCGGATACATACAATCGCAAGCCGCTATAATTCAATAAGCCTCGAAGAGGCGTCATTCAATAGCCAGGGGCGCCGCCCCTGGACACGGATCGTTAATAATGAGAAGCCCTGAAAGGGCGATACTCTTATCGCGCCCTTTCAGGGCTTCTTGTCGTGTGCGTACATAACCCGGCGCGTTGCGCCGGGCTATTGAATATCGCCTCTTCGAGGCTCTATTGAATGAAGCCCTTTCAGGGCTTTTTCTCACACTTCTCAGACGCCCTCTGAGTAGTGCTAGTCAGGCGTGGGGGCCTCGGGCGGTTCTATTCTTTCGAGCACGGCCGACACCATGCAATCACAACGAGCGCCCATGAATTGAAACGCAGCCGTCGTGGCCGCCCCCGTCTGCGCGTATATGTGCTTGCGCAACAAGGACCGCGCCCGGTGCAGGCGAACTTTGATTGACTCCTCGCTAAGGTCGAGACAGTCGGCCGTCTCGGCCGTGCTCATCCCCTCGACATCCCGCAACATGAAGACTGATCGATAATTCTCCGGCAACTTGTCTACAGCCGCCTCCAAGACAATCCTAATTGTGTGAGTCAGCACCTCTTGCTCGGGAGATGGCGACTTGGATTCCAAGTTCATGCCGTCCTCCATCGATATAGACGCCGCGTCAATATCTACTAGCCTCTGGCGATTGCGGAGTCTGGCCAGCGCCTCGTTCACGGCAATCTTAGTCAGCCACGTCGAGAATTTGGCGCGACCGTCAAACTGATCCAGATGCGTGTAAGAGCGGACATAAGCATCCTGCGTCACGTCCTCGGCTTCGCCGTCGTCGCAAAGGATGGAGCGGACGACCCGGTATAATCGCTGGTTATAACGCCGCATTATCACTTCAAACAAAGCCGTCTCCCCGGCCTTCACTCGCTTGATGACTTCTTCATCGGTCATTGATGTTGCCGCAACCGTAATCGCCGCCGTACGCACCATTTCGTATGACCCCCAAATTCACCTTCTCTATATACAGAGTCACTTCCTCGAAAAAGGTTACAACCTTTTTTTCGTCTCGCGTCTGTAACCAATCGCACTCTGATAACTCTATAAGAATGGGAGGAAAAAGTCAGGGCGCTTTTGGGAGAAAGGGGAATTATGCCTGTTAAGAAATCTATCTCTTTAGCAGTAACTCTGCTGGCGATGGTCGGCATGGCTTTGATGGTTTCCAGCGGCGGGCACGCCCAGTCACAGGGCAAGAAGGCTAAAGGGTTCGACCGTCAGATCGATGCTCACATGGAACAGATGATGGAAGAAGGCCGCGAAGCCTTCCGCAACGACACTTTCGGCGACGAGTCATTCTGGGGCGACCTGCTTCAGCTCCACAAGGCGGTGGCGGGCGCGGGGCTCGGGGGCGTAGGCGCGGGCGTGAGCCCTAAGACGGCCCTGGCCGTAGGACTGAAGGTCGATTCTGAAGCGCTGCCCAATTCGGTCGTGAAGGACCTGAAGAAGGGGCGCGTCAACCTCGACGACCCGGCGACGACCCTCGCCTTGATGAGGCTCGACGCGGTCGTCGGCGTCAAGGGTTTCTTCAATCAGGATGGCAGCCTCCGCTCGATCGGTATCTCTTGCGCGTTGTGTCATTCGACCGTAGACGACTCGCTCGCGCCTGGGATAGGAAAGCGTCTGGACGGATGGGCCAACCGCGATCTTAACGTCGGCGCCATAGTCGGGCTCGCGCCTAACCTCAAGCCCGTGGCCGACCTTTTGGAAGTCGACGAGGGCACGGTGCGCGCGGTGCTGCAAAGCTGGGGGCCGGGCAAGTTCGACGCGGAATTGTTTTTGGACGGCAAGGCTTTTCGGCCTGACGGGAAATCCGCCGCGACCTTGATTCCGCCGGCGTTCGGGCTGGCCGGCGTAAACCTTCACACCTGGACCGGGTGGGGAGGGGTCAGTCACTGGAACGCATTCGTGGCCAACCTTGAGATGCACGGGAAAGGCACGTTTTACGACCCGCGGTTGAACGACGCGCAGAAGTTCCCGATCGCCGCTAAGAATAATTTCGGGAACGTGAGGGCTACGCCCGACTTGATCACGGCGAAGCTCGCGCCGCTCCATTTATACCAACTGGCGATCCCCGCCCCGACGCCTCCCGAAGGCAGCTTCGATAGAGACGCGGCCGCGCGCGGGCAGGCGCTCTTCAACGGCAAGGCGCAATGCGCTACCTGTCACGTCCCGCCGCTGTTTACCGAGCCGGGTTGGAACATGCACAAAGCTTCGGAGATCGGCATAGATGATTTCCAGGCGCGTCGCTCGCCCGACGAAGCGTACCGCACGGCCCCGCTCAAAGGGCTCTGGACTCATCAGAAGGGCGGGTTCTATCACGACGGCCGCTTCCCTTCTCTCGGAGACGTAGTCGACCACTACAACGCCTTCTTCAGGTTGTCGCTCACACAACAAGAGAAGACAGACCTGGCCGAGTACCTGAAATCGCTTTAAAGGATGGCTCAAAGCAAAATGCAGAAGATAATTCGACACCTACAAGAGGCGCAATACCGCGGCCCGGCGTGCCTGACGACGACCCGGCGGATTGCCGAAGCGAGTCTGCCGACCGAATACGGCAATTTCCGAATCCTGGGCTACAGATCGCTAACTTCTGAAGAAGAGTTCATCGCGCTGGTCAGAGGTGTTCCGCGTCCGGATCGCGCCAGTCTCGTTCGCATTCATTCGCAGTGTATGACGGGAGACGTGTTCGGCTCCACGCGCTGCGACTGCGGCAGGCAGCTTCACGAAGCCATGAGGCTCATAGCAGTCGCAGGAGACGGCGCGATCGTCTATCAACAACAGGAGGGGCGCGGCATAGGCATCATCAACAAGATCCGCGCCTACGCGTTGCAGGACGAAGGGGCCGACACCGTCGAGGCGAACGAGCGGCTGGGTCTTGACGTTGACGGCCGGCGTTACGAGCAGTGCGCCGAGATTCTGAGCGACCTCGGCCTCAGGCGGGTGCGCGTTTTGTCTAACAACCCCGCCAAGATTCGCGCGCTCGAAGAGTGTGGCCTTGAAGTCGTCGAGCGCGTCGCGCTGGAGGTCCAACCGGCGGAAGCCGCGATTCGCTACCTGCGCACCAAGAAGGAGAAGATGGGGCACCTGATCAACGTGGCCTGAAGAATCGGTTGAGAAATTAGCGTTGGGCCTTGCCTGAAGTGAGGCCGGACGAGTGTACGGACAACTAACTTTTATTTTGGAGGAGATCTATGAATCGTAAGATTATGTCGTTTTTGTTAATCACACTTTTCGCCTTGCTAAGTCTAAACGTCAGCGCTGGGGACCATACGCCCACTTCAAAAGCAAAGAACAAATCTGCAATAGATAAGCAAGCAGGTTTGCATGACGCCATGCGCAAGCTATGGGAAGACCATGTGATCTGGACGCGACAGTTCGTCGTCAGCGCCGTCGCGGGCCTGCCGGACAAAGCCGCGGCTACCGAGCGCTTGATTCAAAACCAGGTCGACATCGGCAACGCGATCAAGCCCTTCTATGGGGACGCGGCGGGCGAGCGGCTGACGGCGCTGCTAAAGGACCATATTATGGTTGCCGCCGAGCTGGTCACCGCCGCCAAAGCCGGCGACAAGGCTAAGGCGAATGAGGCGGGCAAGCGCTGGAACGCTAACGCCGACGAGATCGCGGCGTTTTTGAGCGGCGCGAACCCTAAAGCCTGGCCGCTCGCCGAGATGAAGAAGATGATGCGAGATCACCTGGATCTGACGACCACCGAGGTCGTGGCCCGCCTGCGCGGGGACTGGGCCGCAGACATCACGGCCTATGAAAATATCCGTACGCAAATCCTTCACATGGCAGACATGCTCAGCGCGGGCATCATAGGCCAGTTTCCTAAGAAGTTCGAATAGCTAGCTGATGGCGGTTTTATATGTACTTTGTGAGTATTAAGAGGGTGTCTGAAAAGTCCCCGAAGGGGACATATTCAATAGCCAGGGGCACCGCCCCTGGAAACGGGTTGTCTTTATTACAAGCCCTGAAAGGGCGATACTCTTATCGCGCCCTTTCAGGGCTTCTTGTCGTGTGCGTACATAACCCGGCGCGT
>DATFGQ010000028.1:0-23924 GCA_035249305.1 Blastocatellia bacterium | reverse complement strand
CGACATCAAGCCGCAGAATTTGAAAGTCACTCCGCGGGGCGAGATCATCCTTCTCGACTTCGGGCTTGCGAAGGGGTCGTCGGAGCTCGCGCTGTCGACTAGCTCCGCGAGCATTCACGGGTACACGCCGAGCTACGCGCCGTTCGAGCAGATCCAGGGCGCTGGGACTGACGCGCGTAGCGACATCTATTCCGTGGGGGCGACCGTTTACCACCTGATGACAGGCATCACGCCCGTCGATGCGCTGACGAGGAGCGCCGCGTTTATGGGCGGCCAGCCCGACCCCCTTTGCCGCGCCGACGTGGTGAATGAAGAGATACCGGCCGCGGTCGCGGCGGTCTTGACGCAGGCGATGGCGCTTAACCGCAATGAGCGCCCGGAAAGCGCCGCCGAGCTCCGCCGCGCGTTGCGCCAGGCCGGCCAGAACGCAGAGCCGAGAAGCTCGGCCACCGTGCGCACCGGCCAGCAGACGACCGTCGCGCAATCAGGCTCGGCCGCGGCCGTCACTGTTCGCGCAAACGACCAGCCCGCTGTTGCTCGGCAAGCTGCCGTGACTCAACCCTATGAACCGGGCGACCTCACAAACGCGAACGCGACGACAGTAAGAGCTGCGACTGAGTCTCTAGAAAAGAGCGGCCGCAAGCGAATGCTTTGGCTCGGCGTGATAGCGCTCGTGCTGGTAGGCGCAGGCGTCGCGATTACCGCCGGCTTAGGGCTGTGGTCTGGCAAAGGCGCCACAGTTGATGCGGGCGATCCCCCTCCGCCTGTTGTGACCGAGCCGCCGAGCCCTGCCGTCGCCGCGCCGGCGGCGAGTTTTTCGGTCCCGCCTTTCAAGAGCTTCGCCTTCGACGTTGTGAATGTCGACGCTGCGGGCAAGGTTGCAAGTCGCAATCGAAGAGAAGCGCAGGCTTTCGCCGAGGACCTTGGCGCGGGTGTGACGCTTGAGATGGTGATGGTGCCGGGCGGGACCTACTTGATGGGATCGGCCGACACGGAAAAGGAGCGGTTCGGCGAAGAGGGGCCGCAGCACAACGTAGAAGTTCGCCCCTTTTACATGGGGAAGTTCGAAGTGACACAGGCGCAGTGGCAGGCGGTCGCGAGCCTCCCGAAAGTTAACAGGGATTTGAACCCTAACCCATCAAACTTTGAAGGCGTGAGCCGCCCGGTCCAAAATATCTCTTTCCAGGACGCCCAGGAATTCTGTGACCGCCTTTCGCGGAAGACAGGGCGGCCGTACAGGCTGCCTAGCGAGGCGCAGTGGGAGTACGCGTGCAGAGCCGGGACGCCGACGCCCTTCCATTTCGGCGAGACGTTACCGGGCGAGTTTGTAAATTACGACGCGCGCGCTCCGTATGGCGCGGGGGAGAGAGGCGCATATCGGAAACAGACGCTGCCCGTGGGGAGCCTGAACGCGGCGAACGCGTTCGGCCTTTACGATATGCATGGCAGCATGTGGGAATGGTGTTTAGACCCTTGGCATTCGGATTACAAGGGGGCACCGAGGGACGGCGGCGTCTGGGAGTCGGGCGGCAATAACTCGTTGCGCGTGATACGCGGCGGCGCGTGGAACCGTATCGCGAACCATTGTCGCTCGGCTTACCGCCTGAAGAATCCTGCTGGCGAGAGGCATGACGTGATCGGGTTCCGCGTCGTGCTTGTGCCCGACGGTAAGAAGTGAATTAAAGCATTTGAAAAGCTCCGAAGGGGCGGGTTCAATAGAAAGTCTCGAAGAGGCGAGATTCAACAAGCCCCGTAGGGGCATGATTCAATAGGAAGCCTCGAAGAGGCGATATTCAATAGCCGAAAGCCCCGTAGGGGCGTGATTCAATAGCCCGGCGCATCGCGCCGGGTAACCCATGCATACAACGAGAAGCCCTGAAAGGGCGATATAAGTATCGCGCCCTTTCAGGGCTTTCGAGTGAGCAGTGCGCCTCTGGCTTCAACCACTCTACACAATCGCGAAGTCGTACTGCTCCTGGTGAAGGTGCGGGTCGGCTTCGATCGTGACCGGCGTGCCGAAGTAGGCCTCGATCTCTTCGAGCACCTCGCGCTCGCTCGTGTGAAACGCTTCCGCGACGTCGGGCGAGACTCTCAGCATAACGTCTTCGCTGCCGTTCAACTGCTTCGACATCGCCTTCGCCTGCTCCAGAATCTCGAAGCACATGGTCTGGGCCGACTTGACCATCCCCGCACCCTGGCAGTACGGGCAGGGCGTGCAGAGCGTCCGCTCCAGCGATTGCTTTACGCGCTTGCGCGTTATTGCCATCAGCCCGAAATCGTTGATCGATAGAATCTTTGACGGCGCGCGGTCGGCCTGTAATTCTTGTTGCAGAGCCATCAACACCCGCTGGCGATTCTTGCGCTCCTCCATGTCTATGAAGTCGATGACGATTATGCCGCCCAGGTCGCGCAGCCGTATCTGCCGGACGATCTCTTTAGCGGCTTCCATGTTCGTCTTCGTGATCGTGTCCTCTAGCTTGTCAGACTTGCCGACGAATTTCCCCGTGTTCACGTCGATGGCGACGAGCGCTTCGGTCTGGTTGATGACGATGTAGCCGCCTGACCGCAACCACACGCGGGGGCGTACGGCTTTGTCTATCTCGGGCTGTATGCCATATTTTTCGAGGATCGGCTGGTTGCCCGTGTAGAGCTTCACTCGGTTGACCAGCTTCGGCTGCACGCGGTTGACGAACTCGACTATGCGCGCGTACTCGACTTCGTTATCGACGCGGATGGCCGTGTACTCTTCCGAAAGCTGGTCGCGCAGTATGCGCTGCACCAGGTCGAGGTCGCGGTGAATGAGCGAGGGCGCTTTAACGCGGTCGCCCTTCTTTCTTATGTCGGCCCACGTGCGCAGCAGGTAACGCATGTCGTCGTGTAGCTCCTGCTCGGAGTGGCCCGCGCAAGCCGTCCGCGCGATGAACCCGCCCGTAGCCCCTTCGCGCTCGCGCAGCGTCGCGACTAGACGCTTCAGCCTGACGCGCTCAAGCTCGTTCGGTATCTTGCGCGACACGCCGACATGGTTGACCGTGGGCATGTAGACCAGATACCTGCCCGGCAGCGCCATGTGCGAAGTGATGCGCGCGCCTTTCTTCGCGATTGGCTCTTTCGCGATCTGCACGAGGATCTCCTGGCCTTCGTGCAACAGGTCGCTGATCGTCGGCGGCCCGCCCCTGTCGGCCCTGCGGCTAGCCAGAGCCTCCGGCCTGCGCTGACCGTCCGGCCTCCTGTCATCCGGCCTTCTCTCATCTGGCCTTCTGTCGTCGGGCCTTCGGTCATCCGGTCTGCGTTCGTCTGATCTGCGGTCATCCGGCCTGCGGTCGAATCGGCTTCCGCGCCCGCGCTGACCCTGTTGCCGGGGATGGCTCTCCTCTTTCTGCGGCTCCGGCGCGGAAGCCTCTTCCGGCTCGGCCGCGGGCGGGGGCGCGGCTTTCTCTTCTTCCGCCTGAGATGGCGGAGCGCCCTTGCCGTCCGACGGACCACCGCGGCGGCGGCGGCCCCTGCCGCCTCTCCGCACGGCAAACTCCGCGCGGCCGCCGCGCTCGCGCACGGAAGCGGCGCGCTCTTCTCCTGACAGTTCTAATTGCTCGCCCTCGCCTTCGCCCGCATCGCCGCCCTCTTCTCCCGAAGCGTACATGCCGGTAACATCTCCAATCTCGCCCGCCTCGGCTGACTCTGCGCGCTCTGCAAGGTCGTCGGGGACAAAATCTGAGATGTGGCGAAAAGGCGTTATCGATTCGTCGTACTGGTCATCGGAGGCGGCCTCGCCGCCCGCGGGCTCGCTAGCCGACATAGCAGAAGCGTGCTCGGCGCTCTCGTCGACTACTCGTTGGAAACCGGATTCCGTCGCGTCTTTCGACCGGAAGCTCCCCACACGCCATTCCGGCTCGGGCTCAGGCGCGGGGCGCGGCGTGCCGGTCTGATACTCTGCCGTGTGGGCTTGATCGATGATCTTCTCCTGGACGATCGCGTCTTTGAGCATGTCTCCCGCTTCCGCGATCAAATCCTCGTCGGTCACTCTATGGAACTGCCGCGCCGTCTCGATTGATTCAGAGTGCTCTTCCGCGCTCTGTTCTGCTTTCCCTTTTCGCGATGTCCGTTTCGTAGACTTCGTCGCGGGCTTTCGCGCGCGAGATTCAGTCGCTTTCTTCGTCTCGGGCTTCTCCGCCTTCTTCTTCGGAGCGCGAGCGCCTTTCTTGGCATCGGCCTCGGCGGCCTTCTTGCCGCGCGCCCGGCCACGCTTAGGCTTCTCTTCAGTCTCCACCGCCTCGCCCTGGACCTCGGTCGCCGCGCCCTCGTCAATCTCGGTTGTGGAGCCTGATTCCGCCACGGCCGTTTCTCCGGCGGCGGCGGCCGGGCTAGGCTCGTCCGTGATCCTCTCGCCGACCCAATCATCGACCCTGTCAACTCTCGCCTCTTCGACCTGCTGCTCTTCACCGAAAGCGGCGGCGCGGCCCTCAGCCTCCACGCCTTCATCAAGGTCTTCGTCGGGCGCGGGCGGAGGTATGACGCTCTCGTCGGCGATCTCTGCGAGCTGCTCGACCACGTCCTCGAAAGCAACCGGGTGGTCTGCCGCGGACTCTTCGCGCGGCGCTTCAGCCGCGCCGCGCGCGCCCTCCTGGCGGTAGCGGTCGCCGCGACGGTGGCGGTCTTCGGCGCGGGGCCTCTCTTCCTGGCGCTGCCCGGCGGCCGGCTTCTCTTCTCCCGCCTCTCGGAAATCGATCTCGTCCTCTTCCTCCATGAACTCTGTGAAGTCCGACACGTAGAGGAAGGCGTCGCGCTCAAGTCCTATGTCGACGAAGGCCGACTGCATACCGGGCAGGACTTTCATCACGCGCCCTTTGTAGAGGTTCCCCACGACTCCCTGGTTCTCGTCCCTGCGCTCGACGTAAAACTCGGTTACTACCCCGTCCTCCATGATAGTAACTTTCTTCTCATGCACGTTCGCGCTGATTATCAACTCTTTTGCCATGAATTCTCCTAATCCGGTCCGCTCTCTTCAGGTGGGTAAGGCAGGCGGGCTGAGCCAGTTTATAACTGATCCTCTGGTCAGACCTTGTGTCGCAGGACATCCGTGAGCGGGGACGCCTCGCGTTGATCGAGGCAGTGGGATCGCGTGAGCAATCGAGCATGCCCTTTCGCGCATAGCCTGCGCGGCGGGCCTCGTCGCTCTGTCAAAAAAACTCGTGCTTCCCGCTATCAGATACTGCGCCTTCGCCCCGACGGCATCAAGCCGAAAGCCCGTGCGCGAGGCGATCAATCAAATCTCACCCGTGCTGTTTGAAAGCACAAACCTTATCTTATCAAGCGTGCGCTGCTATGGGCTGGTCCTCATAGAAAAGCCGCAAACGTCGCACACGCGAGCTGAGTGGTATTACTTCTTCAATCGTCATGCCGTAGACGGCCGCCAAAATTTCAGTAGGTTTTGCGCCGCCATTAGGCGAAAGCTCCGTCACAATCCTTAAAACACCCCGGTCGGCCTCAGCCTCCAGCCGCACCGTGTACTTGCGCACGTCGACTTGCTGACGCTTATCCTTGCGGGCGCGCTCGACTATCGATGTCTCACGCGCCATAAAGTCGCCGACGAGCGTTCGATGAATCTCTACCTCTTCTACCGATTCGAGCCCTTCGCGCGTGGCCCTGGACCGCCGCACCGCCTGTATGATCTCAGGCGAGTCGAGCGACACAGCGTACTCCGCGCGGTTGAACTCTTTTATCAGGGCTTTCGCGCCCGGCCCCAACCGCGTGAGCGATTTGAACCGGAACCCTTCGGGAAGAACCCTGTTGATGCGTTCAAGAAAATCGTTCTCTTCCAACTGGTCGGGCGAGTCGAAATCTATCAGCTCGTTTTCGCCCACCGTGCCGACCCCGAGCGCCGGGCCATATTGGATCAGCGGCATCGGGTGAAAGCCCTGGCTGTAGCCGAGCAGAACCTTCGCCCGGCGGAACGCGCGAGGCAGCGCGCGCGTCAGGTCGAGATGCGAAAGGTACTTGATGCCCTCGCCTTTCTCGAACGTGGCGCGGTAGCGGTGAAGCTTCGCCGCCGCCCTCACCTCCGACTCCTGACTCCCGACCTCTGACTTTAGCTGCACGAGCGGGCGGTCGACCAGCTCTTGCAAAGGCGCTATGCGCTCCTGGTAGGTGCGGACCTCTTTGTGGAGAGCGACGGCCTTCTCAAGGTGCTTGCGCGAGAGCGTCAGGTCGCACTCCATCCCGCAGTTGTAACAGAGCAGCGGGCGCGACGCGACACGCTCGAACTCCTCGTGCGAAGGGGCAATGGCCGTGGGCCTTCCGTCGATGATCTCGACCGGCAGCTCGCACGGCGGCGAGATCTTCGCCTTAATGCCCTTGATGTACTCGCGCGCGTTGAACTCCCTGAGCACCAGCGTGTCGAGGTGGTCCCACGGCAACTGCACGAGCGGGGCTTTAGGCTTATCAAACTCCTTGACGGGAAACTCCGCCAGGTAAGGGCCGATCTCTACGCCTTCCGCGCGAAACGCCTCCATCCACTTCTCGAAGCTGAAGTGATCCGTCCACCCGTCGAATCGACAGCCCGACCGCCACGCCCGCTCGACGACGCGGCAGAGCGTGCGGTCGCCGCGAGAGATGACCCCTTCAAGCATCGACGTTTCCGCGTGATGGACCTTCACGTCTATGCGGTAGCGCCGCCCCAGGTCTTTCAGCCAACGCTGCTTGCGCTTGATCGAATCTATCTCCTCTTGCTTACACCACTGGAACGGCGTGTGCGGCTTGGGCACGAAGTAAGAGGCCGAGCAGGTCACCTTGACAGACTTCTTGAACTTCTTATGGCCTAGCTCGCGGACCTTCCGGCCGAGCTCAGCTATCCCCTCCACGTCTTCGTCTGTCTCGGTGGGGAGGCCGATCATGAAATACATCTTCATCGCCGCCCAGCCTTCCGAGAAGGCGACCGAGCAGGAGTTGATCACGTCCTGCTCGGTTATGTTCTTGTTTATCACGTCGCGCATGCGCTGCGTGCCGGCTTCGGGCGCGATGGTGAATCCAGTCTTGCGCACGCGCGCGATCTCGCGTGCCAGCGATTCGGAGACCCCCGAAGCGCGGAGCGAAGAGACTGAGAAGCTCACTTTTCGCCGCTCCAGCTCCTCGCCGAGCTGTTTTACGAGCGGCTCAAGGCAGGTGTAATCGGCCGTCGACAGCGACGTGAGGCTCGTCTCGTCGTAGCCGCCTTTCTCTATGCCGTCGATGATCGTGTCGATGATCTTCTTCGGGTCGCGCTCGCGGACGGGCCTGTAGATGGTCCCCGCCTGGCAGAAGCGGCAGCCGTCGACGCAGCCGCGCGCGATCTCTATCGCCACCCTGTCGTGCACGGCTTCGACCGCGGCGACGGGCGAGTCGGAAGGGAATGGGTATTGATTGATGTCTTTGACGACGCGGCGGCGGATCGGCCACGGCACGTCCGGGTCCGCAGGCTTGTCGACGACAAGTAGCCCGTGGTGCGGGCTGACCGACGTAGTGTAAAGCGAAGGCACGTACATGCCTTCGATCTGGCTGATCTCTTTCAGAATCTGCCCGCGCGTCAGGTCCGCGTCAGAGTCTCGCAACTCCATGTAGCGCGAGACGAGCTCGGGGAAGGCCTCTTCGCCATCGCCGATCACGAACACGTCTATGAAATCGGCTATAGGCTCTCCGGAATAGACCGTCGGGCCGCCCGCGATAACGAGCGGGTCATCGAGAGTCCTCTCCGAAGTTCTCAGCGGTATCGCGCCGAGGTCGAGCATCGTCAAGACGTTCGTGTACGTCAGCTCGTACTGTAGCGAGAAGCCGACGATGTCAAAGCGGCCGAGCGGCGTGTAGCTTTCAAGCGACAGCAGCGGTATCTCGCGCTCGCGCAGCCGCGCCTCCATGTCAGGCCAGGGCGCGTAGACGCGTTCGGCGGCCCAGCCTTCGCGGCCGTTGAGAAGGCCGTAGAGTATCTTGAGCCCGAGGTGGCTCATGCCTATCTCGTAGGTGTCAGGGAAGCAGAGCGCGATGCGCGTGTGAACATCTTCGGGCGATTTGCGGACCGAATTCCACTCGCCGCCGACGTAGCGCGCGGGCTTCTCCACGGTCGGGAGTATGGCGTCGAGGGCCGCTTTATATCTCGTGACGTTGTCCATCTAGTTAACGAACCTTCTAAACCTGACGCTCAAGGCGAGGCCCACGCCCGCGAACATCGCAAGCACCGCCGTCCCTCCCGCGCTCATCAGCGGCAAGGGTATCCCCATGATCGGTAAAAGTCCGACGACCATGCCCAGATTACAGGCTATGTGAAAAGTGATGAGCGCGACAAACCCCATAATCATCAACGCGCCCGTGCGGTCGCGCGAGTTTCGGGCGATCGCTATCAGCCGCCAGATCCATACGAGATAAAGCACCATCATCAAACAGACGCCCGCAAAGCCCGTCTCTTCGGCCACGACCGCGCCGATGAAATCGGAATAGGCGTAGGGCAGAAACCCCAGCCTCCCTTGCGTACCCTGCGCCACGCCTTTGCCCATCGTGCCGCCCGAGCCTACGGCGATCATCGATTGAATGGTCTGGTAGCCGTAGCCTTTGGGGTCGGCCTTTTCGGGGTCGAGGACCGCGATGATGCGCTCTTTCTGATAACCCTTCAGGTGCGGGTATACGGCGATGAGCGCGGCGGGCACGGCTATTATCGCGATTAAGATGATTACCTTCCGCATCCCGCCCAGGAAGTAGAACGAGCCGAGTATCGCGCCGAACGTGAGCATCGTCCCGGTGTCGTGTTCGAGGAAGATCAGGATGACGGGCGGGATGACGATTGCCGCCATGAAGGCCATGTCTTTCAGGCTGAGCGAGCCGGGGCGCGTCTGCGCCATGTATCGCGCGAGCATCAGTATGGTCGCTACTTTCGCGAACTCGCTCGGCTGTAGACTGCCGACGCCGGGGATGTGAATCCACGCCTGGTTGCCGTTGATCTCGACGCCTATGCCGGGGATCAGCACCAGCACGAGCAAGACCATGACCGCCGCGTAAAAGAAAGGCGCGATCGTGACGATCACCTTTCGGTAGTCCGTGAACATGGCGACCGCCGCGATCCCGAGGCCGAAGACTAGAAATATTATCTGCTTTTTGACGAAGTCTTTATCGGGCGCAGTGCTGTAGATGCCGAGGCAGCCGAAAAGCGTGAGGGCGATCGGCGCCAGCAGCAGCAGCCAATCGATGTCTCTGAGCGTCTTTCTGTCGAGGTCAACCATTACGTTTGAGAGAATTGCTAGCCGCCCTCGGGGGGTGTGAGCGGTGGAATTCGTTTAAGCTGAAATCTTACCATGCCGTCGGGCGAGCCAGAAAGCTCGCCCTCAAGCGAGAATAACTACTTCGTTAATTCGGCCTGCGCGCAACGTCGGATACGGGCTTAGCTATGCGAGCCGGCGCGTTAAGCGCAGCGCCCGGCGGCGTAGACGGCTGCGGCTGCGCCGCCTTCGCTACGAGCTCGGGCAATACCGGGCGGCCAAACTTCTTCGAGAAATAGGTGCCCATTATCATCTTAACTTTCGGGGCCGACGCGCGCCCTCCGAAGCCGCCGTGCTCGGTCAGCACGACGACGCCGATCTCGGGCTTCTGGTCCGTGTGGAGCGGCGCAAAGCCTATGAACCAAGCGTGGTCGCGGTGTTCTTTCCCGCGGCCCGCCTTCTCCATGGCGATGACCTGCGCCGTGCCGGTCTTTCCGCCCACGTTAAGCTCGCGCGGGAAGCCGACGCCGCCGGCCGTGCCGCCTTCGTTGACCACGCCCCAGCAGGCGTAGCTCAAAATCTTGACCGTCTCGGGAGAGAGCTGTAGATGCGTCGGCGGAACGTCGTAGTACTTAACCGGGAGCAGTTGCGTCTCCCTCGCCTCCTTTAAGACGTGCGGCGTAAAGTACTCGCCGCCCATCATTATGCCCGAGATCGCGCGGAGCAGTTGCATCGGCGGCACCGCGACCGAGCCCTGGCCCACGGAAGCAAGGACCGTGTCAAAATCCTTCCACTGCGGGTCGCGCGGGTTGACTTTCTTCTTCCACTCGCGGTCGGGAATTATCCCGCGGACTTCGTTCGGCAGGTCTATGCCCGTCCTCTGCCCCATGCCGAAGCGCATCACCCAGTCGTGAATCTTATCGACGCCCATCTTCAACCCCAGGCGGTAAAAATAGCCATCGCAAGAGTGGACTATGGCGGGGTGTATGGGCGGGGCGCCGTGGTTGCCCATGCAGCGGACGAAGCGGTTGCCCATCGAGATGCCGCCGCCGCAGACTATCTTCGAATCCTTCGGCGTGATTATCCCCTCTTCGAGCGCCGCCGTGCTCATCATCAGCTTCCAGGTGGAGCCCGTCGGGTAGATGCCCTGTATGCCCTTGTTATAAAGCGGGTGTTTCGGGTCGGTGATTATCGCGCGGACCTCTTTGCGATTCTCGCCGCCCGAGATGACGTTCTGGGCGAATATGTTCGGGTCGAAGGCGGGCCTTGAGGCTAGCGCGTAGATCTCGCCGTTCTGCGGGTTCATGGCGATCGCCACGCCCGTATCGTTTACCTTCTCGAACTCATCCTCGGCCGTCCGCTGTATGTCTATGTCGATAGTCGTTATGATGTCCTGGCCGCGGATCGGCGGTATGACTTCGAGCGTGCGGATGGGCCGGCCGCGGCTATCGACTATGACGCGGCGCATGCCGTCCTTGCCGCGCAGCTCTTTGTCGTAGACGGCCTCGATTCCGCCCAGCCCGATAATGTCTCCGGACTTGTAACCTTGATACCTGGGAGATTCGAGCTGTTTCGGGCTGATCTCGCCGATGTAGCCGAGTATGTGCGCGGCGAGCTTGCCGTAGCGGTAACTGCGCTGGGGCTGCTGCTCGACGGTGATCTCCGGGTACTCGTATTCGTGCGCCGACACCCAGGCGCGGTCGCCCACGGTCGCGTTCTGCTTGACGAGAATCGGCTGCGATTTCGGGCGCAGCGGGTTATTGAGCTCTTTCACTATCTGCTCGCGGTCGACGCCGAGGTTTTCGACCATGGCGTTGACGGTCTCGTCGACGTTCTTCATGAACTCGGGGTCGGGAGTGACGACGATGTTTATGGCCGGGGTGTTGTCGACCAGCGGGATCTCGTTGCGGTCGAGGATGGCCCCGCGCGGCGCGAGTATGGGGATCTCGCGGATGCGGTTGTTTTCTGCGCGCTGCTGAAAATCGTCGTGGCGCACGACCTGCAAGACGTAGAACCGTATGCCGAGGGCGATGAATATTACGAGTATCAGGTACTGAACTCCGTAGAGCCGGAGCTCGAAATCATAAGAGTTTTCTTTGGGGTTTTTCTTACTCATAAAACCTCCGCTTTATCGCCATGCGCCGGGCCGCCGCCTGCTCTGAAAAGAGGCGGTCGAGCAAGAGATAGAGGAAGATCGCCGTCGTCGTGTCGCCCAGCGTCCTCCAGCCTATAATCTTGCCGAACTGCCCCCAGGTGTTAACGCCCGATAGCGGGTTTTCGAGCATCAGGTTCAGCCCTATAAAGATCACCGTGTCTGCCGCCGACGAGACGGCGACGACGGCCAGACGCGCGAATGGGTTTTCCAAAGAGAACTTCACGCTCGTCATCGCCACCAAATAGCCTATGAGCGTCTTTGTAAAACCCCTGACACCAAGTATACCCGCCCCTATGATGTCGAAGCCAATGCCCGAGACTACCCCGACAAGCATCCCGAGAATCGGCGCCCGCTGTAGCGCGAAATAGACCGTCACCAGCAGCGGCAGATCGATGTAGCGAAAGAAACTCAGGTACATCGGGAGCAGCATCTGGAGCAAGAGCGCGACTACGATGGTCAGGGCAATCTTAAAGGTCTGCACTCTGCGGGCTACCCCTCTTTAGATTTGAAATTTGGATGGCGCGACCCGTCGGAACGGGTTCCCCGCGCTTTCGCGCGCCGCGATTTCAGATTTCAAATCTATTTATTCGTTTCTTCCATCTTCAGGTCTTTCTGTTCAACCAGCATCACCAGCACGTGCTCCAGGCGGTCGACCGGGGCTGCCGGTGCGACGATTATCTTGTGCCAGGGCGCGTTCGGGTCGTTCTCTATGCGCTCGACCTTGCCCACGACCAGCCCCTTGGGGTAGATACGGTCGAGCCCCGTGGTGATGACCGTCTCGCCGACCTCGACTTTCTCGCTCGTGTGAATGTTTTGCAGCTCACAAGTCGATCCTTCCGGGTCACGCCCCCTCACCTCGCCCATGGCGCGTGAGGTCTGTAACATTGCCCCTACCCCGGCGTGCTTGTCGGTTATGACCTGGATCGTGGCCCAGTTCGGCCCCACCGCTATCACACGGCCCACTATCCCGACGGCCGTCCCTACGGGCATGTTGACTTTGACGCCGTCGACGGTGCCCCGGTCGATCGTTAGCCTGCGGTACCAGATGCTCGTCTCGCGCGCGACGACGCTGGCGGCGATTTCGCGGTAAGCCGCGCGCGGGGGCAGGGCCAGTTGCGCGCGAAGCCGGTCGTATTCGGCCGCGCGCTCTGTCGCCTCGTTGCGCTCGGCCGTGACCCGCTCTATCTCCGCTTTAAGCCGAATGTTTTCTTCGCGCGCTCCCCGCACGTCTGTGTAGCTGCCCACCCCGCCTGTAATCGACGAGACGACGCTGTCGATGGCGTTGCCGACGGGGGTGAAGACGGTCATCACCCAGGTCCGAAAGATCGACTGCTCCGTGTTCGGGTCGCGGGCGTTCGTCGACATCAGCACGATCTGTGCTAGCAGCAAGATGGCCAATATCCACGGCGCTTTATGCTGTGAGGTGCTTGCGCTCATACTATAGTCCTGAGTCCTGAGTGCTGAGTCCCGAGTATTCTATATTTCACTCAGGGCTCAGGACTCAGCACTCAGCACTGTGGATCAATGGTGTAGCATAGTATTTTCCCAGCTCACTCGGCTGAGAAGATCGAAGTCGGCGAGCATCTTTCCTGTCCCGAGCGCGACCGATGAAAGGGGGTTCTCGGCCAGCGAGACAGGGACTCCCGTCTCATGCATAAGCCGCTTGTCTATTCCTTTGAGCAGAGCGCCGCCGCCCGTGAGCACAATGCCGCGCTCCGCGATGTCCGCCGAAAGCTCAGGGGGGGTTCGTTCTAGAGCGACGCGGACGGCGTTGACTATCGTCGAGATCGGGTCGGCGAGGGCCTCGCGGACCTCCTCGTCCGTTATGGTGATCGTGCGCGGCACGCCTTCTATCAGGTTGCGGCCCTTGATCTCCATCTGTATAGGCTCTTCGCACGGCCAGGCCGAGCCGAGCTCTATCTTGATCGATTCGGCCGTGCGCTCGCCGATCAGCAGGTTATACTTTCGCTTTATGTACTGGATAATCGCCTCGTCAAGCTCGTTGCCCGCGACGCGGACGGCGCGCGAGTAGACGATGCCCGAAAGCGAGATGACCGCGATGTCTGTAGTCCCGCCGCCGATGTCTACGATCATGTTGCCGTAGGGCTCTGTGATCGGGAGCCCCGCGCCGATCGCCGCCGCCATGGCTTCGGCCACAAGGTAGACCTTCGACGCTTTGGCGCGGTAGGCCGCGTCTTCGACGGCGCGGCGCTCGACCTGAGTGATCTCGCCAGGGACGCCGATCACGACGCGCGGCGATACCCACGAGCGGCCGTTGTGGGCCTTGCGAATGAAATGCTGAAGCATCTTCTCGGTAACTTCAAAGTCGGCGATCACGCCGTCCTTCATAGGCCGAATAGCTATGATGTTGCCGGGCGTTCGGCCGAGCATCTCCTTAGCCTCTTTGCCCACGGCTTCGACTTTGTTCGTTACTTTGTTGATGGCGACTATCGAGGGTTCGCTTACGACAATGCCGCGTCCTTTGGCATAAACAAGAGTGTTTGCTGTTCCCAGGTCAATCGCTAGATCGCTTGAAAAAGGGTTAAATAAGTTTCTCATCCTCGTCAACTATTTCGCATCTCGGCAAACGATTATGCGCCGCGTTCCGCTCGCGAACTTTTCGCGACGCGAGATAAACCAGCCGCGTCAGGTTGCGGCGAGACGCACAGTGTTCTTCTCAAACTGTTTGGCCTTGTACATCGCCGCGTCCGCCAGCTCGATCAACTTTTCGGCCTCCGTAGCGTGCTCGGGGAAGCTGGCGACCCCGAAGCTCGCAGTGAGGTAAATGTCCGCGCCGACGCCGCCGTTGAAACGGTGCGCGGCTATCTGCGCGCGCACGCGCTCGGCCACCTGCAAGGCGCTGCGGGCGCTCGTCTCGGGCAGCATCATCACGAACTCGTCGCCGCCGTAGCGCGCCACGAAATCGGCCTCGCGGACCGAGAGCATTATCACGCGGGCGACCTCCGTGAGCGTGACGCTCCCGGCGCGGTGGCCGTAGGCGTCATTGATCAGCTTGAAGCCGTCCAGGTCCATGAAGACGACGGAGACGGGCGACCCGTACCTGCGCGCGCGGCGAATCTCGTTGTCCAACGTCTGGTAAAGGTATCGGACGTTGTAGAGCCTGGTCAGGTCGTCGATCAGCGTCTGCCTCGTCGCCGTGTGGTAATCGATGGCGTTGGCCAGAGAGCGCGCAAGCGACTGGCAGACTATCTCTATGCCGTGCGTCTCTTCGCGGCTGAAAGCCTGGCCGGCCCCTGCCGAAACCACCCGCGTCGCTTGCAGCACGCCTACCAGCCTGCGGCCGACCAGAAGCGGGACGTTGAACTCGACTCGCTTTCTCTCGGCCTGCTCGCCCTTTTGCTCGGCGCCCTGCGTGTGGCTTTGCGTGATGACGACGCTGCGCTCTGTCACGGCGCGTGCGATAGGGCTCGCGACCGAGTCCAGCTCTACGAACGGGCCAGACGGCAGCGCCGCCGCGTTTATCGCGCGCACAAGCTCAAGGCGGTCGGCCTGCTCGCTCTTCAAGTAGACGGCCCAGGATTCGGCGTCGAGCAGATCAGGGAAAAGCCTCATCGCCTCGGCCAGTATGTCGCTGGCATTAAGCGACTCGTGCAACCTCATTGCTGCTTCAAAGATCGAAGTTGTTAAAATCTCATCTTGCATCTGCACACAAGCGCCTCGCAGGTCCGGCCGTCTGTGGCCTCCACAAAAAGCGCACAGGCTGCCTCCCAGAATATTTCCCAAACAAGCAGAGCAAGAGGTTAAAACAAAGGGAGGACGACAAAGCTCTTGGAAATTCGAGGCGGTGGATGAGCTTTGCTTGGCAGTTTTTTATTCTCGTAGATCGGCGGCCTAAACTCATCCTGGCAGCCGGTAAATCCCACATCTTTAAAACGCGCCCCGCGCCGCTTCGAGCCTGGTCAATCAGCCCTAATCCAAGTAACTCCTTGGAGAATGAAATTTAGCATGGTGATTATTCAACAATCAAGGATATTCGCTGTTTAACTCTTTGAAATTCAAATAAAAACTTTAACCGGGCTCCGCGCTCTCCCCAAACCCGTTACACAAACGCTCGATCGCTAGCTACGAGGGTCAGGCGGGCGATTGCCCCGCCTCACGCCACGTGGTAGAATTCCGGCGTCAGCATTGAGGTGATTCAGCGGTGAGAAATATGGTGATACGAATCCCCCGGACAAGTCGCAGAGACCTTTTTGCAGATTAACAAGCCTCCTCGCCTTCAAGCTAACCAGTAGATTTCCCCGCCAGGGGTTTTTAAGAATTTGAACCTATGGAGGCTTTATGCAGACGATAACCGAGCCGAAGCTGCCGGAGATTAAGACAGAACTGCCCGGCCCGAAGGCTAAAATACTGCTTGAAAAAGACGCGAAATACATCTCGCCGAGCTACACGCGCAGCTACCCGCTGATGGTCGAGAGGGGCTACGGCGCGATGATCGAAGACGTCGACGGCAACGTCTTTCTGGACTTCAACGCGGGCGTCGCGGTCGCGGCGCTCGGCCATGCGCACCCCGAGATAACCAGGGTGATAACAGAGCAGGCCAGACGATTCACACACATCTCGGGTACGGACTACTACTACCCGCAGCAGACCGCGCTCGCCGAGAAGCTGGCGGCCATCACGCCGGGCGATTTCGATAAGAAGGTTCATTACGGCAATTCGGGCGCGGAGGCTATGGAGGGCGCACTGAAGGCTGCCGTCTACTCTACGGGCCGTGATAAGTTCCTGGCCTTCCGCGGATCTTTTCACGGGCGCACGTTCGGAACCCTGTCGCTCACGTCATCGCGCGCGGCGCAGCGGAGAGGCTTCGGCCCGCAGGCGCTCGACGTGACGCACGTCCCTTACGCGAACCCGATCAGGTTCCCGCTGGAGCGCCGCCCGAACGAGAGCGTCGGACGCCGCGTCGCACGCTATATCGAACAGACGGTATTTAGGACGACAGTCCCGCCGCAGGACTGCGCGGCAATCATAGTCGAGCCGGTCCAGGGCGAAGGCGGATACGTCGTGCCGGACGCCGATTTCTTCCCGGAGCTGCGCCGCATCTGTGACGAGCACGGCATACTGCTGATAGTCGACGAGGTGCAATCGGGCGTCGGCCGCACTGGGAAGATGTGGGCCATAGAGCATTTCGGCGTCGTGCCCGACATGATGTGCATGGCGAAGGCTGTCGGCGGCGGAATCCCGCTTGGGGTGACTCTAACTCGCGGAGATTTGATGCAGTGGCATGTGGGCGCGCACGCCTCTACGTTCGGCGGCAACCCCGTAGCGATTGCCGCCGCGCTGAAGACGATCGAGATACTCGAAAACGGCGTGATGGATAACGCGGCAAGCATAGGCCGATACATGCTCAGACGGCTCGAAGAGATGAAAGAGAAGTTTGACGCGGTAGTGGATGTCCGCGGGCTCGGGCTGATGATAGGCGTCGAGCTCGCTCGCGACAAGCAATACCACGAGCCGTGGACGGAGCTGAGGGATCAGGTCGTGCTTGAATGTTTTTACAAGGGGCTTGTGATCCAGGGCGCCGGAGAATCTGCGATAAGGTTTTCGCCACCCCTGATAATAAACCGAGAGCAGGCCGATTTTGCGCTCACGACGCTTGAGGAAGTTCTTACCCGATTGACCAAGTGATTGCGCCTCGTGTCAGGCCGCCTGCGGCAGCCGCAGGCGGGCCTGGCAGAGATTACTGTTTGACTTGAAGCCTCTGGATGCTCACGGCCTTCCCGCTTCTCTCGTCAATCTCGACAACGATCCCGCTCAGCCTCGCGTCGGCCGTTGCGGTCTCAAACCGAGTGGGCATGCCTCGCAGGAATTTTGAAATTACTAGATGGGACTCGACACCAATGATGCTGTCGTGAGGGCCTGTCATGCCGAGGTCTGTAATGTATGCCGTGCCGCCCGGCAGAATCTGTTCGTCGGCCGTCTGAACGTGCGTGTGAGTGCCGACGACGACAGAGACGCGGCCATCGAGATAGCGCCCCATCGCCCATTTTTCGGAAGTCGCTTCCGCGTGGTGGTCTACGATCACGACCGCGGCGCGGGTTTTGATTTCCGTGAGTATGCGGTCGGCCGTCTTAAACGGGCAATCGGTAGGCGGCATAAAGACGCGGCCCTGGACGTTTATTACAGCGACGGGCGTGCCCGCGCCTGTCGCCCCTACCCAGACGCCTCTGCCCGGCGCTTCGGCAGGGTAATTTGCGGGCCGGAGCAGACGAGGCTCGCTTTCTATGTACTGAGCCCCTTCCCTCTTATCGTAGATGTGATTGCCGGATGTCATCACGTCTACGCCGGCGTTGAGGATCTCGTCGGCCACTCGCGGGATAATGCCCGCGCCCGCCGCTGCGTTTTCGACATTGGCAACTACGAATTCGGCTTCGTGCTGCTCCTTAAGCCGCGCGAGAGACGCCGTGAGGACCGCGCGGCCGGGCTTGCCGACAATGTCGCCTATTATGATTGCTTTCATCTCCCCTCCATCCTTCCTGTTCGACTGAAGATTAAAACACAGATGGCAAGTTGAAGACCAACTCGGCGGCTGGCGCGAAGGAGGGCGCGGTTATTTGCGTAAGGGATTATGGCGCTTGAGGGCAACCGCGCAGCCGTGTGCATTGCTAATTTTGAACCTGTTTTAGAACAGGTGGGTGACCTGAGTCCTGGCATTCCAGCATCCCCGATCAATGTGGGGCATTGCTCCTGCCAGTGCTATTCCTGGCCCCCGTTTAGTTGACGTTGGTACAAAATTAGCAATTCAATCACTAACCTTGCAGAAGCCCTCAACCGTCTCGGATATTACACGACCGTTTTCATCGAGGTCAAGATTTTCATTCTTAGGAATTCGAAAAGGTGTCAAAGGGAATAAAAAAAGAGGACGAGATTTCTGCACATCCAGCTATCTCGTCCTCTACCATTCCGCTCACTTCAGGAATTGAGGAGGCACCTCAATTGCTGCTTTCAGTTGATTATATTTTTACCACATTTCGCCTCCCCCGCGCAAGCCGGTAGTTGCCGATTTTTGTCATTATTATTGAACCCCGCGAAAACCTGTGGTACAAGGGCCTGTAAAGTCGCCCCGTTACACAGCCCCGGACCATTGACTGCTATGACTTCCTTACAAAAAAGTTGTCCGGAATGCGGAGCCGAGCTCAAGCTGGGCGTGGCCGTCTGCCCTTATTGCGAGAGCCAGGTGGGCACAGTCTTTTCCGAAAACGCCCCGCCCGCCCCGGTCGCGGTGGCCGCCAGCGCCAAATACCGGTCAAGAATCTCTGCGACCGTAGACTACTACGAGAAGATCGAGAGGGCCAAAGAGCACGGCAATAACTCGCTCGTCCTTTCGCTCTTCAGCTTCATCTGTCCCGGCATAGGCTCAATCTGCGCCATCGCGGCCATCCTGCTGGGCTCGACGGCTATCAGCACTCTGAAAACGCATAACGTCGAAGACGGGCGCGGGCCGGCGCTGGCAGGAGTCGTAATCGGGGCGATCGCCCTTGTGGCGCAGCTTTATATGCTCTGGTACTACATCAAAGTAGGTTCGTAGGCCAACCGAGCGCGGCCCTTAAACCGACAGCTACTTCTTGCCCATGACCACGGTAGCCTTTATCGAGACCTCGAAAGGCCCCTCGTGGCGCTCGCGGTCGATCAACGAGATGATCCTCTCGTAAACCTCCGGGCGCTTCGCTTCGGGGACTATCGAGAGCCATTCGTCGAGCGCCGTGTCTTTGATCAAGGGCGATTCCATGAACTCGCTGCCAGAATCAAAGAGAAAGGACTCCTTGCTCGTCACGCTCTCGACTTGCCTTAGTCCCACGCGCTCGGCAAGGCGTTCGGCGTCCGTCTTCGCGCCGCGCTCGTTTATCAAGGTTTCCAGCGCGCCCCACACTTCCTCGACTATCCCGGCCAACAGCAACGCCTCCCAGTAGATCGAGAAGAACTCGTCGAAGCTGCCATGCGTGGTCATCTTAAACACAATGCGCGCGCCAGGACTCGCCACACGGGCCATCTCCGTGAGCATATCTTCCATCTGGTCGGGCGCGACAAACGAAGCGTCCCCAATTACTGCGTCGAACTGCTCGTCCCTGAAAGGCAGGTCCGTCGCAGCGGCCTGCTCGAATGAAACCTCTTCAATCTTCTTCACCAGGGCTTTCGCGCGCGCAAGTTCGAGGCGTTCGGCGCTCGGGTCCGTGCCTATCACTTCGCCTTTCCCCTGCACGCGCTCGGCGAGCTCGATCGCGTATGCGCCGGTCCCGCAGTTGACATCGAGGAACTGCCCTTCGGCGGGCAGCTCGACATGCTCGTTTATCAGCGTGTCGAACCTGTCGCGCCAGTCGGGCGTGATAAACAGTTCGTACCTGTAGGCCAGCTCTTTCTCTCTATCGTTATTCATATGACCTTAAATCCGCTCTCTTGCATGATAGCATGGCCGAAAAACGGCGAGAAGAATGTCGCCCTCGCGCGGGAGTTTGAAACCCGACCCGAAGAGCGGTTAAAATACTTAATTACTTCGACTGCCAGGATGAATGCATGGAGACTCAGCTAGCCACTTGCAGCGTTTGCCGTCAAGCAGTGCCATCGGATAAGATCGCGCTGCCCGAAGACATACACGATTCGATCAAGCCGCTTCTGACCGTTAACACTCACGGGTGGGAGCCGGGCAAAGACCTCTGCACCGATTGCCTGCCCAGGTTCTTCCGAGTGCGCGACGAGCTTTCGGCCCGCTTCCCGCAATTCGCCGACCAGGAGCTTAAGATCGTTCCCACGCCGATGAGGCTCGACGCGCCCACAGAGCTGCGGGGGCGAGGGGTGACGGTCGCCTTTCTTGACGCGGGGTTTTACGCGCACCCGGACCTCACACAGCCATCGAACAGAATACTCAAGTATGTGAACGTGACGGACCGGGCTCGCGCGTCTGATCTGAAAAAGCCGCAGGTCTCTTCGTGGCACGGGATGATGACCTCTGTCGTAGCAGCCGGGAACGGCTTTCTTTCCGATGGCCTCTACCGGGGCATCGCCTCGGAAGCGAACCTCGTTCTCGTCAAGGTCGGCCAGGCCGCGCGCATACGCCACAACGACATACTGCTGGGCCTCCGTTGGGTCCTGCGCAACCACGAGCGATACAAGATTCGCGTAGTAAATATCTCATGCGGCGGCGACCACGAAGCAAGCTACCTCTTCGACGAGCTCTCGCAGGCAGCCGAAGAGGCCACGCGCGCGGGCATCATCGTAGTAGCCGCGGCGGGCAATTCCGGCCACCTGCCTAACCACCCCGTCCTGCCGCCCGCTTCGGCGCCTTCGGTCATCACTGTGGGCGGCCTCGACGACAAGAACAATCTCGATTTCGACGACAACGACATGTACCGTTCGAGCTATGGCCCGACGGTCGACGGGCTTCAAAAGCCCGAGTTGATCGCGCCGGGCATATGGGTGGCGGCCCCCATACTTCCGGGCACGCCGACCGCAGAGCAGGCGAAGCTCTTGTCGATACTCGAATACGCCCCCGACTCACAGTTGCGCGAGATAATCAAAAAGAACCCCGGCATCGACGAAGACCTGGACCACGCTATAGACCTGCCGGTCTACCACCTGCGCCACCTCGTCTGGATAAAGATACGCGACAACAACGTCATCAGCGGCCATTACAAACACGTCGACGGGACGAGCTTCGCCGCGCCGATCGTCTCGTCGATAGTCGCGCAGATGCTCGAAGCCATCCCGGACCTCAAGCCGCACGAGGCGAAGCTGGCGTTGATCAGGACGGCCGTGCGGCTGCCGAACACGCCCGTCGACCGCCAGGGCTGGGGCATGGTCCACCCGCGCGCGGCCATATTCGCCGCGTTGCAGATACGCAGCGAGCGTGAGAACGGCGCGCGGGGCAAGTCGAATGGCCGGTCGCGCAGAAAGTTGAATTAGGCATTCTGCTATGATAGAAATCATTATCTTGGACGGCGTTGAATGTGGCTCGCGAGGCCGCATATTTTTTTGCGACCTGGAGCCGCAATGTATCGTATAAGCGGGTGCGACAAGAGAAGACCCTAGACCTGACCACGCTCACGCGAGAAATCCGAAGTAAGGAGATTTATAAATGGATAGTAAGCTGGCACCGAAGGCTGATTCTAAAGCAACACAGACTGAACCCGAGATCCCCGAGTTGAACCCGCAACCCCCGCGGCCCGCGTCGTATTCAATGATGGAGCCGAAGATGAGGCGCATCTACGGCGAGTTTTACCGTGAGATTTATTACTCTGAAGCCAAACACCTCGACACCAAGACGCAAGAGCTGATCTCGATCGCGGCTTCGCTGGTCGCCAAGTGCCAGGGCTGCATCGAAGGCCACCTCAAGAAGGCAATGGAAGCGGGCGCGACCGAAGAGGAGATCAGCGAGACGATCTGCATTGCGGCGGCTATTAACGCGGCGGCTATAATCGACCTTACAGACATAGCCGCGGGCAATATGAACATCAACCACTTTCCCAGCCAGGGGCCAAGATTCAAGGTAGAGCAATGAACAAGTCGATCTTCCGTATTCTCCTCGTCGCGGTGGCGGCCGCGGCGGTCTTACAGCAGGCGGCGAGCTCGCGGCTAGGCGCGCAAGAGCCTTCAGCACAACCGGCCGCGCCCGCGGTCAATACGGGGGTCCAGTACTCTTCGCTTCAATCCCCTTCCCTCGAACGCGAGCTGAAGTACGCGGTCCAGTTGCCGCCCTCCTACGAGCGAGACGCCAAGCGCCGATACCCGGTGCTCTATTTTCTCCATGGGATGAACGGGAACGAGAGAGAGTTCGAGCGCAGGGGCGTGGCCGAGGCCGTCGCGAAGATGAGGAGCGAGGGGAAGATCGGCGAGTTCATCATAGTCGCGCCCGCGGGCGAAAACAGCTTTTACATCAATGCCAAGAACGGCGTGCGGTATGAAGACGCGATCATCAAGGACCTGATACCGCACGTGGAGAAGACCTATCGCGTAGTCCCTGGCCGCGATGGCCGGGCGATTCAAGGGCTCTCGATGGGCGGCTACGGCGCTTTGATGCTCGCCTTCAAGCACCCAGAGATGTTCTCGTCCGTCACGGCACACAGCTCGGCGTTGTTTGCCGAGTTGCCCAACCCGACCGGGACTGATCGCCGCTCACAGTTCGTGAACCGCCTGATCGGAAACATGTACGGCAACCCGCCCGACGTAGAGTATTTCAAAGCCAACAACCCTATCGACCTCGCGGCGACGAACGCCGCCGCGATCAAGAAGGCCGGGCTGAAGATCTATTTCGACGTGGGGGAGCAGGACCGCTACGGCTTCCAGCCGAGCAATAAGATGCTCGACGAGCAGCTCACAAAAGCCGGCGTCGCGCACGAGTATCACGTCTTCCCCGGAGGCCACGGCTGGGAGTACATGCTTTCGGTGGCCGACAACTCGTACACGTTCCTCTGGAAGAACTTTAAGGGGAACGAGAAGGCTTCGCGGGCGTCCCGTTGATCCACACGCGGGCAGTCCCGCCTGCACGACAATTTGAGGGCCGGTGCTTCAAGCATCGGCCCTTTTCATTTAGAATTAAGCAATCGTGACAAGCAGCCGGATTGAAAGGTCTCGGAGCCGCTTTCGAGAGATCGTCTCGGGAGATGACGAACAGATAGACCTTGCGGAAGCCGCGCTCCTGATCGCCGCCGAAGAGTACCCCGCGGTGGACATGAATATTTACATCGAGAGACTGGACCTGATCGCAAACTCTGTACGCGACCGAGTCAGGGACGATGTCGATCCGGAGCTGGTAATTTCAGCGCTCAACTTCACGCTTTTTGACGAGCTGGGTTTTCGAGGAAACCAGGAGAGCTATTACGACCCGCGCAACAGCTTCCTCAACCAGGTCATAGACAGGAGGATTGGGATACCGATAACGCTCACGGTCGTCTACATGGAAGTCGCCCGCCGGATCGGGTTCGCGGTCTACGGCGTGGGGCTCCCCTCGCACTTCATCGCGGGTCACTCGGGAGAAGCGGGCGAGGTCTATATCGACCCCTTCAACCAGGGCCGAGTGCTCGGCAGGGCCGGCGTCGAAAAGATGTTCTCCGAGCTAGGCGGCGGCGCGGTCGAGCTAAAAGAGGAGCACCTTGCGCCGGTGAGAAAGAAGCAGATAATCACGCGGATGCTATCGAACCTCTTAAACATCTATCTAGGAAATTACAGCGGGGCGGGCGAGCGTTACACGGATTACGCGCGCGCGCTGCGGGTGATGGAACGGGTCATTCTAATCAACCCATCTTCGGCGGCCCACGTCCGTGACTACGGTCTGTTGCTGGCGGCAAACGGGAAGATGAAAGAGGCAATCGAGGAGCTTGAGCGCTACATCGCGCGGGCCCCGGACGCCGCCGACGCGGAATCGATACGAAACCAGATATATTCGATCCGAAGAGAGCAGGCGAAGTTTAACTAAACCTGAGTATTGAGTTGAAAGGCTGGGTCGCCATAGCTCCGAAGATGTATAGAATGAAGTTGCGAAACTCATCTCTACATTCGGAGGACGACCCATTTGCCTTCCATTATAGACCAAATGACTGATATCTACT
>DATFGQ010000027.1:0-50485 GCA_035249305.1 Blastocatellia bacterium | reverse complement strand
GGGGAGGCGGGGGGCGAGAGGCTGTACCGGACAGGAGACCGGGGTAGGGTGAGCCGTGAGGGAGAGCTAGAGTACATGGGCAGGTACGACGAGCAGGTGAAGGTGAGGGGATACAGGATCGAGCCTCAGGAGATAGAGTCTGCTCTCTGCCTCAACCCGGCGGTGCGTGATGCGCTCGTTCTGGTGAGAGAGATTGGGCCGGGCGACAAGAGGTTGGTAGCATACATAATCCCATCAGAGGAAGAGGCTCTTCGCGCGGGCGACCTGCGCGCGTTCCTCAAACAGTCTTTGCCGAGCCACATGATTCCATCAGCCTTCATATTCCTAAATGCCTTTCCTCTTAATCACAATGGCAAGCTCGACAGGCAAGCCTTACCGGCTCCGGATCGCGCCGAAGACGCACTCAACGAAGATTATGTCGCTGCGCGAAGCGAGCTTGAAGCAGAGCTTGTGCGGATATGGGAAGAGGTATTGAATATCAAGCCTCTCGGCGTGCGAGATAACTTCTTCGAGATCGGCGGCCATTCGCTGCTGGCTGTCCGATTGCGCGCGCAGATCGAAAAGGCATTCGGCGACACGCTGCCTGTCTCAATACTGTTTCAGCACCCCACGATTGAAGAGCTAGCCGGTTATCTAAGCTCCAGAGTACAACCGCCATCCTGGTCGCCCCTGGTTGCGATACAGAGTGAAGGCTCAAGGCCGCCTTTCTTTTGCGTGCATCCGGCAGGCGGGAACGTGTACTGCTATGTCGAGCTCGCTCGCCTGCTCGGACAAGATCAGCCGTTCTACGCATTCCAGGCCAGGGGCCTTGATGGAGAATCGGCGGCGCAGTCAACCATAGAAGAGATGGCCGCATGCTATCTCGAAGCTATGAGAACGGTTCAGCCGGAAGGTCCCTACTTCATTGGCGGATGGTCGATGGGCGGCATCGTAGCTTTTGAGATGGCCCGCCAATTACATCTCCAGGACCAGGCGGTCGCGTTGCTGGCGCTTTTTGATTCCTATGCTCCCGGCGATCTTGTTGTGGACGCACCCGGCAGCGCGTCGTTACTCGCGGCGTTCCTTCAACACCTCGATATTACAGCGGACCGGCTCGCGCCATTCTGGCAAGACATGTTGCGGCTCGACCCCGACGACCGCCTGAGATACGTCCTGGATCGGGTGCACAGCGAGGGCCTGTTGCCTTCGGATTTAGGTCTCTCGCAGTTCGAGCATCTCTATAAGGTTTTCATAATCAACGTCCGCGCGATGCACAAATATGTCCCCGAGCCTGTACCTGTTCACGTCACACTGCTGCAAGCGAGCGAGAGACTGAGCGGCCCGTCACCCCGACGACAAACCGCAAAGCGTTTGCGCGCGCGCCTCAGCCTGAGGCCCGGCGCGAGGGATGTCAAAGACAGCCCCGGCCGTCTGGGGTGGGGCAAGCTCGCAGGCCGTGGGCTCGATACATACGCAGTTCCCGGCGATCACTTTTCCATGATGCGCGAGATTCACATCGAGGCGCTTGCCGCGCGCCTGCGGACCTGCCTTGACCATGCGCAGGCTGAGTCCGTTACCCAACTGACCACAATCTGCGAGGCTGTCGTGTAGCCGGTTCGACGAGCTGCACAGAGCCTCATTCAAACTCACAAGCTTCCCAACCGGCCCGAGTATAGACGGCAAACGCTCGATCTAATCTTGAAGGGCTGCTACGCCTGGTCGAGCCTGAAGGCTACGCTTCAGGCGCATGAAAGTCACAGAAAAATTCCTTGGGAGATCAACCATGTCTACTCTGTCTAATAAAACTAGGATCACCATAGTCGGAGCTGGAATGGGCGGGGCGATGATGGCGACCTACCTGGCGCGTCGCGGCTGCCAGGTAGAGGTCTACGAACGTCGCGGCGATATGAGGCGCGAGCCCATTGAGAAGGGTAAATCGATCAACATGACGCTTGCAGCGCGAGGGCTGAAGGCGCTTGAGGAGGTTGGGCTACTCGACGAAGTGATGAGGCTGACGATGCCCCTCAAGGGGCGGATAGTCCACGAGCTGTCGAACGAAGTCAATTACCAGCCTTACGGGAAAAATGACGATGAGGTTATTCATTCGGTCACGCGCAACGGGCTCAACGCCATACTGATGAACGCGGCCCAGTCGTATCCGAATGTAAGATTCCATTTCCGCATGCGATGCGTAAGGCTCGATAAGGAGAATGGCGCGCTGCAATTCAGAAACGAGGAGACGGGCGAGTTGGTCGACGTAGAATCGGACCTGATCATAGGCGCCGACGGGGCGTTCTCCACCATCCGCCAGCAGATGCACCGCGGCATACGGGCCAACTACCAGCAGGACTTCCTCGACTGGGGTTATAAAGAGCTGACGATCCCGCCCGGCCCCGACGGCTCGTTCCAGATGAATGAGGCCGGGCTTCACCTGTGGCCGCGCGGCAACTACATGCTCATGGCCATGCCCAACAGCGACAGGTCGTTCACCTGCACTTGCATACTTCCGTTCGAAGGCGAAAACAGCTTTGCCTCTATCAGAACAGAAGCCGACGTCATGGCCCTCTTCAAGTCCCAGTTCAGCGATGTCGTTCCGCTGCTCCCGAATCTCGCGCAGGAGTTCTTGACCAACAGGTCTGTCGAGATGATAACCACCTACACCGCACCCTGGTATTACAAGGACCGGATAGTGCTGATCGGAGACGCCTGCCACGCCGTCGTCCCATTCTACGGGCTTGGGATGAATACGGCGTTCGAAGATTGCTCGGTCCTCGACGCGTGCCTTGCGCAGTGGAACGGCGATGCCGAAAGGGTCTTCGTCGAGTACCAGGGTTTGCGCAAGCGCAACACCGACATACTCGCGAACCTGTCGAAGCAGAATTTCATAGAGCTTCGCGACAAGGTGCAATCCCCTGTCTTTCTTGCGCGCAAGAAGGTCGACATAGCGTTGAACAGAATCTTCCCGCGCCACTGGGTCCCGCTTTACACGATGATGACGCACACGACCATGCCTTATTCGGAGGCGCTGGCCCGCCACACCAGGCGCAACCGCATAGCGAGGTTGCTGGGCCTGGACGTGGCGCTGTTTACCACGGCCGGGTTGATGGTCGCCGGAGGATTCGCCAAGAGGTTGCTTGCCAGAAAGCGCCGCCCCATCGCGGAAGTTGCGACCAGCCTGCGCGAGGAGATCGCTCAGCCCGCGGTCGTTTTCGCCGACGCGCTGCCCGCCCGCGCTCAAGAGGCAGCCGCGTCAGAAGCGTCGCTGAGCATCTCGGCCTGAACCGGCACCCGAACGAGACGAATCTGTATGTAGACCCCGGAACTGTTGAGGAGGCAGTCAAAGCTTGATCAAACTCTTAGCTTATCTACTGCGCATGTCGAAGGGCACGGTGGCCCTGGCGATCATCTTCGGCATAGTGGGCGGCACGAGCGGCGCGGGACTTCTGGCCCTTATGAACACCAGACTGAGCGGGGGCGAAGTTGCCGGCGGCATTGTGTGGGCTTATGCGGCCCTGGTCGTTACGGTGCTCGGGACGAACGTCGTTTCGCAGCTCATCTCGACCCGCCTTTCACAGGATTGCGTCTTCAAGCTGCGCATGAGGTTGTGCCGCGAGATCCTCTCCGCCCCGCAGCGAAAGCTGGAGGAGTTGGGCTCGCCGCGATTGCTGGCCTCGGTCGCCGACGACGTGCCGACCATCACGGGCGCGCTGCTCACGGTCCCATCGCTCTGCGTCAACGTGGCGACGCTGGCCGTCAGCCTGATATACCTAGGCTACCTGTCGACCAAGTTCCTGCTGATCATGCTCGCCATCATAGCGGTCGGGTCGGTCATCTATCAGTTGATTGCGGTCCGGGCGATGCGCGACATGAAGATCGCCCGCACGCATCAGAATGCGCTGTTCAAACATTATCGCGCGATGACCGAGGGCAGCAAAGAACTGAAGCTGCACCACAACCGACGCGAGGCGTTCCTGTCTGAAGTCTTGCAGGCGACCGCCATATCTTTTCGCGAGCATGTGATAACGGGGAACACGTTCTTCGCGATGGCGAGCGCCTGGAGCCATTTCTTATTCTACGCCTACATCGGTTTCCTGCTCTTCGCGCCGACGGGGGCGACAAACGCCGACTCGCACACGTTGACCGGATACACGTTGATAGTCCTCTACATCATGGGGCCGCTCACCGCGATATTGAACCTTGCGCCTAACCTGGGCCGGGCTAAGGTGGCTTTGAATCAGGTGGAGGAATTAGGCATGTCGCTGGCCAAAGCAGGAAGCGAGCCCGATCACATGGGCGTATTGGCGACGGAAGGCTTTTCGCCGAGCTTAAGCCTTGTCGACGTCACGTACTCTTATTTGCGCGAGGGCGAAGAAGGCAACTTTAAGATCGGCCCGATCGGGCTGACGATGGAGCCCGGCGAGGTGGTCTTTCTTGTTGGCGGCAACGGCGCGGGCAAGACGACGCTCGCAAAGTTGATAACGGGCCTGTATGCGCCTGACAGCGGAGAGATACGGCTCGGCGGCGAAGTCGTGACCGACCTCAACAGGGAGCATTACCGCCAGCAATTCTCCGCCGTCTTTAGCGACTTTTATCTGTTCGAGAGCCTCATAGGGCTGTTGACCCCGAGCCTGGATGCGCAGGCCAGGCGGTACTTGACGAAGCTAAAACTCGATCACAAAGTCCAGGTCGTAGACGGAAGGCTGTCGACGACATCGCTGTCTTACGGACAGCGAAAACGCCTCGCGCTTCTGACGGCATACCTGGAGGATCGACCATTTCTCGTGTTCGACGAATGGGCGGCAGGCCAAGACCCGGCGTTTAAGAAAGTCTTCTACACGCAACTGCTGCCCGAACTGAAGAGTAGCGGCAAGGCCGTCCTTGTCATAACCCACGACGACAGGTATTTCCACGTCGCAGACCGCGTCATCAAGCTGGATTCGGATCAGCGCGAGCCTATCGAAGAGCTTTCCTTAAACGCGGAAGTTTTGTGCGGGCTCCCCTTGATTGATCGGCAGCAGGCTGGCGCATAACAAAATCTACTTAAAGAAGGAGAAACCCAAAATGAACAACACAGTTGAAATGAACCTGAATGGGCAAAACTTGCCGAACAACAACGGCTCTGGTTATCCGAACAACCTTGCGGCAGCCAATTATGCGATCAACCAGTTGGCGGCGCGTCGGTGGAGTCCGCGGGAGTTCGACGAGAACCGGCCGGTCGAGATGAATAAGGTCTTTGCCCTGTTAGAAGCCGCGCGGTGGGCGCCTTCCTGCTTCAACGAGCAGCCATGGAATTACCTTGTCTTCGACAATTCAAACCCGGATGCGCTGCGACGCGCGCGCAACTGCTTGATCGGGTTCAATTCGTGGGCGGAGAAAGCGCCCGTCTTGATGCTGTCGGTCGCGCGGGAGAATTTTAACAACGGCGGCAAACCGAATCGCCACGCGCAGCACGATCTCGGCCTCGCCAGTCAGAACCTCGTGCTTGAGGCGGTCAATCAGGGATTGGTGGCTCACCAGATGGGGGGATTCGACCTCGCTCGGGCGCGGCGCGAATTCAACATACCGGCGAGTTGCACCCCTATGGCGATGATAGCCATCGGCTACCCGTTTAACAACGCGCGTAACAACCTGGCGAACAGGTTTCGATCAAACAACGAGAACCAGGTGCGACAGCGTCAGCCGATTGAAACATTCGCCTTCCGAGGTAACTGGAAAATCCCCTACAATGAAAACCAATAAGCTACAGCTCGTCGAGTAACGCGCGGACCTCTTCGATATCCGGCGTCTCTGTTCCTTCCGTGAACCACCCATAAATCTCTGCCAAAGACTGCCGGGCCTTTGCCCGCTCGCCCTCTCTATTGTAGAGACGGCCCAGGCTCAAGCGAGCTCTCAGCTCAAGCGCCTTCGCTCGCTGTGCGCGGGCGATCTTCAAGGCCTGGTGAATACTGGCTTCGGCTTCCGCCCGGCAGTCTTTGGCACCCTGCCGCAGCAATAACTCGCCCCTGATGCGGTGAAGCTCCGCTTCATAATAAGACTCTCCGCTGCGCGCCACCGCGGCTCGCGCCTCAACCAGGGCGGCCAGCCCATCCTCTGCGCGACCCGCCCGGCGAAACACGTCCGCTAGCAGGCAAAGCCCATGCGGTGTGAACATCTCCGCGCCGAGGGCTTCCAGATGATCTAACCCCTTGCGCATCTGCGCCAGCCCTCGTTCGACATCCCCTCCTTCGGCAAGCGCCCATCCCATCAGCACCTCGCTCATACCAAGGTTGTATTGAAAGCCATATTCGGACGAGAGAGCGATCACGGCTTCGGCCAGCTCTCTGGCTTCAAGCCACTCGCGGCGGAACTGTCGGACGACGGCCGTCGTGCAGAGGGCGAAGGCCAGCGTGAAGGGGTGAGACATTTGCCGGGCTATCGCGACAGACTCGCGGCAGCGCTCAAGGGCCTGGTCAGGGTAGCCGAGGTACATGAGCGCGTAAGCGAGCCGGCCGCGCAGCATGACTCCGGGATCGTGGACATAGAGAATGGCCTGCGAGTAATGCTTTTCGGGGTCGTAAAGCGCGAGCCCTTGCTCCAGATGATCGCGGGCTTCGACGAACTCTCCAAGGTATAACCTGCTCGCTCCCATCGCGTAATGCGCCTGAATCATGACGGCCGTATCGCCTGCGCGGGCGGCCAGTTCGAGAAGCTGCGCAGTTACCTGGGCGGCCTTCGCGGGCGACCGGACCTGATAGTACCTCGTCAGCTCCCACAGCTCGGGAAACAGTTCGAGCCTCTCGCCTAGCCGCTCGCACAACTCCAGCGCCCGCGCGTGACACGCTTCGACCTCCCTGGACCCGTAGCCGCCCGTCATGATTAGCGGCACGGCCAGCGCAATCTGCAATGATAACTCCTGTTGCATGCGCTCGGCCGTGTCGGGCATCCTCCCGATCAACGCTAGCCCCCTGTGCGATAGCTCAAGCGCTTCCTGATAAGCGAACCGGCGCGTAGCATTCTCGGCCGCCTGCGCCAGGTACTTCACTGCGCGCCGGAAATCTCGCCCCCGCTCGAAATGCATAGCAAGCTCGGCGGCTATCTCGCCCGCGCGCTCGCCGTACGCCTGCTCTCTGCGCGCGCCTATGCGCTGGTGCAGCCGGGCAAGCCTAGCGGCGGCGGCCCGGTCATAGAGCGCGTTCTGATAGAGCGCATGTATGAAGCTGTAGCGGGCCGTCACCGTGCCGTCAGGCGTTTCGCTCTCGCCCGCGCTGCGAATGAACTGTCGCCGCCGCGCCAGCTCTTCGCACTGCTCTTCGATCTCGATAACGTCCTTCTCCAGCCCCGCCGCCACGGCCATGGCCGAGAACTCCACTCCCGCCACGCTCGCCGCCTCAAGCAGTTGCTGCTGAACGGGGCTCAGGTGATCGATCTGCTTGTCGATCATCTGCTTGGCCCCGTCGGGCACGCCCACCACGACCTGATCGCGCGCGACCTTAAGCTCCCACGTTTCACCTTTCGGCGCGATCAGCCCTTCGGCGACAAGGTAGTCGACGACGTTCACCATAAACAGCGGGTTGCCATCGGTCCGGTCGTAAATAAGCGGCGCGAGCTCCGTCGCGAGATCGCTCGCCCCGAAACGCGCCGCGAGGTATTCGGCGACGGCCGCTTCGGTCAAGAAGTCGAGGTCCAGCTCGTGACAGAGCCTGTGCGCGCTCAACTCCTGTTTCACGGCCTTCAGCGGGTGGCCGCTCAATATCACCTCGACCGGCCGGTACGTCCCTATCAGCATCAGTCTGGCCGGGGCGCGACGGCGGGCGAGAAACGATATGAGGTCGAGCGTTGAATAATCGCTCCAGTGTAGGTCCTCTATCACGAGCACAAGCGGGCTTTCGGCCGTAAGCGCCTCAAGCGCCTCGGCCATCTCCCTCAGCATGCGCTCGCGCGTTGTGACGGACGTTGCGCGCTCGAACTGGTCGCGGTCCGCCGCCGTCACGAGCGAAGGCATCTCGGCCAGCCACGTGGGCGCGCGAAGGCGCAACTGTTCGACTACGCGGTAGCCTTCGGGTCCCTGCGCCAGCCGCGTGATCGCTTCGAGCACGGGCAGGTAGGCTTCGCCCGCCCCGTAATGCTCCAGGCATTGCCCGCGGCCGACGCCTATGTCCGGCCTGCTCTCAAGAAAGGTTTCAACCAGCGTCGTCTTGCCTAGCCCCGCCTCGCCCGTAACGAATACTATCTGTCGCTCTGCGGAGAGCGCTTTATTTAACCAGGCGGTCATCCTCTCAAGCGCGTCTTTACGGCCCACCACCTGCGCCGTCGTCTCGCCGGGGGGGAAGTCGGGCCGCCTGTCTATGCTCGCGGGATCGGCGGGCGCGGCCGTTGGGGCTTCGGGGCGGCTTTCGGCGAAGGTCACCCGCCCGATGAAGCGGTAGCCGCGGCGGTGGCTCGTCTCGATAAAGCGCGGCGATTTAGGGTCATCGCCCAGCGCCTCTCTGAGCTGGCCCACGCAGACTTTCAGAACGGCGTCGCCGACGTACGCGTCGCGCCAGACGCTTTCGAGCAGCTCTTCCTTGCTCACCAGCCTGCCCGGCCGCTCGGTCAGGTACTTGAGCACGGCGAACGCCTTTGGCCTCAGCGTTATGGCTTGCCCGCCCCGCCACAGCAGCTCGTTGGTCGGGTCCAGTCTGAATTCCGCAAAGCATATCTGCATGCCGTAGCTCGTTCTTCTATTACTCAAACGTTACCGCAAAATTACCGCGCGATTATGACTCGGTAAGCCGGTAGGGTTTATTCTCTGCCTATGATGGAAGGATGGCAACACAAAGGGGCGTTCGTAATCCAGTTCATGGCAAACGCCGACATAGAGAGCGGCAGGTTGGAGGGGCGCGTAGAGCATGTCTCCTCTTCAAAGGCGGCGCACTTTCATACGCTGGATGAGTTATTAATCTTTCTCGGGCGCGTTCTGACGGACGTGCGCACCGAGCTGCAAGGGCAGTACTGAGGATTGCTCACGCGGTAACTTCTCGACGGCAGAGGCCGGATGGAGGTGGAGGCAATGAGCACGGAGCCGAACAGCGAAACTAATCATGAATCGAGCTCTGATCGGTCGGGCTTCAAGTCGGCCGCGGAGATGGTCGAATACCTGGAGCGCATACTGCCCCCCAGACGATACGCTCCGGCCAAAAAGACTGTGGGGAGCCTTTCATACGAAGAGTTGTTGCACATGATGGGGAGCCGCGGGTCGAAGGCTGCTTGATCTCGTGGCCGTACAGACGCGTAGGACGAAACTATGACCAACCGCAGTAAGGACAAGGGAAGATTGATTATCCGCTCTTCGGTTCTCTTCGCGAGCGCGCTGTCAGTATTGACGGCCGTCGCGAGCGTCGAGGGCGCGGGCGGCGCGGCAGAGGCTTCGGTCGGTTTCAACCCTCTGACTGCCATCTGGCAGTGGAGGTTCTTTATCATATTCGTTGCGATCCTGGCCCTGTTGATAATCGTCGCCTTCGAACGCTACCGCGCGGCGCGCATGAGAGAGCTCAACGCCGCGCTGAGCGAATCCGAGCAACTGACCGAGCAGCTCTCCGCTCAGCAGGTGGAGCTTGGCAGGGCCAACCGCGTGCTGGCTCTTGAGTACGCGGTCACGCGCGCGCTGGTCGAATCGCTCGGCCCCGTAGAGGCCGCGCCGGGCATAATTCAAACCATCTGCGTCATGACGGGGTGGGACCTCGGGGCGATATGGGACGTCGATCCGCAATCAAAGGTGGCGCGCTGCGTCGGCATATGGCAAAAGCCCGCGCGCGACGGGGCGGAGCTCGCGCCCGCCGACGGCCAGGTGCTGTTGCCGGGAACCGGCCTGCCCGCCCGCGTGCTCACCAGCCGCCGCCCTCATTGGGTGACCGACGTCGCCGAAGGCGGCAGCCTGCTCGCGGCCTCAAGCCAGGGCCTCAAGAGCGGGTTCGGGTTCCCTATACTGGTCGGCAGCGAAGTCATCGGCATAGTCGAGCTCTACAGCCGCGAGCCGCGCCAGAGAGAGCAGGAGCTGATTCAGATAATGTCGTTCATAGGGAGCCACATAGGTCAGTTGATACAGCGCAAACGCGCCGAGGACGCGCTGAGCCGGAGCAGGGAGGAGCGCCTCGTGGAGCTTCAACGGGTGCGCAGGCGTATCGCGACGGACCTGCACGACGATGTCGGGTCGAGCCTTACCAAGATTGCCCTGCTCAGCGAGGCCGTCCGACAGAAGGTCTCGCCGAGGAACAAAGACGCCTCCGAGCGACTGAGCACTATCACGACGATCTCAAACGAGCTGGTCGACTCGATGAGCGACATCGTCTGGGCCATAAACCCGCAGAAGGATAACCTGAGCGACCTGTCGCAGCGCATACGGCGATTCGCCAGCGACATCTTCACGCCGTCGGGCGTCGGCTTCCGCTATCGCGCGCCCGGCCCCGAGCAGGACGTACAACTGGGCGCCAACATCCGGCGCGAGGTCTTTTTGATCTTCAAGGAGAGCGTCAACAACATAGTGAAGCACTCCGGGGCGACGCACGTTACGATAGAGCTAGTGGTCGCGGGCGGGTGGCTCACCTTCACGGTGAGCGATAACGGCAAGGGGTTCAGCCCTTCGCTGGCAAAGGCGGCGACGGGCTATCTCACGTCGAGGTCGAGGGGCGGAAACGGGCTGGCCAGCATGCGCAGGCGGGCTAAAGAGATGGGCGGGCAGTTCGAGATAATAACGAACGTAGGGCGCGGGACTCTCGTGTCGCTCAGGCTGCCGATCGCCATAAGCACGAGCGGCGCTTTTATGTCTGCCGTCCAAACGGGTGGTGACCTCGCCTCGAATATTTAGTAATTTATCAGCCGTGTAATAACGGGCTTGAGAGGAGAGAGCAGCGTGGATAAGGCGGATCATTCGATCATCAAGGCGGCGATCGTCGAGGACCAGCGCGAGATACGCGAGGCGCTCACGGCGCTGATAAACGGCACCGAGGGGTATCGCTGCACGGGGAGCTTCCGCTCGATGGAAGAGGCGCTGGAGAAGATCAAGGGCGACGTGCCCGACGTCGTGCTGTGCGACATAGGGCTGCCGGGGATGAGCGGCATCGAGGGCATCTCGATATTGAAGGAGCGGCACCCGCGGCTTCTCCTGCTGATACTATCGGTCTACGACGACGACGAGAGGATATTCGACGCGCTGTGCGCGGGCGCGTGCGGCTATCTGCTCAAGCGCACGCCGCCCGTCAGGCTGCTGGAGAGCTTGAGGGAGGCCGTAACGGGCGGCGCGCCGATGTCGCCCGAGGTCGCCCACCGCGTCATAACGCTGTTCCGCGAGATACGCCCGCCCGAGCGCGCCGACTACGAGCTGACGCCGCACGAGACGCGATTGCTGAAGCTTCTGGTCGAAGGCCACAACTACACGACGGCGGCCGTGGAGCTTGGCGTCAGCTATAACACGATCAAGTTTCACATGCGCCACATCTACGAAAAGCTTCAGGTCCACTCCAAGTCCGAAGCCGTATCCAAAGCGCTTCAAAACCGCCTGATAAACTGAGCCCTCCAATAGCAAGACACAGTTGCGTAGACCTGTAGGGGCGGGGCTTGTCCCCGCCCGGATGGCCGTTAGGCCATGACGGTCATCGCCTTCGGCGATCCGGGCAGCCACAAGGGCTGCCCCTACAGGGTTCATCAAGACGAATTATGATACGCCGCCACCCGTGTGGGTGGTGATTGTTACCCGCCGGTTAAGGTATCCATGTACCGTGGCGGCGATTGAGACAAAGGAGGAGGCAGACTTGAACAGCGAATACGGAGATGGCTTATATGCCGCCCCGCGTTACCCGCAGACGTTGGACCTCTGTAGCCAGAGACAAAACTCTACGGTGATAGAAGACCAGAAGGCCACGGCGCGGCTCCCGCGCGGCTGCGCCGAAGATTACGACTCGGCCGAAAGAGAAGCGCTGTCATCATCACTCGCCGAGCCGGTCGCCGAACAACGGGTCAGCCGCGTCGACACCGATAGCCTGCGCAGGGCCGATCAGATACTCGTCGAAACAGAGCGCAGCGTCTATGTCTTTACCGTCAAGGACCCCGCGGCGCTGTCGGGCAAGTTGATAGGCGGGCTGCTGGGCAACCGGCTCGTCGACGCTTACCTGTTGCCGGTCTGTAAGGTGGGAGAGAGATTCACTTTCATCATAGACGCGGCCCCAGGCCCGCAGAGATTGACCACCTCGGTCGCCAAGGCGCTCGTCCTCAGAAGAAAGCCCGGAGCCGCACAATCGCTTAATCGAAGGAGCCGGGTAACGCTTGAGCAAGTTTCGGATTGATAAGAAAGATGAAATCGAAAGGCAAGGAACCATTAAGATTATGATTACCAGAAAGTTCAAATGCATTCAGCGCCGCCGGTCGCGTCTCACACAAACTTACGTCCCGGTCGACCTCCGGCCGCTTATAATCCTTAAGCTCTCGCTTCTGATGCTCCTGGTGGCGGCATTGACGGTCCACGGCTTCGCTCAAAAGAGCAGGCGAAACCCGAAGCCCAAACCCGCCGCGCCAAAGCCCGTCGAGGCGCAGCCACAATCGACCGGCCAGCCGTCCCCGCGCAGCATCTCTTTATCCGAGGTCAAAAGCGGCGTCGCGCCCGACGGACGCGGCAAGCTCTGGGCAGTCGTCATCGGCGTGTCGAGCTACAAGAACTTGCGCCCCGAAGAGCAGCTCCGCTTCGCGCACCGCGACGCTGAAGATTTTGCGGCCTTTCTCCGCAGCCCCGCGGGCGGCGGATTCCCGTCGACTCAGATCAAGCTGCTGCTGAACGAAGAGGCGACCATCGCCTCCGTGCGCACGGCGCTCGGCACGTGGCTGCCCCGCTCGGCCGAGCCGGATGACGTGGTCTACGTCTTCTTCGCGGGCCACGGCGTCGTCGAGCAGGGCACGGACGGCTACCTGTTAGCCAGCGACTCTGACCCGCAGAACCTCTATGCCACGGCGCTGCCCATAGCCGAGCTCGACAGGATCATCAACGAGCGCCTGCGCTCCAGGGTCGCCGTGGTGATCGCCGACGCCTGCCATTCGGGAAAGATAGGGCTGGCCTCGCGCGGTGTCGAAGAGCAGGTGCTTATCAATCGATTCCTCGACGAAGTCGGCAAAAGCGGCGCGGGTAATTTCCGCCTGCTCGCCTCGCGCGCGGACGAGCGCAGCTACGAAGACCCCAGGTGGGGCGGCGGCCACGGTGTATTCACTCATTACCTGCTCGAAGGGCTTAAAGGCACGGCCGACCGCGACCGCGACGGCGTGGTCCGCGCGGGCGAGTTGCTGGACTATCTCTCGCAGGTAGTCCCCGAGCAGACAACCGCCCTTCAACACCCGCGCGCCGCGGGCAACATAGACGCGCGGCTGCCTCTTGCGGTCATCTCGCAGGCTGCATCGTCATCGTCATCGAACGGCGTCGCGCAGCAGCAACCGCCCGCGCCGCCGACGCAGCCGTCGCTCGAAGTGCGCGGGCCTGCCGGCAGCGAAGTCTACGTCGGCAGCGCTTACCGCGGGCGCATCAGGCCCGAAGGCGTGCTGGTGCTCGACGGATTGACGAGCGGGAACATCGAGATCTCAATCGATCTGCCCGGCGCCGAAACGCTCAAGCAGACCGTCGCCTTAACGACGGACAAGACTGTTCTCGACTTGACGACCGCGCTGCCGGCGCGCGCTTCCGTTCAAAGCTCTCCGCTCGTCGACCAGATAAGAGAGGCGATAGACAAAGGCCGAGTGCTTGAGCCGGGCGGCGCGTGGCAGCTTTATCAACAGCTCACGCGCGAAGCGCCCGACGACCCGCAGCGCGTAAGCCTTGAGATAGCCATAACCGACGAGCTCGACGAGATCGGGCAAAAGTCCGTCAACAACTACGTGAAGACATCGGCCGCGCCGCTTAACGCCGGCCAGCTCCGCCAGGCGAGCGACGCGTATGCGAACCTTAAGACGCTGAAGCCGGGCGACGGGCAGGTCGAAGCGAAGAGCTTATTCTCGGCGGCGCGGGTGAGGCTGGCCGAAGGCAAAGTCAAGGAAGCCATAGCGCTGCTTGAGCGCTCTATGGCGATCGATCCGAAAACGGCCTGCCCATACAACGCGCTCGGGGTCGCTTACGAGAGGACGAACGATATAGAAAAGGCGTTGAACTTCTACAAGCGAGCCGCACAGCTTTCGCCCGGCTGGTCGTTGCCGCACTACAGGCTCGGCCTTCAATACTTCGCGCGCGGCAAGGCGAAGGATGCGCAGCGCGAGTTCGAGCTTGCCAAGAGTCTAGACGCGGCGTTTCTACAGGCGAGGTGGTGGAACGCTCACACTTACAGCCAGCAGGGCCGCTACAGCGAGGCCGAGCGCGAGGCGAAAGAGTTGATCGCAATGGCTCCGAACTACGCCCCGGCCTACGTCGAGCTCGGCAGCATTTATCAGGCCGCAAAGCGTTACGACAGCGCCGCCGAAATCTTTAACAAGTATTTGCAGGTCGTGACCGCGCCGGCCTCGGGCGGCAATCAGACTGGCGGAGGCGCGGCGCCGTCCGCTCAACCGGCTAAGGCGCAGAGGTGAATTATGAACAGACGCGTTAAATACATTACGATAGCTTTGATTGTCTTGCTTGGCTTTGCCGCGCACATTCATGCCGGCAAGGCTCAAGAGACGGAGAACGCGTTGACGCCCGCGATACCGAAGACGTGGGACGACCGGGCGATGGCCGAGCTTGAGCTTCCGCTCGCCGACCCCACGGGCTCGCCCGTCCACGTCTCTGCCGATTATTACTACCGCATCCCCGAGCGGCCGCTTTATAAGAGCTACCCGGTCTACGCGCCGGGCAAAGAGCCTCCCGGTTACGAAGAGTGGCTCAAGCAACGGGAGCCGGAGATCGCCTTTGACGCTTCGAAGCTGAAGAGTGAAGAGGATTGGATCAGAGCGGGCGAGATAGTATTTGACGCGCCGGTATTTTACAACGCGGTGGCGCGGGTTTCAGACGTGAGGGACCCGGCGTGGTACGAAAAGTCGAAGATACCGGTGGCGAAGGACGGGACGGCGCCTTTCTTCCACTACGTCATAAGAGAGAAGGGCAAGGTCGAGCTTGGCGGGGTCTCGTGCGCGATGTGCCACACCCGCGTGATGGCCGACGGGACCGTGGTCAAGGGCGCTCAGGGCAACTACCCATTTGAGCTGGCAACGGCATTGAGCGCCGGCCCGCGCACGACGACCGAGCGGGTGAGGTCTTTCGAGCGAGCCTTTTTTGCCGCCCCCTGGGTCAAGCCGGACACGCTGGCCGGGCTCGATCAATCGTCGACCGAAACGATCTTCGAATGGCATGCCGCAATTCCGCCCGGCGTCATCGCGCGACAAGGCACGAGCCCTTTCTTCCCGCCGCAGGTGCCCGACCTGATAGGGATAAAAGATAGAAAGTATCTCGACCACACCGGCCTTCAGATGCACCGCTCGGTTGTGGACCTGATGCGGTATGCGGCGCTGAACCAGGGGGCTTCAGACCTGGCGAGCTTTGGCGGATTCATCCCTGCGGCGCGCAGTGACTTTCGCACGCTGCCCGACCCGCGCTCGCAATCGCGCTACAGCGATGACCAGCTCTACGCGCTGGCGCTCTATCTCTACTCGCTCAGGCCGCCGGCGAATCCGAACAGGTTCGACGCCCTTGCCGAGCGCGGGCAGAAAGTCTTTCGCGCCGAAGGCTGTGCGCTCTGCCACACGCCGCCGCTCTACACAAACAACAAGCTGACTCCGGTCGACGGGTTTCGTGTCCCGGCCGACCACGCGAAGCGGTATGACATAATCGGCCTGTCAGTAGGCACGGACACACAGCTAGCGCTCAAGACGAGAAGGGGCACGGGCTACTACAAGGTGCCCTCGCTCAGAGGCGTCTGGTATCGCGGGCCGTTCGAGCACAACGGCTTTGTGATGACGCTCGAAGACTGGTTCGATCCGCGCAGGTTGCGCGCCGACTACGTGCGGACGGGCTTCAAGGGCTACGGCGTGAAGGTGCGCGCGGTGAAGGGGCACGAGTTCGGGCTCAATTTATCAACGGGAGATAAGAAGGCGCTCATAGCTTTTCTCAAGACGTTGTAGAATATGTTAAGGGAATTGAGGTCTTAATATCTTTCTTAAGAGCCCGCAGAGGAGCAATTCAATAAGCCTCGAAGAGGCGTGATTCAATAGCCAGGGGCAACGCCCCTGGAAACGGATTGATAGTAATGAGAAGCCCTGAAAGGGCGATATACCTATCGCGCCCTTTCAGGGCTTCGTCTCGTATGATGCATGACCCGGCGCGATGCGCCGGGCTATTGAATCACGCCTCTTCGAGGCTTATTTATTGCAATCTGCGAATGAGTGAATACTGTAGGGGCAGCCCTTGTGGCTGCCCGGATCGCCCGCAGGGCGATGACCGTACGGCGCTAACGCGCCGCCGGGCGGGGACAAGCCCCGCCCCTACAGTTATAACATTGATGCGCGCCTTTTGGTTTTCACGCGACGAGCAGAGCCAGGCGGGCTATCGCGGATAAGTTCTGCTCAAGCTTGTCGGCCAGGTGCGCCAGCTTCTCTTCTTCGACCAGCCCGCCGAGCTCATCCAGAAGCGCCTTCCTGTCTCTGGTGCCATCCAGCAGCGCTAACAACCGTCGCCCTACGGGGTCCATCACTTGAACGCTTGTGTGGCGCATGGTCGTCACGGTCGTGCTCTTCTCCAGTTGCAGCCGCGCAAGACGGCTCGCCGTCGGATGCGTGCCTGCTTCGAGAACGAAATTCGAGCGATGCGAGTGCAATTCGATCAAGTTTGCCCCATAAGCTTTCAACAGGAATCCGGCCAGCCTCAACGCGTCGTCACGGCCTACGTCGCCGTTGTTGCGAGCAAGACCGGGGTTCAACTCCTGCCGGGCTGCGTCGATCAAATCGTTGAAGTGCAGAGACGCGGGCCAGATTCTCCCCAGTTGCAGCATGGCTGCTTTCGTCAGCGGGTGGTTCGTAGACAAGCTCGCGCCCTTCATCCCCTTGAACATCTCTACCGCCGTAGAATCGATGACGGGCTCGCCGGAAACCGCATACGCCGATGATGCTATAAAAAGGTTTGTAACGCGCTCGGGGTTCAATTCGCGATCGACCGCGACCTGCTCGTGACACAAGAGCGTCTGGCGAAATCTTCGACAGGTCAGGAAATCAAGATACTGCTCGCACGCTACGATGTCGTCGTCGGCAATCCGCCGCAATGTTTCAGAGATCTCGGGCGCGAAGGTCTCGTACTGCATGTCGAAAAAGTCCGCTTCGGCCAGATACTTTAAGCCGTGACGGCGCGCGTGGTCTACGAACTGGTTGAAGTAGACGGGCGAATTGACTTCCGCCAGGTGATCGTGAAACAGCGAGCCGTCCGAGAGCCGCCCGACCTCCTGATCGAATGATTTGAGCGTCATCCTATAAAGCTCAGGTCCGGATTCGGATTCGGCCAGAAACCGGACCATAGCGCGCGCCTGCGCGATGCGCTCGGCGGGCTGCTCGACATCTCGAATGTGAAACAGCATCATCTCGCGCATCATCTCGCGCAGGTGGCCGCCGGGGTATGTGTTGTAGCTCACGTAGGCCACGCCGTCGGGCGCGAGGTTCGCCTTGCAGATCGCGATAAGCTTATCTCGGACGGCGGCCGGCACCCACGAGTAAATCCCATGAGCGATCACGTAGTCGAACTGCCCGAAGTCAGGCGACAAATCTAAGATGTCGAGTTGTTGAAGCGTGATGTTAGCGAGCCCCAGCGCTTCGGCCACCGCCTGTCCTTCTTTGATGTATCGCGCGGCCAGGTCTACGCCGACGAACTTGCTTTCGGGCAGCGACAAAGCCATAGGGATGAGGTTTGCTCCGTCGCCGCACCCGATCTCAAGCACTCGGCACTGTTCGACGCTCGCCGTCTTCAGGCCGAACAGCGCGGCCACAGTCGCCAGCCGGTCCGGGTGTGCCTGCACGAACGGGTAGCCCGCGTACAAGACATCGTCGTAACTATTCTGAGTCGCTTCGGTCATAACTAGCCCTGCACGCATTCGCCTGTGTAAGCATAAATGCCCGCGTTTATCTCTTCCCCGGCCAGGTCGCCGATGATCACATGACGCTCGTCGTAATCGAGGCACAGCCCTTCGAGCGCCGCCATACCGAGAGCCCGCAGCATCTCCGAATGCTTTAACGCAAAATCTACAAAGCCGCCCACACGGCCGGCCGCTATCGGATTCAAAGCTCCGGCTTGCTCTCTCCAGTACGCGCCTAAGGAGAGCTCATAATCTACGTCGGCCCCCGCGTTGCCGACCAGATCGCCCCTGTCAAGATAACCCGTCAGCAGCACGAACGCCGCATTCCACGCGTACCCTCTGAACGGTCCCGCCGCGGGCTGCGGCATCGAGAAAGTAAACCATTTGTCGTTCGATATGACGACCGCCGAGGCCGCGCGCGGCCCGCCCCCGTGGCGGTCCTCCCGGACTGCCAGGCCGTACCAAATTGGCGGCCGAGACGATATCGGCAAAGGCTTCGGGACTCGCTTCCACTCGGCGTGATGATCGTAACGACCCGCGAGCGAGAGATCGTAACAGGCCCGCCCGCGCATGCCGTTAGCCTGCCTGAGCGAGAAGAGTATCTTCTTGTTGACGGCATCAAACAGCGTGATCTCGTCGGCGCTCCTCGACCACTTCCCGCGCGCGGCGGGCAGGTAGTGTCGCCACTTCCGAATGGCGGGCGGTCTTAACCTCCATTCACGATTATTACCGTCAAGCTCCAGGGTCAACGCGCCGCCAGGGATCGTCTCTTCGAGAAAGCGGTTTGCCGGTCCTTTCCGCGTATCAACGCCGATAGGGCCGGGCATCGCCCCCCTGGTCGTCGGTAGCGTTATCGTCGGCACTTGAATTTGAATGTAAGACCTCATACAGGCTCATCATCATTTGATCTTCGGGAGCTCCAGGCCCGCCGGCAGCGCTGGCAGAGGCGGCGGGCTTACGACGACCGCCCCGCCTTTCGCCGGAATCTTGTCCGTCACTTTGCCCACCTCGATAGGCGCGGGCGGTCTATCCGACATCAGCTTCTGGGCCGACTTCGAAGCTTTCTCCGCAAGCTTCTTCAAGCTCTCCGCCGCGGCCGCAGGCGATTGTTTATCAGGCAGAGGTATTTCCGGTTTTGGAATATCGATCATTGAACACCTTCTTCTGAATCCGGCTCCCAGGCGGCCGGGTCGTAATTCTTTCGCACCGCCTCCCAGTTCTCTTCGCTCGTTCGCTCCCAGAGTTGATCCACGCGCGAGTTAGCCTCCACTCTTTCGTCTCTCAAAACGCGCTCGATCAGCGGGTGTTTATCGAAGTTTGGGGCGGCGACGAACATCAGCACGACGAAGGCCGTGAGGCTCGATTCCCAAGTTATACCGTAATCGCGAGCGCGCGTTATCGCATGCTTCACTATCCCGTATAGTCTTTCATCCGAGATCTGTTTAACGAGGATCACTTCGTTCGGAAGCTGAACAACGGCGTCCGCATGATCGGCTCGCAGATGCTCGACGACGCGTCGGACGAAGGCCGCTTCGGCCACCGGCTGAAATGCTTCAATCTGTTCCTGGCGAATTATCAGCATCATCCCTCCGTCAGCCCCGGCCTACGGGGAGCCTCTTCTGTCCGAGCGCCGCTCCGGTCAGGTGGTAACGCAAGGCCGCGCGCGGGTCCGCGTCTTCGAGCAGGAAGCTTGTGACCGGGCCGAACATCGTTGCTAACTCGGCGGCGTTACACGTCGGCAGGTACGTGCGCAACACGCGCGGGTCGTAGTACCTGAAACGCAACGGGCGGCCTGCTTCGTCGTAGACCGTCAGAAGCGCGCGCAGGTGACGGGCCGTCTGGCGAAGGTCGCCCTCGGCGGCGGCGAATATGCCCCAGTGCTTTCCCCAGCCGTGGCCGATCACCCAGTTTGTGAACTCCGCGCCCGGCTCAAGCCGGACCAGATATGGAGCGACCTCCGCCATGTCGGGCGCAAGCTCGCCTTTGAACAGACAGCAGAATGTAGGAGACAGCCCGTAGAGCTTGTCTAATAATTCGGGCACGGACGCGCCGTCGAGCACGGCATAGAGATTCGCCTCTTCGCTCGAAAACAGGTGCTCGCTAACGGTATCAACTATCTCTTCTATAATCATATCAACGGCCCTCAAACGCTCAGGCTTCAGCCGACCAGGGTGAAAGGCGTGCCGTCCTCCGCGGCTTTTTGCAGGCTGACGGCGCCCACGCTGTAGGAATTCGGCGCGGGCGGTTTTTTCGGTTTCGGCAGTTCAGCCTTCCCGCCGGCCTCCGCCCCGTCGGCCTCTTCCGGGTCCGCGACGATGACCGGGGGCGTCTGCGCGATAGGGGTAGCCTGATAACTGCCTGTGCTTGTGACGACGACGACCGTGCCGACGATGAATATCCCGGCCGGGCTGATGCTGATAGTATTCGTCCCGACCTTCAAGGTTATGGCCAGCTCGGATTCGATCAGGAAACTCATCCTCGCCTTCTGGCTGATCGCAAGCCCCGCGTTGAGCGCGTATCTCAACCCGACATTCTCTTCGACATCCATCCCCGCTTGGCGAGTAAAAGAGCCGTCGATCTTTTCGGTCTGGTCCCCGACGACGTGCAGGAGCTTGTCGGCGCGAACGAGCTCGTGCTGGTCCGCCTCGACTATCAGGTGGCGGTTGCTGCCTATGAGCTCGCGCGCGTCCTCTTTGACCCGCAAGTCAAAATCTTTCTCGGCGTGGATGAAGACCTGTTCGTCGCCCTTCTTATCTTCGAAGCGAATCTCGTTAAACCCGCCGCCCCCTTTCGACGAGTCGCTCTTGATAGTGCTCTTCGTCTTTTCGGCGGGAAGCTCGTAAGGCGGCATCGCCTGTCCGTTGTAGACGCGCCCCGTGATTATCGGCTGGTCGGGGTTGCCTTCGAGGAAATCTACGATCACCTCCTGGCCGACGCGCGGCGTGAAGATGGCTCCCCACCTTTTGCCCGCCCAGTTCTGCGACACGCGAATCCAGCAGGAGCTCTTTTCGTTGTACTTGCCCTCGCGGTCCCAATGGAATTGCACCTTCACACGCCCGTACTTGTCGACGTAGATCTCTTCGCCCGGCGGGCCGACGACGATGGCCGTCTGCGGCCCTTGCATGAACGGGACGGGCGTCGTGCGCGCGGGGCGAAACGGGTCGGGGAAAGCTATGCACTGGACGTGGTTCGAGTACTGGAAGAAGGCTGCCGCCTCAACACCCGTCGTTCGGTAGTTGGCGCCCTGGTCGGACGAGATGTAGCTCGTCGTGACGACGTACTCTTTGTTGAAGTCCTTCCGGTAGTGGTCCTTCATCTTGAAGCGGTAGCCGGCGATCAGCCCCCTGCATGTAGTCGACCCCGTGGCAGTCTCCCTCGGAGATTCCTGCTCATGCATCCTGATCCCGACCAGCCGCTCGCCTTCGTTCTTTGTCACGTACTCGCCGGGGTAGTCGTACACCTCAAGCTTCCGCTCGTCCTTGCCCTCGACCTCCGACATCAGAGGAAAGTGCGGGTCTTTGAAGTTGAAATCGTTGATGGCGTACCTGCCGGGCCTTACCTCCTGCGCGACGCTCCATTCGGTTACCACTTCCATGTGCTGGTTCTCGCCTATGAGCGATTTATAGCTCACGTCTTTGTGGTAGGGCGTGGGGTTGAATTTGCCTGGGTCGTCTGCGAGCACGAGGGTATGCTTGTCCGCCTCGTGCTCGAAGTAGTAGAAGATGCCCTCTTCTTCCATCAGGCGCGAGACGAAGTTGAAATCGCTCTCGCGGTATTGGACGCAGTACTCGCGCTTTTCGAACTGGCCGATCAGCCGGGGGCTGAATTGGAGTTTGTGCTCGTCGAATATCTTGGCGAGGATGTCGGGCACGGTCTGGTTCTGAAATATTCGGCAATCCGACGTTCGCGTCAGCACCCAGAGGTGAGGGACGAGCGTCGCGTGATAGTGCGCGAATATCTTCGGGTTCGCGCCCATCTCAAGCGGAGTCGAGCCGGCCTGCGTGAACGAGCTGATCACGCCGTTGATGTAGCGCTCGCGCTTGTCCGGCTGCGCTATGACGACGGTCGCCTTCTTGCCCACTATCGACTCCATCTGAATGGAGCGGTTCTCCGAGTGCATGTAGAGGTCGAAGTGGAAAGGGCGCGAGACGCTCTCCTCGCCGCGGAAGCCCTGCAAGAGCAGGGCGTCTTTGCCGAGCACAGTCTCGACGCGTATCAGCCTGTTTGCTTGAGTATATTCGCCCAAGCTACGCCTCCTGAAATCCGCCGCGTAGCGGCGGCGTGATCTTAGCCGTGCGTTTCAACGCACGGTAACAGTCGCATACACATCCCGTCGCGTCAGCGACGATTGATTCAGCCGTCGCTGACGCGACGGATGTTTCAATGACCATCGCCACCGTGCGCTAAAGCACACGGCTAAATTCATACCGCCGCTACGCGGCGATATATGCACGCGATGCTGCCGCTACGCGGCAGCTAATGAGCACTGCGCGCCGCTTAGCGACTCTCTTACGCAAAGTCGCCGTTTAGCCGATCTCGTAACTAAACCCGCCGCCGTCGGCGATGCTCAATCGGACTCGCGAGACTGCCTGGCCGGCTGCCATGCGCGCCAAGAACTCACCGCTCATGTCGGGCAGCAGAGTCCCCGTCAGTATTCGGTCGACGTTGCGAGCCCCGCTCTCGACCTCTTTGCATCGGTTGGCTATCTCGGTTATCACGGACTCGTCATAGCCGAACTCCGCGCCATGATTCTCGCGAAGCCTCGCGGCTATGCGGCCCAACTGGAGCTTGATTATCTCGCGCATCACTTCGTCGCTGATCGGGTAATAGGGGACCGAGACCATGCGGCCGAGCAGCGCGGGCTTGAAGACCTCGAGCAGGTCCGGTCTGAGCGCCTCTATCAGGACTTCAGGTTCGGGCCTCGTGTCGGGGTCCGCGCAGAGCTTCATCACCGTGTCTGTCCCCACGTTCGACGTGAGCAGTATCACACTGTTTTTGAAATCTATCTCGCGGCCCTCGCCGTCTTCCAGAACCCCTTTATCGAAGACCTGATAGAAAAGCTCCATCACATCCGGGTGCGCCTTCTCCACCTCGTCGAGCAGCACGACCGAATAAGGCTTTCGCCGCACCGCCTCCGTAAGCACGCCCCCCTCTCCGTAACCTACATAACCCGGAGGCGAGCCCTTGAGCGAAGAGACCGTGTGCGCTTCCTGGTACTCGCTCATGTTGATCGTGATCAGGTTTCGCTCACCGCCGTAAAGCGTCTCGGCCAGCGTCAGCGCCGTCTGTGTCTTCCCGACGCCCGAAGGGCCGACCAGCAGGAAGACGCCGACGGGCCGGCGCGGGTCAGTAAGGTTTGCCCGCGCAGTTCGTATGCGCTGGCTTATGGCTTCCAGCGCCTGCCGCTGGCCGATCACCCGTCTTTCCAACCGCTCGCGAAGCGCGAGGACCGTCTTTATCTCGTCGGTCAACATCTTCCCCACGGGGATGCCGGTCCAACCCGATATGACTTCGGCTATCGTCTGCGAAGTGACGCACGCCTGGACGAGCGGCGTCTCTCCCTGCAAGCTTTCAAGCTCCTGATTCAATCGAGCCAGGTCGGCCCTGAGCGCGTCCGAATCTACGGAAGGCCGACGGCCGCCGTCTTCGACTGCTCGCTCGGCCGCTTCTTCGAGCTCGGCGCGGATGGCCTGGACCTGACCTATGATCTCTTTTTCGCTCTCCCACCTGGCTGTCAAATTACCGAGCCTAACTTCTTCATCCGAGCGGGCCGCCTTGAGCTCTTCTATCCTTTTCGCGTGGTCAGCGCCGGTGACGGCTTCGCGCTCAAGCACGCCGATCTCTACGGTCAGGTTCTCTATCCGCCGCGCCGCGTCTTCGATCGCGGGCGGCACGTTAGACTGGCCGATCGCGACTCGCGCGCAGGCCGTGTCGAGCACGCTCACGGACTTGTCGGGCAACTGGCGGCCGGAGATGTAGCGGTGCGAGAGCTTCACCGCGCCTTCGATCGCTTCGTCGAGGATGCGGATCTTGTGGTGATTCTCAAGCGTGTCGGTGAGCCCGCGCATCATGATGATCGCTTGATCTTCGGAAGGCTCTTCGACCTTCACGACCTGGAACCGTCGCGCGAGCGCGGCGTCCTTCTCGAAGTACTTTTTGTATTCGGCCCAGGTCGTCGCCGCGATCGTGCGCAGCTCGCCGCGCGCAAGGGCGGGCTTGAGCAGGTTGGCCGCATCTCCTTGTCCTGCCTGCCCGCCCGCGCCTATCATCGTGTGCGCTTCGTCGATAAATATGATGATAGGCTGTGGCGACGATTTCACTTCTTCGATCACGCTCTTCAATCGATTCTCGAATTCGCCCTTGATCCCAGCGCCGGCCTGCAACAGCCCCAGGTCGAGCGTGCGGACGGAGACACCTTTGAGCGAAGGCGGGACATCGCCCTGAGCGATGCGGAGCGCGAAGCCCTCGACTACCGCGGTCTTGCCCACTCCCGCCTCCCCGGTCAGGATCGGGTTGTTCTGGCGGCGGCGCGTCAATATGTCTATCACCTGGCGAATCTCAAAGTCGCGCCCGAGCACGGGATCGATCTGCCCGCCGCGCGCCCTCGCCGTGAGATCGACGGTGAATTGATCGAGCGCCTTCGTCTTGCCGCCTGCGGCGATCTCCGTCCGCGCGTCATCGTCGGGGCGGCCTGTCGCGCTTGCCGCTTCCTTGCTCTCGCCCGAGCCCGCCGTGATGTCGGCGAAATTTTTTCTCAGCGATTCGACCGAGACGCGGTGAAACTCCTTGGATATTTCACGCGCAAGACGCGCCGAGTCGTCGTTGGCAAGCAGGCTCAAGATAAGATGGCCCGAGCGGACTTTGTCGGCCCCGTATTCGACCGACGCCGCGAGCCACGCCTCCTGTATCAGACGCGGCAGGCGCGGGGAGAGGGCCGGGGTGCGCGAATTGCCGGTCTTGAGCCGGTCCAGCGCGTGTGTGATGTCACGAGTCAAACGAGCCTGATCGATCTCGAAGTGGCGAGCTATTCGCACGAGGTCTGTCTCTTCGGCCTCGACGAGCTTTATCAACAGGTGCTCGATGTCGACATCGTAATTCGTGCGAGAGAGGCAGAGCCCCGCCCCCGCCTCAAGCGCGGCGCGGCACGTGTCGTTCAAGGTGGCTATCAAAGATTTCAGATTCAAATTCATAAACTCATCCTCTTGTTATTTCAGATTTGAGATTTCAAATCACTCCTCAAAACTACTTGCGAATCGTCCTCGCTAAACGCCTTTGTCTTGAGCCAGCTCGTCCACCCGAGCTGCGGCCTGCGCCTGGCGCGCGTCGTCAGCACACAGCCCGGCGCCTCTTCGGCTTTCAGGACGGGGCGAATATCGAAATCAAACTCAAGTCCCGCAAACAGCCGCACCAGCTCGGTCGCAGGCTTGAAAGCCGAGCCCGTTGGCAGGAACTGCGTGAACTCGTCGAAAGTCATCGGGCCTAACCGCAACTCGAATTTCGATTGGGCGTCCCAGACTCGCTCGCCGGCTACGGTCGTCACGCCGAGCTCGGAGTTTGCGGCGCCAACCCGCGTGAGGCTCTCGTCATCAAGTCTGAGCCACTGCCCGGAGAATTGATTTATGCGCGCCGTCACGCCGAAGTAATCGCCGACGACCGCTTCCATCGCCGTCGCCGAATGAGGCCGCATCGCAAACAGCCCGCCATAAAACAAGAGCATCTCGTCGGGAATACTCTGGCGGCCCAGCAGCCCCGGCGTGCCCATCCCGACTACGTCAAAGAGAAACTCCGTGAAACGGTCCTCGCCCCGCTCGTAAGCCACAGGGAAGCGATACTTCTCCCACGCGCGATAAAAGAGCGAGATCATGCGGTGGTTGAACAGGTCGAAGAACTCCCACGCGGCCGTGTCCTTGTACCGCGTGCGCTCGACGAGCAGCTCCGTGTAGTGGTGCGGCAACACGCCCGCAGGGCCGGTCAGCCCCATAAACGCGACCGTCATCTCGGCCGGCTGTAGCTCGCCCTCCTCTTCTTCCGAGAGCCGGTGAATCTGGCTCGGCGCAAAGGCGAGCGACGCGCGCGTGCGAAAGCGCACGGCCTCGCCCGCGGGCTCGCTGTATCGCCCCACGGGACGGCGTTCGGGCGAGATTCGTTCCAACAGCCGCACCGCCTGAAAGAACTCGAAGCGGTAAGGCTCTTCAAACAGAACCTCGACTAAAGGATCACCTGTTCTCCTGACCTCGGTGGCCATCGTTTAAGATACCCTTCGCGTTGTTTCACACGGGCCGCGAGCTGGCTGAACGAGTTCACAGAGCTGTAAAGCCCTAAGAACCTCTCCAGCACCGCGGCGAAAAGAAAGAGCCCGCTGCCTACGTACTGCTCTTCGTCAAACTCGATAGTCGTCTCGACGCCGCGCACGAACCCCGACCCGATGCGCGAGCCCGTCTGGCGCACCACGCGCCGGCTCGAAACGCGCTCGACGCCCGCGATCTGCTTTCTGGTGGCGGACGAATCCATGAAGTTGTAAAGCATCAGGATCTCGCGCAGCGCTTCGGGGCTGCCGTCGGCCCCGCCTTCGACGATCGACAGGTGGTTGAGCGACAGGTGCGAGATCAACCTCCAGTGCGCGGCGTGGCGCATGGGCGGCCTCAAGGTCGCCGTAGGCTTTTTCAGCGAATGGACCCGCGCAAGCGGCGCCGTCGTCTCGACCTCGAAGTCGCCGTCGCGGTCGCCGAAAGGCAGACGCCCCGGCAGGTCGCGGTTCGTGCAGGTCGCATGCACGGCCATCGTCTCGACGGCGGGCACGCGCGGGTTGAAGCCCTGGTCGACGAGCGAGATATAAACCTCCGTGCCAGGGTCTTCGCTTCTCGTCGAGGGCCGTCGCGTCGCGTACCAGAACGTCTTGTCCTGCTCGCTCGTGTAGGTGTGGCGCAGCGAGTAGAAGGGCTGAAACTGGCGCGACTGTTGAAGGTATGGGTCGGTCGTCGCCACGGAATCTACAGAATAGATCTCGGTCGCCATCTGACGGTGAATGTCAGGGATCACGCGGTACTCGTTCTGAAATTGCGTCAGGTGGACGGGCTCGGCGATCTTCTGAAAGAGGTTCACTATGGGCGCGCAACCCATCTGAAACGTCGAACGGTCTACGAGCGCGCGAGGGGGAGCCACGTCGCCGAGGTGTATGAGAATCTCGAACTCTTCGCCGAACCCCTGACTCGCCGCGCGGTCTAGCCCTTCGACATCAAAGAAGAGGAACTTCTCGGGGAAAGCGAAGTACTCGGTCAGGAGACGGTAGCCCGTAAACGAGCGCGCGGTGTAAGGCAACATGCCTTCGTCGGACGCGAAGCCGACCGGCTTGAGGCTTGAGGTCGGGAGCGTTATCGATGAAGGCGTGCGCTCCGCCCCGCCGTTGCGCTTCTTCGACGCGACCGCGCGCAGCTCGACGGCCGTCGCGTTGTTAAAGATCATCTCGTAGAGCGGGTAGACGAGCTGCGGCTCGCCGTTTATGTAGAACCGCAGGCTCTCGATCCTTCGCGAACGGTCTTCGCCTAACGACAGCTCCGCGAGCCGCGTGTCGTTCAGACAGCGGAGCGATATTCTTAACGCGGCCCGCGCCCATTTCCCGTTGCTGTCGACCGGGTCGGGGGATTCCAGCGCGGCCCCTGTTATCTCTATCGGCCACAAGACGACCGGGTACGACGTGCGGAACCGGCATGGCGTGCCCTGTATAGGGCGCGAGTAGAGTATCGAGCCGCGCTCTATCGTGTAGCCCGTCGTAAGCTTGCCCTGCTGAGAATCGAGCGAGAACTGTGCTACGGACATCGAAGGGATCGGCGCGAGGTAATGCGGGTAAAGCACGTTCAGGAGCGACTCGGTTATCTCTGGGAACTCGTCGTCGATCTTCAGGTGCACGCGGCCTGCGAGGAATGCGAAAGCCTCTATCATGCGCTCGACGTGCGGGTCTTCGCACTTGTCGGGCTCAAGCAGCAGGCGGCCCGCTACCTTCGGGTATTTCTGGGCGAACTCGGCGCCCATCTGGCGAAGGAAGCCGAGCTCGCGTTCGTAATATCCAAGCAGTTCGTCGCGCATCACTCCCCCCGCACCAGGTACTGGCCGCTGGCCAGTTGCAACATCGCGTCAAAGGTCACAGGCTCGGGCGCGGGCTCTACACGCAGCCGCGCGTCTATACGGAAATGGAGCGACCTGTGGAGCTCGCCTATCGGCAGCATGGTCACGTTCACGTCTTCAAGCCGCGGCTCGAACGTGGCTATCGCCGCTTCAAGCGCGCGACGGAGCCGGAGCTGCTCGGCGGGGCTCTTTATGCTGACCGAAGAGAAATCCGGCAGCCCGTAGGCCGCAAGCGAGATGTTCAGCTCCTTCAGATTCTCGGGCAGCCAGTCGCCCGACTGCCGCGTGTTGAGCAACTGCTCAAGGTCGCGCTTGACCGCCTCCTTCATCTGGCGCAGGCTCTTGGCGCGCGACGCCAACGGCTCTCGCGTGACCTCCGGCTCGTAATCGATCAGGCGGTCGAGCACCGAAGGCGTTATTCTGATCTCGTTATCGAGCCTTGCCATCTTCCGTCACCCCATGCGAACCGATTGCGTCAGTATTTCGCGGCCACGTAGCCGTAGTAATGCTTGAGCAGCGTAGTCAAAGGGAAAGGGACGTTCCTCTCGGGCACATACATCGTGCCGCCCCAGGTGAATATCTGAAATGGATTTACATTGTAATCCTTGCCTACGAGATTCATCTGGATCGTTGAGAGAAGCCCTACCCAGTGGTCTCCGACCGCGCCCTGTGTATCGATCGTTCTAGTGCGAAGCAGGTTGCTGTTGATCAGGAGGACCACCTTCCACTTGGCGTCGACCAGATCGCTCGCCTCCTGAATCGTGTCGAAGCCCTTGCCTATCGCCCAGTCGGTCTGGTTGATGATGCTCGTGTAGCCCGCCGCCTTGAAGGCGTTGACCACCTCTGTGGGCAGCGTCATGCCGGCTAACGGCTCCAACGGGTCGTTAGCCGTGTAACGGGTGAAGAGCCCGTTGAATGCCTCTCGGATGGAGCCCAGGATTACCCAGTCCGCGTGATTCATCTCATGCCACACGCCGTCCGTCTGCCATTGCGGGATAGGCGAGCTCTTCAAATCGCGCGAAGGGAAGACCTCTTTGCCTGTCAGATTGCCCCTGCCTATTCGGCCCGTCCCGTTTTCATAAAGCGTGATCCCAAGCCAGGCATAGCCTGCGGGGTCGTCCTCCGCCCACTGGCGCACGAACGCGGCGATCCCGCACATATTCGTCTTTGTCTGAGCGATCAGGTTAGGGTTCACAACCCTTGCTTCCAGCCCGTCGGCCACTCTGTTTCGACAGACGTGGAGCCAGATGCCGTCCTTCGCGCAATTGATGTTGCTACGGGTCGGTTGAGCGCCCCTGCCCTTGAACTGCGCAATGATTTGCTTGGCTCGGTTTATCGCATCTTCCGCCATCGCGAATCCTCAACTTTCTTATTCATGGTCTTCGATTGAACCCTGTGGGGGCAGGACTTTTCCCTGCCCCCACAGATCGCTTCCGGTTGCGTTTAGACCTTCTTGTTCGCCTTGAGGTCCCAACCGCCCTTGATCGGGCCGCCGAGGCTTCCGTCGGCCTTCTGCTCTTTGTACTCGACTTCCATCTTGCCGTAGTTGAAAGCGATCTGGTCGCTCGGGATCACCCCGCCGTTGCTCGCACCGCCCGTCTGGTAGGAGGATATGAGCACGTCGGAGAAGGTGTACTTCAAGAACTCCTGCTGCTCTTTACCGGCCTTGCGGCAAGTGAGAGTGGCTTTCTTGATATGCTCGCCGCTGGCGCAGGCGATGATCAGCTTCGGCGTGGCCTTGTTCACTTTCATCGTGAAGTGGAAGTCCTGCATCTGGACTTTGCCGGCGCCGCCGCCGCCGCCGAACGCCATCGTCCCGCCTTGCGACTCGCCCCATGACCATGAGTCAAGGTCTATCTCGCCTTTGTGCTTGGCGTCGGCGCTCTCACCTTCGATTCCCTCGATCTTCAAAAAATAATCAACAGCAGCCATCTGTAATTTCCTCCGTATAAAATTCGATTGGTTAAGAAGCAGACCGTCTCTCTGCTCCGAGATTATTGACTAGCTTCTTGCGGAAGCAGGCAGCTCGGCCACCAGCCTGAGCGAGACCGTGAGCTCGTCGAGCTGGAAGTGCGGCCTTAAGAAGGCGATCGCCTTGTAAGCGCCGGGCTTGCCGGGCACCTCCACCACTTCGATCTTCGCGTCCCTGAGCGGGTACTGGGCCTTCACGCTCGGCGAAGCCGTGTCGTCGGGCGTCACGTAATGCATGATCCACTGGTTGAGGAAGTACTCGCAGTCCTTGCGCGACATGAAGCTCCCGATCTTGTCCCTCATCATCGCCTTCAGGTAGTGGGCAAATCGCGACACGGCCATGATGTACTGCAACTGCGTCGAGAGCCGCGCGTTGGCGTTGGCCGAATCGAGGTCGTACTTCTTCGGCTTCTGGCATGACTGCGCGCCGAAGAACGCCGCGTAGTCGGTGTTCTTACAATGGACCAGCGGGATGAAGCCGAGGTCGGAAAACTCCTTCTCGCGGCGGTCCGTGATCGAAATCTCCGTCGGGCATTTGAGCGCGATCTCGCCTTCGTCCGTGCGGAAGGTGTGGAAGGGCAAGCCCTGCACCAGCCCGCCGCCTTCGACGCCGCGTATCGCCACGCACCAGTTGTAGAGCGCGAACGCCTCGGTCAGCCTCGTGCCGAACGAGTAGGCCGCGTTGCCCCAGAGGTATTTCTTGTGGTCCGTGCCGTCGACGTCCTCTTCGAAGTTGAACGTCTCCGTGGGCTGAGTCTCCTGGCCGTAAGGCAGCCGCATGAGCGTGTGCGGCAGACACAGTCCAACGTACCTTGAATCTTCTGATTCACGGAACGAGCGCCATTTCAGGTACTCTGTGCGGTCGAATATCTTGGCCAGGTCGCGGACCTCGACAAGGTCCGAGAACGTGTCCCACCCGAACAATTGCGGCGAGGCGGCCGAGATGAACGGGGCGTGCGCGGCCGCGGCCACGTTCGATATTCTTTCCAGGCAAGCCATGTCCTGCGGGTGATTGCTGAACTCGTAATCGCCTATCAGCGCGCCGAACGGGGCGCCGCCGAACGTGCCGAACTCCTCTTCGTAGATCTTCTTGAAGAGCGCAGACTGGTCGAACTCGATGGCTTTTTCCAGGTCCTTCGCCAGGTCTTTCTTCGAGACGTTCATCACTTTGATCTTGAGCATCGTGCTCGTCTCGCTCTCGAAGACCAGGTGGTGAAGACCGCGCCAGGACGATTCGAGCTTCTGAAACTCTTCCGCATGCATGATCTCGTTGAGCTGCGCCGTGAGCAGGCGGTCGATCTCCGCGATGCGCGCAAGTATGCTTGCTTCCATGTCGCGGCCCATGACGAGCTGGCCCTGCATCACGTCCTGAACGAACTGGCCTATCATGTCGCGCGCGCGCTCGACCTGTAGCTCGTCGCGGCCGAGCCGCCCTTCCGACAGTATCCTGCCGAGAAGGTCGTCCCCGCCCTCAAGCTCTTCGACCACGGCGGTCGCCGAATTCTTCTCTTCTCGCCTTCTAGCCATTTGAATCCTCCTTTATCTCGCCGCCATCCGCGCCGTCGGATTGGAGCCCGAGCACCTGGCTCAGTTGTTTCTGAGCGCCGGTGTTCGCGATGACTTCCTGGAGCAGCTCTTCGAGCCGGTCGTTGCCGTCCATCTTCGACAGCAGGTCGCTCAACCGCTTGCGCGCTTCGACGAGCTTGCGCAGCGGGTCGACCTGCTGTACGAGGTTGTCGGGCTCGAAATCGTCTATGCTGTTGAACCGAAGCTCGACTCGCATAGCGCTCTCGTCGTCGGCCAGACGGTTCGCGACGCGCAGGGCCAGTCGCGGCTTCATGCCGGCGAGCACCTGGTTGAAATTGTCGCGGTCGACCTCGACGAACTTCCGGTCCCGGACGCGCCCCAGCGGCTCCAGGGGCTTGCCCGAAAAGTCGCCCAGCACGCCGACCACGAAAGGCAATTCTTTCAGCTCGATCGCGCCGCCTATCTCTACGTCGTAGGTGATGTGCACGCGGGGCGGGCGCACGCGGTCAAGCTTGTGTTGTAAACTCTCTTTCTTGGGCATAGAAAATATCTCCTTCTAAAATTATTGCGGTCGGCTGTCCAACCCGCTTCCAAACAGATCGTTATGAGTCATACTCCTCGCCGCCGCCGCTTGCGGCCGTCGCAAGCCCCAGCGTTTCGCGGATGCCGCCGAGCACGAGGCCGTCTTTGATCACGTCTTCGAGCCAACTTTCCAGCGGCATCTGCCCCCACTTGATGGCGCGCTCGACCAGATAACTCACAGGGCTGTGCGGCTCATTCATTCGAAAGTATTCGCTCACCTCTCTGAGCCGCCTGAAAGCCTCTTGCCTCGCCCGTATAGACCCGGTCGCCGAAGGGCCGGCGCTCTCGCCGCCTTCATCCGCCACGACATCGCCAGCGGTGACCTCTTCCAGCTCGCCCGGATAGGGCTCCGACAGGCGCTTCTCTTTGACGATGTTTCCGACGAGCGAGCGAATCACGTCGAGCGTCTTTCTGAGGTCGCCCAGGCCGGGCGTCTGGCGAGCGAACTTCTCGTCCATCACGGCGTCAAGCTGCTGGTACTCGGCCCAGCACTCGTCGAGCAGCGCGTACAACTCTTCAAAGGAGGCGCGGCGGGTCGAGCGCTTGGCCTTCGACCAGTCTTCCGCCGTGAGCTTCTGCTCTTCGGCGATGCTCGCTTTCAACGCTTCGACGCGCTCGCGCTGTTCGCCGTCGAGCGAGCTGAGGTCTTCGGGGATGTCAAACTGCTTCGCCTCTTCATACTGCGCGTAAGAGAGGTTCGCGCCGCTTGAAGCCGAGGTTATCTGCACGTCTTTGATCGCGGCCGCGGCCTGCCGGTCCATCCACGCCAAAGCGTTAGCCCTTGCGTCGAGGTCGTCTTCATCTATTTCCGGAAAGAGGCCCTCCCAGAACCGCTCGTGCAGCCCCCGCATAAGCTTCAGCCCGTCGCGGAGCCCGGCCAGCCCGTGCAGTTTCACAACCGCTTCGACAAGCCAGGCGCAGACTTGCAAATCTTTCGTCTTAGTCTGAAGCGCGTCGGCCGAAAGGCTTAAGACCTGCCGCCAGTCGGCCGCCTTGAGGTCGCGTTTCCAATCGCCCTGTTCAAGGTTTTCGTCCGCGCGCCGCGCTTCGCGAATCTCGTCGTGAAGGCCCGAGTACTGAAGATTCTCGCCGGCGGGATTGTCATCCGAGATCGGCGCGAGCAGCGATTCGATCTCTATCACCTCGGCGGGCGTCTCTACGTCAGTCCTGACTTGCACTTCAGATGACATCAATCAATCCTCTCTTCACACTCATCGTCCACGCTTTTATAGATACTTCATGCGCGCTCTTCGGGTCACCACCCGCATGGGTAGCGATGTAAGGACGCGAAAAAAGATTCACCGCGGAGACTCAGAGAGCACAGAGATTGCGCGGAGAAGATAAAGCCCCAAAGGGGCGACGATTCAATAGCCGAAAGCCCCGTAGGGGCGCTATTCAATAGCCCGGCGCAACGCGCCGGGTGACGCACGCATACAACAAGAAGCCCTGAAAGGGCGATATGTTTATCGCGCCCTTTCAGGGCTTGTAATAATGACAACCCGTTTCCAGGGGCGTTGCCCCTGGCTATTGAATCGCGCCTCTTCGAGGCTTAATTCGCTCCGCGCCGCCGCGTGCGAAGCACATCATCGGCCATCCGGTGCCCTCTGCGTCTCTGCGGTGAAATAACAATCAGGAAGCGCTCACTTCATCCAATGAAGCGACCATCTCTGATTCCCGCGCCGCATACTCGAACTCAATTCTTCTTGCATCAAGAAGCGCGCGGTCTTCGCCGTCTATCAGGAAGAGTCGCAGCCCCGACGCCAGGTACAGATCTGCACCGGCGTCTTTCCAGTCAGTCATCCTGCCAAGCCTCACCAGATCGCTGGGGTTAAGCCCTGAGCCTTCATAAAGCGTGTGGATGTAAATCTCGCCGCTCGTACCATCGGTCGTCTCGATGCGCGCGGAGGTCCACACCAGGTCGCGCAACTGTTTGGGCGCTTCGATCTCAAGGCTCGTTATCTGCTCGAAAGGTATCCACGTGTACTGGTCTTGCACGATCGCCTCAAGCACGGGACCTACGACATCGTTGTAGTCTCTGAAATCCGAAAACCTTTGCCCGTTGAACGCGCCCGCAAACGCGGGGCGATCCTCTTCGGCGCGGTCGAGCGTCTCTCTCGCCTCGGCGATGTTGCCTTCGCGAATCCGGTTGATCGCGCTCAGGTGCAGCTCGACGTAAGCGGGCGGGTCGCCGATGAAATGAGGGCGAAGCCCGTCAGAGAACAACCGCGAGCGGTCGCGCTCGGACTTGATATTATTGCGATAGACCTGCACGCCGAGCCCCGCTTCCATGCTCTGGTGCGCGATCACGTCGGCATGGCGCTCGGCGCGGTCCCACTCGCCCGCGAACAGCAACAGCTCGAATAGAAGAATGCGCTGCTGCGTATCGTTAGGGTTTGCCTTCACCCTGTTCGTCACTTCGTCTATCGCCGCTTGCAAGCGACCGGCTTCGAACAACTCTTTGGCTGTAGTCATAATCTCTCCTTCTCAGTCATTGCTAATCATTCGGACCTTGCGGCGCGCGCACCGCTGTAAACAACCTCCGCTCGAACGGGCTTGTTGCGCTGGAAGGCTGTAGCGTGGCGCGCACGGTCAAAGAGCCCGCGCTCCATGACAACTGGAACTGGTTATCTCCCGTCTTGGTCGGGCGGCCCGCGGCGAACAATCGGAACAGGCCCCACTCTCCTGGGAACGAAGCTTCCGATTGCTGCCCGTTCTTCGCTATGACGATCCTCGCCCCGGACGCGCCCGCCCGCGCGGGCCAGGTGAACTTCGCCGCCTGCACGCTTGTGCCTGTCGTCTCTACAGACGTGCCGTCTATCTCTATCCGCACGTCGGCCCCGGCAACAGGCTGTAGCTTTATTTCGTAGCTGACTTCGGGCAGCGCGCCGCCGCCTGGGAATAGCGCGTCTCTCAATTGTCTGGCGTTATTCAGATAGCTCACGAAACCTTCCGACAGCTTTACCGCGCCCGCCTCTTTCAGCTTCCATCTCCCTTCCACTTCATCAAAAGAGGTGGCCAGTCGCTCGTTGAAGAAGAGAGTGAGCTGGCCGTTTGTCGGGTTGAGGAATTTTGCGAGGTCCGTGACGGGCGCGTCCGAAGACGAATCAGCAAACGGGAAGCCCGACTCAAGCGCGCGCGCCTTTGAATAAAGCTGCTCGCGCCAGGCGCGGTCTATCTGTTCATACCCGCCGCCATAAAGCATCGCGCGCAGGTTGTCGAGCGGCTGAGAGAGCAACCGGGCCGCGTCGCGCGCGCCCGCGGTCTTAAACGCGTCGAGCGAGCGCGCCACCTCCTGCTCCGCCTTCTGCAACCCGACCTCGTCTTTCCCGGTCAGCAAAGACTTCGCCGCCTGCGCAAGCTGGTCGTCCGACTTGACTTCGAGCGAGCGCAGAAGCTGGTCGAGCGTCGCGCGGTACTCAGAGATAGGGACTCGCGCCTTCTTGTCTTCCGACGCGACGTAGCCGAACAGCGGGGCGAACTCGCGCTCGACCTCCGTCGCGCCGCCCTCCTTCTTTGAATAGCTTGAAAATATCCCTGTGATCCACCCCCAGAAGCCGCCGCTGTCGGGGTCGGAGGAGAGGTCTGTATTACGCCTTACTTCGATCATAATCAGTTCCATAGGCGAATCGGACGCCGACAACGCTTTGAAGGCGTCGACCGCATCGGCCCTGGTCTTGAACTGGCGCACGCTTATGCCTTTCAGGAACTTCTGCCACTCGGTTGTGTACTGGCGGAGGTAGATGGTTTGCAGGCGGCCGATGTCGCCGCTCTGGTCCCTGGTCGCGGTCGCCTCAGGCCCCATCACCCAATCATCCTTGCTGATCTCCTCGCTCGCCGACTCTACGGCCTTCAGCCAGTAGTCGTGATAGCCCTTGATGGTGAAGCTGCCCGGCACTGCGTAAGACGCCGTGAGCACGCCGCGCCCCCGGTCGCGCACTATCGCCTCGATCGTTACGGGCTGCACGCGAGCGTCTATGCCCGATATGATCTGCTTAAAGAGGCGATCCGCGGCCGGGTATGCCTGGAGCTTGCGGCGCGCGTCGGCGACAAGCTTATCGTCCGGCTTGTAGTGCGAAGCGTCATCGCTGGCGGCCTGGCGCGCGAAGAACTTCAGTTGCTCCTCGCACAGCAGTTCGAGGTCAGGGCTCGGCGATGCCTTCTTCCAATAATCGGCCAGTTGATTTTGTAAGAACGCGGGCTCGACTTTCTCGACGTTCGACAGCATCAAGTAGGTCTTGAGCAGATCGTAATGGCGGCCCAGGTCGCCCGAGCCCTCGGCCGCTTGATTGCCTTCCGCCTGAGTATCGACCGGCGGCGCGGCGCTTGAAGTCATCGCCCGCAGGTCGCGCTCGACGGCCGCGACCACGGGTTTGTAAAACCTGCGGTCTATCGCATCGAAGTAGATGGCGCGCAGGTACTGGCTGATGTCGTCGCCCGAGTAGAGCCCGAACCTTAACCGGAGCGGCGGCGAACCCTGCTCGTACTCATCGAGCTCTGCGAGCAGCTTGCGCAGGTCCTCTATCGCGTTGATCTCCACCGCCGCGTCGACCGCGCTCTTTTTAGTCAGGTCTTTGCCCGCGTCTGCCCGGTTGATCTCTTCGACGCGGAGGCCGCGCTCGCGCGCGTCTTCAACCAGGCTCTTGTTGCCGAAGTAAGCGACCACCACGCCGATCGATATAAGAAGCAGCAGCGCGCCGGCGGCTGCGGCCAGAATGTTGCGCACGGGGAGCGGCTTTTTGCTGTTCAAAAGCAATGATTGCGCCAGGTCTTTATCGCGGAGCAGCACGTCCTTAAACAGCCGTTCCGTGAAAAAGCCCGGACGAGCTATCTTCGCTTCGTCAGACTTCTCTTCGGCGACCGCCGCCGGCTTGACGAGCGTCGCCGTGGTCGCGGCTGATTTCGCGACGACGCTCTGAGCCGCGGCTTTCGGCTTTTCACCCGAAGCGCTGCTCGTGAAATAGAAGCCGCGCAGAAGCGGGTTCTCGCTGAATGGGTTCGGCTTGAAGAGCGCCGACGTGAAGAGGCCCAGCTTCGTCCGCAGCTCCGCGAACAAGAGCGGGAAGTTGAAGACGCGCAACTGCTCGTAGGCTTGCGCGGGTCGGCCCATTCTCACCAGCCTCTGGCGCATCAAGGCGTCGCGCAAAAGATCGAATTCGGCATCGAAACATGCGTGCGCGTTTTCGGCATGCTCGATCTTTATCGTCGCGCCCCAGACTTGCGACCTCTCGTCCGAGTTAAACGGCTTGAAGAACTCTTCGAAGCCCTCGATCGAGTCGAGGTGAGTGAAGACAAGGTAGACAGGCGTTCGCGCCTGCGCTCGCTGTATAGCTTCGTCGAGACGCGCGCGAACCGTCTTGGCCTGCTTCTCGATATCGGCGTCGCTCGACCGAATGGTGCGCGCCGCGTCGACGGCTATCACGAGCCCGTCTAGAGGCCGCGCGCGGCGATGTTTCTTCAGCGTTTCGATGAGCGCGGACCACTCGTCGGCGTCCGGGCCTTCGCTCTGGTAGCGGCCCGCCGTATCGATGTTGATCGCCGCGTCCGTGACACGCCACACGGGGTCGCTTGTAGGTCGTATTACGTTCAGGTCGGCGCGACGCTGGCTCGGGAGCGCCTGGAGATCGAGCCCGGCCGAAAGCAGCAATGATGTCTTCCCACTCTTCGACGGACCCGCGACGACAAACCAGGGCAGCTTGTAGATCGGGTCGGCCGACTTGCCCGCGCCGAGCTTGGTGCCGCGCAGCCATTCGACCGCCTCTTCCGCGCCGCGCGCCAGCTCGTCGTATTGGCCCGCCGGTGCGTTTAAGCCTGCGCGGCCACGCTTCTGAATTACGCGCTTGGCCGGCTGCGGGTCGGGGTTGTCTCCGGCCTGCTCTTTGCGCTTGCGGTAACGATTGACTAAGACCGCGAAGGGCCAGGTCAGAAGGATCAGCGCGACGAGCGCGATCTGGTAAGGCAGATCGAGCCCCGCCCACGATCCGAGGAAAAGAATTAAGAGCGAGGCTATGGAGTACAGCGACACGTACATCGTAATGGTGAGCGCGCTTTTGAGCTGGTCCTTGAGCGAAGACATTCTTTACTCCATTCACCTGAGCAACAGTTCTTTTGCCCGGTATAGCTCGCCGATGATAAGAGAGTTAGAGAGTATGTAAATCAACAGCACGGCCGCGATGGCGACGCCGCCTGCAATCTTCATCCAGCGAGGCGAGCCCAGGTCGCGGACGGGTTCGGGCTGGTCCGTCACCTTCCAGTGAGGAGAGAGCGCCGATTGCTGCAACCGGCCCGCGCGGCGCAGGAACTCCGCGACGCTTGCGATGACTTGTTTGAGCTGCTCTTCGTAGTAGATGTTGTACTTGCCCTTGTAGCCCAGCAGTAGACACAGGTAGCAGACTTCGACCACGTCTATGTCGGCTTCGGTGTCGGGGTTTTTCATCATCGCTTCGAGCCGTTCGAAGAACGTCAAACCGGCGAGGTGCTCGCCCACGTATTCGAGCTGAAGCGGGTACTCTTCCCATTGTTCGCGCAGCGGGAAATCCGCGATCAGCACCGTCTCGTCTATGAAGGCGGCGAGGGCGAATTTTATAGTCTGTAGCTGACGATCGCGGTATCCGAGCGCCTCGCCGCGCTCTTCGAGTTGTTTAAGCTGCGCATCTATCAAGCGTCTGAGCTCGATAGACGGCGAAGCCACGCCCGCTTTTATCTGCATGATCTCCTGAAGCACCGGCGTAGCCAGGCCGACCAGATCATTATCCGCGCGCGCCCGGCCGCGTTTGATAGCCGCTCTTCCTGCTGTGACACCAGACATCTCGTTCTCCGTCAGAGCTGTTAATAGTCCACACCTTATAAATACTTGAGATGGTCTCTACGGTCGCCACCCACACGGGTGGCAACGTCACGGTCATCTCAACCGTAGACGAGGCAAAGCCAAGTTGGTATATTTCCGGCACGGAGGAAGGGAATGAAGTACCGAGTGCTAATTGAGCAAGATGAAGATGGCATATACGTGGCCGAAGTGCCCTCACTGCCCGGCTGCATCTCCCAAGGACAAACTCGCGCGGAAGCACTGGACAACATCAAAGAAGCAATTGCGGCTTACCTTGAGAGCCTGGAGGCGCATAACGAACCTATTCCGCCACCGATCTCCGAAGAGATCGTGGAGGTGTCGGCGTGAGTGAGTTGCCTCGAATATCCGGGCGCGAAGTAGTCAAGGCGCTAAAGAAGTTTGGGTATGAACTGGATCGGCAGAAAGGCAGCCATATTGTACTGAGGCAAACATCCTACCCACACAGGCGCGTGACTGTGCCGGATCACAAAGAAGTTGCGAAAGGCACCCTGCGAGCAATCATTCGTGAAGTCGGTTTAACAGTCGACCAGTTCAAAGATCTGCTTTGAGCATTAAGTTCCCCATCTCCTCGCATTACCGAAAACGTGTTACGGTTTCACCGCGTACATCTCTAGCTTCACGTCAGGGAATTCATCGGGGACGTAAACGGCCAGGACTTTTGATCCGCGGATCGTGTCCCAGTACGGGCCTATACTGTCGAGCGCGAAGTAGTGGAACCCCACGCGCGTAGGGATGGGCGCGGGCGGAGGCGACGCGTGCGTGAGCGTTACTCCGGGCAAGGCCGATCCTACTACCGCGTCTATTACGTCGCGAGCGGCGATCTTGACTATTCGCGGCACAAGCTCGATCAAACGGCTCTCCGGTATTTGCGCGCGCACGGCCAGGTAGAAGCCGGCTTCCTTGAGCAACTGCTCGTCCTGCACGCGCCCCACGTAGAGCGATTTGCGCACGTTCTCAAGCGGGATCGGGATGCACCGCGTCGGTATGACCGTCTCTAGCAGCTCTCTTATCTCGGCGAAAAGCTGGCTGAACGTGGCGAACAGATCGGTGTGGTCATAACGCACTATGTCTTTAGGGTGGCGGTCGCTTACGAAGGTCATCAACTCTCCGGCAAGCTCGGCCATGGCCAGGTATAGCCGCTCCGGGTGCACGGGGCGCGTGCGGAAAAAGTGCGCCAGCTCGGGTATAGCCGAATTGACCGTGTGCAATAACCAGAAGAGGGCGACTTCGGATGTCGTGAAGTCGGCAAGCCCCGCCGCCCGCTGTCGGCGCTGCTCGCCGAGCGTGCTGCTTTTGGTAATCAGTATCTCCACCAACTGGCGCAGCATATTTACGAGCCACGAGGAAGCCGACACGCTCAAGGCCGGGGCGACCCAGTTCTCCGATAACGTGAGCTGGCCCGTAGCCGTGCGCTCAAGCTCGGCTATCTTTATCGAGCTGTATCCTTCGCGAAGCTCGTCTCGGAGAAGCAGCCGAACGTTGCCGCGCGCGAAGGCTAACTGGCGCTCGTTGTCTCCCGTAGTCTCGTCGGGAACCGAGCCCGCGTCTTGCAGGTACCGGACCATCTGGCCGTTGTCCGAACCATAAGACTCATAATTGATCGCTCCCGCGCGGCGGGCCGGGACCGCAAGGTAGACCTCCAACCGCTCGTCGGCCATATCGAAATGGCCTTCGACTTGGCGGGGCGGGGGCGCCTGTTCGACCTCAGGTATGTTGACCATAAGCCCGTCCGGCATGACGGCCCTGCACCGGATCAGGTCGAAATATCCGTTAGCTATAGCTTCACGGTTAACCTGTAGATCGACGACGCCCCAGCCGTACGGGGCGAGCGCGGAGAGGCGGGAGTTAAGCAGCTCTTCATGATAATTATCTAATTGCTGAAAGTGGTGAGGGGTCAGCAGCATCCCCTCGCTCCAGACGACTTTACGGTATCGGCTCATATCGCGCGCCCCCGATTGCACATGCGAAGCCCCAACAGAAACTTGACCGGGCGTTTGTATTCATCACGCCCGGTCGCGGCCCGATCAGTCTTCGCGCTCTACGCGAAGGTTGTTCGTGACGGAGAAGCTTTCAGGAACGCCTCTGGCGGCGAAGTAAGCGAGCTGGCTATCCGTCTTGTTTGACACGACGCCTTCGAGCGTGATGCGACCTCGGTTGACGATGATGTGAATAGAAGGGTTCACGCCCTGGAAGTAGCGGAACAACCCGCCCGTGCGAGCTATGGCCCGCAACGCGCGCACGCGAATCCTGTCGTCGAAAGACGAGAGCGGTAAGACTTCGATGTTGTTTATAACGCGCTCGATCCCTTCGATCTTAGAGACGCGCCGCTGGGCGTCTTTGCGAGTAGACGGGCGGACTACCTGCCCATAAAGCGTCACCGTCGAGCCATCTATCTCGAATCCGAGATTGTCGAAGACCCCGTAATATGGCAGCGTCACGAGCTTCTTGCGTATCTGCTTTGCCACGACTTCGTCGCTCGATGTCGTTCCCGAATCGCTCGGGGCGGCGACTGCGACCGATGCGGCCATGGCAACCGCCATTACAAGCGCGACCAATCTTCTCTTAATGATATTCATCTTTTATTTCTCCTTGATTCTCTACATTCACGTACTATTAATACTGTAGGCGGGCGTCATGAATCACCACCCACACGGGTAGCCTTGAGAAAAGTCCTGAGTCCTGAGTCCTGAGTCCTGAGTGCTGAGTGCTGAGTGAAAAACTACTACTCAGAGGGCGTCTGAAAAGCCCCGTAGGGGCTCTATGTCTGTAGAAGGGTCGCATAGCTATTATTCAACTCCGTAGGAGTTGAATGTACCTGGCTCGCAATTGTCTACAAGCATCCGGCTCCTACGGAGCCGAGTAGCTTGTTATTACTCGGCACTCAGGACTCAGGACTCAGCACTAAAAAGAGATAGGCGGGGTGTTGATTCCGAACCGGCGCGGGTTCTCGCCGATTATGCCTAGAGCTATGAAGCGCACCACGAAGTCGTAGACCTCATCGTCCAGGCCGCCGTGCTCGCGCAAGTACCAGACGTTTCGATCGGTGAGCGGGTTTTTTACTACGCGCCTCAGGCGGCCTAAAAGCGGGTGCGATTTTTTTGTCCAGCCTCCCATCTTGTATGCCGCGACAAGGATGAGACTCTTATCGGCCGATTCGGTCCCGAGCGTCTTTCTCAGCGACAGCAATTCGGGCAATGCGCGGCGCGCGGCCGCCGTTTGCTCGCCGCCCGCGCGACCGCCGTCCGTCTCGGCGAGCGCTACGTAGATGACAAGCCCCGGCTCAATCCCTTCGCGCCTCGACGCGGCGGCGATCTCCGGCCCCGCGCTCGCAAGCCTGCTGAGCGCGTCGGCTAAGGCCGTCGACCGCGAGTATTGCTCGATCCTCTTTATGATGTCGTCGAGCGCCGCGACTGCGTAAGGCGGGAAGACGTAAGCGCGGTCATCGCTGCTGACGCGACGCATGAACTGCGCGGCGACGCGCTCGATCTGCTCGACCGATACCTCTTTCGGCGACGCGCCGCTCGCGGTGACGGGCCTCTCATCAATCGGCCGCTCCTTGACAGGGCTATCCGACTTCTCGTCTCGATAAGCGGCGCGCGCGCGGCCCGGTTTGCCCCCGCCTTTGAGTAAGAGAATAATCGGAACCGCCACCAGCAGTATCAACACCACCGAAGCCAGCGCCAGGGCCGGCGTCGAGATGCCTCGCTGTGTTGATGGCATGTCACAAGGGATCACAGTCTTTTTTCCTTTCTTATCACTGATCGCCTTGCGACCCGGTGTAGGTCGACAGCGGGTTCATCTCCAGCCCGAACGCCCACGGGTTTTCGCCCACGATCGCCGCCGCGAAGAACTTGGGCACGTACTTGATGTTTTCGTTCTGAAAGAAGCGGTCGAGCTTATCCGAATTAGCTATGAGCGTCCAAAAACTCCTCTCCTTATTCTTGCTGTTGATCACGTCGCTCAGGTCGCGCCGCACGGAATCGGGGCTGCGGTTGTAGCCCGCTATCCCGAGCGCCACGCTCATCGAATCGCTCCCGAATTCCGCCATGCGGTCTTTTATGTACTTGGCGGCCGCCGGAGCCATCTTCTTCACGTTGCAACGCTCCGCGGGGTCTACGCCGTAGCCGCTTGCCGTCGCGGGCATGAATTGAAACAGCCCCTTCGCCCCCACGGGGCTCGTCAGGCACTCACGGTACTCGCTCTCGATCATCGGTATGTAGAGGCCGACTATCTTGGGCGTGCCGCGCGCGTTGAACTCGCGTATGATGTCGGGCGCAAGCCGGCGGGCGCGCGCAAACAGTGAGTTCAGGTCTTCGCCCCAGATCGCGGTCGAATTGTTGCCGACGCGCCTAGCGTAGCCGTCGACGTACTTCTTGATGTAAGGCAGCACGTCGTCCGTAAAGACGTATTCGCGGTTGCTCATCATCCGAGAGATGACTCGCGCCTGAGTGTAGATGAACTCGTTACGCTCTTCTTCGCTCATTCGCAGGTAAAGCTTGCGCTCTCGCTGCGGCGCGGGGAGCGATGCGGGCTTCTGAGGCTCTGGATTCGCATTACTCGCGACGACATTCTTTTTATCGCTAGCCGGCGGGACGGTTTCGATTCTCTCATAGCCGGCAGTAGCCCTGCCGTTGCTCCGCTCCTGGCCCCTGCCCATGCGTTTAACGAACGCCGCGGCCAGCATCACGGCAATTATGATCAACGTCAGGCTGATTATCACCCGCACGGGCGGTTTAACGATCTCTGCCATGATCAGTAGAGCGATGAGAGCGGCCGGGAGCTGAGCCCGAACGTCTGTGGATTCTCGCCGACGATGCCGGCGGCGAAAAACTTCGCCACGCGGTCCGCCGCCTCACCCGTGACGACGCCCGCCTTCACCATCCTCCAGAAATTCTTGCGGTCCGTAACCTCCGGGTCGATCTCCTCAAGCCGCGCGCGGACTCGCGCCGCCTCGGTCAGCGGCATCCCATAACACGCGATCGCGTACATAAACTGCTCCGTCCCGCCGAACGCGTTTACCAGATCGTTAATGTATGAAGCGGCGATCTCGGCCGCGCGCTTCACGTCCTTGAGAGCCGCCTCGTCTTCGTCCGCCGTGACGTAGCCTTGCTCAAGCGCGATTCGGCGAGGCACAAGCCACAGACCTATCTTCTGATCCGCGCCGACCGACCCGGCCGCCTCTTCTCTGAAACGGCTTTCCGACAATGCCATCACGAACCCCAGCGCCGCGGGCAGCCCTTTGCTGTTAAACGCGCTGCCTATCTGGCGGCGGTAGCGGCTCGCGTCGTCGATCATGTTAACGCGGTAAGAGTCCGTGCGGCGGCGAATCTCTTCGACGAACTGGGCGTCAAACTCGTAAGAGCTCTTACCTGAGATTGTGGCCGCGAGGTTTCTAGCCAGCGCGGCCACGTCGACCTGCCCCGGCTGCGCTACAGGGATCGGCCTCTCTTTGACCGCCTCGACCGGCTGGCCGGGCTCGGGGCCGGAATCGAAGGCGAGCAAGATCGTCTCGGGCTGAGGAATGTTATTCCCATCCTTGTCTTGAACCGTCACGGTCAGGACATGGTTGCCGCTATCGAGGTTGCGAACCTTTGTCTTCAACTCCGCGGGATCGAGCGTCACCTCAAACGGGGGGTAATCGGAGCTTGCGACTCGAACGCCGTCGATCAGATAGATCACTTCCTCTATCTCTTCGGCCACCTCCGCTTCTATGCGCACCCTCTGCGGCCCGCGAATGGTAGCGCCCGTCTCGGGGCTTAAGATGCGCACGGCCCCATCCGATCCGCTGAAGACGCCTGCCGCAATCATCACCGCGCATGCGGCGACAACTATCCCGGCTGCTACCGCCGCGACGATAATCCAGGCGGACGAGCGCGGGGCGGCCTTCGTCTGATCGGCTTTCAAAGCAGGCTCTGAAGACGCGATGGCCTGTGAGGGAGAGTCCTCTGGCTGATCGATCGTTTTAGCTTGAGCGGAATCTTCATCCGGCTGAAACGCGATGGTGGCGACGCCGCTTATAGAGATCGTATCTCCGCGCGAGAGCCTGCGCTCCTGATCCACAGGCTCGTCGTTTACGGTCGTGCCGTTGGTCGAGCCGAGATCGATCAAGTAGTACGATCCGTCGCGCTTTTCTATAACCGCGTGGTATTGCGAGACCAGGGCGTCGTTAATGCGGATGAGATTATCCGGCGCGCGGCCGATCGACGCTTCGCCCCTTAGCTCGAACTCACGCTCGGCCTCCTCGCCTGAACTTATTGTCAATCGCGCTTCCGCCATCTTCTATCCAGAGAATTCTCTTCGCGCTCACTCGGAGCGGCGCAGCTCGATCACAAGCCGCGCCGCTCGCGGGTTAAGGCTCACGTCGCGCCTGAATACTTCATAGCCGAATGTTTTGGCTTGCAGCGTGTATTGCCCGGCGGGCACAGCCCTGTTCAACGTGAAGCGGCCATCCGGGTCCGTGTAAGCCCACGTGAGAATATTTTTCGCCGACACCTCTTCGGTCCCAAGCGGCACGAGCCCTACGGCCGCGCCCCCTATGGGTTTGCCGTCGACGGCCGATTTGACGTAGCCGGTCACGGTCAACTGCGGCGTTGCGATTGTCTGCGAATCTATAAGACCGTTTTGATTGCCCACGGCCGAAGCGTCTATCTGCGCGAGCATGCTGCTGACGATGTATGACGGCCGCAGGAAACCGACCGCGCCCAGCGTGTAATAGCCGTCGGGGAAACCGTCGCCGTCTTTATCCGTAGGCTGGCGGTCGACGACTACCTTGGTCGGTATGCCTATGAGCTTGCCGCGACTGTCGACGGCCGCGCCGCCGCTGTTGCCGTGGATCAGCCTGGCGTCGGTCTTTATCCAGTTTTCGAGTATGTCTTTGCCTTCGACCGTCCCGAGGTTTACCGTCACGCTCGCCCCGCCTTTTTCCGGGTAGCCTATGATGGCCAGATCATCCAGCTCGCGAACCGTCCGCGAATCGCCGATCTCGATCGCAGCCATACGGGCGGGCGAGCCGCTCGCATCGTCGGCCACCTTGAGCAGCGCCAGGTCGAGCGCCTTGTTGAGCACGACGGGCTTCAGCCGGTAGAGCCCGGAGACCTGTGCGGCCACGCGGCCGTCAACGGGCCGGGCGAAATATATCTCGTCGTACAACTGAGTCGATTTGTCGCGGGCTATAACGTGGTGGCTGGTCACTACCACGCCGTCTTCCCGCACGACGACGGCCGAGCCTCTTGGGCGCGGGCCTTGTTGTTCGGGGTCGTTGCTGTTTCTGACCAGGATCAACCCGACCGCAGATATGGCCTGGCGAATATTGGATTGCGATTCGGGCGACAGGCTCCTGCTTCTCTTTGGCGACTGCGCGCCTACGGCCGCCGCAAACGTGTGGGCGGGGGCCGCAAGCGGATTGAAATCCGCCTGCGGCCAGAGTGGCAGGATCAGGGCGAGTAATGATGTGATCTTTGGCTTCATAACATCGAGCTTCGCGTCGTAGCGCCTGTTTACCCTCGGGTTAATTGTGCTGTAGCCGTATCTCGAACGAGGCGACCTCGCCCGGCTTGAGCCTTCCGTCCGACCGCTTCTCGTCGGCTATGGCGACGACCGACCCGGCCTTGTCCTTGTCTTTGCCTTCGGCCAGAAAGATGCCGCGCGCTTTTAACTGAGCGCCCTGCGGCAAGCTCGCGTCGCCCGAAATGATCCCGCGCTGCGGGCTCGCCGACAGCTCCGCGGCCGCGCTTGAGGCCGATTGAAGCTGCCCTTGCGACTCGCGCACCGCCGCGTCGAGGACCGCTATCGGCTCGCGTGACATAATCACCTGGAGTATCTCTGTGCCGGTCTCCTTATCGAATATGAAAGAGGTGGACGGCAGCTCGACCCGCTGGCGGGCGCGAATGACGTTGCTGCTGTTTGACGCCTGAGCGCCGGGAAAGATCACGCGCTTTGCGCCCGCGGGCGAGACGTTGATCACGTAGACGTAGCCGTCGAAGTTGCTCTCGAATGCCACGCGTATCTCGTCGCCCGGCTTGAAGACGCGGGCCGGGTCTACGGGGACGAAGTTGCCTCCCTCTGACTTCAATATCAGGACGCGCATCCCGTCGACTTTCCCCGCCTCGTAATCTTCCTTGAGCTGAATGCCGCGCTCTTGCGGTCGCTGCCGACTCTGCGCGGCCGCGGCCGTCGCCAGCAGGCCGCACACAACGAGTAACGCGGCCGTAAATCTGATCTCTCTTTTCATCTTGATGCTCCTTTCATGATTGCGTATCAATTCGTCTGCTGCGCCCTGTGGCTCAGACCTATGGTGTAGATCAGCTCTTCGTTATCATTTCTGTTTTTGTTCTTGACCCAGATGACGTAGTTGCCCGCGCCTATGCCTTTGCGCAGACTCGTCTCCTCTATGTCCTGGCTCGACTCTCTCTGTATCTGGCGTATGACCTCCTGACGGATCAACCCGCCGTCGCCTATCGCGCGGTTCGGCAGGCTCGATATAGCGTCGCGACTGAAGATCAGCGTGAACTCTTCGCGACCCGCCACGTCGTCCATCTGGTACCAGCAGTCTTTAGGGTTGGAGAACCTGGGGCAGGAGCCGGGCACAATATATTCGGTATCCTTCGAGACGAAATTCAACCCGTTGTTTATGCGCGAGTCGGGGAAGACAAGCTGCCCGTCGCGCCCATCCGTGTTGTGTATTATGTAAAGGTAGCCGTCCTGGTTCGGCGTGATCGCTATCTTCACCTGATCGCCCGAGAAGAAGACCGTCGAGGGACTCGTGTCGCCGAACGCTCCGCCTTCCGCGCGTTTGATCAATCGATATTGGATAGTCAAAAGCGGCGCTTGAATGATGGGTCGTCGGCGCGGGCTCGGCCTGCGGCCGGGTTTGACCACGCGCTTGACCGTCTGAACGTCCTTGTCCCATACGAGCTTGTCGGTCTGCGCCGAGATTGTGAAAGCCGACAGCAAGAACAGCCCTACCGCCGCGACCGCCACACAGAGAGTTGAAACTCTAGTCCGCATAATCTGTCCTCTCGATCATTTGCCGTTCGCGCGCGCGCAGAAACTCGCGCAGCCTCGGGTCGTCGGCCGATACTGCGCACCGGAACCCCGTCAGCCAGCTCCTCAGCTTCTTCTCAGCAGATTCAAACTCCGGCCCGTGATAGTAGCGCGCCGTCGCCCTCACGTCGTTGATGTCGAGCCTGAAATGGCCTCCGCGCACGACGCGGTTGCTCGTCCCGAAATTAGGGTCGGGCGACTGGTTCCCTGGGTAAGCGCTGTAGAAAGCATCAACCCACTCGGCGACGCTGCCCGACATGTCTTCGACGCCGTAGGCGCTCGCCCCCGCGGGCTGACGGCCTATCGGGCTCGGGCGGTCTGCGCCCAGGTCGATACGGGCTCGGTCGGGCGTGTTGCCCCACGGCCACTGCCGCTTCTGGCTTGCGGCAGGGTCCCACGACGCAGCCTTCTCCCACTCCTGTTCGGTGGGCAATCGCTTGCCCGCCCACTTGGCGTAGGCCGCCGCGTCGTTCCAGTTGACGCCGACGACGGGCGAGTCCGGGTTATTACTAAAATAGCTCTCGTCCCAGTGAGGGTTTGTCGGGTAAGGCCGGCGCGTCTCGTCGCAAAACCTCTTGTACTGCGCGTTGGTGACCTCGAACTTGTCTATGTAGTAATCGTTGAGCGAGACTTTGTGCGCGGGCTTTTCGTTCTGGTCATGGTCGTTCGCGCCCATGATGAATTCGCCCGCTTTCACCAGGACCATAGCGCCCGTGTAATCTATCTCGGAGAGCGCCGCCTCTGTCGCCGCCTGCGCGGAGTAGATGACAGATTTCGTTTCGCCGTCTTTCCCGATCAGAGAAGTGTTGAAGTCTTCAAACCCTTCCTTTGAAACCCGCACGACCCGCTTCCCGGCTTCGAGAAACGAGACCCTTATCGTCCCGTCCGCGCGCGTGGTCCCAAGAATCTTGTTATCGACAAAGACGTAGCTTTCGGCCGGCGCTCCCCGCACTATCAGGGTGAAGCCGGGGTCTTTCGAAAGCAGGAAGAAGAGCAGCCAGCTCAGCGCAAGCACAATCACCGCGCCGCCAGCCCACCAGCCCCAGAGCGGGACTCGTCTGATGCTTCGCGGCTCGACCGTTTCAATATCGCGAGGCTGCTCGGCGGCCTTCACCGTCTGAGTCTCGGCATCCTGCGACCTGTTAAGCCTTGCCGTAGTGCGGACGCCAAGATTAGGGAGCGCCGCCGGGCGCGCGCTATCGTTCTCCATAAGCGACGCGGCCAGCGCGCGCCTCACCCCTGAGGCGCTCCCATACTTTTCGTCCTTCTCCCTTGTCGACATCTCATCCATAAAGTCACCGGGCGTGACCTTCCGGCCACGATCTATAAATACCCAACGGCGGCCGCGCGGGTCACCACCCGTTCGGGCGGCAATCGCTTTCAGCCGGCGGGCATAGAAACGGTAGAGAGTCCGCCCGTCACCTGCACGAGTTTCGTTATCAGCGAAGTGACCAGCAGCTCGGGCCTGTTCTTGCCCGGCAGGCGGAAGACGGCCCTCGAACGCTCTCTGAGCAGATTCGGCATGCCAGGTTTGCCCGGCGAGCTTGCCGGTCTGGTCTCGACAAGCGTCGCTTTAATCCTGTGATAACCGAGCGATCCGCCCGTCAGCAGGCCATAACCGTGGCGCGGCTCGATTATGGTGAAGCGGTAGACGCTGTTTTCGGTATGGATAAGCACATAATCCCTCGGCCGCAAACGGTCGACGCTCACCTCCCGGACTTCATGCAGGTAGGCGAAAGCCGGCGGCTCAACGCTCAACGAAGGCTCCGTTTTGTCGCAGACCTCACAGAAAGGTCTGGCGGCGTCTTCCCATTCGCCGCATGAAAAACTCTCTAGTGATCTCATGGCTTTCTCTCCTGCTCTCGTGATTGCCGGGTCTATCTGCGCCCAGTTGAAGCATATCGATTTCCGCGCGAAAGCTCGCCACCCGTTCGGGCGGGAATGTGATCTTTGTGCAGTGTCCTAAAGGTATGTTTTCGGGCAAACCTGTAGGGGCAGCCCTTGTCCCTGCCCGGATTGGCCGAAGGCCAATGACGGTCATCGTGCTGCGCACGATCCGGGCGGGGACAAGCCCCGCCCCTACAGGTTCACCAATCTGCATCCTGCTAAAGTGAATCCGCGCTATCAAAATTCGAATATCTCTACCCAAGCGGGCGGTGACCGCCGCGCCTTATCCGAAGTATTCTCAGCGCGTGGCCGGCGATCGATGGCGACCGGTAGAGCTAGATCAGTAAGTTCGCCATCGATCGCCGGCATAAAAAGGAGGGTGCTCAGCTCGACTTTATCCAATTTGGTCTTTGAAAAATAGACGACAGGCTGAGTAAGCTATAAGTCTTTCCGCCAAGAAAGGACTGCTATGCAAACTCTGCCTGTCGAGTTGATGAGCCTGATTGTAGCTTTCGCGCCCCTG
>DATFGQ010000026.1:0-13113 GCA_035249305.1 Blastocatellia bacterium | reverse complement strand
ATCGACGTTGTTGTAGATGATCGCAGCGACCGCTCCCTTAGCTGCCGCGAAAGCGACTTTGTTCGAGGCGAGCCCCGTGCCTACGCCCGCCTGCTCTACGGTAACAGTCGAGCCGCGCGCGATCAGCGCTATCTTGCCGTTTACGGAATCGGGGACCTGGTCGGGAGTCTCTGCGAGGCCGCAGTAGACATAGTTGTTTGTGATGTCCGAGAGTATGTCCGCCGAGCCCGCCATCAAGTAGGCCCTCATGCCCGTACGGCCTCCGCCGATCACGTCGACGCTGTTAGGTCCCGCGCCCGGATCGATGTTCGCGGCTGCGGTTATCACTCGCCGTCCCGAACCGGGAGAGCCTATCATGCCGGAGCCCGTCGTCTGATCGCCGACTCCGCTGTTGCCCGCCGACGCTACGACTATGCAGCCGGCGAGCGCGGCGTTGTCGGCGGCAATCGACGTAGGGTACTCCGGCCCCTGAGGCGTCTGCGTGCCTAAGCTCATGTTGATGACGTGCGCGACGGGCTTCGCGAACCCCGTGATGGTGCGCGGCTGAACCGCGTCTTCTATCGCCGCGACGATCGAGGCCGCATGGCCTACGCCCGCGGCCGAAAGCGTCTTGTAAGCCATGATCTTCGCCTGCGGCGCAGCGCCGTGAACTGGTTTGTCGTCAGCGGTCAGAGGAAGGCTGTCGGCGCCGGGGGCGAACGCGCGGTAACCGGCCGCTATGCCCGCCACATGCGAGCCGTGACCGAAATCATCAGGCTCTATGGCGGCCGTGAAGTTCATGTAGTAGATGACTTTTCGATTCACGGGGAGCAGCGAGAGCGTGGGGGCAATGCCGTACTGCGGCGGCGTCGGGTCTCCGCCGAACATGTCGTGAGTCCAATCGACGCCCGTGTCGATGATGGCTATGTTGACGCCTTCGCCGTGCACGCCGCCTGAGTTGAGCGTGTCGAACTGCGTGAGCCTTGGCGGGTTGCCGTAGAGCGCGGGCGCGCGCGTGTAATCGACGGCGCGGTCAAGGTTGATGTAGACGGGCTCGTTCGGGTGTATCGCGTAGACTTCCGGAAGACTCGCGACGATAGGCCATATCTGATCGATGACCGCAGACGGCAGGTCGAGCGTGATGCCGTTAAAGACGTAGTTGAATCTGTATTGCAGCGTCCGCGTAAACGGGCCGTTCGGGGCCACGACGCTCGTGATTGAATAAGGCACGCCGGCCGCCGCCAGGCGGCTAAGAAACTGTTGTTGCTCGTTTATGATCTGCTGACGATAATTCGCTTCGTTGAATGGGCGCGAGGCGGCCTGCGCCTTCGCGCGCGCGACCACCACGGGGTCGCTGCGCAACTCGACTATGACAGACCTGACCCCGGATTGCGCGCTGGCCGTCGGGGCGAGCCCGCCGCGGCCCGACAGGATCGCGAAGGCGGCCGAGAGGATCGCGAAGGTGAGCAACGTGTAGCGGAGTTTCCTTGAGCGGATCATCTTTTTCTCCTTTGACAGGTTTGAAGCGACACGACTACTGGCCCGCCGATGCGGGTCGAACGCCCGAATGAAAATAAGTTGGATTTTTCTGGCCCCAGAATCCGGCGGCCATCCAAGCACATTCGCCCAACTTGGAGTCACAGGATAAACTCAAGTCATTGATTTATTCTTGAACTATCCTTGAAATCTGGGGCCAAGGCAGGTTACTACAACTTTCCTTGAGGGGTGGCGCCTTTGGCTTTTGTGCGGGACATCTCGGGGATATGGCAATTCTGCGCTTCAGATATTTTGCGCAATTGGCTTGTATGATTGAAACTCGATTTTGAAGACGCCGGCAGGCATATAATTTGTAGATTAAATGCCTGCCAGCGTTTGACTACCGCTACGTATAAACAGCTAGATACCAACCTGAAAATCGAAGCGGTCGGCGGCAACTATTCTTGCTTTAACTCCTCCGAATCGACGGACTCCGTCTCCATAGGACCCGAATATAGTTTTGGACCCAAGCCTTGGGGCGGCACAGGGAGATCCGAACGACTCGGCCATTCGATTACCTGAATCTCTTCAGGCCGTACTTTAAGATAAGTAGCGAGCGCCGCCTTATCCACCTCTATCTCCCTATCCTTCGGCAGCTTGATGACAATTCTCCCAATCTGCCCTCGTACCACATATGGTTCTCCCTTGAGAGGATTGCCCTTCGCGTCACTCGTAGCGTCCGGTGAACTGGGCCGGGCATCTCTAGCATGACTCACCACGGCGCCCTGCTCGGCGCTATCTGCTTTCACCGTTTGGTACTGCCAATCCCCGATACCTCCGCTCGCGACACAAATCAGAAACACCGCGCTCCCGACCTCTGCCAAGCTTAGGCCCTTCCCCTCCTTAAACAGCCTATCTCCGCATTGCCGCCAGAAGCTCACCAGGGCCGCAACATGGTTATGGAGCCTCGAGACCGTTGCCTCCGCGCCCACCGGGAGCACATCAGAGCCGGCCCTGCCGAATGCTGACGCGACCCGTCGAAGGAACAAGATTACGTAGACGCCGAGGATGCTGAATACGGCGGCGAAGGCTGCTTCCACTTGAGAGCCCGCTCTCACAAACCATGTCACGCCCCCGACTATCGTTAGGGCCAGCGCAGACAAGACCGCGCTGCGGCTGACTATCCTTCGCGAATCATTCGGAGGGTTGTAACCTATCATCGTCGTCAACAGAGTACTTATCGACATCGCACCCGCCACCGAGATAGACCAAACAGACAGATCTCCCGAGCCACTGTCGATCAGCCAGCGCAGTATAGGCCCGATGTTAGCAGTGAGTATGACCACGGCCGCCGCCCATACTATTAGAGGTAAACCGGCGCGAACATGGTCGGTCCCTACGAAGGTGTGAGCCCTCTTATTCTTATCTATAGATACGACGTTCGACTCCCCGGCGACCGCCACTCTCGTCCTTGGTCTGCTCTCTTCTTGCTCGGCTACATTCCCGCGCTGATCTTTCGCGGCTTCAGGCGACGGCCCCCCTTTAGTGTCGTTGTGAGTAGAAGGCTTCTTGCCGGACCCGCGGATCGCATTCTTGATCTCCTCGGGGAGGGGCTTGGGGGTTATCCCCATCTCCGCCATCTGCTGTTCAACTTCCTCTTTAGACATCGACTCTATCAAATCCGGATCCGACTCCAAGATCAGGTTAGCCTTTTCAAACTCGCGCAGCACGGTTTCGTCGTCTACTGAGTCACCGGCTGGCCTCGGCCCGCCTGTTCCGAAGCCCTTCTTCTCTAAACGGTTGGTTTGATTTTGCATTGTCGTACTCCTGTAATCTGGTTTGAGATTTCCCGCTTCCGTCATCCTGATGAAATCCTAATCAGGGAGACATCCTCCTCACCTTGCCGAGACCGCTCCTTCGGGCATAGGGGCATTTAAGTCCTCGCGTAACTTACTTATCCGCTTCTTTAAGCGCTTCTGCGCATTACGCACCTCTGTTATGTCAACCCCGAGTTCGTCGGCAATCTGTTTCGGCGTGAAGCCGAGCAGGAGCTTCTTTAAAACTTCCACAAGGCGCTCGTCTTCGCCGATTGTTTGGTGCAGCTTTTCGAGAAGCTCCTTCGAGATCGCTTGCTGATCGGGGAGTTGCGCCTGTTGAGTCCGTGGCTGATGGTCCTCTGAAACGGAGCCGTGTTCAGAGGGCCAAACCAACACGTTATTCCCTGCTCTCGTCAATTCGTTACTGATGTTGCTGCGTATGACGCCGCGTAAGAAAGCGAAGATGGTAAGATTCTCGTCGGCCGGCGGCCAGGTCCTCTTGCCTTGCAGGGTATCGACGATGGCCTGTTGGACGACATCATCTAATTCTAAGCCGGCCTTCCCTCGCAGATACCAATACCTCTTGTGAGTGAAGAGTCGCAGCTTCTGATAAATCACGTACCATTCTTCCTCTGTTATATCTTTTAGAGATCTACTCATTCCTGGATTAGTCTCATCCATGATCTGCCCCTTTCGACCTTGTCGCCCGTAAGCCAGCGGTTCCCTCCGCATCAAGTAGTATCCTTTCGAAGCTGCCCACTACTTAGTACTGGCGAGAACCTATTTTTTGCCTCCGTGAGAAAAAAATTCTGCACTGCCCCAGGGCCGGCGGTTCGTAACAACAATTCAAAATCGTCCTTCCGGTAGGGAGGGCGCTAAAACCATATGGACTTTGTCCGTATGTTAGAGGGATTACTAGTCTGATCTGTTGCACGCATCAGGAGCATCTGTCGATTTTCGCGCCGCCAAACCGCAGTGCCGAAACGTTCAGCGCCGAGATTTCGGCAGCGCCAGCCGAAAGCTCGGCTTCGGCAGCCGCCGTTACGACTGAAACAATCTCTCGCCCACCTGCTCATCGAGCTACAAATCGTTCCGAATAATCACTTGCGGACTCGCTCGCCACCAAAGGGCCGTCTGGCAAGGCGCTTGCACTTGTGAGTGTTGTCACAAGGAAGTGACGATCATTGATTGAGAAAGGAGTCAGGCTGATCGCGCGGCGCGTGGTTGGTCTACGCGTCGCGCGAAGCTGTAAGAGAGGTAGATCGAATGTTCAAGATACAGATCAAACGTTCACTGGCCGGATTGTTTCTGGCGCTGGCGCTCGGCTCAGCCGCCTTCGCGCAATCGTCGGAAAGCCGGCCGCCGGAAGGGCGCGACAACGCGGCCCGTGCTGAAGAGCGCGCCGAAAGCTTGCGGGCGAGGCTGTTCGAGGTACAGATGCAAGAGCTCGATTTGCAGAATCAGCTCGACTACCTCGATTTCCGGCTGACGCCCGACAGCATGCAGCGGGCGCTCGCCTTCATAGGCTCGCCGCGGCCTATGGACGAGCTGCGCGACGGGTTGCGCGCGAGGCTCGAAAGCGAAAAGCAGAGGGTCAACAAGCGGCTAGAGTTTCTAGTGGCGAGCCGGGAGCGGCTCGAAGCCGAGATCAAGCGGGCCGACGCCGAGGTCGAGCGCATTCGCCAGCGGTCGAGCTCAGAGTGATTAGATTTGCGGCGATCCGTTCGTGTAAACTTGGGTGCTGGAAGTGACAAAAAACCAGGAGGGAAAGATGAAACGCAAAGCAAGCGCCCGATGGCAGGGCGGCCTTAAGGACGGCAAAGGGGCTATCTCGACCGACAGCGGCGTCCTTTCAGATACTCAATACTCTTTCAGCACTCGTTTCGAGGAGGGGATAGGGACGAACCCCGAAGAGCTTATCGCCGCGGCTCACGCCGGCTGTTTCACGATGGCGCTCTCGGGCCAGTTGGGCAACGCGGGGCTCACGGCCGAAAGCATCAACACGACCGCGACGGTGAACATGGAGAAGCTCGACGCCGGGTGGACCGTCAATAAAGTTCACCTCGACGTTACGGCAAAGATTCCGGGGGCCGACGAGCAGGCGTTTCAGACCGCGGCCAACAACGCCAAAGCCGGCTGCCCGATCTCGCGGCTGCTCAACGCCGAGATAACTATGGACGCGAAGCTCGAATCATGAGTGAAGTCCTGAGTGCTGAGAGGGCGTCTGAGAAGTGGCAACTTATCAGGCTCCGTAGGAGCCGGATGTTTGTAGTTGATCGCGTAACCATTATTCAACTCCGTAGGAGTTGAATAACAGACATACAACCCCTACGGGGTTGGGGAATGGCTCATGACTATCTACAAATATTCAACCCCTACGGAGTTGGGGTGCATTCACGCTATTGTTCTACAAACATTGAGCCCCTACGGGGCTTTTCAGACGCCCTCTGAGTACAAGCTCCGAAGGAACGAGATTCAATAGGAAGCCTCGAAGAGGCGTAATTCAATAAGCCCCGAAGGGGCGCGATTCAATAGCCCGGCGCAACGCGCCGGGTGACGCACGTATACAACGAGAAGCCCTGAAAGGGCGATACTCTTATCGCGCCCTTTCAGGGCTTCTCATTATTAACAACCCGTTTCCAGGGGCGTTGCCCCTGGCTATTGAAGCAAGCCCTTTCAGGGCTTTTACTCAGCACTCAGGACTATCCACTTAGTTCGCAGGCTGTTTGATAGCCAGCGTCTTCCCGCCGACCGTTACCGTCCCGGACCTGCTGCTGCCTGTCCGGTTCACTTCGACCGAGTAGGTGACAGACCCGTTGCCTACGCCGCAACAGTTCGACGTGACGACGATCCAGCTCGCGCTCGTCGAGGATTGCCACGCGCAGCCGCTCTGACACGTCACGCTGACGGTCCCACCTCCGCCGCCCGCCGCGACCGTTGTGAACGTAGGCGAGATCGAGTACTGGCAACCACCCTGTCCGCCATCCTGCGTGACGACGAACGGCTTGCCTCCGGCCGTGATCGTCCCCTGCCGGCCGCTGCCCGTGAGGTTATCCCTCACTACGAAACTGACCTCCGTGTTCCCGCTCGCGCCGCCGGGGCTGACGATCTCGATCCAGCTCGCGCTGCTGGTCGCCGCGCTGTATGCGCAATTGCCCGGCGAGAGAACTTTCAATGCGCCCTCTCTCCCTTGCGACGTGAAGAAAGCGCTCGACGGGGTCAGCTCGACCAGCCCGCAATCGTTGGCCACGTTCACCGTCGCGAGGTTGCTGTAGAGGCTCGGGATCTGTTGCGAGTTGATCAGGTACGTAGTACGCACTCGGTAACAGCGCGTGCCCGCGCCGCGCCCACTCACGGTGAACGAGGTTCCCGTAGTCGTGGCAACGTCGGTCCAGTTATCGCTCTTGATCGAGATGTCGTCGACGTACCAACCGTACTGGACGAAGAATATGAAGTCATCCCCGCCCAGGTCGTAGCGGAAGCGCAGCCTTATGCTCTTCCCGCTGTAGATGGTCAGGTCTATCTGTCGCCGCGTTAGCTGCTCGTTGGCGAACGCGTCTACGCCAACGTCGGGCAAGGCGCCCATCCCGCGCTCGACCGTGTAAACGGCCGTCCAGCTTGCGCCCCCGTCTGTCGAGACTTCGACCGCGGCCTTGTCGTCGTCTTCGTTAAAGTACCAGTCGGAGAAACTGAGCGTGGTCACGCCGCCGGTCGGTATCTGAACGGGAAGGTTATAGGTCAGCGTCGTAAATGTGCTTACGCTCTCTTCGGTGCCGTGCGCCCAGAAGGTGGCGCTCGCGTGATTCGGCTTCGCGTTGGCGGGCGCGTTAGTCCATGTCGGCTGTAACGGCGCGGGGCCGCCAGCGCTTGCGACCGTCCACTGGCCCAACCCGCCCTCGGCGTTGTCGGAAAGAAGCGGCGCGCAAGAGGTGGCCGACTCTTGCAAAACGTCAGGCCCCACGGCGCCCGCCGGGCGAGTCCAGTTGAGCGTGTATGAGCCGTTCGTGTCAGGGTTCTCGTAGTCCGCGGCCACCGTCAGCGTCGGGCCGTCAAGCGTGGGGCAAGCGAAGAGGCGTATGTTGTCGACGTACCAGCCGTCGACGCCGTTGCAGCCGTCCTGGCTGAAATTGAAGCGGAGCTTTATCGTGCTGCCGGGCGAGGCGAGCGCGCTCAAATCGACGAGCGTCGTACCCCACGAACCCGGTGGCGAGCCCGTGGGCGTGCCTATGTTCGTGCCGTTCCATGCGAACTCGCCCGCGTTCGGGTTTGTGTTGAGGCCGATGGGCGGGGCCGCTTCAAATTGAGAGTTCGGCGGGTTGTGCAGATAGCTCCCTTGCGCTACGAGAGCGAACGACCCGCCGTTGACGCTGACTTCTAACTGCCCGCCGTCGAACGTCGCTTCGCTCGCTACGTAATGATCGAAGCTGAGCCGCAAACTCGATGCGCCTGCGGGGACGGTGATCGTAGGGCCGTCGATTGTGAACTGGCCCGAGTAGTCTCCGCCGGGCTGGCAAGTGCCGCCGCCCGGCTCACCGAGCGCCGGGTTGCGCGCGTAAGCGGCCGAGCCCGCGCGGCCCGCGGGCAGGCTGGCGTCGACGACCCACGTCCTGTTATCCCACTCGATGTTGACCCCCGTGCTGGTCGTCGTCCAGCCGTCCATGCCCGTCTCCCAGTCTTCGCTGAAGATGGTCCCGGAGCCCTGGCAAATCTCTGCGGGCGCGGGGTCGAGCAGTATGACGATAGGGCATGGCGAAGGCTGGTTCAGCTCTACGGCGAGGATGGCCTTCTCGACCTGCTGTCGGTCGAACGCGGTCACGACTTGGCCCGAAGGAACGCTCGCCGTCGAGCTGGTCGACAGCGCGTTGAGATTCGTTCCCGCCTGTATCAAATCGTCGGCCGCCGCGAGCAACGACTGCGCGTGGTTGGCGAAATCCGTAGTCGGCGTTTGATAAACCGACGCCGCCCGCCAGTAGATGTGAGCCGCTTTAGTAAAGCCTATGGCCTGGACCGTCTGGCCGTTAAAGGTCTTGCCGTCGACCAGCATCGCGTAAGCGTGGTTAGGCACGCCCGACGTGTTGTGAACGTCGTCGGCCGCGCAGCCGTAGTTGGGCGAAGAGGATTTATCCGGCTGGCCGTAACGCGTCGGGTCCCACATGTCGCGCAGTATGCCGAGCGCTTCCTGGTTGAGCGACGGAACGTCGTCGCCTACCTGCCACCGCTGCCCGTTCGGGAGCGGCTCGGCGTTGTTCGAGCCCCCTTCGCCGTCTACGCCGTTGAGCAGGTCCACGGTCTCGCCGAAGATGTCAGAATAAGATTCGTTCAGCCCGCCCGATTGATAGGCGTAGATCAGCCCGTGAGTGAACTGCGTGTAAGCATGGCTCCACTCGTGCGAGACTACGTCGTCTGCGTCGAGGTCCGGGCAGTAGTTCGTAGCAATGCCGTTCCAGTAAGCGTTCGGGCACTGGTCGTTGACGAGGTATACGCTCGCCATCGGGTGTCCCGCCCCGTCGTAGGCGTCGCGCCCGAAGGCCGAGCGATAGAGGTTATAAGTGTGCGCCGCGAAATCATAAAGGTTGTTGAACGGGTGGCCGCCAAGCTCGGGCGGAGGGCCGGGGTAAGGCGGCTCGCCTTCGCGGCGCACGACGAACAGGTCGGGATTTTCCGGGTCGTAGTCGGGCGAATAGATAGTGCGGTGCATGGCCGTGTGATTCAGCGGTATGCGAATTATCAAGCCGCCCTTCTGCGCGTCGATCCATATCTGCTCGCGCAGCCGTTTGCCGTCCGTCACCTCGACGCTGTAAGCCAGGAGGCTGTCGCCCTGATAGCCTTCCAAAAGCCCCGCGCGATAGATGCTCAGATCGACTCTGACGACGCGAAGCGGGTTCGGCCCGACTCGGAAGCGCAGCGCGATCTCGGCTGCCTCGGCGGGCGTTATGCGCGGAGCGCCGCCCGTTCTGATGTCGGGTACGAAGTGGCCGTTGACGGCCGTTATGCCGCGCTTGTTCATATGAACTATCACCTGCGCGCCGAAGACGGGCATGCCCAGATAAAACTGGTTCAACCGCACGTGAGTCCCGCTGACCTCATCGCTTTCGACGCGGGCTGCGCGCAGCTCGCTTGCGGCGGGCGCGCTCGTTCCGGCTTTGCCCGCAACGCTGCGGCCCGCGAGTCTCGCTCGCTCATCGTCGTTGATCCCCACCACTCCGCCGTGAGCGCTTAAGAAAGCCAGCGCGCGGTCTTCGGGCGAGGCCGCCGTGTTGTCGGCCGCCAGCACCGCGCCGTCGGTCGCGCGAACGAAGCTGTAGTTCCCCGTCTGCGCGGCCAATTGAGTCGCAACGCGATTGCCCGCCGCGCGGCGCAGCGTGTCGAGCGCGGCGGCGGCCCTCGCCGTAGGCTCAAGCGCGCGCCGGGCCGGTCCGGCTTGCGGCTGCTGCGGCGTCGCGGCCTTACCCGACTGCGCGGCCGTGAGCGAGGACGAAAGCTGCGCCGAGATGACCGCGAGAACAAAGACCGTCGCCAGAAGATAGAACGCGGGTCGCGGGATAACGGTCAGACGGCGGCGAATTATGTGAGCAGCTCGCTTAGCGGAAGAGTTCTTCTTCATGGTGAGGACTCCTTTACGGCGGGATTTCTTAGAGAAAGGGTGAATCATTTCCGTCACAGCCACGCTGAGCGACATGGCAAAATTCAGTACAGATTTGCGCGTCCGAAGAGAAATTCCAACGTTACGAGCAATTCGTGCGCCGCACAGACAGACCGGCTTGCCCGAAGGTGCTTAGCTCTACCTTACGTGCGAGGTTATACTTCCTCGGTATTGAATGATTCTTGAATAAACCTTAAAGAGGGAGGGAGGTCAGCCCGCTGGATGCGGCATCTTCTTCGGAGTGCGGTGACTTGTCACCGCTTTTGCGTTAGGCAAAACGGCTTCCTCTAAACAAAAGCGGCGACAAGTCGGCGCACTCCGAAAGAGGCGCTTCTTATTACAGCCGCACTCGATTGTAATGGGCTACCTGATGAGCGACTCGTACTTGGCGATGGTCGCGGGCAAAGGCTCTACGCCGAGCTCTCGACGGAGCATGCGGCGCAGCCCGTCGAACTGCTCTATGGCCGCCGCGCGGTTGCCAGACCTGACGTGCGCTTCCATCACCTGACAGTGAACGTCTTCTTGGTATGCGTCTCGTTGAAGAATCATCTGGCCGTAGCGGATCACCAGCTCGTGGTCCGCGCGCTCGCTGTGATAAGCGATCAGCTCTTTGAGAGCTTCGAGGTAGAGGTCCCTGTAGTAGCCTTGAAGCTCTTCGATCCAGTTGTAGTAAAACTCTTCGAGGAAATCGCCGCGATAAATCCGTATGGCTTCCGTCAAAAGCTGCGCCGCGCCTTCGGCGTCGCTGCTGCGCCGCGCCTCGCGCGCGTCGGCCAACAGCCGCTCGAACTCTTCGGCGTCGATCTGGTACTGGTACTGCGGGTTGAGCAGGTACGCGCCCTCGCGGTAGAGCACGAAATCTTTCTTGACGACCTGACCCGTGTTGAGCGCCTTCCTCAGGTGCGAAATCGTCGGGTGAAAATTCTTGGCCACGGTATCGGGGTCCGCGTCTTCCCAGAACAGATCGACGAGCGTGTCTTTAGGCGCCCGGTGGTTGCGGCGCGAAGCGATGTAGCAGAGTATGTGGAGCGCTTTCGTAAGACGCCATGCGTCTTTCAGCGTGTCCGACGGGTCGCGGTAGATCTCGGCCGGGCCTAGCATGTTAATGGCGAGATCGTAATTCGGGCGCTCGATAATCAGCTCGACGGGCGGCGGTGATTTAATCTCGCGCTGGCCGGCCGTCTCATCCGTACCGGCGTCGCGCAATTGCGCGGGGACCACTTGCGACAGGTAATCGGCCGCCAGCCCTCGGTCAATCGCCGCGCGGAACAGCTCACGGGCCGACGCGGCCTCTGAAGCCAGCCAGTAAGAGTAATCGTACCTGATAGCAAGATCGACCCCGCGCCTCAGTTGCGCGAGCGCTTCGCCCGAGCGGCCCGCCGACCACAGCAGCCGCGCCAGCGACGTGGCCGCGCGCGCTTCGTTGTAGTAGAGCCCGCCCGTCCGCGCGAGCGCCGCCGCTTCGACGAGCGACGCTTCGGCCTCGACCGTGCGGCTTGCCGCCATCTCTATGCGACCGCGCGTTATGAGCGCCGTGCTCCGCTCGCCGGGCGAGCTCTCTTTCCTGGCCTGGTAGTACTCGTTGGCTTCGCGCTCGGCCAGCACAAGCTCGTTCATGCGGAGGTAAAGGGTCGCGCGCTCGTCTAGAAGCTCGCGGTCTTTCAGCGAGAGCCCCGCGTCGCGGTAAGCTCGCGCGGCCTCGTCGTAAAAATCCATCGCGCGCGAGAACTCTCCACGCTCTCGGTAGAGATTGCCGAAAGCTTCGAGCGTCTCGGCGGTCGCCGACTTGAGGTTGAACAACTGGCAGCGGTCGAGCGCAAGCTCCAGGTGGGACTCCGCCTCGTCCAGCCGGCCCTGGACGATCTTCAGCCGCGCGATGTTCAGGTGCGCTATCGCCTCTTGCGGGAAAGGCGTGGCTTCGGCCGGTTGGTTCTCGCCCCTGGCTTCCGCGCGCGTTTCGATCATCTGGCCCAGCCACCGGAGCGCTTCGTTGAAATCGCCTTCGACCGAATAAGGCAGCCCGAGGTTGTGCAGGACTATCCGCGCGAAGCGGTCGTCGTCGGCCAAGCGGGCCTCGTCGAGCGCCGCGCGCCAGCTTTCGATCGCGCGCTCGTGGTCGTGCAGCGCCGTAAAATAACATAAGCCTATCGTGTTGAAGCACCGCGCGCGCAGCGAAGCAAGCTCGGGGGCCAGGTCTATGGCCGCGCTCGCGCGCGTGATCGCCTCGCCGCAATTGCCGCGATAACGATCTATGTAAGCCTGCCCGCGCAGGGCCTCCGCCTCGACGGTAGTCTCTCGCGCTGTGCGCGCGATGTTGGCGGCCTGCGTGTACAAGGTGAGTGCTCGCGCGTGATCGCCTTCGATCAGCGCGATGTCGGCGCGCGTGATAAGGGCGCGCGGGTGGTCGGTGATCGCGACTTGTGGCAAGCGTTCGAAGGCCCGCTTGATCGTTTCGAACCGGCCCGATCCGACGAGGTCCGCCCCGTGGCGCGCGAGCATGTCAGCCACGTCGTTTGCCGCGTCCGCCTCTGTGTAATGGTGTACGGCCAGGTCCCATTGAGACGTGTCGACGAAATAGCGCGCGCATTCACTGTGCAGCCGCTTCACTTCCTTTGGTCCCAGCTCGGCGGCCAGCCAGCGGTTGAGGAAGCTGCGAAACAGCGGGTGCAAACGATACTCCTCCTCGACGCCCGAGGCGTAGACGTGCGAGATGAAGACGTTGCGCCGCGCGAGCGCGCGAAGCTCCGACTGACAGTCGCTGATGCCGAGCGCCGTGCCGCATATCGCGGGGTCTATGCGGTCGAGCAGCGACAGCCGGCCGAGCATCTGACGGGTTTCGGGCGCTTCGAACTGGAGCACCTCTTCGGCGAAATAATCGAACACGTCGAGCTCCGACTGCTGAAAAGCAGCCGTGAGCCAAGTCCGCTCAGCGCCCGCGCCCTCCGCGGTCCGTTGATGACCCTGGTCGCCCAGGCGGTCGAGCGATTGATGAATCAACTGGAGCGCCGTCACCCACCCGTCGGTCTTCTCGTAAAACTGATTCACCTGATCGGGCGGGAGCGGCTGAGCGAAGGTCTCCGCGAAGAGCTGCTGCACCTCCCCCTGCGTGAACAACAGGTCCTGACGGTCCACCACCCCCACCAACCCCTTGCTCCTCAATCGCGTCACACTCAGGTTAGGCATGCTCCTACTCGTTAT